>CAWDBW010000082.1:0-15975 GCA_963800405.1 uncultured Acidobacteriota bacterium
GCTGGCCAGCAACTGCTTCAGATGCGTCGGTGAAATCGCGGGTTTCGCCCAGTTTGACGCTCTCCGGCATCTCGCGCGGCACGGGCGGTTCCCAGCGCGCCAGCGGACGTTTGTAGACCGGGGCATCGTCGGTCAGCGCGGATTCGGAATCTCGGCCACAACCTTGCCGTGCTCCAGCACGCGCAGCGTGTTGCCGGTGGTGACCTTGCCGACCTCTACTGCGTCGAGTCCCCATTTTTCGAAAACGCGGAAACCTCGTCCTCGCGGCCTTTTTGCGCCACCAGCAGCATGCGCTCCTGCGATTCGCTGAGCATGATCTCGTAGGGAGTCATGCCGGTTTCACGCTGCGGCACGCGGTCGAGTTCGATTTCAATACCCACACCGCCGCGGCCGCCCATCTCGCAGGTCGAACAAGTCAGTCCGGCCGCGCCCATATCTTGAATGCCAATAATGGCGCCTGTCTGCATCGCTTCGAGGCAAGCTTCAAGCAGAAGTTTCTCGAGGAACGGATCGCCGACCTGAACATTGGGCCGTTTCGCTTCCGACGCTTCGCTGAACTCCTCGCTGGCCATGGTGGCACCGTGAATGCCGTCGCGTCCGGTCTTGGCGCCCACGTAGATTACCGGATTACCTTCGCCCGCGGCCTTGGCGTAGAAGATTTCATTCTTTCGCACCAGACCAAGCGCAAACGCGTTCACCAGCGGATTGCCCGAATAGCAAGGCTCGAACTTCGTTTCGCCGCCGAGATTCGGCACGCCGAAACAATTACCGTACGAAGCGACGCCACTGACTACACCGTCGAGGACGGAATGATTTTTGTGGAGCTCTTTCTCAGAAACACCTGGCGACGCCGTAATCGGCCCGAAGCGCAGCGAGTCCATCACCGCAACCGGCCTGGCGCCCATGGTGAAAATGTCCCGCAGAATGCCGCCCACGCCTGTGGTCGCGCCTTGAAATGGTTCGATGAACGACGGATGATTATGGGAGTCGATTTTGAAGGCACAGGCCCAGCCGTCGCCAATATCGATGATGCCGGCGTTTTCGCCCGGGCCCTGCAACACGAGCTTGCTGCGTGTGGGCAGACGTTTCAGATGTACGCGCGAAGATTTGTACGAGCAGTGCTCGCTCCACATCACGCTGAAGATGCCGAGTTCGGTGATCGTGGGTTCGCGGCCGCCAAGAAGTTGCTTGATCTTGTCATATTCCTCCGGCGTGAGGCCGTGCTGCCGAAGAGTCTCCGGAGAAATGGCAGAAGTCAAAGAGGTGGCCATGGGAGGAGCTTCTATTGTCGCATTTCGGAGCGCAGGAGGATAGCCCGTAAAAAAATCCGTAGTGGTCAGCTTGAACTTTCAAACGTTGCGTCATCCCGAGCGGAGCCGCTTTTCAGGCGGAGAGAGGGATCTCCCCTAAACATCGTGCTTTGGGAGATCCCTCCCGCGGCTGAACTGCGCCGCGCTTCGGGATGACACAAGGAGAAAAATTCCAACGGAGCCATTACCGAAAATTCAGCTACGGCCATCTGCTGAGCTCTCCTGCTACGATTCTGGAATCCATGAAATCGATCGTCGTAGGAACGGCAGGCCACATCGACCACGGAAAGACGGCGTTGGTAAAGGCGCTGACCGGGATTGATGCCGACCGGTTGGCGGAAGAGAAGCGCCGCGGCATCACCATTGACCTGGGCTTTGCGCATCTCGACCTGGCGGCTGCGAACGGCGAGCCCCTGCACGTCGGATTCGTGGACGTCCCCGGCCACGAGCGTTTTGTGCGCAACATGCTGGCCGGGGTGGGCGGCATCGATCTGGTGCTGCTCGTCATCGCGGCCGACGAGTCGATCAAACCGCAAACCCGCGAGCACTTCGACATTCTGCAATTGCTCGGCGTGCAACGCGGTATCACCGTGCTCACCAAGGCGGACGCGGTGGACGCCGAAACGCTCGACGTCGTGCGATTGGAAGTGGAAGAATTTCTGCGCGGGACATTCCTAGACCCAAGCTTAGACAACCGAAAGTCGATCATCGCCGTGAGTTCGCTGACGGGCGCTGGGCTGGATGATCTGAGACACGCCTTGGCCGCTGCGGCGGCGGAAGCGCAACCGCGCGACTCCCGCGCGTTGGCTCGGTTGCCCATCGATCGCGTGTTCACCATGAAAGGATTTGGCACGGTGGTGACCGGAACGCTGGTGACGGGAACAATTCATCGCGAAGAAGAGCTGGAGGTTTTTCCCACTGGCCTGAGAGTTCGCGTGCGCGGAGCGCAGGTGCATGGGCAGTCGGCCGACGCAGCGGTTGCCGGACAGCGCACCGCCCTGAACCTGGCGGCCGTGAGTGCAGAAGATTTGTCTCGCGGCATGACCCTGGCGCCGGCCTCGACCTTCGCGGCGACGCGCAGGCTGGATGTGCGGCTGAGTTTGTTACCCTCCGCCGCCCGTCCGCTGAAATCCCGGACGCGGGTGCACTTCCATTCCAACACCATGGAAACTGTTGCCGAGATCGCGCTCCATGCAGTCAAGCAACTCGCTCCCGGCTCACAGGCCTGGGCGCGACTGAAGCTTCCCGAGCCGGCGCTCTTGTTGCCCGGAGACCGCTTCATCATCCGCCAGTTTTCGCCGGTGGTGACGATCGGCGGCGGCGTTGTGCTCGACCCCGCTCCGATCCCGCGGATGCCAGGACACGATAGCTTCCTTGAGATTCTGTCTGCGGGCGATCCGGAACGAATGTTGAGGAGCCGCATCGCGCGCCGCGGTCAGAGCGGAATCCCGATATCCCAACTCGTCGCCGAAACTGGATGGACCCGGAGTTCCATCGAAACGCGACTCGCCAAAGCGGTGACAGCGTCGCAGGCGCTGCGCATCGGCGACCTGTTTGTGGACACATCCGCAATTGTCCAGCTCCAACAACTTATCCTGAGTTCGACCGAGGATTTTCACGAAAAGAATCCGCTGGTGGGCGGGATTGCCCGGGAGGCGCTGCGCGAGCAGGTGAAAGCGTCCCCAGAGGTTCTTGCTGCGGCTCTCGATTCGTTGTCACGGGAGAAGAAAATCGAAGCCACTGGCGATCTCGTGCGGCTGCGCGGGCACGGTGTAGTCATGAAGGACGAGGAGGCCGAATCAAAGAAGCAGATCGAAGCGGCCTTCGCGGGGGCTGGCTTGAAGGTTCCCGCACTCCAGGAAGTGATCGCCGGGCTCAAAGTCGACAAGGCTCGCGCCCAGAAGATCGTCACGCTGCTGCTGCGAGACAAGTCGCTGGTTAAGATTTCCGAAGAATTGGTATTTCACCGCAGTGCGCTGGAAGAATTGCGCCGCTTGGTTGCGGGGCAGAAAGCCAGATCGCCGAAGATGGATGTGGCCAGGTTCAAGGAACTGACGGGTGTCAGCCGTAAGTATGCCATCCCGCTGCTCGAATATCTGGATCGGGAGCGCGTGACCAGGCGCGTAGGGGATGCGCGGGAAATTCTTTAGCCGCGGATGTCACGGATCAACACAAATAGAACGGAGTCTCGTTTAAACTGTGGAAATCCGCGCGAAATCCGTGGCGGCGAAGTCAGATTTTTTCTTCCGGAAACTCCACTTCCAGCCCCAGCGGGTCGGTGAAGCGGTTGGTGAGGTTGGCGAGGCCGGTCAGCAGATGGATGTCGACGATTTCTGGCTCAGAGAACTGGGTTTTCAGAGGTGCAAAGTCGCCGTCGCCGATGTCGTGCGGAGTGCGCGTCAGTTTCTCAACGTATATGAGGGCAGCACGTTCTTTTTCGCTGTAGCGTGAATAATTCCCCGCTTTGAGTGCGGACCAGTCTTCCGCGGTCAGCCCCACCCGCTTCGACGACGCCACGTGATGCTGGACGCAGTAGTGGCATCCGTTGATGAACGAGGTTCGAAGGTAAATCAATTCATAGAGCTTGCGATCGAGGGAGCGGCCCACGCTGGCGTAGAAGCTTAGAAAATTCTTAAGCATCTCCGGGCGATGGGCGAGCGCTTTCTGGGCGTTCCCCGGCTTGCCGCGCAGCATCTTGTCGTAAATCTCCGCCACTTCGGCAGAGGCTGTTTCTTGGGCAATTAGGCTAATTCGCGCCATGCGATCCTCCGGGCTTCAAAATTCCAGCTGATTCCATCATAGATGAAGCGCAGGGCGAAAGGCCCAGGGACATGAAGCCGCGCCGGGAATTGCCGATAGAGTGTATATGAAAACCGCAGAGCCCAATAAGCGACAGGAATCGGGTCTGCCGGAATGAGGAAACGCTGTTCCAAGAGCCTGATGGCTTGGATACACGGTCGGAGGGAGCTGAGATGAGGACACTGCTTTCTGTGGTCCTGCTGTTGTTGACTGCGCCCCGAGCCTATACGCAAGGGACGGGCCCGGGCCAGGCGGACGAGTCGCGCATTCTGACGCTCGAGCTGGCCTGGAACCAAGCCGTGCAAGCAAGAGATTCCAAAGCGCTGGAGATGTTGATTGCGCCTGAAATGGTCTACGTCGAAATTGACGGCACACTGATGAATCGGGCCGAGTACCTGGCCAGAGTCACATCTCGATCGGTTCATGCGGAACAGATCCAGTGCGAATCCATGACGGTGCACCTCTACGGTCCGATCGCGGTGGTGAGCGGAGTGTATCGCGAATCTGGTGCGAAGGACGGCAAGCCTTATGCTCACCGCGAGCGATTTACCGACACCTGGGTGCTGAAGGGTGGGAATTGGTTATGCGTAGCCAGCCAGTCAACGCTCATCCCGCGGTGAGTGTTCGCATGAGGCATCCTGCAATGAAAGCGCTGCGGTTGTTTGCGCTGTTGGCCGCGGCCGGAGCATCGGCAGTTCACGCGCAGGAAAACTCTGACTCCGACGCGAAGTCGAAAATTGCTGCGATGGAGCATGTATGGGCCCAAGCCTACATGGCCAGGGACCCAAAGGCGCTGGCCAGGATTCTGGACGACGCGTTCGTTTGCGTCAGTTCGGACGGCAAACTGTTGACCAAGTCCGAGGTTCTGGCAGACGTTAAGGTTTCCGACACCCTGGAGCTATTGACCGAATCGATGGCGGTGCGTCTGCATGGCGATACCGCCATCATCACCGGAATTTTCCGGACAGTGGGGGTAGAGCGTGGGAAACCGTTTGCGCGGCGGGAGCGTTTTGTGGACACATGGCTTTACAGGAATGGGCAATGGCTCTCAATTTCAAGCGTAGTCACTCTCAGCCGCGACTGAGGCCGCGCCGAGGGTTCTGCCTTCCGAACGCTTTTCTCGGATGGAAGGCACGCCTTATGGGAGCGACGGGCTGCTTGTTGATTGTGGTGTGCGCGTCTTCTCCATACGTTTGCGCCCAGGAAACGAATGAAGGCGGTACCGCAACGGCCATTCGGGCGCTCGAGCGCTCCTGGGTTGAGGATCAGTCACGAAACGATAACCGCGCCTTAGATGTGATTTTTGATAGCTCCCTGATCTACGTCGAATACGGCAGGCTGGTGACGAAGGGAGAATACCTCGCAAGAATAAAAGATGCAGGCCCGCAACTCAGCCAGATCGCTCTGGAGCCCATGACTGTACGTACGTTCGGAAATACCGCCATCGTGGTGGGAACTTACCGGGAGCGGGATGTGAATGAGGGGAAGGTGCGGCTGAGGCGCTGGCGGTTTGTCGATACCTGGGTGTACAAGATTCGTGGATGGGTGCTGGTTGCGGCAGCAGCCGCGCCCCTGGCAGAGAAGTGAAAGCGCCGCGCTACCCGATCGGACAGGAAGAGGTACTTGTCAGTTCGCCCGCCTTGCTCTTAGAGTGCGTGACTAGGAGTCTTCAACAAGAATCCATTGAACCGCGCGCGACGGCGACAAACCGGGGCGTGGCCAGCCGGTTGACTCTGACCATACAACCGCGCCGGCGCATAGGTTCATTCGACGAGATCGAGGGAGGGTTCGTGAAGCAGACGTTTCTTGCAATCATCCTCGCGTTTACCACCACAGTGTGCGCATCGGCGCAAACCGACACCGACGCCACGAAGTCAAAGATTGTCGCCCTCGAGCAGTCGTGGAACCAGGCATACAAGTCCGGAGACACGAAGGCGCTCGATGCGATTCTCGACGATGGGATTGTGCTGGTGAACGACGACGGCTCGGTGCAATCCAAAGAGGAATTCCTCGCGAGCGTGAAATCGTCCACGCCGCAGCCGACGGCTCAGCAGCAGCAAGTCGCGCCCGAGTCTTTCAGCGTGCGTGTGTTCGGAAACGTGGCGATTGCTACCGGAGTCATGCGCGTGAAAGGGATCGAGAACGGCAAACCCTATACACGGCGTGAGCGCTTTGTTGACACTTGGCTGCAGAAGCAGGGGAACTGGGTGTGCATCGGCACCGACGCCACGCCCGTTTTGCATTGAACTTTCCTTGAGGGTGCTGGAGCGCGAGCATTCGCGAGCGCGAAAAATGCATCGGCTGTCAAAATAGGGCGTCCAACCCGACAGCATGGCAATCATCAAAATCATCGGAGCAGGACTGGCCGGGTCTGAAGCGGCGTGGCAATCTGCGCGCCGAGGCCTGGACGTGGAGCTGTTCGAGATGCGCCCCCTGCGCTCGACTCCGGCCCACCAGACGGCGGACTTTGCCGAGCTCGTGTGCTCGAACTCTCTGAAATCGGATAGCGAGAACACGGCTCCGTGGCTGCTGAAGGAAGAGATGCGGCGCGCAGGTTCGCTGCTGTTGGAAATTGCCCGGGAATGCGCCGTTCCGGCCGGCCACGCTCTGGCCGTGGACCGGGTCACGTTCGCATCCCGGGTAACGGAAGCTATCTCACGCGAGTCGCGCATTGCGGTGCGGCGGGCAGAAGTGACGGCGGTCGATGAAGCGGACGGCATCACTATCATCGCCACTGGTCCGCTGACTTCGGACGGACTCGCTTCCGAGATTGCGCGATTAAGCACGCCGGAGCAGGCTGGGGCACCCGCTCTCCACAGCCCATATCTGTCTTTTTACGATTCGATCAGTCCGATTGTGGAAGCCGATTCGATTGACATGGGGCGAGTCTACATGGCGGCGCGCTACGACAAAGGATCGGCGGACTACATCAACTGCCCGATGACGCCGGAGGAATACGGCCACTTTTACGATGCGCTGCTCACGGCGCAATCGGTAGAAGAGCGCGATTGGGAAAAGCTGAACTATTTCGAGGGCTGCCTGCCCATCGAGGAAATCGCGCGCCGCGGGCGCGACACGCTTCGCTTCGGTCCAATGAAGCCGGTGGGACTGATTGATCCCCGCACCGGCAAAATGCCCTATGCCGTGGTGCAGTTGCGGCAAGAAAACCTGCGGGCAGATTCCTACAACCTGGTGGGATTCCAGAATCACCTGAAGTTTGGCGAGCAGGCACGCGTACTGCGGCTGATTCCCGGCCTGGAGAATGCCCGCTTTCTGCGCTACGGACAGATTCACCGCAATACGTACATCAATGCGCCGACGTTGTTGCGTGAGACCTTGCAGATGAAATCGCACCCGACAGTTTTTTTCGCCGGTCAGATCTGCGGGGTCGAGGGCTACGTGGAGTCGATTGCCACCGGACTCCTGGCTGGCATGCACGCTGCCGCGCTGGCCGCTGGAGGCGAGATTCAAGCCGCGCCCCGCGCCTCGGCCTTTGGATCTCTTACCCACTATGTGACCCACGCCGACGCGAAGAATTTTCAGCCGGCAAATATCACCTTCGATCTGCTGCCTCCGCTGGAAAAGAAGATTCGCGACCGCAAGGAACGCCACCGGTTGCAATGTGAACGGGCGCTCGAAGACTTCGACGCGTGGCTGGACCGCACGCGGGTCAGCCACGTTACGGATTGAGGTTCGAAAATCTCTACAGGCTGCAAACTGACGAGGCGAGAATCACGGTTCATCCGACTTCAGGGTGGCGTGGGCTTCGGCTTGGCACTGTTTCCGTGCGGCCACGAAAATCGCCGCCCGACGATGCACTTCACGATAAGGTGGTCAGTGGAACGCGTCGTCCCCACGCCCACGCCGAAATTGAACTCCCACTCCGGTGCGAAATCGATGTCGATGGCTGGGAAAAATTGCTGCTGCTGGTCTCGCAGCGCATCAAAGCCCGTCAGTGACCCGTACGCTGCGTAGTATTCCAGTCCGCCCGCTATTTTCTTTGTGAAATCGTAACTGACTTTTACATTGGGGGAGAATGTGACTCCCTGGTTCACGCTCGCTCCGTGAAATGACCGGTCCAGCGCGGGATTGAAGCTCAGATACCAGGGCCCAATCTTCTTGTCGATGATGGGACGAATCTCCCACGTCCACGTGTCTTGCGAGAAGGCAGCCCGCTGGTAGCCGATCTCGTTTGACAGGCTCACGCCCACCGGCCAGTGCCACTTCTCGGGCACACGCACGCGCGGGCGAATGTGATCGCCCACCCACTGCCATCCGTCGTTCGGTTGGATGCTCGTAAAGAGATAGAAGCCGACCTCGGCCCAGTCGTTGATTCCCTGCGTGATTTCCAGGGTTTCGTGCTCGGCGTGATTAGTGGGCAGCATGCCGTTGTGAACGGTCTTGCTGCCCTCCACGGTGAAATTCGAGTGGATCTCAACCATGGTCGAACGCGGCAGAACGGTATCGGCGCCGTAAACCTGGATTTCGTAATTATCCTGCGCGCGCGCCAACGGTGCCACGAGGACCACAACGAGAAACGAGAGGATGGCTGGTCGCAGCGAGCAAGTCATGGTTCTAGCCGGGCCGCAGGTTGACATCGCGACCGTTCCGTCAATGATGCACGGGATGCTTCAAAAGACGCAACTTAGCGGTCTGCAAGCATTTCGCTTCGGTGCATGAGCACACGGAACCTGAGGGGCCCTGCAGGTGTCTGATGTTGCAGACACGCGCGTGCCTGAGAGGAGCAACCTTATGGCGTTCTCAATGGCAGGCGGAGGTCCGTCTGGTCCGCAGATTAACGTCACGCCGCTGATTGACGTGCTGCTGACTCTCATCATCATGTTCATGCTGGTGGTGGCGATGGATCCCGAGTACGGCGAGAAGGTGCAGATTCCGCAGCCACCCACGGACCCAAAATCCGCGCCCGAACCCGAAGGCACAGTGGTAATTCAAGTCGTGTGGACTTGGAAAGATGCGCCGCCAACCGTGAGAATCAATCACGAAGAAGTGGGCTGGGACGATTTGGAGTTGCGCCTGAGCCAGATTTATTTGAAGCGTGCCGAAAAGGTGGCTTTCGTCCACGGCGACCCCGATGTGGATTTTCTCTACGTCGCCGACGTGATTGATTTGGCGCATCATGCCGGCGTGGAGCGCATAGGGCTGCTGACTCAAGGGCAGCAGTTAGGCGGGGAATAATTCTTTCACGCGCGTCACGAGCCTAGGTTACGGCAGTCATCTTTCGTCGTCTGTGCAGTGTGCCGAGAATGCAGAGAGAGTGGGTACGCCATGCTGCGAAAACTTCGAACGCCCAAACTTTTCAGCGATTTCAACACGCTACAGTTTGCAAGTGTCATGGCGATGGTCGTGTTCGTCATGCTGCTGGTATTCATGACGATTCCCACATACCACCAGGGCAACAGCGTCGACCTTCCCCACGTTTCGCATGCTGTCTCAATGCCGGGCGCCGACCGGGAAGACGCCATGTTGGTCAGCATCACGCGCGACGGCAAGGCCTATCTGGGTACCGATCAAGTCAATGTCACCAATCTGGCGGCAAAGATTCAGGACAGACTGAAGGATCGCGACGTGGAGCGCAAAGTTTACGTCAAAGCCGATGTGCGCGCGCGGTGGGGTACGGTGAAGTTGGTGCTGGACGGAGTGCGCTCCGCCGGAATCATCCGAGTCGCATTTCTCGTGTACCCGCGCCCAGTCACCCCTATGAATTCCTCGCCCGGTTCTTGATCCAGATCGGGGTTCCCACAAATCCGAAGGCCGCGCGGATCTGGTTTTCCAGAAAACGCTGGTAGGAAAAGTGCAGCTTCACGGCGCGGTTGGTGAACAGCACGAACGTCGGCGGCGCAACCGAAGCCTGCGTCATATAAAGAATCTTCACGCGCTGGCGCATCGGAACCGAGGCGCGCTCGAAATCCACGCGCTCAATGAAGCGATTCATCTGCGAAGTGGTCACGCGTTTACGGCGCTCGGTCGCGACTTCTTCCAGCAGTGGAAAGATTTTCTCCGTGCCCTTGCCGCTCTGCGCAGAAACAAAAACAATGGGCGCGTAGTTCAGGAACTTTAGCTCATAGCGCAGGCGCTCCTCGTAGGCGTCACGATCGCCGGGGCGCTTGCTCTCGCGCATGCGTTCAGCCTTGGTGGGCCTCGCTGGTTTTTCCTTGCCACTGATCTTCTCTGGATGAAGCACCAGATCCCACTTGTTGACCACGATGATGATGGAGCGTCCGCTCTCGTGGGCGTATCCGGCGATCGACGCGTCGAGTTGGCTCACACCCTCGGTGGCGTCAATCACCAGCAGTGCAATGTCGGCGCCCTCCAGATGCTTGCGCGCCATGACCACCGAAAGTTTTTCGGCCATCAGATGGGTCTTGCCCTTGCGGCGAATGCCGGCCGTATCGATGAAACGAAAGCGCCGTCCGTTATGCTCGACGATCTCGTCAACCGCATCCCGCGTCGTGCCGGGAATCGGCGAGACGATCGCCCGGTCGGAAGAAGTCAGGCAATTCAGCAGCGTCGACTTACCCACGTTAGGATGCCCGATGATCGCGACTTTCACCTCGTGGGCGTCTTCAGTCTGTCCCGTCGCATCCTTTCCCGAGGGTTCCCCTGTGTTCTCTGTGACCACTGTGGTTGCGGTTTCGGCCGGCAGACTTTCCACCACTGCGTCGAGCAGATCGTCGATGCCGCGCCCGTGCTCCGCAGAAATCGGAAACATTTTCGGAATGCCAAGGCGGTGAAAGTCGTCGACCAGCGACGATTGCCTTTCACTGTCAACCTTGTTCACCGCCAGAAACAGCGGCCGGTTCGATTTGCGCAGCAGCCGCACCAGCTCAAGGTCGGGGCCGGCGAGCTCGGTTCGTCCGTCTATGACCATGATGATGGCCGCAGCCTCGTCGAGCGCCACGCGGGCCTGGCGATAGATCTCCGACGGGATCAAATCTTTTTCTTCCGGCAGAATACCGCCGGTGTCGACAATGCGCAGCCGGCGGCCTTCCCACTCCGCGTCGCCATACAGCCGGTCGCGAGTGATGCCAGGTTCATCACCGACAATGGCGCGCCGCGATCCCACGATGCGGTTGAACAGCGTGGACTTGCCTACGTTGGGGCGTCCCACGATGGCGACTGTGGGAATGCCGGCGGCAGTAGTGGCGAGAGTGCTGGTCGAATTGTAAGTAGGTTGAGTCAAAATGAGTTCGGAAGCGGCGGACGCCTCGTCCGCCCGGTCGGTTCGAAGCCCCCGAGTGCGTTCACGCTGCGAAAGGTCCGGAATCGCTATTATAGAGACTCCCGTGGCTTTAAGCTCCCAGCCCGCCTCTTCCGCTTCTCCGCGCCGCGCCGCGCCCGGCGGCAAAGACGCGTCGCTGCACCAATTCTTCGGCCCCGGCGGAGTGCTCTCGCGCACGCATCCGGCGTATGAATTTCGCCGCGGCCAGTTGCAGATGGCGCAGTCCGTCGAGCAGGCCCTGGAAGAAAAGCGGCATCTGATCGTGGAAGCCGGCACCGGCACCGGCAAGACGCTGGCGTACCTGATGCCCGTGATCCGTTCGGGCAAGCGTGTGATCATCTCGACCGGCACGAAAAATCTACAGGAGCAACTTTTCTACAAGGACGTTCCTTTTCTCGAGCAAGCACTCTATGGCGAAGCTTCCAGTTCTCGCCTATCGGTCTGCTACATGAAGGGCCGCAACAATTATTTGTGCCGCAAGAAGCTGTACGACCTGACTGATCAGCCCGTGCTCAGCGGTTTGGAGGAGATTGAGCAATATCGTGCCATCGCTGCCTGGGAGAAGACAACCGGCACCGGCGATCGCGCCGAGTTGGCGGCACTGCCCGAGGCCAGCCTGCTCTGGCACAAGCTCGACGCGCGCGCCGATGCCTGCATTGGCCAGAAATGCAGCGAGTTTGAGCGCTGCTTCATCACCGAGATGCGCCGCAAGGCGATGGAAAGCGACATCATCATCGTCAACCATCATCTGTTTTTCGCCGACCTCGCCATCAAGCTGCAGGCCGACGGAGCGCCCGACGCGGGCATCCTGCCGGAGGCCGCCGCTGTAATTTTCGATGAAGCTCACGAGCTGGAAGACGTGGCCGGAAACTATTTTGGCATTTCGGTCAGCAACCTGCGCGTCGAAGATCTGGCGCGTGACGTGGAGCATTCGCTGCAGCATCACCGCATGCTCTCGGCTTCGCTGTCGGGAGCGCTTGGCAGTCTGCGGGAACGCTCGCAATTCTTTTTCTCGCTTCTGCCTCCCGGCGACGGACGGTTTGCGTTCGACACGCGCCGCGAATTTCTCGAGGAAAACGGTGACGAGTTTGTCGCCTTGAACCAGTCGCTGACCCGGTTGGCGGGTGAACTCGAAGGCCTGTCGCAAAAGCCGGAGGAGGTATTCAATTTCGTCCGGCGCGCTCAGGAGATTCAGGTGCAGCTCGGGTTCGCGTTGGAATCGGAGGATCGCAACACGGTCTTCTGGATTGAACGCAGAGGCGGGCGCATGGTGGCCAGGGGGACAAAATTCGCGGTCCTCGGGATCAGAGGGGAGCCGTGGACGGCAAAATGTGTTCTTGCAGGCGACGCCGATCGATGTTGGACCCATTCTGCGCGAGCATCTTTGGTCGAAGCTGGAGTGCGCGGTCCTGACTTCGGCGACGCTGGCCGTGGGCGGGGGATTTGAGTATATCCGGCAGCGGCTTGGTGTGGAGCACGCGCGCGAGTTGGTGCTGCCCTCGCATTTCGACTACGAGAGCCAGGCGCTCCTCTACGTGCCGCCCGATTTGCCCGATCCGCGCACCCCGCAATTCACGGCGAAGGCGGCGGAGCGCATTCGCCAGCTGCTCGAAATCACGCGCGGGCGGGCATTCGTCCTTTTCACCAGCTACGCGCAGATGAACGACATCTACCAGCGGCTGCTGGGCGAAGTCGAGTTCCCCATGCTGCGGCAGGGGGATGCGCCGAAAAGTGCGCTGCTCGAAGAGTTTCGCCTGACTCCGAACGCCGTGCTGTTCGCCACATCGTCGTTCTGGCAGGGCGTGGACGTGCAGGGCGAGCAATTGAGCTGCGTGATCATTGACCGTCTGCCATTTGCCGTGCCCAGCGATCCGGTCGTGGCGGCGCGGGTAAAAGCGATCGACGCCGATGGCGGCAACGCCTTCTTTCAATATCAGGTGCCTGCGGCTGTGATCACGTTGAAGCAGGGCTTTGGACGGCTGATCCGCTCGCTGCACGATCGCGGGCTGCTCGTGCTGCTCGATAACCGCATTCTGAAGAAGCAATATGGCCGCGTCTTTATCGAGAGCCTTCCAGACGTACAAGCGGACCACCGATATGCGCGATGGTCGAAGAGTTCTTCGGAGTGGAAATCTGACCTTCCATGTCGTTACTATTTGTGTTCTTCTGCCGGGCTTGGCACCACCTGCACCACGATTCCCGAAGGCTCGCCTTTCGTGTGATACACGCGCTCCGTGGCCTTCACAAAGTCCGCCGGCTTGGCGTCAGGGATGTTGACGAAAGTTTGCGGATTGCGATCGGTCAGCGGGAACCACGAGCTCTGAACCTGCACCATGATGCGGTGCCCGCGGCGGAAGGTGTGGTTGATATCTTGCATGGTGAAATTGATCTCTTCCACTTTGCCGGGCATGAACGGTTCGGGCTTTTCAAAACTGCGGCGGAATTTTCCGCGGAAGGGTTCGCCGCGCACCAGTTGCTGATATCCCCCCATGGTGAACGACGGTGCGGGCACATCTCTTTCGGGCTTGTCCCGGTCTTCCGGCCTGGGATCGTCCAGTTTGCTGTCGGGATAATCGGGCGGATACACGTCAATCAACTTCACGTCCCAGTCGGAATCCGTGCCACTGGTCGAAACAAAAAGCCGCGGCGAGATTGGCCCGGCAATCGTCACATCTTCCTGCAGCACCGGAGTTTCATAAACCACCACGTCGGTGCGGCTGTCGGCGAAGCGCTGGTCCGACAACATGTATTCCTGCGGCACATCCAGCGCGGCATAATTCACGAACGGCACCGGCTTAGCCGGATCGCTCACATATTCATCGAATGCTGGAGTCTCGGTCGCAGGCGCGTCGAACGACAAATCTCCGTTGGCATGGAAGTAAAGAGTTTTGGGCTCCGCATTTTTCGGCGGCCACGCGGAATATTGCCGCCAAACATTCGTGCCGGTCTCAAAAACATACGCTTTCGGAAGCTTGGCATCGCCATTACCTTTGAGGTATTGCTCGAAGAATGGAAACAGAATGTTCTTCCGGTAATACTCGCCCGTATTCGAAGCAAAGTCCACGCGTCCCAGATGTTCTCCGTCATAGCGCGCCCAACCGCCGTGCACCCAGGGTCCGATCACGAGTGCATTGAAGATTCCGGAATTGTTTCTGTCGATGGAATGAAATGTGGTGAACGGGCCTTGCAGATCTTCGGCGTCGAACCATCCGCCAACCGTCAGCACGGCGCAATGAATGTTCTTCATGTGGGGCGCGAGATTGCGGGACTTCCAGTAGTCGTCGTAGGTATCGTGTTTCACCTGGTCGTCCCACAGCGCGCTTTTGCCTTCGAGAAACTTCCTCAGATTCGAGAGTGGCCCGGTCTGCAGATAAAACTCATAGGCGTCTTTGCGTTCCCCAATCGAAAGGCACAAAAGCTTTCGACGGCAATTGCGGATTTTCCTGGGGCTTGAAAAAGCTGTAAAAGCCGAAGTTCGCCGCCAGCATGAATGCACCACCGTGGTAGGCGTCGTCTCCCATGAAAAGGTCCGTCATGGGCGCCTGCGGCGAAGCGGCTTTCAGAGCCGGGTGCGAGTCGATGATGCTGGCTGAGGTGAAAAATCCGGGATACGAAATCCCCCAGATTCCAGCGTTGCCATTGTTGTTGGGCACATTTTTCAGCAGCCAGTCGATGGTGTCGTACAAATCGCTGCTATCGTCTACATCCTTGCTCGACTTCTTGTCGTCGATGTGCGGCCGCATCTCAACAAACTCTCCCTCGGACATGTAGCGCCCGCGCACGTCCTGAAACACGAAGATGTACCCCGCCTTGTCGAAGTCCGGTGAGGGACCGAGTTGCCTGCGGTACAGGTCGACTCCATACGGACTAACGCTATACGGAGTGCGATCGATCAGAAACGGGTAAGCACGCGAACTATCCTTTGGCATATAGACGGAAGTGAACAGGTGAACGCCGTCGCGCATCGCGATCCTGTATTCGTACTTCGTGTAGTGCTCTCTGACGTCGAAGTCCGGCGCATCAGGCCGGTTTTGGGCCCAAACCCCAGCACTCACGCTGAGGATGAATAGCGACACGATCCAGCAATTGCGCAGCATGCCTGCTCCCGTGGGATGGAATAGCAAATAAGGCAAGCTACATTCGCCGGGGAGCGGAGTCAAGCGAACTGCTCCCGTACTCCCATTCCAGCGGTACAATATATTTTTCGCCATTGAGCGCAGCCGGCCCTGCTTTCACGCCCGGACTGCCGGGGGATCATGTTCGAAGTCACGGTTGAAGACACGTTTGCCGCGGGCCACTACCTGCGCAATTACAAGGGCAAGTGCGAGAATCCGCACGGCCATAACTACAAGATCCGGGTGACGCTGGCTGGCGCCGAACTTGACAAGGCCGGCCTGCTGCTCGACTTCAAAGATCTGCGCGAAGTCATGAAGCACGTCATCGAGCGCCTCGACCATCAGATGATCAACGAAATCGAGCCCTTCACCGTAGTCAATCCCTCGGCCGAAAATCTCGCCAAGTATTTTTACGATGAATCCAACGGAAAGCTGAAAAGCATCACTAACGGCCGGGTGAGAGTAAAGGACGTGACGGTGTTTGAAACCGACACAAAGCAATACGTCGTTT
>CAWDBW010000083.1:0-23058 GCA_963800405.1 uncultured Acidobacteriota bacterium
CAGGGCAATGGTGCGGACTCACTGGATCAAAATTTATGGCGATTCGAAAAAGCCATCAGGCGAAGCTGCGACAGCCCATTAGTCCGGTTGCATTCCGTTCGTCTGTCGATGAAAAAGCGCTGCCGGTTGAAGCCTAGGGCTCAGCACCTGGATGAAGAGCAGTGCGGCCAGATAAGCCATTCCGGCGATGAAGAACGGAGCCCTATAACTTCCGGTGCTCTGCAGAACGTAGCCCACAATTCGCGCAATGAGCATGCCACCGAGACCCGCCGCAAACCCACCCAACCCTATGACCGATCCTACCGTTCGGGAAGGAAAAAGATCCGAAGCCAGGGTGTAGAGATTCGCGGAAAAGCCGCAATGTGCGGCGGCCGCCAGCGCGATAATGGCGATTGCGACCCAGAATCCGTCAACCCGGTAAGCGCCCATGACCGGTTCGCGAGAAGTGCGCACAGCAGCATCGTCATCTTGCGGCTCGCGTTTGCGGACCAACCAGCCTTCATCATTCGCGACGAGCACCAGCCACCGGCCACGCTTCCTGCATCGGAGATAACGTAGATAGTTACGATCGGAGTCCCAATCTGCGAGAGATACAACCCGAAGCGCCGGTGCAAGAAGTCGGGAATCCAGAAAAGATAAAACCACCAGATCGGGTCGACAAGAAACTTTGCGGCGATAATCGCCCAGGTTTGGCGAACCCCCAGCAAGACCCGCCATGGGACTCTCTCGGAGACTTCGGGCAAGCCCTCCTCGATGTACGCCAACTCTTGCCGAGTACAGTTCGGGTGCACTTGTGGTCTGCGATAAATCTTAAGCCACAAGCCAAGCCATACGAATCCCAGCGATCCCACAATAAGAAATGCTGATCTCCATCCTAGATGGAGAACCACCCACGGTACGAAAAGTGGCGTAAGCATTGCCCCCAGATTTGTTCCCGCGTTGAATATTCCATTCGCCAGCGCTCTTTCTTTTGCGGGGAACCATTCTGCAACGCATTTCGCGCTCGCCGGAAACACTCCAGCTTCCCAAAAACCCAAGGCTCCACGGGCCACCGCAAAACCTGCCAGCGAGCGGCAGGCCGCGTGGGCCATGGAGGCAACGCTCCAGAAAAACATCGCCAGCGCGTAACCGGCTCGCGTCCCCAACCGATCGATCAATCTTCCTACCGCAAGCATTCCGATGGCATACGATCCTTGAAACACCAGAATCAAATTGCTGTAGTCAATTTCCGACCATCCAAAATGCGATTGCAGCGTAACCTTCAGCACGCCCAAGATCTGGCGATCCACGTAATTCTTGGTGGTTCCCAGCAACAGTAACCCGCAAATGATCCAGCGGTAGTTGTTCTTGAACATATCAAAGGGCCTGCCTGGTAGTGTCCTATTCAGGAGGTGCGCCCGTCATCGAGTAGCATTGTGCCCCAGGCTTTCCGCACTGGTATCTTTCTTAGGATCATGCCAGGCAGCATTAGGATCGTCGGTGAAGCGCTTCTTGGCAGCATCCAGAATGGCGGAATCGGGAACCTTGTGCAGCGGAGTGTAGCGGGGATGATGCGATTCCTTGTACGGATTATTGCGCGCCGCGTTGTAGCAGCAGATCATGGACCAGCGCGCATTCTCCGACTGGTTTTGATCACTGCGATGCAGCAGGTTGGATGGAAAAACAGCACATCGCCCGGCTGCATCTCTACGTAAACCAGCGGCAAAACCTTGAGAATTTCTTGAACCCGCTCCATATCGGCGCCCGCCTGCTGGCCGGTCAGGGTGTGATCAATGCGCCCCAACTCATGAGACCTGGCGATCACCTGCAGGCACCCGTTCTCCTTTGTGGCCCGATCCACGGCAATATAAACGCTGCGTCAGTAACGGAAATAAAACTCCATTCTGATACCAGTAGCCGTAATCCTGATGCCAGGTCCAGGCCCCGCCGACTTGCGCGGTTCTTTCATGATCATCTTCGAATGGTAGTGGTACACCTCGCCGCCCAGCAGCAGTTCCGCAGGACCGAGGGACCATGGATTCACAGCGCGCGAACATTCCGTAAATGTTTTCGCCGGGATGATTCCATAACGCCAGACGCACCACCCCACCCTCACCGTCCGCTTTGCCGTAACCATGATCGTCCAGCGCCTTGTCTTCCTTGGCGGCGCGATGCAGCAGCCCGATTTCCTGTGCGTCGAACATTCCTTTCACCAGAACAAAGCCTTGCTCGTGGTATTGCTTCACCTCCGCGACGCCAATCACACCCTTCGCCATTTTATTTCTCCTTCATTTCAGGTTCTTGATGCGAAACCAAGTCCTGGTGCCCTAACAATCGGGAGCAATTCCAGCAGCGCCTGTCCCGATTCGGTTTCCGCGATTAAGGTTCATTCTAAGCGGTTTTTGGCCTGCTGCAGATTAAGGGAGCCGCGGCGGTTGAGTCAACGACGGATTCATCCGGCGATGCGGAAGTCGCCGCCGAGCTTAAGCGTGCGAGCTTTACGTGGAAGAGCGGCGCTTCAGCGCCGCGTAAAACGAGGATTGATGCGGGGCTTCAGCCCCCGTGGTCGTCTTTCTGCTGGCGGACGACTTTCCATCAGAGCGACCGCAGGCCGCTCCTCCGGAACCACCAAAACTTTCTCCGGCGTGATCTGCAGCATCGACCGTCCGCCGACGTGCACAAAGCTCAACTCCCGCGCCGCCAGCAGCGCGTTCACCGCATCCTTCACCTTCGACCGCGCGACCACGTTTCCAAAAAACACTTCCAGGTCGGCCTGCTCGATCGCGACCACGCAATCCAGATACTTCGACAGCAGCGCGGTGAGCGCTTCCTGCACCGACAATCCCACGCCCTCCTTCACCGCGTCCGGCGCCCAGCGATAGAGCACGTCCCACACCGAGCCTTCGCTGGCCTTGTAATCCACGCGCGTAATGCGCAGCTTCGACCACAACTCGCCCAGCGCACCATCCAACGCCGCCAGCGACACGCTCCCGCCCAGCACTTCCTGCATCTTCTGTTTCGAGATCGGACCATCGCGCCGGATCAACTCGAACGCGTCACAGGCCAGCGCGGAATAAGCAGACCGCGACCCCGCCTTCGGCGCCAGCTTAGGATTGCGCTCGCCCACCAGCGCATAAAAATAAGGGAACACCGACGCCGCCACCAGAAAGCCATTGTTCTCGTCGAACAGATTGGCTTCGAATGCCGCTCGCTCGCGCAGCAATCGCACCATCAACTCGGTAGCTTCCGCCGCCCGCGGATCTTTAAATGCGTGCTGCCAACCCGGCAGCCGGTCGTCCGACCCCACGAAAGCTCCGATAAACGTCGGCACCAGCAGCGCTGGCCGCTGCGGATACATCAGGCAGAATCCCACGTCTTCGAGGAACGCGCGCGCCTGCTCGATCGTCCGGATGGGCTTGCCATCTAGCCGCCACTTCTCGCGCCGCAGTTGCTGTAGTTCGAGATCAGTCATGTGAGTTGCGAGTCGCGAGCCCTGAGTCCCGAGCAAACTCCTCGCAACTCGGGACTCAGGACTCGAGACTAGATTCTCTTAAACGCCTTCTGAATGTCCTTCACAGAATACCTTAGAACCACCGGCCGACCGTGCGGACACGCCATGGGATGGTCGGTTTTCGCCAACTCCGCCAGCAGCCACTCCATTTTGTTCTGCTCCAGCGGCATGTTCACCTTGATGGCGGCGTGGCACGCAATCGAGGCCGCAATGCGCGCCCGAATTTTTTCCAGGTTCAACGACTGCTCTTCGCGTGAGAACTGATCGAGCAACTCGTGCAGCATATGCTCGACCGCCGCCGCATCCACTCCCGCCGGAGCCACTTTCACCGCCACACTGCGCGCGCCGAACGGTTCGGCCTCGAATCCGTTGTGCTGCAGTTCGTCGGCAATCTCTGAGAATACAGCCTGCTGCGCGGGAGACAACTCCAGCACAATCGGCATCAGCAGCCGCTGGCTTTCCACTTTCTGCGCTGCCCGCTGCTTGAGGATTCGTTCAAACAGATACGCGTTCGTGCGCCACATGCTGATCCACAATCCACAGCCCATCTTCGTTCACCGCCAGGATGAACGAATTCCGAATCTGTCCCACCGGCTTCAAAGTGCCGAGCGCCGACAACGTCGGCTCCTCCTCGCTGACATCGAGCGCCGGAGCACAACCGTTATCCGGAATCGCCTCGGGTCGACGCGCCAGCGAAACTGCCGCATTCGCCTCCACCGCAATTCCACCCTCGAACTGAAAGCGCTGCGAAATCGGCGGAGGCACCGGCGCCTGCAGCGCAAATCCGCCGGTAAGTTCTCCTGAACCGGGTGCCCCATTTCTCGCGTCCTGTGCGAGAAGTGGGGAATTTCTCATCTCGTCCTCAGAAGCCGCGCCAGAAGCCGCTTCCCAGGCTCCGGGCGTCATCGCCCCCGGCGTCAGCGAGGTACTCGCCGTCGCATGCGCCCGCATCTCGGTCACAAACTGCGGCACCGGACGCGCCTTCATCAGCGCCGCCCGCACCGAGTCGCGCACAAAATCATGCATCACCGATTGCTGCCGGAACCGCACCTCGGTCTTCGAAGGATGCACGTTCACATCCACCTCGCCCGCCGGCAACTCCAGAAACAGCAGCACCACCGGATACACCGTCGGCGGAATAATATTTCGATACGCCTCAGTCAGCGCATGCTGAATCAGCCGGTCGCGAATCGTCCGTCCGTTCACGAATACGAAAATCGAATTCCGGTTCAGCTTCTGAATCTCCGGCTTCGACACAAAGCCGTGAATCCGCATCTCGCCCGGATCGTTTTTCCGAACCTCGCCATCCGAGTCATCCTCCTCTTCCTTGCGCCGCCACGGCGGAGGCTGCGGCAGTCCCACGCGCTCCAGCGCCTGCCGCGACGCCACCGCAATCAACTGATCCAGCGTTTCTTTTCCAAACACTTGATACACACGCTCGCTGTATCCCGCCACCGGAGGCGCCACCAGCATGGCATTCGCCGCCGAGTGCAGCTCGAAATGTTTCTCGGGATGGGCCAGCGCATAATGCGTGACCAGCGACGCGATGTGCGACAACTCGGTCGACTCTGCCTTCAGAAATTTCTTGCGCGCCGGAGTATTAAAGAAAAGATCGCGCACCGTTATCGACGTGCCCAGCGGCAGTCCGGCTTCTTCAACACGCGCAATCTTTCCGCCATTGATCTCAACCACGGTCCCCGCCGCTTCTTCTTCCGCGCGCGTCTCCAGCCGCAGCCGCGACACCGAGGCGATTGAAGGCAGCGCCTCACCGCGAAATCCCAGCGTGGCTATGCTCAGCAAATCTTCCGTGTTCTTGATTTTCGAGGTCGCGTGCCGCTCAAACGCCAGCATGGCGTCGTCGCGCACCATGCCGCAGCCGTTGTCGGTGATCTGAATCAGCTTCTTCCCGCCCGCCTCCACGCTGATCTTGATGCGCGTTGCGCCCGCGTCCAGCGCGTTCTCCAGCATCTCCTTCACCACTGACGCTGGCCGCTCCACCACCTCGCCCGCGGCGATCTGGTTGGCAACGGTTTCGGAGAGTACGTGGATGCGGCCCATGGGCAGTGATCAGGTGGCCAAGGATCAGGGATAAGGGATTTGTGATCAGTGGCTAATGGCCAGTTTCGCAGATGGGAGATCGGAAGGCAAAGATCGCATCCGTGGCAATTCAGCAGGAACACGAAATCGGGAAGGGCGCGAGTTCCACTCGTGCCGAAAAGAAGTGCCTCGAAGCGGCGGCTTCCAGCCGCTGGGGGTGCGCTCCCAGCCGCGAACCTCAGCGGCTAAAGCGGCACTGTCTAGCCGATCGGTGCGGCACGACTGCAAGTCGTGCCCTTCCCGTCCAGATGCGCCCTGAAATCGTCGCTCCTCTTCAGCGGCATATCGGCGGGGAATAAAAAAGGCGCTCCAGGATGAGCGGAGCGCCTGCAAACCTCGTGCCCCAGCCCTATTGCGATACGTTCAGGACGAAGGCGGTGGGAATGGTAGCCGTCGCACCACCCGACGAGGCACTCATCGTGATGTTGTACGGCCCCACGGGTGTTCCCTGGTTCGAACTGCCGCTGCTGCTGCCGCCGCAGGAAGCCAGCCACATGGTCGAGAATCCCATCACCAGGATCAATCCGAGGAAGCGGAGCCCCAGGAAGCGCATGCCGCGCAGCGAGCGCCGCCGCGTTCCCGCAGTCAACATCAGGCCCAACAACCCCGGCAGCAGAGCCGCGTAGAAAATCGGCGTGCCCTGGCCGGAAGGCCCAAGCTTCGCCGAGGTGGGCGCGGTGGTCGTGATGTTGAAGCTGACCTGCCCGTTGGCAGGCAGGGTCGCCGCGGTAACCGCCGTAGGAGCGGTGCAGATCGACTCCGGCGCCGGATCGCTGCAAGTGAAAGTGATCGTTCCCGTAAAGCCACCGGCTATCGTAACCGTGACCGGAACGCTCACGCTCGCCCCCTGCGTCACCTGCGAACTCGGGTTCACCAGAGCCAGCGAAAACGCCGACGTCACGGTCAATGCAATGGACGGAGCCGCATGACTCAACTGGCTCGCCGTGGCGCTGCTGTTGCCCGTGATTCCGTAGACGACGATGGGGACCGCGCCGCTCGTTGCCGCAGAGCCAGCCGTAACGGTAGCTGTCGTGGTTACGGCCTCCGACCCGCTCGGCGTCACGCTCGTGGGATTGAACGAACAACTGCTGCCCGTGGGCAGTCCATTACAGGTAAAGCCGACCGGGTTGCTGAAGTTGTTGATCGGCGTGACGGTAATCGTCGCCGTGCCGGTTTGCCCCGCGTACACGGACAAGCTTGTAACCGAGGAACCGATGGAAAAATCAGGCGGATTTTTCAGAGCCACGGCCAGCTTATTCACGTCCACCGAGCCGAGGCCGGTGGCCATATCAAATCCCGGCCCCGCGGAGTAGCCGATAACCCCGCCCGACGGGCACCACAGAGCTTCCGGCTGCGGAGCCCCAGGCGTTCCCACCGAACAGGCTATGTTGTTATCGCCGCTGGTAATGTCATGAAATGCCGAGGGAGCCGTCGCCGCCGTCTGGTACAGCATCTTGTTGATGTTGCCTTGCCCGGCGCTCGAAGTGTATTCGTTCAGCAGCGCCACAATACCGCCAAAGATCGGGGCCGAGGCTGAAGTCCCGCCGACGATCGACTCGTTCCCGACGGCGGTGGAAATTCCGCCCGCACAACTGCCGTCCGTACAGAATATGTAACCGGGAAAATCCGGGGTCGCCAGGAAAACCACATCCGGGATCATGCGCGTAGTCTGCCCCGACACGGTGACGGTCTGCCATGAAGGTTGGGCAAAGCCGGAGACGCACGCCGAGAAGTCCGCGGTTTGCACCGCGCAGTTGCTGGCGCCGCCGGTGCCGGCCCCAAGGCCAAAGTCCTCCTGCGCCGTCGCTGCAGAGGTAACCGGCACCCAAGCTTGATCCGTTGCACCTTTCTGCGGACTAGAGCCGCCCTGGGTGCAGAATTCGCCCGGGAACTGCTGGCAGTACTGAAAAAACTCGTCGGCGTCGTCCCATCCCTGTTCCGGAATGTAGCCGTTTTCCGGACCGGTGGGCAGAATCGAGCCGCCGTTGGGGCCGTTAGTCTGCCCCCAGTATGTCGATGGCGGCGGGATGATGTCCGCCAACTGTATCGCTGTCCCGCCGACGGCTGTCACATATTGGCTGCTCGCCGGGTAGTTTACAGCCAGTCCCTGAGTGGCGAGACCCGTGGTGGTCAAAGTGCCTTGGGGATTGGTAGTGGGGGTGCCTCCTTCGGAGTCGCATGCCGCCGCACCGGTGTCTCCGCTGGAATTCACGACCGTGATGCCTTCCGAGTTCGCGGTTTGCAGTTCGGTTTCAAACAGCTTCGAATAGCCCGGAGCTGCAAAGTCAGTAATGTTGAGGCCAAACTCGCAGTAGCCAAAGCTCATGCTGACGACCGGCGCCACTTTGTTGTCGATGGCGTAGTACAAGGAATCGTACACGTTACTCGAAGTCACGAAGACGATCTGCGCGCCGGGCGCGATGGCCCCGGACCACTCCAGATCCAGGTCGGACTCGCCGAGACTGTCACCCACTGCGCCAGGGGGGGTGTCGGCCGAAACATAGCTGAAGTGCTGGTCGCTGCACGCCGTGATGATATCGAACGGGGCAGCACCCTGCGTGGTGCAGCTGATGGCCGACAGCCCGAAGCCAGTTCTGAAGGCATTGATATCAGACTGGTAGATCTCGGTTTCGCCCACGATGGCCAGCTTCTGTCCCGTGCCGCCGGGCGTCGCTCCACTTTCGAGCGGGGTGATGTCGTAAATCGTGTAGAGGTCGCCCGGCGCAAGGTACTGCACCGGCTCCGCATAGCCCCCGTAGTAGTAGTCCGGGCGGACCCGCCGCTTCACGCCCATGGGCCGGGCATGGAAGTCGTCCAATCCACGCACGCCGACCACAATGCCCGCGAGAGCCGCTGGAATCTGCGGCGCTGTGGCGTTGGCGTAGTGCAACTCGCCCCTCACGTTGAAATGATGAATTTCGGTGCGGAACGCGTTCTCCGCCTGGGACGCGGTCCCGGTGAAAGTAACAAAGTTGCGCCCGCGCGCCGGCTGGATCATGGTGAATCCCTGCGCCGACAGCCAGCCCACCAACTGCTGCATGTCGTTCTGGCTCAGGCCGAAACGGTCGGCATACTGCTCGGGCGTCAGCCACTTATGGTAGTTCGGGGATTTCCGGTCCTGCTGTTGCTCCAGAAGCAGCTTGATCGCGCTGTCCTGCTCCGCGGTAGGTGCGATCAGCAGTGTCATCGTTCCCAGCTGCATGCCGGGATCCACCCGGCCCTGGTCGTACTCTGGCAGCGCCTGGTGGCGGACGCTCCCTTTCAGCACATGGCTCTGACCATTGGACAGCGATCCGGTAATGCGGTCTTGCTGGGCAGCAAAACTCAGGCTGGAGAAAACGATGGTAATGAAGAGGGCGGGCAACAACGCCTTAACAACTCGCATGGGAAACTCCCGGAGCAGATCGGATGTCTGCTATGTTTAAACTTATAACCACTTATCCCTGTTCGATCAAGGCTGTTGCACAGAAGGTTGTACGCAGGGGCCAAAGTTAACAATATTAAGCTCAACCCCCAGGCTTTTCGGGCTCTCCCAAGGCAGAATTGGGTCGTTTTGAAGGCTCTTTACCCGAAGGGCACGAAGTCACACGAAGACCCGGTAGTGGCTCAGTTTGAATCTCTGTCCTTGCGTCATCCCGAACCGCGGCGCCGTTCAGCCGCGGGAGGGACCTTCCCAGGCACGATCTTAGGGAGATCCCTCGCTCCGCCTGAAAAGCGGCTCGGCTCGGGATGACGCCACGCTTCTGAAAGTTTCAAACTGAGCCACCACCGAAGACCCCTGATGTGTGGGTTCCCTTTGGGTTCCCTTTATGATGCTTCGTGTCCTTCGTGGTTGATGCTCTTTTCAGCCATCCGACCAACCCACTGAAAATCACGGAATACCACGGCCACTGCCGTATACTGCGACTGCCGTCGAGCCCCGCAATCCCAGCATGCCCCCAAATGCCGCTAAATCGCGCCTCGCCTATATCGACTGGATGCGCGGACTGGCCTGTGTGCTCATGTTCCAGACTCACTGCTACGATTCCTGGCTGAGCCCGCAGGCGCGCCAGAGCCGCTTTTTCATGTACTCGCAGCTGGGCGGAACCTTCCCGGCTCCGCTGTTTCTATTCCTAGCAGGAATTTCCTTCGCCCTGGTCACGGAAAAACTCTGGCAAAAAGATCTCCCGCCGCGCCAGATCGCCGGCAGCACCATTTTCCGCGGCGCCGAAATTTTCGCCTACGGCCTGCTCTTCCGCCTGCAGGAGTATGTCGTCGCCTGGGGCTGGGCGCCGAAAACCGACCTCCTGCGCGTCGACGTACTCAACACCATCGGCCTCTCCATGATGCTGATGGGCGTGCTCTGCTGGCTCACGCCTGCGATCTTACTGGCTCTGCGCCGACTCGGTCTCCGGCGGCAAGAAAAGCAAGAAGAGAAAGCGCAAGGGGAACACGCAACGAAAAAGGGTGCCCCATTCTTGCCGCGTTCTTTGCGGCAAGAGTGGGAGAAGATGCCGCGTCTCCCTCTCGTCTTCGCCGCCGCTGGCACGGCCCTGCTGATTTCGCTGCTCACCCCGCCGCTGTGGACAACCTGGCGCCCCACCTGGCTGCCCTGGCCGCTTGAGTCCTACGTCGACGGCGTACACAACCTGGGAGTTTCGCAAGCCGGCCTCTTCCCGGTTTTCCCCTGGACGGCCTTTGCCTTCGCCGGCCTCGCCGTGGGGTTCATCCTGCAGAGCCCCTGGGCGCGTGCCCAGGAGCCGCGAGCATTCTTTTCTCTGGGCCTGGCCGGCAGCCTGCTGATTGAGTTCGCCCGCTGGCTCGATGCGCAGCCCCGCCAGTTCTATTCCGTCCAGGATTATTGGCACACCAGCCCAAGTTTTTTCCTGATCCGCGTCGGCATGTTGCTGGTAATTCTCACCGCAAGCTACGGTTGGTGCAGATGGGGTCTGGGACAACGGAGTACGGGACATTGGGGATTCAGCCCGCTCATCCTGCTCGGCCAGGCTTCGCTGCTGGTCTACTGGGTGCACATCGAGTTCGTCTACGGCCGCGTGTCGATCCTGCCCAAGCACCGCATGGGGATCGCTGCCGCCTCGGCAGGCCTGTTGCTGATTTCCCTCGCCATGCTGGCCCTGGCCTACTTTCGCACCAGGACGAAAGGCCGCGGCCTGGAACTGCTGCCCTGGCTGCATCGCGCCCCTGCCATGCCCGGTCCAGGTCAATGAGGGCTGCAACTGACCGCGGTTTCCATCGCGCCTCTGGGCAATAAAATCTCATCCCGCACTGATTTCAAAATTACCGGGATCTGGCCGGCCAGAGCAGGACGAAGTTCCGTGCTCACGCCCTGCAGCGGATCGATGGAGATGGCGAAGAGTGTGAGGTCCAATGGCCGGCCGGTGAGATAAGCGGCATCCAGCAGATCTTTCAGTCCGATATCATGCGCGGTAAGAGTGCGCGGGTAGTCCGAAGAAAAGCGCGGCTGCAACCGGCGCACCGTGCCGGAGGGATTGCCATCGACGCAGGCATCGATCAGCACAACGCGATCTGCCTCCTGGAGGGGGCCCAGCAAATGGAAGCCGCCGGTTCCGCCGTCCATGCACTCCACGTTCGGTGGCAGCGGCGTCTTTTCGAGGGCGCGCACCACTTCCACGCCAACGCCCTCATCCCCCATCAGCACATTCCCGACTCCAAGCACGAGCACGCGCTCGCCATCATTTCCTGGGTTTCTGTCGCTCAAACTTCCACCCTCCCACCATGGATGAAGTCGTGCCGCGTCCTTCGACGTAGTCATGGTAGAAGACCAGGTACACGTGCACCAGGGCAAACAGAACAAAGAACCACATGAAGATGTGGTGCCACTGGCGCACGGCAAAATCTCCACCCATCAGGGGGACGATCCAGGTGAACAGCCGCGGCAGCAGAGACTTGCTCATGCCGGAGTAAAGCGCGAATCCAGTGATGGCCTGGAACAGGAATGCCAGAAACGAGAGGAAATAAATAAAACCCGCCAGCGCGTTGTGTCCGATCGAGATGGAGCCGCGCAGGCTGGTCTGCAGTACGTCCACCTTGAGCACTTCGGCCATCTCATTGAATTGCGCCCGCTGGGTGGGGATGAAATTCGTCCAACGCGAATACGCATTCCCCACAAACCCCCAGTAAATACGAAACAGGAAGTTGAAGAAGAAAAGAAATGCCGCCACAAAGTGAAGGAAGCGCACGGTTCCGAACCAGTACTGCTGGTACGCCTCGGTGGAATACGAAATCGCCAGGGGATGTCCGATCAGGAATCCGGTGACGCACAGCACCACCACGCACAGTGCGTTCATCCAGTGATACAGCCTGACGGGAAATTCCCAGACGTACACCCGCTCGAACACGGCAGGTTGCGCGCTCGGCAAGTTAGCTGCAGTCGGGTTGGTCGCCATACGCGGTTCCTCAGTAGAAACTCAGCTGGTGTACGTGCTTTCCATCCGGATCGTAGAGATGGACGGCGCACGCGATGCACGGGTCGAAGGAGTGGATGGTGCGAAGAATCTCCACTGGCTGTTCCGTGTTCGCAATCCTGGTGCCGATCAGAGATGCCTCATACGCGGAGCGCTTCCCCGCGCCGTCGCGTGGCGAGGCGTTCCATGTGCTGGGCACAACCAACTGGTAGTTATCGATCTTGCCGTCCTTGATGCGGATCCAGTGGGCTAGAGCGCCGCGCGGAGCTTCCGTTAAGCCTACGCCCTCGGCCGTGGCTGGCCAGGTGGAGGGTTCCCACTTGTCGCGCGTGAAGGTAGAGGTGTGGCCGGTCCGGACCTGAGCCAGCAGGTCGTCGTAGAACTCTTTCATCCAGTGCACCACTAACTCAGTCTCGAGGCCGCGCGCCGCAGTCCGGCCCAGCGTTGAGAACAGGGCCGTGACCGGCACGTTCAGCCGCTTCAGCGCGTCGTTCACAACGTCCTTCACATCAGTGCGCCCGCTGGCATAGGACACCAGCAACCGGGCCAGCGGTCCCACCTCCATGGGATTGTCTTTCCACCGCGGCGTCTTCAGCCACGAATACTTGCCTTCAACATTCAGTTGCTCGTAAGGCGGATTCGGTCCGGTAAAGTTGAACTCCGTTTCTCCGTCCCAGGGATGCAGGCCAGTGGAATCGCCCCCAGCGTACGTGTACCAGGAATGCGCGATGTACTCTTTGATTTCCTGCGCATCCCGCGGGTTGACAGGATGAACCTCGGCGAGATTCCGGTCGAGAATCGCTCCGCGCGCAAATTTGAAATGCTCGGGCTGGCTGAATCCCTGCGTCGGCAGATCGCCGTACGCCAGGTAGTTGGTGAGTCCGCCGCCCACCGCGGCCCAATCCTTGTAGAAGCCGGCAATCGCCATCAGGTCGGGAAGGTAAACCTTCTCCACAAAATCGATGGCACCGTTGATGAGGCTGCCGACCTGATTCAGCCGTTCCGTGTTGACCGCATTCACCTCATTGGGATTGATCGAGCAGGGCACACCGCCCACCAGGTAGTTCGGGTGCGGATTCTTGCCCCCGAAAATGGTGTGAATCTTGACGATCTCCTTCTGCCACTCCAGAGCTTCCAGATAGTGCGCCACCGCCAGCAGGTTCACTTCCGCCGGCAGTTTGTACGCCGGATGTCCCCAATAACCGTTGGCAAAAATTCCCAGCTGGCCGCTCTCCACAAATGCCTTCAGTCGATTCTGCACCGCGGCGAAATATTTCGGCGAACTCTTCGGCCAGTCGGAAATCGAAGTCTGAATCGCCGAGGTCTTCAGTGGATCGGCCTTCAGCGCGCTCACCACGTCGACCCAGTCGAGCGCGTGCAGGTGGTAGAAATGCACCACGTGGTCCTGCACGTACTGCGTGCAGAACATAATGTTCCGGATCAGTTCCGCGTTCTGCGGAACGGAAACCTGCAGCGCATCTTCGACAGTGCGCACGCTGGCCAGCGCGTGCACCGTGGTGCACACGCCGCAGGCCCGCTCGGTGAAGGCCCAGGCGTCGCGCGGGTCGCGGCCTTTCAGGATTTTCTCGAATCCCCGCACCATCGTGCCCGCACTGTAGGCGTC
The DNA here is from genome assembly GCA_963800405.1 of uncultured Acidobacteriota bacterium. Lineage (GTDB taxonomy): Bacteria > Acidobacteriota > Terriglobia > Terriglobales > Acidobacteriaceae > Sulfotelmatobacter. Next base: position 13,637 of record CAWDBW010000083.1, read on the forward strand.
AGTGATCACACCGTTCTCTACCACTGCCTCGACACGGAGATGACCTTCAATCCGCGTAATAGGGTCGACAACGATTCTGGCCATGGACGCTTACCTCATTCTCTAGGTTTCTGGGTCTTGTCGGATTCCTGAATCTCTTCCTCAATCACTTTATGCTTGCGGAGGTTAGTCGAGATGGCGTGGGCCGCAATGCCACCCAGCGTAACCAGTCCCACTGCGGTTCCCACCGTATCGGCCGTGCTTTCGATTCCGAACCCGGGGAACGACGCCAGGTGCTGGTAGAACGGCCCGTTGTCCCAGAATCCCGCTTCGCTGCACCCGATGCAGCCGTGGCCCGATTGAATGGGATAACTCGTCCCGCCATTCCACTTCGTAACCGAGCACGCGTTATAAGTCACCGGACCGCGGCAGCCCATCTTGTACAGGCAATATCCGCGCCGCGCTTTGTCGTCATCCCACGACTCGACAAACAATCCCGCATCGTAATAAGCCCGCCGGTAGCAGGTGTCGTGCACCCGGCGCGAATAGAACTCCTTGGGCCGCCCCAGCCCGTCCAGTTCCGGCATGTCTCCGAGAACCAGGATGTGCGTGACCACTCCGGTCATGACGTCCGCGATGGGCGGGCATCCCGGAACATTGATCACCGGCTTGTCGATCAGCTTGTGGATGGGCGTGGCCCCGGTGGGATTAGGATTCGCCGACTGGATGCAACCGTTGGAAGCGCAACTGCCCCATGCAATGACGGCAGCCGCGTCTTTGGCCGCCTCCTGCAGAATGTCTTCGGCGGTGCGTCCGGCAATCGTGCAGTAGACGCCGTTGTCCTTGGTGGGCACCGATCCTTCGACCAGCAGAATGTATTTTCCCGGCGCATTCTTCACCGTGTCCCAGAGACTTTTTTCCGCCTGATGCCCGGCGGCCGCCTGCAGCGTCTCGCTGTAGTCGAGCGAGATCGCATCCAGCAGCACATCCGCCACCACCGGATGTGAGGATCGAATGAACGACTCGCTGCAGCAGGTGCACTCCTGAAAATGCAGCCAAACCACGGGCGGGCGCGCCTTCTTCTCAAACGCCTGCGCCACCTTAGCGAAGCCCGAAGACTCGATTCCCGCCATTGCAGCCGCATAGCTGCAGAAGCGCAGAAAATCGCGCCGGTCGTAACCCTTGGTTTGCATCGATTCCCAAATGGTAGGAACGGATTGGCTCATACGTCCTCTCCTTTGCACTGCTTGCCCAGGCGTCAGGTCGAACCCCTGTATCTGCCCTGGGCCTGCAACCGGAAACTGGCCGATGGCTACCGCGGCGAGCCCGAGACTCGCTGGAAAAACTGTGTGATGCTGCGCACATATATCATCGAGTCAAATGGCAGGATGTGTTCCGAGTCACCAATGGACGTGCGTGGGGTCACACCCGTGATGGCGCAGTCGGCCTACCGGAAGGCATCCGGGCGCAAACTGGCAGGAACACTTGCTGTTGGGTGGCGCTGCGATTTATCGCTGCGGTAACTGTCCCGTTTTCATTGCGGCTCGAGCCGCTGAGGTCGCATTTTTTGCGCGGGAATGGCTCTTTCCCGCAGCCTGTATAGATCTCATTGGCCGGCGACAAACTCTACCACTTCGCGCTCGGCCCAGCGCCCATCGTCCGCGGCGTCGCCATTCCGCTCGCCCAGGAACGCGCAGTGCCCGCCGTCTTCGGTCTCGACAAAAGCAATATTCGGATTCGCTGCGATCCGCCGCCGAGTCTCCGCCGTCAGCCGAATAAACGGATCATTGGCCGCATGGATGATGAGCGTCGGAACCGCAATCCCGTCCATCACGTTGGCCGCCGCGGCCCGGGCATAGTAATCGTCGGCCCCGGTAAATCCACAGTAGTAGGCCGTGATGCGGTCGTCGAACATGCGCAGGCTCGAAATCCCCCGCAGCCGCGACACATCGAATTTCCCAGGGAACAGCCGCGCCTTCAGCCGCAAGCGCCGGAATAACTGCATCAGAAAGTAATATTCGTAGATTCGATTGCGCGGCTCGTGCAGCGCGTCGGCCGACGCCGCCAGGTCCATCGACGGACACACCGCCGCCACCGCCCGAAATTGCGCCGGAGCGTTTCCGTCTCTTCCCCACTCCCCGGCCAGCTTCAGCACCAGGTTCCCGCCCATCGAAAATCCGATGAGCGCAAAGCGCGAGACCCCGTCAGTCTCAATCACGTTCCTCGCAACCGCGGCCACGTCCCCCGACAAGCTTGAGTTGTAGAGCGTGGGCGCGAAGTCGTCCATGCCGCCGCAGTTGCGCTGGTTCATCAGCAACACGTTCATCCCCGCCGCCAACCCATTGCGCGCCACGCCCTGCATGTACTGCGAATCGGAAGACCCCTCGAGCCCGTGGACGACGATCAAGGTCAAAGGCTGGGCACGATCCGCTCTTTCGGCGCCCTGCCAGTAACACCAGCAGCGAACCTTAATTCCAGCCGCAACCTCGACCAGTCGCTCTTCCGCCGGCGGCAAACAAATCTTGCGCCGCAACAGAAAGCTGGCAATGGTCTGCACATCTCCGCCACCGAGCCAGCGCCGCGCCCGGAACGGCGCTCGCCCCGTCCACTCCGTTCGACCCGAAGAACGCGGAATTTGCGAACTCGCCACAAATTGATTCTAATGGACACAGATACGGAGTCGCCCATGCCCATCTTCGAATACATCTGCCAGGAATGCCGTCACCAGTTCGAGGCCCTCGTCTACGGCAAACAAAAAGCCGAGTGTCCCAAGTGCCACGCCACCAAGCTGGAGCCGCAGCTCTCGGTCTTTGCCGTATCGGCAAAAGGCTCGTCGGCCTCAGCGTCCCCGGCCCGGGCCTGCGGATCGTGCGGCGATCCGCGCGGCCCCGGCGCCTGCTCCCTCGGAGACATGAACTAGGCCAATCTCTGAAGTTATCTGAGAGATTGTCGTGTTGGCCCGTAGTCCTTTTTCTCGTGCCGGGGTGCACCACCGTGACCTGTCTGCCCGCATGCGGCCCGGCATAGTCTCTTCTGATGGACTCCCCGAAAACGCACGACCGGCGCGGCATGCGCTACTCTCTAAACCTCCCAGTTTCGCTTACGTTGGCCCATAAAAAAGTACACGCCCGCTCCGAGAACATCAGTCTCGGCGGAATTCTGCTTTCCAGCGCGTCGCTGATTCCCGAAGGTTCGGTGGTCGATGTAGCCGTTCGCGTCGCCGCCCTTCCCCAACCCGGCACGGAGATGAGTGCTCGCGGCAAGGTGCTTCGCGTGCAGCCCAAGGAAACCGGGGACTTCTCCGTGGCCGTGGTATTCGACCGTCCCATCGAGTTTAGTTTTGATCTGAAATCCGAAACTGCCGGACAGATAGAAGCGAGCCAGCTCTCCGCACGGAAAGCCAAGGCGGCCACCGCAGCAGGAACGAGTGTCGCGGCCTGGCTGATGGAAACGTAAAGTAAATCTGATTCCGTTCGTCCTTGCCCAAATTCCTGCACGCGCCCCGCGGCTGCTACACTCTCTTGCCATGCGCGTCAAAATTCTCGGCTCGGCCGCCGGCGGAGGATTCCCCCAGTGGAATTGTGCCTGCCCCAATTGCCGCGCCCAGCGCGCCGGAACCTTCCCCGGCAAAGCCCGCACCCAGGCGCAGATTGCCATCACCGCCGATTCGCAATCCTGGTTTCTGCTGGGCGCATCTCCTGACCTGCGCGCGCAGATCGAAGCCACTCCCGAACTTCACCCGCAGCCGCAGCCCGGCAAGAAGCCCGACCAGGAAAATGTGCGCCATTCCCCCATCGCTGGAGTCGTGCTGGCCAACGCCGACATTGACCACGTGCTTGGCCTGCTGCTGCTGCGCGAACTGCAGCCGCTCCGCGTCTACGCTACCGATTCCATCCGCCGCATTCTCACCGAAGACAATTCCATGTTCGCCATGCTGCACCGTGTTCCCGATCAGGTGACCTGGAGCGGCTTCGAACCCGGAACAATCTTCCCGCTCGAAAATCCCGCCGGCGAAGATTCCGGATTACGCTGCCGCGCCCTCTCGCTGGGCACGCACTATCCCGCCTACGTTTCTCCCCTGCGCCAGCGCGACCTCATCTTCGGGGAAGCGTCCCTGGGGCTCATCGTCGAATCGTCGTCCGGTAAGCGGCTCGCCTACATGCCCGCTGTCCCGCAGATCGACAACGCGCTGTTCCAGGAATTCGATTCCGCCGACGTGCTGCTGTTCGACGGCACCTTCTGGAGCGACGACGAACTGATTCGCCTGCAAGGCAGCGGACAAACCGCTCGGCAAATGGGACACGTTCCCGTCTGGTCCGCCGAAGGCAGCCTGGCTCAGTTGGCGGGACTGCGCCGTCCACGTAAAATCTTTATCCATATCAACAACACCAATCCCATGCTGAACGAAGCTGGCCCCGAGTATCGCCAGGTGCGGGAGAGCGGCTGGGAAATTGCGGAGGACGGATGCCAGTTCGACCTGTAGATGCCAGCGCAAACGCCGCTCTGCTCTCGTTTGACGAACTGCGCTCCCGCTTGCGCGCCGTTGGCGAGGAACGCTACCACCACCAGCATCCCTTCCACCTGATGATGCACGAAGGCCGCCTCAGCCGCGGACAGCTCCAGGCCTGGGCCCTGAACCGTTACTACTATCAGAGCATCATCCCCATCAAGGATTCGATCATCCTGTCGCGCGGCCCCGATCCTTTCTTTCGCCGCGCCTGGCGCAAGCGCGTGGTCGATCATGACGGCGACGCGACCACCCATAACGAGGGCGGCATCCTCCGCTGGCTAAAACTCGCCGAAGCGACGGGCCTCCAGGCCGATCAGGTGCAGGCCGGAACCGGCATTCTTCCGGCAACGCGTTTCGCCGTCAACGAATACCTCAACATCGTGCGCAACCGCAGCCTTCTGGAAGCGGTCGCTTCGTCGCTGACCGAGCTGTTTTCCCGCGACCTGATTTCGCTGCGCATGGAGAAGCTGCGCCAGCATTATCCCTGGCTCTCCGACGGACTGGATTACTTCGAGGCGCGCCTGACCCAAGCCCCCGAGGACGCCAAGTTCGCCATCAACTACGTGTACGAAAACGCGAAAACCCGAGCCGAGCAGGAACTCGCCATCCAGGCCCTGCGCGACAAATGCGACATTCTCTGGGCCCAGCTCGACGCCCTCTACTTCGCCTACGTGCAGCCCGGTTGGCCCCCCCCGGGCGCGTTTCGCATCGAGGCGAGCTAGCATGGCGAGTCAAGTAAAAAGCTGTCATCCCCAGAAACTCTGTCATCCCGACCGGAGCGGCTCATTCCTGAAAGGAATGAGCCGCGGAGTGGAGGGACCTGCTTTTTCTTCGGCCCATGTCGTACGGAGGGACCAGCCATGCCTCCGCCCCTAGACTCCAGCCAGCCCCGCCTAGCCGCCGGATGCCGCTGGGGTCCCGCCAGTAAAACCGGCAGCGAAGAAGATCGCATGATCCTCTTCCCCGAAGGCGCCATCAAACTGCAGGGCACAGGGCGGCAGGTGCTGGAGCGTTGCGACGGCCAGCGCACTTTCGGCGAGATCATCGCCGAGTTGCAGAAACAGTTCAGCGCCGCCGACCCAGAAAAAATTCGCGCCGACATCAGCGCGTTTCTGGAGCAACTGCAGAAGAAGCGAATCGTGGACTACTAGCGCTCCGCATGCTAGAGTGTCATCAGGTAACACCTTGTCACACCCCTATGCCGAAAGCTTCTACAACCAGCCTGAAGCTTGATGTGGAGGTAAAACAGCGCGTGCAACGGCTGGCCGCCGCTCGACGCCGTTCCCCGCATTGGCTGATGCGCGAGGCCATCGAGGAATATGTGGAGCGCGAAGAGAAGCGCGAGCAATTCCGTCAGGACGCGCTCAGCGCCTGGGCCCATTATCAGACCACCGGTCTGCACCTCACCGCCGAAGACGCCGACGCCTGGCTGGCCAAGCTCGAAGCGGGTAAGGACGCTCGTCCGCCGAAATGCCGCGCCTGAAATGGTCCCAACCGGCGCTGCTGGATGCGGCTCGGCTCCATGCCTTTCTGGCTCCCAAGAGCCGGGACGCCGCCAGGCGCGCCGTACGCGCCATCCGGCAGGGCATCAAAGCCCTAGCCAAGCACCCGCAGATGAGCCGCCCGGTGGAAGAAATGCCGCCCGAGTTCCGCGAATGGGTGATCGAGTTTGGAAATGGAGCGTACGTCGCCCTGTATCACTATGAGGGAAAAGAAATCGTGATACTGGCCGTTCGCCACGGACGCGAAGCCGGATACTAAAGGGCAAGCGGATCGCGGACCATTAGAAAGTTGAATGCAACGGAGGCAGTCTGCAGGCTAGTCAATTACACAATTACTAAATTACTAAATTACTCAATTACTAAATGCTCCCCAATCCTCTCGCCCTCATCGCCGAAGTCACGCACCGCTGCCCGCTGCACTGCGTCTATTGCTCGAATCCGCTGGAGTTAGCTGCCACGAAGGCGGAGCTCTCGACCGAAGAGTGGACCAGCGTCTTCCAGCAGTCGGGCCAGCTCGGCATGCTGCACGCGCACTTTACGGGCGGCGAACCTTTAGCTCGCCCCGATCTGACGGAACTGATCGCTGCCGCGCACGCCGCCGGACTCTACACCAATCTCATCACCTCCGGCATCGGGCTGAACGAACAGAGGCTGCAAACGCTGGTCAGCGCTGGCCTCGACCACATCCAGATCAGCTTTCAGGATTCGCGCGAAGACACGGCGAACTGGATTGCCGGAGCAAAAGCGCATGCGCACAAAATCGAACTGTCGCGGGCCATCAAGAAGCACAAAATCGCATTCACCGTAAACCTGGTCGTGCACCGTCAGAACCTCGACCACCTCGAAGAAATGATCGCGTTCATCGAGCAGCTCAGCCCGGAGCGCGTCGAGATCGCCCACACGCAGTATTACGGATGGGCACTCGCCAACCGCGCCGCGCTGCTGCCCACGCACGCCCAGCTCGAAAAAGCGGTTGCCATCGTAGCCGCGGCCGAGAAGCGCCTCTCCGGCCGGATTCGCCTCGATTCCGTCGTGCCCGACTACTACGCCAAGTACCCCAAGGCCTGCATGGGGGGCTGGGGACGTAGATTGATGCTCATCAATCCCTCTGGCAAGGTGCTTCCCTGCCACGCCGCGGAAGTGTTGCCCGGCTTGTCTTTCGAGAACGTGCGCGAGAAAACGCTGGCCTGGATCTGGCAGGAATCATCCTCATTCCGCCGCTTTCGCGGCGAAGACTGGATGCCCGACCCCTGCCGCACCTGCGATCGCCGCAGCGAAGACTTTGGCGGATGCCGCTGCCAGGCCTTCCTGCTGGCCGCCGACGCCACCGCGACCGATCCGGCATGCTCACTTGCGCCCGCGCATGCCATCGTAGAATCCGCCGTGCGCGCCGCGAATGCCACCGCGACAATCGCGCAGCCTGCTCCCGCATCGTCCTTCGTGCAGTTGCAAAAGCAGGCCGCCAGTCTGTGGAGTTACCGCACCAATCCCGAATAACGCTTTCGCGTCACCAGCGCACGCCGATGGTAATGGGGCGCAGGTCCGTAGAGCTGCGGTTGCGCGAGCCATGCAGAATGCGGAACTCGCCGTACAACTCAACCTTGGGAGTTATTTTCCGGGCCACGCCGAAGCCGAAGTTTTCCCCAAACTCGTTCTGCGCTGAATGCAGAAAGTTTCCATTTAACGGCAGGCTCGCGTCGAAGCACGGCCCCCACCACTGGAAAAATGAGTTGCAGGCCGATCCCGGAATGGCGGTCGAAGAGTCCAGCTTGCCCGAACGATGATAAAAAGAGGGACCGAATAAAATGTAGCCGGCCCACTCGTTCGACACCGGCAGGTTGATGATGGGATCGAGCGTCACCGAGTAGACCTGGCTCGTCGCTCCCGGCGCCTGTGCCAGCTTGAGCGCCGAGTCGCGCAGCGGCAAATTGTCATATTGAAAGTCCAGCCGGAATCCGAAATAGGGACTGTAGTTGCGAGCCACTCCCGCGGCCGCGATCCCCCCTCCGCCGCGCACAAACGTCCGGGTGGTCCCGTCCGGGAGACCCGCTCCCCCACCCACATTGAAGACCCAGTCCTTGTACTGTTTCACTTTTGGCTTGCGGGCTATCCCGATCTCGCCGGGCGTAGCCTCCTGGCTGCCGGACTGCGGGTTATCGGGCGGCGCTTGAGTTGAGGGCTGCTGGGCCGGCGGCTGTGCTGGGGCCTGCTGCGCCGGAGTTTGTTGGCCATGGACAGTTGAGGCTCCCACCAGAATCGTCGCCAGGATCAACGTCCGAACGACCCTGACTCCGGGAACCGCCGCGAACTTTTGAATCATTCATTCTCCTCCCGCTGCCGGGCATATTTGCAGACCATGGCGCTCGGCCCAAACCTCGGCCGCATGCTTCTTCGAAAAACCAGCGCTTCTGGAAACGACGGGTCCGCGATGCTCCCGCCGGAAATTGCACTCGCAGCAGGCAGGCACCATATTACCAACTTTGATGCCGATTCCGCCCGCGATGCCGCCCCCGCTCCAATCCTTGCTGGTTCTAGACTATTAAGATCTAGACGATTGAGATCTGGACGGTTAAGCTCCGAACGATTAGCCCTTCGGGCTCATGTGCTCGGCGAGGCTGCGAAACAGACTGGGAAGCCAGGCATTCCACTGGTTCCAGTCATGACCTCCGCGGACCGTGTGAAACTCGTGCCGAAAGTGCCTCGCCTCGAGCAGCGCAGCGAACTCGCGGTTTGCGGGCAATAAGCCTTCTTGTTCGCCGCAGGTCAGAAACAAATACGGTGCGGCTTCCGGATTCGCGGTCCGAACCAAAACAAAAGGATCGTTGTCGCGACGCGTCTGGCTGCCGGGCGGCCCAAAAATCGAGTTGTAGTGGCGGGACTGCTGCAGCCGCCGGATGGAAAAAGCGCGCCGGGGAACGTCGATGGCGGAACTGATTCCGCCCGCGAAAGCAAACAGGTTGGGATGACGCAACGCCAGTTTCACCGCTCCGAAACCTCCCATAGAGACGCCCGCAATCCCGCGGTTCGAACGGCCAGCCGCCACAGGCAACTTGCTCTCCACATCTGCAATCAGGTCTCGCACAATGTAGTCTTCGTAGCTATCGGTTGGCGGGTCGACCGCATTGGTGTAATACGATGAGCCGCCCTCGGGCATTACCAGAACCAGTCCTGATTCGGCAAAACGAGCGACATCCGAATCGTTCGTCCAATCCCGAAACCCTCCTCCGCCGCCATGCAACAGGTAGACCACCGGCAGCTTTTGCCCCGGTACCACGCTCAGAGGCAACACGACGCGATATTGCATGTCGCGATTGAGAGCTGCGCTATGGAATGTGATGTCGCGGAGAACCACCTTCGGAGTCAGCCGGGGACGGTCAGGTTGCTGCGCTTCGTCTTTCGTTTTGCAACCCGCCGCCAGAAGCAAAATCGCG
>CAWDBW010000084.1:0-18387 GCA_963800405.1 uncultured Acidobacteriota bacterium
TTGGAATCAATTTGCACGGCGGGACGGAGGCGCGCATCGACCAGGCGCATGAGATCGATCTGCTGCTGCACATGCGCAACCAGATTTTTTTCCTCCAGCCCGAACCGGGACAGCACCGCATGCCAGCCTTCATCGGTGGCGGCTTCGGGATAATTCTTGCGCGCCTCGGCCAGGCGGGCGGCGGCTTCCGCTTCGGAAGCATGCTGAAAGGAAGCGGACTTCATCTGCTCGCCCAGCAGTTCCTGATCGATCAGGCGGTCGAGCACGTTGCGGCGATCGTCGTCGGTGAACTGGCTGAGATCGCGGCCATTGAGCAGAGCTTCGTAGCACAGGGCTTCGTCCCAGTCGCTTTGCAGAATAATGTGCCCGTTGACCTTGGCCACAATGCGGTCGATGACTTCACCAGCTTGGACTTCACCGGGATGGACCTCGGCGGCGCGCACGGCGGGAAGCACGAGCAGGCTCACCAACAAGGTGAGCGTGACCGCGACCGCGTGTGTTTTCCCGCGAAACCTATCCATCAGAATGGCTGGCCTATGCTGAAAAATACGTTGAAGTGACGAAGGCGCTGGGTCTCCAGCACGGACGTTGTTTCTAAGCCGAACAGCCTTGGGGCCGTGTATGTCTGGAAGTAACTGGTCGGATTCAGATTGTACCCAAAATCAAAACGCAACGGCCCGATTGGCGTCTTGTAACGTATTCCGAGTCCGACTGCATGCGAAGTGTAATCATACCCGGAGTTATTGAATTGGGTATAGCACTGAGAGTTCGTTGTACCTCCGGACAAGCACTGCTGGGGATTGTCCTGATGCCAGCGCATCAGTCCCTTCAGCATGTCGTGCGGCGCGGTGAAGACGTTGCCCATATCGTGGAAGATGGCAAAGCCGAATCCTTCTCCCAGCCATGGCAGCGTGAGCGGAGGCAGGCGCAGCTCGGAATTGTTGACAAACAGCGCCGTACCGCCCACCGGAAAACCGGAGTCCGGATCGCGTGGTCCTGCCTGATTTAACCCGAATCCGCGATGAGAGTTGCCGCCCCCGGCAAAGAATTGTTCGGGCAAGGGGATGGTCGTGATGTCGGTGCAGGTGGGCTCGAGGGCGGCGTTCAGCGGGCAGGAGCCGGGCGGCAGAATCTTCGTACCCCGAAAGGGTTGCTGCACGCCGATGCTGGTCGAGCGGGCAAACACGAACTGGTGCCCCGCCTTACCCTTGCCGCCGAACGCATAATACGTGGAATGCTGCGCCAGCGCGCGGCCGAAGTCGGCTTGCGATCCAAAATAGGTGGAAGACGCGAAAGCATCCAGCGTGAAGTAGCTCCCCTTAGTGCTTTCCAGCGGATTGTCCCGCTTGTCATGGATAAAAGTGAAACCGGGGCCGCCCACGCGCGCGGGAAGAGAAAGAACCGTAATTTCACCGGGAGAAAATCCCTCCGCGAAATGGCTGGCCTTCACCAGGCGGAAATCCCAGCGGTAGGTAATCGAATTCGGTCCCGCCCTGGTCCCGGGTTCGGCGCCGGAGTTCCCGATCTGTTGTCGCAGGTCGATCTTGCCTTCCAGCCGCTGCGAAGTGAACGTAGCCACATCCAGACTGTTGTCGTAGAAGATAGTGTAGATGAGCTTCAACTTCTCGTTGTCCAATAGCTTCGGAATCGCGTAGCTGATCAGCCCGCGCTGCTGCAGGCGCCCCACGTGAGACTGAAAGGTGAGCGTCTGGTCGCGCCCGCCAACGTTCAGCCGGGTCACGTCAAACTCGACTCTGGGACTCACGCCAGTAGTGCCCTGTGGCGCGCTTGGCCCTCCCGGCTCGCCGGTCTCAAACTCCAGCCCAAGTCCGTAGGTGAAGGTGTAGCGCTTGGCCTCCTGCACCTGCACCAGAATATTTTTCTGCGGATCCGTGCCCTCCGGATTCTGCACTGCGGTATCGACCTGGCTGAAGATGCCCAGATCGTAGAGCCGGGTCTGAGTGTTGAGCAGGTCCTGCTGGCTGAGCGGTTGTTTTTCGTGAACCTCAAGTTCGCGTTGCACCACGTGGTCGCGGGTATGTTCGGTTCCCGCCACCATCACGCGATTCACGGTGAAGCGCTCGCCCTCCTGGATCGTATAAGTTACGTCTTCGTGATCAGGCTGGGTGGCGGAGGGCTTGGTCGTAATCTCAAGCGCGGCGTTGGGAAATCCGTGATCGAAGTAATAACTCAGGATTCTTTCCCGGTCGTTGCCCAGGTCCTGCTCGGAATAAGGCTGACCGGGCCGCGTGCTGGTTTCGGGCAGTTGGCGGGCGTCGACCTCGTGGGTGCCCACGACATGAAGCTCACCGATGCGGGTCTGAACTCCTTCGTCAATGTGAATGTGAACGGCAAGCTTGTTGAGAGATTTGTGGTAATCGTCGTCGACTTTGGTCTGGATCTTGACCTCACGGAAGCCGTTGGCGCGGTAGAGACCCTCCAGGGTCGCGACGTCGGCCTTGAGCAGCGTTGCACTGTAGCGCCCGTGGCTCAGGAAGGCCGTGGCGGGCTGAATCTGCAGGTAGGACCGCAGTTTCGCCGTATCCAGAAAATTCTTGTTGCCGGTGATCTCGACCAGGATCAGCTTGTGCAGAGGCCCAGGGTCGATCTGGTAGATCACCCGCAGGGTCTTGGCGTCATTCTCTTTCTGGATTTCAACCTTGGCATCGAAGTGGCCGCGCGTCTGCAGATAGTCCAGCAGGTTCTGCTTGCCCTCGTTCAGCAGGTCGTCATCCACGGCGTTCTCTTCGTAGACCGGGATTTCCTTCTTCAACACCCCGCGGCTGATGGGAAAACCGCGGGCGTAAATTACCACCACCGGACCGGGATCGATCTGGAAAGTGAAATCCACGGTGTTGTTTTCCGGGTGGTAGGGCTGGTCGGCAATGGAAACCTGCGCCAGAGCTCGATTCTGCTTCTGAAATCGCTTGCGCAGCCGGTGCAGCGAACCGCTCACCCGCGCGGCAGTGAGGCGGTCTCCGTGGGCCAGGTGCGCAATGCGTTGTACTTCCGCCGATGAGAAGCTGGATGTGCCGGTAACTTTCACCTCGCCCACCTTCGCCGCTTCGCCCGGGTAACGTGGAACAGGATGTCGACCTGCTGCGTGGCCGGATTCGAGGTGGTCTCAGCCGTCACTCGCGCCCGATAATAGCCGCCCTCCTGCATCAGTTGGCGAACGTTCTCCAGAGCGCGGTCCAGCTTCTCCTGGGTATAAAGTTCTCCAGTTGAAACTTCGACGCGTTGACGATCTGGTTGGGGTTGGGGCGGGTCGGGGCGCCCTCGACGTCGACCGCCCCGACAAAGAAATTCGCCGAAGTGGGGAAGGACAACGTAACCCCGTCGCCCGAAGGAGTGATCTCTGCCTGAATGTCGGCGAAGCGGCCAGTGGCATAGAGTGCGCGAATGCTGTCGCGGACGCGGGTGCAATCGAGCGGCTCCCCGGCTTTCTGCGGCAGCAACTGCAGGATGTGTTCGCCATCGCGGTGCCCGCGACGCCGGCCAGCTGGATGCTCAAGACGGTCTTCCCTTCATTACGGGAAAACTCCGGCGGCAGCCGGCGTTTGTAGTTCCTGCGGAGGCGCAGGTCGAGAATTCGCATCGGACGGCGGCGCTGAATTCTGAGCGGGCGTGGGACTATTTGCCGGTGCGGCCGCCCTGGCCTGCTGCGGCGGCACTCCCGGCACACTCTGGGACGCGGCGACGGCGGACCACAGCAAGATCATCGCGGTCAGAAGTGTCGCGTTCCGTTTCAGCAAATAAGTGTCCTTCGGGCTAGGCGCTCTTTCGACTTCGATGAAAAACGCCCGGCGGTTGTTGTACGAGCAGTTGACGCTCGCGCTGTCTGGTCGAGCCCCGGTGTGGCAATCGTCATTCAGCAGTCTTATTCAGCAATCATCATCCGGCAAACAACATCCGATAATCGGCGGCAAGCCCACCACTTATAATAAAGGTTTTGCAGTCCGGGACTGGTGATCTGTTTGGCACGGGAAACGCAACCTGACGAACGAGGCGGAATTCCGCCGCGGATGCCGCTGTGAACGGCTCCGACGAACGCTATTCGCGGCAGATTCTGTTCCGCGGCATCGGGGCGGAGCGGCCAGCGAAAACTGGCGACGTCGCGAGTGGCAATCGTCGGCTGCGGCGCAACCGGATCCGCCCTGGCCGGGCTGCTGGCCCGCGCGGGCGTGGGGACGCTGCGCATCATCGACCGCGATTACGTCGAGCCCAGCAACCTGCAGCGCCAGTCGCTGTTCGACGAGCAGGACGCGGCGGAGTCCCTGCCCAAGGCCATTGCCGCCGCGCGCAAAATATCGGCCTTCAATTCCGGAATCGTCGATCGAGCCGGAAGTCGAGGACTGGTCCCCGCGAACATTGCAACCCTGCTGGAAGGAATGTCGCTGATCCTCGACGGCACCGACAACTTCGAGACGCGTTACCTGATCAATGACTATGCCGTCGAGCGCTCGCTGCCGTGGATTTATTCCGCTGCGGTGGGCAGCTACGCCGTGACTTTGAATATTCTGCCCGGAGAAACGGCCTGCCTGGCCTGCATTTTCCCGGACTCGCCCCGGGGCATGGTCGAGACCTGCGAGACTCCGGCATTCTGAACTCGGCGGTGAACCTGGTGGCGTCGATCGCCGCGACCGAGGCGCTGAAGCTGCTGGTCGGGCCGCCCCAGGGCTAAAGCCCAGGTTCAACAAGAATCTGAAATCGCAGCGCTGAAGCGCTGCGCCACCCAAAAGCAATCTACCCCAGAGCAAACTGCCCAAAAGCAAGGCGAACTTGCGGCCCCGGTGCGGCGCACTTTGCTTTCGTTCGACGTGTGGACCAACGAGCGCGCGGAAATTTCAGCAGCGAAGCCGCGCCCCGGCTGCCGCGCCTGCGGAGAGCGGGATTTCATTCATCTCGCCGGTGAAAGCCGTCCGCATATCACGTTGTGCGGCAGAAATTCCGTGCAAATCCATGAGCGCCAGCGCCCCATCGACTTTTCTGAACTGGACCGCCGCCTGCAGCCCCACGGCATAGTCCGCCACAACGATTTCGTCCTGAAATTCTGGCACGATCCCTACGAGATGACGCTGTTCCCCGACGGCCGCGCCATCATCAAAGGCACCACCGACACGGCCGTGGCGCGGAGCTTGTATGCCAGGTATGTGGGGAGTTAGTCGCTCTATCGAGTCACACGAGGCTGCCCGCCGGCCGGCAGCCCAAAACTGTACTCATCACCGGCTTCATCACAGATAAAGCTGCACTTTTCGATTGACAGAGCCACAACCCCCGACCATAATGCGTTGCAAGTTTTGGGCAACATCTGACCTTTCCCCAGCCCGGGCCCCAGATCGAAATTCCTGTGTCACATAAACCTGTTCGCCTCCACGGCGGATAGAAACTGCGCGGTCAAGGAGGCTTCTCAATGACTATGATTTCGGCGTTGCTGCTGCAGGATCAGACCAATCAGGTTGCTGGAGCCGCATTCGGCAGCATCATGTTGATCGTGATGCTGGCGGTGGCGGTGGTGTTCATCCTCGGCATTTGGAAAGTATTTACCAAAGCCGGTCAGCCCGGGTGGGCGGTGCTGATTCCGATCTACAATGCCTACATCATGACGAAGATAGCCGGCAGGCCGGGCTGGTGGGTGCTGCTGCTACTGATTCCCTTTGTCAATCTCGTGTTCGCCTTGCTGCTCGCCATCGACATCGCGAAAGCATTCGGGCAAAGCGCGGCGTTCGGCGTAATCCTGCTGTTTCTGCTGGGCGGCATCGGCTACCTCGTTCTCGGTTTCGGGAACTACAGCTATCTCGGGCCCGGAACGTCCGGAGCGTCCGGAACGCTGCAGGCGAGAGCATAGCGCGAACCGTTTTTGCGACGCGTGCTGATCGAGCGAGCGCCCGCGTCCCGGGCGCTTACCAACCCCTCAGGAGTTCCTCGCCCCGCGGAACCCGCAGCCGACACAGCTAGGACCTGGAACCTCAGTTCTGCTACTCTTCTCCGTTCATCATCCCCGGAGTTCAATTTTGCCCGGACCTAGACTCGGACAAAGAAAAGAGCGCTGATGCACGAAACCGTTCGTCCGGAGCCCAGCCGCCTCTATCGCTGGCTGGTGCTGGTGTTCCTCAGTCTGGCCATGTTTGGGAGCTACTACGCGTATGACGCGCTCAGCCCCCTCGCCGACGTCTTAAAGTTACAGCTCGGCTTTTCGGATGAGAATCTCGGCTTTCTCCAGGCCATCTACAGCTTCCCCAACATTTTCACAGTCGTGATTGGCGGGTTCATCATCGACCGCCTTGGTTTACGAAAGTCGCTGATGATTTTCGGCGTGCTGTGCATGATTGGCCCGGCGATTACAGCATCGTCGGGGCACCTCCCGGTTATGGCTGCTGGACGTCTCATCTTCGGCATGGGAGCGGAATCGCTCAATGTCGCGGTCACGGCCGCCCTGGCGCGATGGTTTAAGGGCAAAGAACTCAGCTTCGCCTTCGGCATCAATCTCACTATCTGCCGCCTGGGCTCCTTCGCGGCGCTGAACTCACCTACCTGGGCACGCGCGGCCTTCGCCAACTGGCGCTGGCCTTTCCTGATTGCCTTGGGTTTTTCCACCTTTTGCGTGATCGGCGCCATCGTCTACTGGATCATGGAAGCGCAGGCGGAAAGGAATTTCCAGTTAGGCGAAGCCTCCACCGACAAGGTCGTCTTTAAGGACTTGTTCAAGTTCGGCGTCAGCTACTGGTATATCGTCGCCCTGTGTGTGACTTTCTATTCCGCCATCTTCCCCTTCCAGACTTTCGCCGTGAAGTTTTTCATGGAAGCGCATGGCACTTCGCGGGAGTTCGGCGGCTTCCTGTCGAGCACGCTGACCTTGTTCGCCATGATTGCCACTCCGCTGTTCGGCCTCTGGGTGGACCGCATCGGCAAGCGCGCGTTGCTGATGATGTTCGGTTCCCTGCTGCTGATCCCCGTCTACCTGATGATGGCCTACACGCAGGTGAACCTGTACGTGCCCATGATGCTGATGGGCGTGGCGTTCTCGCTCATCCCGGCCGTGATGTGGCCGTCGGTCGCCTACATCGTGGATCAATCGAAGCTGGGCACAGCGTACGGGCTGATGACCATGATCCAGAACATTGGCCTATTCGGCTTCAACCTGCTAGTCGGCTGGGCCAATGATTACAGCCATGCCGATGCCGCTAACCCCTCCGGCTATCATCTGATGATGTGGATTTTTTCGACCCTCGGATTTCTGGGTCTGACCTTCGCATTCCTGCTGCGGCAGCGTGAACTGGGACCTCATGGCCACGGATTGGAGACGATCACCACGAGCCAAAAATAACGTCTTCATCCGGTCACGATCCGGTCACGCGGCGGTCAAGAATTTACCAATTTCCGAAGATTGCGACTCTAAATTCGGGATCGGGTTTATGGTTGGATGAGCCAGAGTGTTCAACCCCGAGCAGGCAAAGGATTTCCTGTGACGACGCATCTCAATCGAGAATCCCAAGATTGGTAGAAGGCCTCTGATATTCTGAATATGGACATTACTTTTGGGCCCCCGCGACCGTCCGCAAGCCATACAACGCAAAGCTAGTTAGCCGCATCTCACGAGATGCGGCCGGAAAAGGCGACTTGACCGACCGAGATCCAAAAGAAGCTCAGCTCCAGGGCAAGGACAGGGACTCGAACGAAGCCGAGCTGATCGAACGAGCCAAGCAAGGGGACGCGCAGGCGTTCCAGGCTCTCTACGACAAGCACAAGCGTCGGGTGTACTCGCTCTGTCTGCGCATGACCGCGAACACCGCCGAGGCCGAGGATCTGACTCAGGAAGCGTTCCTGCAGCTCTATCGCAAGATCGCTACGTTTCGCGGTGAATCGGCGTTTTCGACCTGGCTGCACCGGCTGTCGGTGAACGTGGTGCTGATGCAGCTGCGAAAAAAAGTCTCCCGGTGGTTTCGCTGGAAGAGACCACGCAGGGCGAGGAAGATACTCCGAAGAAGGATTTCGGGGCAGAAGATTTGGCGTTGGCCGGTTCCATTGATCGGCTGCAGTTGCAGAAGGCGGTGGACGATCTCCCTCCCGGCTATCGTACGATTTTTGTTCTGCACGACATTGAAGGTTACGAACATAATGAGATCGCAACCATGGTGGGCTGTTCGATCGGCAACAGCAAGTCGCAGTTGCACAAAGCGCGCATGAAGCTGCGCGATCTGCTCAAGATGAATCGCGCCGAAAAGGCCGAGAAATCCTGAGCGCAAAAGAGTGATCCGGCGCAGACTGGACACGGCGGTAACCAGAGCTGAGGCCGCAACGCGCAGGCTCAGTTGTACTTGGCAGTAGACTTAGTTCGGCAGAGGCTTGGGGAGAGCAGCATGAATTGCGTTGAGTTGCAAGCGAGCCTGGCGAATACGGAAGACGGCAGCAGCGTCGAACAAAATCCCGAACAGCAGGCTCATTTGAAGGCGTGTCCGGAGTGCTCGGCTCTGGTTGCGGAATTGAATCTGATCGTCGTCTCGGCGATCGAACTGCGGGCGGCGAACGAACCCAGTCCGCGGGTTTGGAATTCCATTGAAATTGCGTTGCGGCAGGAGGGCCTGATTCGTCCGCCGCGGACGAGCCGGTCGCTTCTGCCTTCTCTCGGCAGTCGCTGGGCGTGGGCGCGCTGGGCGCTTCCCTTGGCCGCTGCCGTGCTCATCACGGTGGGTGTGTATGTTCGGCAAACTTCCCTGCCCGTGCAGCTCGCGCGCAACACCGCACCGGCCGCCGCCGTTTCCAGCGACGTGTCAGACGTGGCCATCGCGGGGCTGAACGACGACGACTTGTTGCAGGAAGCAGCGCAACAGTCGCCCGCCATGCAGGCCCAGTACACCGACAATCTGCGCCGCGTGAACCAGTACATTTTGGACGCGAAGGGTGTAGTAGCCGCCAATCCGAACGACGAGGAAGCTCGCCGCTCGCTGATGGAGGCGTATCAGGAAAAGGCCATGCTTTTTGACTTGGCCATGGATCGTTCTCTGCCGTAATGTAGACAGTGCCGGAGTGGAGAACGCCGGGCTGGAAGAATGCTGGGTAGAAAATGCTTTAGCCGCGGGCTTGGGGCTGCGCGGAATCGACAGGGGCATCGGGAATCTTATGAGCGGGCGCACAATCGAACTGGTCGTGGTCGGCGCGGTACTGGCCGGAACCCTGAGCGTTGGAACCCTCGCCGCCGAGACCCACAAAGACTATCGTTTTAACGTTGGACCCAAGGCTGGAGTTTCGGTCAACAATCCTTTCGGCTCAGTCTCGGTCAAACCAGCGACCGGCAGCGTTGTGGTCATCAATGCCGTGCTGTACTCCGACAAAGTCGAAGTCGATAACAACCTGGCCGGCAATCGGGTTGACATTCAGTCCCACCTGCTGCCGGGCGGCGACGCGCAGTCCGGACGAGTGGATTACGAAATCCTGGTGCCCGCCGATGCCAGCGTTACCCTGCACTCGAGCACGGGATCGCTGCACGCCGAAAAGCTTCACGGGGATGTAACTCTCGAAGGCGCCGCCGCCACCGTGGACGTGCGCGACATCAGCAACGCCCATGTGCACGTGAAAACGCTGAATGGCCCGGTCACCATCACCAACGTGCAGGACGGGCACGTGGAAGTCGACTCGCTGAGCGGCGAAGTTACCCTCAACTCAGTGACCGGACCGCTGGTGCAGGTGATTTCGACCAGCGGCGGCATCCACTACATTGGCGACTTCGGCGACCGGGGCGAATATCGCCTGACCAGCCATAGTGGTGACATTGAAGCCACCGTTCCCGGCTCAACCTCAGCCGACGTGAGCGCCCGCTCGGTGCGCGGCGAAGTGCGCGACGACATTCCTCTCCAGCCCAAAACCCACACCTGGTTCCCCATCACACAAGGCAGTGCCTTCTGGGGTACCATGGGCCAAACCACCATGTCATCGACGGTGGTGCTGCGCAGCTTCAGTGGTAAAATCCACCTCAGAAAACGCACCTCCAAATAAAAGAATTCAGCTCCTAGCTCCTGGCTTCTAGCCAAACCATCGCGTGGCTAGGAGCTAGCGGCTAGAAGCTGACTCGTGAAGAAGGGTTCGGGCAAACCCGCGAGGCGACAAGTGCGGCCCCGCAGGCCGTCGGCGAAGCCTGCCGCTGTTTCCGGTAGTGCCGTCTTCCTGGTGGGATTCATGGGTGCCGGGAAAAGCAGCGTGGGCCGAATGCTCGGCGAGCGGTTGAACTGGGTATTTGAGGATCTCGACGACCGTATCGAGGCCCGCGAAGGGCGCACGGTGGCGGAGATTTTCCGGGATGCGGGAGAATCCGAATTCCGCCGGGCCGAGCGCGCAGCCCTGGAAGATGTGCTGCGGGAACTGCGCGGCGGAGACGCCAGAATTGTCGCCTTGGGTGGCGGCGCGTTCGTGCAGAAAGAAAATGCGGCTCTGCTAAAGCGTTCAGGGGTGCCCACGGTTTTTCTGGACGCGCCGGTCGAGGACTTGTGGCAGCGCTGTTGCACCCAGGCGCGTGAAAGCGGAGCAGAACGTCCGCTGCTCCAGAGCATGGAACAATTTCGTCAGCTCTATGAGACCCGCAGCCGAAGCTACTCGAAGGCAGCTTTGAAGATTCAAACCGGATCGCGCGCGGTGGAAACCATCGCCGCTGAAATTGCCCACAGGCTGGGCCTGAAAAAAATCGAGCTACGCACCGAACAAGGAGAAGTCGAGTGAAGTTCGCAACAGCAATGCGCCGGGCGCTGGCTTTCATTTTGGCTGGGTCCCTTGCCGCCCTCGCCGGTGCGTACGCGGCCGACAAGAAAGACAAGGCGAAACCTTCGGCCAACCAGGCCGTCGACTCCGGCTCGTTCGGCATCTTCGTCAAAGGCCAGCGGGTGGCCACCGAGACTTTTAAAATCGAGCAGGAGAACGGCGCCAGCATCATCAAATCGCAGCTCAAGGAAACGGCCGGGGCCGATCCAGCATGGCAGAAGTCGGAGCTTCAACTCAGTTCCAGCGGCGAACTGCTGCGCTATGAATGGAGCCAGTCTGCGGGTGGCTCGCTGACCGTATTTCCCGAGAACGACTTCCTGAAAGAGAGGATCTCGACGCCCGGCCAGGCAAAACCGGCCGAGCAAGCCTATCTGCTGCCCAACACAACGCCGGTGCTCGATAACAATTTCTTTGTCCACCGGGAAGTGCTGGCGTGGAAATATCTTGGCGGGATTTGCCAGGCGTCGGGCAGCGATATGAAATGCCGCCAGGAGTCCGCGGACTTCGGCACGCTCATTCCTCAGGACCGTAATTCGATGAGCGTCCGCCTGGAGCTGGTGGGGAAAGAGAAGATCACCATCCGCGGCGCCGAGCGTGAACTGTTTCGGCTGAACCTGAGCGGGGAAGATATGCAGTGGTCTCTCTGGGTGGACGAGAACGACCACTTCAAGCTGATTCGGGTGGCGATTCCTGCCGATGACACGGTAGTGGACCGGGATTAAGGGCTGTGCCTGCCCGGCGGCAGAATCGAGATCACCCTGGAAAACTTATTGCTGCTGACTGACTCACGTACGGCGCGCGTATTAGTGACGGTGCTCTTGTTCGCGCTGGCGCTGGGGTTTCTGTATGTCGCCCGCGCTACGCTGATCGCTTTTCTGTTCGCCATCTTCTTCGCTTACCTGATGAGCCCGGCGGTGAATCGCCTGGAAAAGCTGCTGCGCGGGCGCGACCGGGCCATCGCGGCGATCTACATCTTGCTGGTTTTGCTGGTGGTGGTGTTTTTTGTGGCGGTGGGCCCGAAGGTGACGCGGGAGGGCGCACGACTGGGAAAAGCCCTGCCCGATCTGCTCACGCAGCTCAAGTCCGGCAACATTGCAACCCAGCTCGGCCAGGAACACGGCTGGAACCAGAAGA
The DNA here is from genome assembly GCA_963800405.1 of uncultured Acidobacteriota bacterium. Lineage (GTDB taxonomy): Bacteria > Acidobacteriota > Terriglobia > Terriglobales > Acidobacteriaceae > Sulfotelmatobacter. The sequence goes on from CAWDBW010000084.1 coordinate 11,884, forward strand.
CCGCTCAGCTATTGCAATCGTTCCTGGTCAACCACAGTGAAGACATCGAGCAACTGGCGCAGCACATCGGCTTGCGCGTAGCCGACGTGGCCAAGCAGGCCTGGCTGTTCTTCGTAGTGCCGCTGCTCTCCATCTTCTTCCTGCGGGATGGCCGGTCGTTCAGCGACTTTCTGCTCTCGACCATCTCGTCTCGGCCGCAGCGTGAGTTTCTGGAAAATGTGCTCAACGATCTCAACCGCATGCTGGCGCACTTCATCCGCGCTCAACTCACGCTGGCGGCGCTGACACTGGTGATGTACTCCGTGGTTCTCGGCGTAATGCGAGTTCCCTACGCGCTCGTTCTGGGCACCATTGGCGGAGTGTTGGAGTTCGTCCCGGTGGTCGGCCCGCTGGCCGCTGCCCTCACCATCGTGACCGTGGCCTTGCTGATGAGTTACCAGCACTGGCTGATCCTGATTATTTTTCTGGCGATCTGGCGCCTGGTGCAGGATTACATTTCGTCTCCCCGCATCATGGGCGAGAGCATGGAACTGCATCCCCTGGCCGCCATTTTCGGCGTGATGGCCGGCGGCGAAGTCGCCGGCATCCTGGGCATCTACCTTTCCATTCCCGTGATGGCGAGCCTGCGCATCGTGTTCCGCCGCTGGCGGCTGTATGCGGAGAAGAAGAAATTCGGCCCGCTCACCGAGGTCGCCTTCCGAAGTCAGGAAACGCACCGCCCGTAGTCTGAGCCTCTGTGGAGCGTGCACTCCTCGTCGACCCAATGCGGATCTCCGCTGGACCGAAGGGATCCACAAAGAACAAAAGCAACAGCGACGGCAGCGGACCGGAGTGTCCGCCCCACATTTCGCAGCTACAACCCCGCGCCGGCTCCCGCCACTTTTTCGACCGGAACTTTACGCAGAAACTCAGCCGCAGCTTCGGGCAGAACCGTGTTGATGAACATCCCCGACCCCAACTCAAATCCGGCCACGCGGGTCAGCCGCGGAATCACGCTGACGTACCAGTGAAAGTGGCGGGCGCCGCCATATTCGGCCGGGCCGCTGCGTACCGTGAAGTTCAGGTCAGGATTCCCCAGGCCCACGTAGATTTTCGCCAGCAGCGTCCGCAGAACGCGCGCCAGGTCGGCAACCTCCATTTCCGAGATGTCGCCGAAGCTGGCCATGTGGCGCAGCGGAAAAATGTGGGTAGCAAAGGGCGTGGGCGAGGCAAACACTTCCATGGCCACGAAGCGCTCACTTTTTAGCACGATGCGCGTCTGGTCTTCTACCTCCCGCTCCACCATGTGGCAGAACATGCATTCGCCGACGTCGTCATAATGGCGCAGCGCCTCGTGCAGCCGGTGCCGCACCTGGCTCGGAATCACTGGCGTCGCGATCAGCTGCGAGTGCGGATGCTGCATGCTCGCCCCGGCGTCGGCTCCGTGATTCTTAAAAATCGTGATGTGGTTGACGCGGTGGTCCAGGCTCAGCGCGTTGTAGCGCTCTTTATAGACGCGCAGGATGCTGGCGACATGCTCGTCGGACAACAATCCCATGTAACGGGAGTGGTCCGGACTGTCGATGATGACTTCGTGAAATCCGAAACCTTCGATGCGCCGCCGCAAGTGCTGCAGGCTGCGCGTGGGCTGCACGTCGCTAGACAGCGCCGCGAATTTATTGGGAATCACGCGTACCGCCCAGGGCTCGCCGTTCGCCGGAGAGCGCATCACTTCCGCTGGCGTCTTGCTCTCATTCCCCGGGCAAAACGGACAGCTTTCGAGATATGCCGGCACCGGCTCGACCACTCGACGCGTAGCCATATCCTCCGGCCGCTTGGCTCGCTCGGTCGCAATGATGACCCATTCCTTGGTGAAAAAATTCTGGCGCAGCTCGGGCATGATAAATCCCTCCAACTTCTTCTATCGGCAGCAGCAAGGTTTTCTGCAGTCACCCGAAGACTGACGCACGGACCGTGCGCGGGGACCGCCGGAGGTAGTCCTCCTTTCGCTACTTGCGAACCTGTGGGATCCTGTTCGAAGCTAACCTTTTCATTCCGACCCCCGAGCGAATGCGAGGTGGCGGAGGAATCTGCTTCCCTCGACTGTTATAGAATTCCAAGTATTCCTGATTGAGAGAATATGAACCGCAAACTTCCTGTTGGTATTCTGGGCGCGACCGGCGTCGTCGGACAAAGATTCATCCAGATGCTGGAGCACCATCCGTGGTTTGAAGTGGCCTGGCTGGCCGCTTCCGACCGTTCCGAAGGCAAGGTCTACGCCGAGGCAGCGCGCTGGAAGCTCAAGACGCCGATTCCAGCTGCCGTGGCGGCCATGACAGTTTCGCCGGCCACTCCCGAAGGCGCGCCGAAAATAATTTTCGCCGCGCTGGATGCTTCCATCGCTGCCGAACTTGAGCCTCGCTTCGCCGACGCCGGCTGCGCTGTGGTTTCGAACTCAAGTGCGTTGCGCATGAAAGAAGACGTGCCGCTGGTCATCCCGGAAGTCAACGGCGGACACATCAAACTCATCGACACGCAATCCTGGCGCAAGAAATCCGGCGGCTATGTCGTCACCAATCCCAACTGCTCGGCCATCGGCCTGGTGCTGGCTCTCGCGCCACTGCACCAGCAGTTTGGTCTGGAGACCGTGATGGCCGTGACCATGCAGGCGGTGAGCGGCGCGGGATATCCCGGCGTGGCTTCGCTCGACATCCTCGGCAACGTGATCCCTTTCATCAAGAACGAAGAAGAGAAGATGGAAGAGGAAACGAAGAAGCTCCTCGGCCAGCTGAACGGATCGAAGATCATTCCCGGCGGGTTCGCCATGAGCGCGCAATGCAACCGCGTCCCCGTCGAAGACGGGCACACTGAATCGGCTTTCATCCGGCTGAAGAAAAAGGCCAAGCCGCAGGAAATCATCGCCGCCTGGAACAGCTATCGCGCCGAGCCCCAGGAACTGAAGTTACCTAGCGCGCCCGAGCGCCCGGTCGTTTATCTCGAAGCCCCCGACCGTCCACAGCCCCGCTTCGATGTCGACCTGGGCTCGGGTATGACGACTGCCGTCGGACGCCTTCGCCCCTGCGGCGTGCTCGACTGGAAATTTACCGTGCTTTCGCACAACACCATCCGCGGAGCCGCCGGCGCCGCCGTGCTCAACGCCGAACTGCTGAAAGCCAAGGGCTACCTGGGATGACTTGGCGTTCTATCGGGAGCTTCCACCAAGAATGTCTGTTTCATCCTGAGCGGAGCCCGGCTTCATTCGGGAAACGCCCCGGCGGAGCGAAGGATCTCCCGCGCCCCAGCTGTTTCCCCCCGAGGCTGGCTCAATGATCGTCATGAAGTTTGGCGGAACTTCCGTCGAAGACGCCAAGGCCATCGACCGAGTGGCGTCGATCGTGGAAGGACGCCTGGCGCAGAAGCCCGTGGTCGTGGTCAGCGCCATGGCCAAGGTCACTGACACGCTGCTGACCATGGCCCGCGCCGCCGGAGAAGGCGAACGCAAGACCGCGCTCAAACTCTGCCGCTCGCTGCAGGAGCGCCACTACAACACCGCCAGCGAACTGCTGGGCACGGCACGCTTCACGGAATTTCATTCCGAGCTGGGGACGGATTTTGAAGCGCTCGACGAACTGCTGCGCGGCATTTCCGCAGTCGGCGAAATCACCCCGCGCACCACCGACCACGTCGCCGCATTCGGCGAAATGCTCTCCAGCCGAATCGTCGCCGCCGCCTTCGCCGCCCGCGGATTGAACGGAGTTCATGTCGATTCCCGCGACGTGTTGTTCACCGACAGCGCCTATATGCAGGCGGTCCCGCAATACGAAGAGACCAACGCCCGGCTACAAGAAAAAGTTCAGCCTCTGCTTGACGCTGGCCAGGTCCCGGTGATGGGCGGCTTCATCGGAGCGAACCGCGCCGGCATCACCACCACCATCGGACGCGGAGGCTCGGATTTTTCCGCAGCCATCTTCGGCGCCGGCCTGGGCGCCGACCGCATCGAGATCTGGACCGACGTCGACGGCATCCTCACCACCGATCCCCGAATCTGCCCCGAAGCGCGAAGAATTAAAGTCATCAGCTTCGACGAGGCCGCCGAACTTGCGTATTTCGGCGCGAAAGTTCTGCACCCCGCGACGGTGCTTCCAGCCATTCAGAAAAATATTCCGGTCTACGTGCTCAATTCGCGCAATCCATCGTGCGAAGGCACCCGCATCACCACTCGCGCCCCGCAAGGCAAGAACATTTTCAAAGCCATCGCCGCCAAGAAGCGCATTACCATCGTCGACGTGGCCGCTCCCCGCATGTTGCTCGCCCACGGATTCCTGCGCTCAATTTTTGAGGCCTTCGATCGCCACAAAGTTTCCATCGACGTGGTGTCGACCTCGGAAGTCAGCGTCTCTCTGACAGTCGACTCCAATCAGGCGATTCCCGCGCTGGCCGCCGATCTCGCCAAGCTGGCCGACGTGAAGTATGAAGGCCGCAAGGCAATCGTCTGTCTGGTCGGCGAGAATCTGCGCAACACGCCGGGTATCGCGGCCCTGGTCTTTCGCGAACTCGCCGACAAAAAGATTCGCATGATCTCGCAAGGCGCTTCGGAAATTAACCTGACGTTCGTGATCGAAGAAGACGAAGTCCCCGACGTAATCAAGCGCCTGCACAAAACATTTTTCTCGGAACTGGATCCGGAAGTCTTCGCATAGTTTGGGCATCGATGGACGTGAGCGCTCCTGATAACGGTCAGCGGCCGTTTGCTCTCCACATCCGGATCTTTCTGTTCGTCGCCCTGCTTGCGCTCTGGGCCGTCGTGCTTGTCGCCGCCGTGGCTTTCCTCTTGCTCGTTGCCGTCGCTTGTTTCTTTTGGGTTGGGACGGATGGCGAGTCTTGCCCTACGCGCTGCTCGCCCTCGGGGTCAGCATTGGCGCGGCTTGGCTCTCATCTGAAGTGATCAGAAAAGTCGACCGCTCGCGATAACCGGGACCACGAAGGCTAGCACTTCAGGTGTTCTCGCCTTCTTTGCGGAGATGTTGCTCTCCCCCCGGTGCCCCTCTGTGGTTAAATCTTTCTACGCATGAATCTGCTCCTCCTAGGCCGCGGTAAAACGGGATCGCTGGTAGCGGAAATCGCCGCCGAGCGCAAACACCACGTCCTTGTTGCCGGCTCCAACGAAAACGAATCGTGCGCCGCCCTCAGCCCGGAAAAGTTGCGCGACATCGACACCGTCATCGACTTCACGACTCCCCACTGCGTTCTCGCCAACATCGAAGCCTGCGTCAAGGCCGGCAGGAACATGGTCGTCGGCACCACGGGCTGGTACCACGAACTCGACCGAGTCCGCCATCTGGTCGAACAGCACAAAACAGGATTCCTCTACGCCGCCAACTTCTCCATCGGTGTGAATCTTTTCTTCGACGTCGCCCGCACCGCCGCGGCAGCCCTGCGCCACGAGTACTCCGGCCAGATTTTCGAGCGCCATCATGTTCACAAGAAAGACGCGCCCTCAGGCACGGCCATCGCGATCCAGCAAGTCATGCGTAACGCCAGTGGCCGCGGTTCTCACAAGAACGACAATCTCGAGATCACTTCCTTCCGCGAAGGAGACGTAGTCGGCATGCACGAAGTCGTGCTCGAGTCCTCCGCCGATCGCATTTACCTTTGTCACGACGCCAAATCGCGCCGCGGCTTCGCCGAAGGCGCCGTCCGCGCCGCCGAATGGCTCGCCGGTAAGAAGGGCTTCTACGATTTCAAGGATGTCTGGCGGGAGTTGTAAATCAAACATGTGGAGTCGGACCCATTCGCCGGTCCAGTAGTCTTTAGCGGACAACCTGATCCCCGTACATGCGCCATCCGTCGAAGCCGGTCGCAAGCAGGGCTTTGAGTTCGGCTGGTGAGCCGATGACGACCGGCGTGAGATTTGCCAGCACGTCGTCCGGCAGATGCTGTTTCATTTCGGCGCTGACGAGTACGGCAATCGCCTCCCTCGTGGCAGGCATGATGACCATCTTCCCGGCAGACGCGATTTGATAGACAAACTGCGCGAGACGATCGCCAAAAGCGCGAACGTGAAATACGCATCCCGAGAACGTTCCTGCGGATTCCAGACTCTTCGCCGAAAACTCGACGGTCACCCCATCGGCAAACGTCACGTGGTAGAAGCCAAATCGATCCGCTTCTGTGTGCTGTGAGGATCGCAACAATTCCAAGATCGAATCTCTTGGAGCTTCAGCAGCTTTGCCATCCTTAAAATGCTGCAGGAATATGTCGAAGCTCATGCTTCCGCCGAGAAGAAGATCACTACGCACTTCTATTATAAGAAGCCCTTGTAAATTCCGGCTCGTCCAAAACTTTTATCGCTGCCGCATTCGCGTTATCTTATTCCTATGCAACTCCGTGGCTGTGGCACTGCACTGGTAACTCCGTTTCATCAGGATGGTTCCGTCGACGATGCGGCCCTGCGCAAGCTGATCGCGTGGCAGATCGAGTCGGGCATTGATTTTCTTGTTCCCTGCGGCACCACCGGCGAGACTC
>CAWDBW010000085.1:0-3403 GCA_963800405.1 uncultured Acidobacteriota bacterium
GGGAGTATCTTTGACGCGGAGAAAGTCCGTCCGCAACTAGCCGAAATTGAAAAGCAGTCCGCCGACCCCAATCTGTGGTCGAATCCGCAGCGCTCGCAGCAGGTCATGCGCGAGAAGAAGCGCCTCGAGCACATCCTCGCCAACGACGCCGACCTGGCCCGCCGCAGCGAAGACATCGCCGCCTACTTCGATCTGGCCAAAGAAGGCGAAAACGTCGACACCGACCTGCAGCGCGAAATCGGCGCCTTGCGCGAGTTACTCGACAAACTCGAAACCGAAACCCTGCTCTCGGGCGAGAACGACGCCCGCAACGCCATCGTCACCATCCATCCCGGAGCCGGCGGCACCGAATCGCAGGACTGGGCCGACATGCTGCTGCGCATGTATTTGCGCTGGGCCGAGCGCCAGGGATTCGAAACTGTTCTCTACGACTATCAGCCCGGGGAAGAAGCGGGCCTGAAGTCCGCGACTTTCGCGGTGAACGGCGAGTACGCCTTCGGACTTCTCCAGGGCGAAATCGGCGTCCATCGCCTCGTTCGCATTTCGCCTTTCGATCAGGCCAAGCGCCGCCATACTTCCTTCGCCAGCGTGTTCGTTTCGCCGGAAATTGACGACAGCATCGAAATCGTCATCAAGCCGGAAGATATCCGCATCGACACTTACCGCTCCAGCGGCAAGGGCGGCCAACATGTGAACACCACCGACTCCGCCGTGCGCATCACCCACATCGCTACCAATCTGGTCGCCAATTGCCAGAACGAACGTTCGCAGCACAAAAACAAAGAACGCGCCATGAGCATGCTGCGCTCGAAACTCTACGAACACGAAATGGAGAAAAAGCGCGCCGCTACCAAGAAGATCGAAGACTCGAAACTCGACATCGAATTCGGCTCGCAGATCCGCTCCTACGTGCTCCAGCCTTACCGCATGATCAAGGATCACCGCACCAAGACCGAAGTCGGCGACGTCGATCGCGTGCTCGACGGCGACCTGCAACCCTTCATCCGCGCCTACCTGCTGGCGCGGCGCGGAGAAAAACAATGAGCGGAGAGAAGCAGTGATCGGCGCACAGGTGGATGTACTCATTCAAGCTTGTCATCCTGAGGCGTGCGTTTCTTGCGCGCCGAAGGACCTATGCAACTCGTCGCCGGCATCGACGCTGCCAGCAACTGCACAGGTCCTTCGGGACGCACGGAACGCGTCCCTCGGGATGACAACGCTAGAAAGTTCAGACCATGCGTAACCCGCCAAAGGCCGGAAATCGCGCAGTGAAGCTTGGCCCCCGCTTCCTGCGGGCGTTCGAGTTTGCAGCGGAAAAGCACAAAAACCAGACCCGCAAGGCTTCGACCATCCCCTACATCGCGCACCTGATCGGTGTCGCGTCTCTGGTGCTCGAAGCCGGCGGTGACGAAGACCTCGCCATCGCCGCGCTTCTGCACGACGTGGTCGAAGACTGCGGCGGCGCGCCCATGCTGAAAGAAGTTCGCCGCAAGTTTGGCGCCCGCGTGGCCAAGGTGGTCGACGGCTGTACCGATGCCGACACCGAACCCAAACCGCCCTGGCGCGAGCGCAAAGAAAAATATATCGCGCATCTGAAAAAAGCCGACGTCGACACGCGCCTGGTTTCCGCCGCCGATAAGCTCAACAACGTGCGCTCCATCCTCAGCGATTACCGCGCCATCGGCGAATCCGTCTGGTCACGGTTCAACGGTGGACGCGAGGGCACTCTTTGGTACTATCGGACTTTGCGGGATCAATTTCTCCGGTACAAACACAATCGCATCACCCGGGAACTGGAACTGGCAGTGGACGAACTGGAAACGCTGGCCGCGGGAAAGTCGATGGCCCGCCGCCGGAATTCCAAAGTCGCAGCCGAGGCATGACGTTATGGCCAGCATGATCGATCAAATCCGCACTTCCAAGCTGCCCTCCAACATGATGCAGTTCGCCGCGCGTGGGGCGCTGCAGGTGTCGGCCGCCGAAAACATCGAGATTCTGGTCTATCTCGCCCGCCACAACCCGGTGTTCGGCGCAACCGCTCGCATGACCTTGGCCGGGTGGGACGAAAAATCGTCGCTCGCTGCCGCCGCCGATCCGCAAACTCCGCGCGAAGTGCTCGACTATTTCATTTCGCCCGATAATTTGCGGCCCGGCGCTGCTGCCCAATCTGCTCGAAAATCCTTCCGTCCCAGAGGCTCAGCTGGTTAAGTTCGCGATCGGTGCTTCCCGCGAATCGATTGCCGTGATGCTGAAGAGCGCGCGCGTGCGCACGCTGCCTGCCGTGCTCCAAACTCTCAAGTCCAATCCATTTCTGAACAAGGAAGAAGCCGAAGAGCTGAAGACGTTGTTGGCGCCCGTCGAGGTTCTCGCTCCCGTCCAGACCCCCGCTGCGGTGAAGGAAAACGTGCCTGCCGCCGAGTCTGCCAAGGTCGAGCCTCACCAGGCTCCAGCCGAAGCGCCAGAATCTGCCGCGAAGCCCGACGAATGGGGGGACGACGAAGCCCTCGACGCCTATCTCAAGGAACACGCCCATGACATTGCCACCGAGGGTGAAAAGCCGTTCAAGGCAGTGGGCGGAATCGTCGAGTTGCTGGGACACGACTATTTTCCGGTCAGCCCAGAAGAGTCCGCGTCCGAGCCAGCCGCTGCGCCAGTCCCGGTTGCCGCTCCGACGCCTGTCGCTCCGCCAACAGCGCCCCTGCGCGAGAACTCGCTCCAGAAAATTGCCCGCCTCGACGTCAAGGGACGCATCCAGCTGGCCTTGAAGGGCAACAAAGAAGAGCGTGCGCTTCTGATTCGTGACGGCACCAAGGTCGTGGCGCTGGCGGTGCTCGAAGCTCCCAAACTCTCTGACGGCGAAGTGGAAAAATTTGCCAGCCAGAAGAATGTGCTGGAGTCCGTGTTGCGCCAGATTCCGCTGAAGCGCAAGTTCATGAAGAATTACAAGGTCGTGCGCAATCTGGTGGCCAACCCGCGCACACCGATGGACCTCGCGCTGGGCCTGATGAAACACCTGCTGACGGCGGACCTGAAGAACATCGGAACCAACAAGGATGTTCCGGAGACCGTCCGCAAGCTGGCCCTGAAAATGTATAAACAGAAGGAAGAGCAGGCCAATAAGAAGTAGCGCGGCCCGATCCCTCAACTTCCATGACGCAGCCGGATCCCATCACCGAACTTTTGCAGCGCGCCAGAACCATTGCCGTTGTTGGCCTCTCCTGCAATCCGTTGCGCGCCAGCCACGGCGTTACCGCCTATATGCAGAGCCACGGATACAAAATCATCCCGGTCAATCCGCAGATCGAAGAGTGCCTGGGCGAGAAGGCTTACGCGTCGCTTCTCGACCTTGCGCAGAAAGAGCCGTCCGGGAAAATCGACATCGTCAACATTTTCCGCCGTCCGG
>CAWDBW010000086.1:0-35341 GCA_963800405.1 uncultured Acidobacteriota bacterium
ATTTTCATGTTTCCTCCACAGGCGGGTTTTATCTCCGCTCTGGGAGATGTACGGTGGTCCGCTGAAATCGGATTGCCGGGGCACGCGCCCTAGTTCGAACGGCTGCTGCCGAGTTGCAGTTCGAGTTGTAGAATGGCGACGCGGCCGAATCCACAGCAAACGAGCATGTGAACAAAAGACAGATCGCCCTCGGCAGGGCAAAATTTCAATACTTCAACCCTAGCGGACTCTCGACAACCTGGTAACCCTGCCGGTCTGGTTCCAGTCGGAGACAAAGATGTTTGCCCCAGAGTCTATGTAGCAGCCGTGCGCCGCGCTGAACACGGCCGCATGAACTGCATGCGGGTCAACGTCGTACTTGGCCCACTGCTCTTTCTGCGGATTATCGCCCACAAATGCGACCGGAACGTTGTCCCGGTCAACGATGGTGGCCCGTCCCTCCAACTCTGAAACTAACGCGTAATCACCGTGAAAGCTTACCTGGCAAGGCCGCCGTAGATGCTGCGTAACCGTGCGCACGTAGCGGCCGTCCAGATCGAAGTGGCATAGGCGCCGGTTCTCCCGATCGCAAACCAGAAGGAGCGGCTGATCGTAGCGCGTGTCCAGCGACAGACCATGGCTGCAATTCAACTGGCCCTCGCCACTGCCTTTTTCCGAGTAGCTCGCTCGGTAATTTCCATTCTTATCGAAACGAAAGATTCGCGAATCGCCATAACCATTGGCAATAAAGATGGAGCCATCCGGAGCAGGCAGAGCCGCGGTAATGCGCCATTCATTGGGGGTCTTAAACCCGGCTTCCGGAGGAGCCGTGATTTTGAGCACGACGCTGCCGTCAGTTTTCATCTTCAGAAAGAGCCAGTTCTCCTGGGGCGTCCCTTTCTGCACGGTAGCGTAGATGTATTCTTCCCCGCCTTCTGTGGCAAAGACCATGGAGTGGATCTCAGGGTAATCTGTCGCAATCTTCCTTAGCAGACGTCCATCGGAGTGGTAGACCAGAACTCCAGTGCTGCTCTGGGTGCTGACATAGATGTTTCCGGCTTTATCCTGTGCGATCGCCCCATGCGTACCTCCGAATATTGTTCCCGCGGGCAAGGCGCCCCATCCCGCGACCACCGCATACGTCCATTGCCCGTTGCCGGTGAGTTGAAGAGGGACAGAGGAGGACTTCGAGCGAGCTGAAACCGCCGACCCGCGCGCGAGTGCCGTCATTCCTGCCGCGGCAAGAAACTTGCGCCGATGCATTTTCGTCATGGCGTGCTCCTGAGGGTGCTGTTCGTGCCTGCGGAGGCGGGCTCCGCGGGCGTGTCGAATAAATAGATGTGATGCAGGTTAGGCATGCTCCGCAATGCACCCAGCACGCCACTCGTGACTTTGGTCCCACTCAAGTTCAGGTAAGTGAGCTGGGAGAGAGGTGAAAGCTTCGCCAAGTCGCGTCCTGTAATCGCGGTACCTTCCAGATGAAGAGCGCGCAAGTTGGTGAACTTGCTGAGTGTATCGAAGCAGGCGTCGCTGACCGCCGTGCGTCCGAGTTCGGCCTCGACGATAAAAGGTGCGAAACGCTGGAAGCGGGCGAGCTGTGCGTCGTCGAATTTTGAGGCTACGTCGATCGTTCGTAGAATCAGGCCATCGGACGGCTTGGCCGAAACTGCAACCAGTTTTGCGCCCTCCAACCGTTGCATCTGCCGAATCTCGTCCATCAAATCGCTGTAATCGCCCACGGGATGAAGAGGCAAGTCGATATTTCCCGCAACCACGGTAATTCCTGGAATGCTGGTCGCGGTCGGCGAGGCGCCGGCAAGAATCCACGCGCGGAGAGCCGCGATTTCATCAGCCGTCAACGGCGTCCGCCCTTCGGCAGGCATGAAGTGTCGATCACCCGGGGAAAGCGTGACTCTCTGCAGCAGCAGACTCCGGTCCGGAATTTGCGGCGTGATCACAGCTCCATCCTTGCCTCCCTTCATCAGCATTTCATAGAAATCAAGGCGAAGACCGCCCTGCTCTTTGCTCGCGCCATGGCACGCCACACACTTCTCATCCAGGATTGGATGGATATTGCGCTGGTAGGCCGATCCGGCATAGGCAGCGTCAGAAGCTGGGGACGCCGATGGGAAGAATCGCTTCAGCGGCTCCGGCATGTAACGAGTCAGATAGTCGCTTCCATGAGTGAGCGACCCGCCTTGATGCGCCGTCCATGCAAGCGTAAGCAAGGTTATGGCCAGCAGCGCGGGATAAGCCCGCTGCAGTTGGCCTGTGGTCCATGCCGGACGCACCGTGACCCACACCATCAATTCAATCAGCAGTGCGATACCACCCCACATGTGGCGCGTAACGGTCGCTCCCGTTACCCCGCTGCCGTATGCCAGCAGGATTCCCAACACCAGCGTTATGGCGCCGGTGGCCAACGTCAGGCGCAGGACGAAACCGGCAGCTTCACGGAAACCGGTCCGGGTGGTTCCGGCAACCTCAAGTAATGGCAGCAACACGAGCATGCCTATCGGCAGATGCACGAGCAAAGGATGGAAGCGGCCGAGGAACTGCAGCCAGTCCGCATGCGCCTTCCCGTCAAGCCGAACCGCGAACGGCAGCATGACCAGCAATGCACTCAAGCCCAACACACCAAGCCAACGCGCCGGTGCAACTCGAAGGCGCAGATTTCGAACTGCATTGCTTAACTTGTGGGCGCCGATCACGCCAGCAATCCCTGCACTACGTGAGCTGCGACAGGGCTGGTCAGCTTTTGATCGAGGCCTTGAAATTTATAGGTGAACTTGTTGTGGTCAATGCCCAGGCAATGCAGGATCGTAGCGTTGAAGTCGCGCACGTGCACCGGATCTTTCACCACGTTGTAACTGTACTCGTCAGTTTCGCCATAGGTGACGCCGGGCCTGACTCCTCCGCCGGCCATCCACGTGGTGAAACATCGCGGGTGGTGGTCGCGGCCGTAGTTATCCTGGGTTAGACCGCCCTGGCTGTACACCGTGCGTCCAAACTCGCCCGCCCAGATCACCAGCGTGTCATCGAGCAGCCCGCGCCGTTTGAGATCGGTGACCAGCGCGTAGGCAGCCCGATCGGTTTCCTGGCAGAGAATTGGCAACACTCCGACAGCATCGCCATGAACATCCCATCCGCGTTTGTAAATCTGGGTGAAGCGCACGCCGCGCTCAGCCATTCGGCGCGCCAGCAGGCAGTTATACGCAAAGCTTCCGGGCTGTCTGGCCTCGGCACCGTAGAGATCCCAGGTGGATTGCGGCTCCTGGCTGAGATCGGCGAGTTCTGGAACCGAGGACTGCATCCGGAAGGCCATTTCGTACTGGGCAATACGCGCGTTGGTTTCCGGATCGCCCACCTCTGCCAGCGTCTGGCGATTGATTTGTTCGACCGTGTCGAGCATCGCGCGGCGCACGTTCCGATCTACTCCCGCGGGGTCGGCAAGATAGAGCACCGGATCGGCGCCCGACCTGAGACCTACGCCGGCATATTCTGAAGAGAGAAAGCCGCTGCCCCACAGGCGAGACGAGACTGGCTGGTTGTTTTCTTTTGGGTTAGTTTTGGTCTGAAGAACGATAAACGTCGGCAGATTGTCGTTCATGCTGCCCAGGCCATAGGCCAACCACGAGCCCAGGCAGGGCTTGCCGGCGTTCATGTTGCCGGTATTCATCAGCATAATTGCCGGCTCATGATTGATCGCATCCGTGTTGGTGGTTTTGATGATGGTGAGTTCGTCCACCATGCGCGCGGTCAAGGGCAACAGGCTGCTCACCCAGGTTCCGGTTTGACCATTCTGCGTAAAAGGCCAATGCGAGGGAGCAACGGGAAAATGCGCCTGGCCTGCCGTCATGCCCGTCAGTTGTTGGTTGCCGCGAACCGAATCCGGCATGTCCTTATTGAACTGAGGAGCCAGCCCTGGCTTGTAATCGAAAAGGTCCATTTGCGGCGGACCACCCGACATGAAGAGATAGATCGCACGTTTCGCTCTCGGCGCAAAGTGCGGCAACCCGAGAGTCTTGCGCCCCTCGGTCGAGGTCGGCTGGACGTCTGCTCCACTCGCATAGCTCCGCAGGCCCATTTCACCCAGAAGTCCTGTCAGCGCCGCCCACCCCAACACCTTCCCGGACCGCCCCAGGAATCGCCGCCGCGTCTCGATCGCTGTCCACTCCCGCTTCACCGTGGCAGGGACAGGAAGATCCAGGGGAGTCAACGAATTTTCGCAGTCAGTACAGCGTGGATGTTGCTTCATAATCGATCCCCAGCTATTTGTTAATGGTCTCGTCGAGATTCAGCATCTCACTGGCCACCATAGTCCAAGCGGCCAACTCCGGCTCTGGAATGGACACATCAGGCTTCTTCTCCCCAATCTCCAACAAAGCATGTGCAGCTTTGGGGTCCTTTGCGTAATGCTGTTGCATTTGTTGCAAAGAGGCCGTAAGGGCCGCTGCCATCGGCGCCGGCGCATCATGCGCTAGCAGAATCTCACTCATGCGGTTGACCCGCCTTTGTGTATCCTTGCCCGCCTCGTGGATCACGCGCTGCGCCAAGGTGCGGGCCGCCTCCACCCACTGCACGTCGTTCATCGTTACCAGCGCCTGCAGCGGGGTGTCGGTGCGCTGCCGGCGGGTGCACACCACATCTCGCATGGGCGCATCGAATGTATCCATGCTCGGTGGCGACGCCATGCGTTTCACGTAGGTATACAGGCTGCGGCGGTAAAGAGCGTCTCCGTGATCCTGCACGTAGTGCAGGGTGTCACTCGTGGGGTAGCTCACCTCTTCCCAGATATTGGGCGGTTGGTAGGGCTTCACGCTGGGCCCGCCGATCCGCTCTACCAGCACTCCGCCCGACTGCAGCGCAATATCGCGGAGCATTTCCGCATCCATGCGGAACCGCGGCCCGTGTGACCAGAGCAGATTCCTGGGATCTTTGATGAGCTGTTGGGAATTCGATTTCGCGCTCTGCCGGTACACTGCCGACATCACCATCAGCTTGTACATGTGCTTGATGTTCCAGCCACTGTCGCGGAACTCCACCGCCAGCCAGTCGAGCAGTTCAGGATGAGTGGGCCTCTGGCCCATAATGCCAAAGTCTTCGGTCGTTTCGACAATGCCAGTTCCGAAGAGCTCATACCACATTCGGTTCACCGCCACGCGTGCGGTGAGCGGGTTGGCGGAACTGACAGTCCATTTGGCCAAGGCTAGCCGGTTGCGAGGTTCGCCAGACTGCAGCGGCGGCAGAAAGTGCGGAGTGTCGGCCTCTACCCGGTCGGTGCGGGCGGTGTAAACTCCGCGCGTCAGCACATGCGCATAGGCGAGCGCAGGCTTCTCCCACGAAACCTGCGTCAGATCACCGCCCATCGAGAGCCGGTCAAGCTGCTCATCCAGGGGAGCTATCTCACGCTGGATTGCCTGATAGGAAGCATCCACATGATTGAGGTAGAACTCGCTCATCACGTGCCATTGGTCCGCCGTCCACTGGGAGGGAGGATGCGACGCAATTTCAGCAGCGTAATCCTCGAATGGAAGCCGCTCGACTTCATCCGGGCTAAGAGCACGGGCATAAAGCCGGATGTCTTGATAGCGCGCGTCTTTGGCCGGGTGCTCTTCCGGATTTCGCCATCCCAACTGCATGGGGGCGGAGGTACGAATGGTTGCGCCCGCGAGATTGTCAGAAAGCACCTGAATCCCGACCTTAATGCCGTCGACGTATATCTTCACTCCCGCAGCTCGGCCGGAACCGTCATAAGTAAAGAAGATGTGCTCCCAGGCGCCATCAATCGGCAGCGGAGTGGCGGATGCGACGCGCAGGGCAACTTCCGGAGTTGCATCCTTGGGCGGTCCGGCTGTCGAGGGTTTCTTTCTTTTTGCTTCCGCCTTGTCTTTGGCCCTATCTTTTTCGGCTGCTTCTTTTTCTTCCTTCTTCTGTTGTGGCGGTTTATTGGCAGTTAAATCCTTCTTGCTGAGATCATGGGGCGTGGGATAGTTGAACGGTTCCTTGGCTTCTGGTTCCTTTTTGTGGGCGCCTTTTGCTTTCTTTTTGATCGGTGGTTCACCGGTGGGCGCCTGGTTGACGAGGCATACGCTCAGGATTCCATTCTCATCGGCCGCAAGTTCCCAGCCGCGGTCATGCTGCGTGGAATCCATCTTGGAGATGAGCGTGCCGAAACTCCCTGAGTGAGACGGCGCGGAGCGGAACATGAACCAACCGCCCGCAGAAAACGGTTGCTTGGCTTCGTAATCGCCGGTCTGGTCCAGAAGCACCCGCGTGCTGGACCGCATGCGGAAATCCGGCCATAGCCAGGTGGTCTCGCCCCATTCGCCTTTCAGGTTACTGGTATGGAAGCTGGCGGGATTCGGGTTCGGTGCACTGTTTCTTAGTTCCTCTCCGCTGCCTTCATCGAGCCGAAGCCTTAGTACCAGTCCATTGGCAGCCACCGCGCCAGGAGCCTTATTGCCGGAAGCAAGCCATTGCGTAACCAAGCCATGGCTTTCGCGGCGCATCTGGCTAATCTTGTCCTGAAGGGCGGAACGCTCAGCCAGGACACGGTTGTAGGCAGCCTGGTTTTGCGTCTTGGGAAGGCGCACCACCGGCGCCCACACGGGCCGATCGTCATTGAACGGCTTCTCGTCAAGATTGTTGAAGAAAGCACTCAGCGCATAAAAATCATGTTGCGTGGTGGGATCGAACTTATGGTCGTGACACACTGCGCAACCGACGGTAAGCCCCATGAATGTCGCTCCGAAAGCTTCCGTGCGCTCGCGGGCGATATTGACTCGCAACTCCTCAGGAATGGTGCCGCCTTCATTACTGCTTACGCCCAACCTCACATATCCGCTGCCGATCAACGGGTCAAGGCTCTTCATCGGTAACAAGTCGCCGGCGATCTGTTCTATGGTGAACTGGTCGAAAGGCTTGTTGTCGTTGAACGAGCGAATCACATAATCACGATAGGGCCAGATGTCGCGGCTGTTGTCGTAGTGCAGACCATACGTGTCGGCAAAGCGCGCATAGTCAAGCCAGTAGCGCGCGCGTTGCTCCCCGAAGGCGGGCCGCGCCAGAAGTCCGTCCACCAGATGTTCATAGGCGCTGGGCGAGGAATCATTTTCGAATGCCAGCACTTCATCCGGAGTCGGTAACAACCCGGTCAGGTCGAGCGTGGCACGCCGGATAAGCGTCGCTTTGTCGGCTTCAGGAGACGGGCGCAGGCCCGCTGGTTCCAGCTTTGCCAGAATGAAGGAATCGATCGGCGTCTTCACCCATGCAGCGTCGCTTGGCGGCTGAGGAACAGCTGGACGAATCGGCGCTTCGAAGGCCCAATGCGGACGATACCCTGCTCCTTCACGGATCCACTCCCTTAGCGTCGCAATCTCGCCCGCACTCATAGGCTTGGCTTCGCCATCGGCGGCTTGCGGCATCAGATAATGCGGATCTTTGGATTCGATCCGCCGGACCAATTCACTCTTTTCAGGATGCCCCGGAACAATCGCGTCCGGGTGATGCGGGCGCTTCCTCAGCGCCCATTCCGCCAGGTCAAGGCGAAGATCCGCCTTTCGCATCTCCGGGTCTGGACCATGACAACTGAAACAGCGACTCGCGAGGATGGGCTGCACGTCCTGATTAAAGTCCAGATGAGATTGAGTACGGCGACAACCGCCAAGCGTGCTCAAAGCCAAGGCAGCCAGGAGTGAAACGAGGGCTGGCTTGGTGCATCGATACGGCTTAGGGTGTGCCCGGCTTATATCCTCACCCTCCATAACAGACGGTTCTAGGACAGGATTTCTGACCCCACCAATCTGTACATTGTATTGCCGGTTTTCGCACTGGCTCGAGGAAAATCTTTCCCTACACGTTGCGATCCCATAAGGCGTGCATAAAACCGGTCGCATGAATATCTGAGCAAGATCTGCATGCAACCGGGGCGAACCACCGAAGACGATTCTCGGCGTTGCTTCACTCACCCGAGCGCAGGCGCCGAAGAAAATCGTCAAAAGAAAAACTTCAAACCCGCTTGCAGGATGCGGGCGGCTCGGGCCGAGGTCACCAAGCCGAACGTTCCTCCCTCGCTGGGAGGATTGGCGTTTATCAGGCCATTGGGATTGCCGAACTGCGCGTGGTTGAAAGTGTTAAAGGCTTCGCAGCGGAACTGCAGTTCTTTGGACTCGGTAAACTTCGTGGACTTCAGCAGGGCCATGTCGAAGTTGTTCAGACCCGGCCCGTGAAAGAAACGCCGCCGGGAGTTCCCGAACTGTCCAATTTGTTCGAAGCTGAAAAGCGCGGTGTTGAAGTACTGGTTGCCGTGGCGCGGATTGGTGTCGGCCAGCACATGTCCACCGGCATAATTCGGCACGTCGACCGGAGCCGCGTTGGCGCCGATCAAGGCGTTATCGTCATCCTCTGACAAACTGACTGGCAGGCCGGTCGCGAAAGTGGTGATGCCGCTGAGGCTCCATCCCCCAATCACCCGCTTGGTCCAACCGGAGCCGGCCAGTTTGCTGAAAGGCAGCAGCCAGTTGTAGCTGACCACAAAATGTTGGGTTAAATCAAAATTGCACAGACCGATACTCTGCGCGGGATTGAACGGGTAGGTGGAATCCTGCAGGCCGGAAGCGTTGTCCATGCACTTGCTGTAAGTGTAGGCCGCGAGAAAGCTCAGCGATTCGGTGTTGTGGCTGACGCTGACTTGCAGCGAGTTGTAGCGCGAGTTCGCGACCGTGGTCTCGTAAGGGTTGGTATCAAAGAGATAGCCCAGCGGGCGGACTGCCGGAAGTATGTTTCCGGACGCGTCAAGGTAGAAGGTGCCCACCGGGGGAGTTTCGCTGAACGGACCGCACGCCCAGCTGTTGGGATTCGCGGGCGTCATCAAAGCCAGGCAGCGGGCGGGATCGGCAGGATTAGCTTCGATCGATGTAACCAGCCGATGCCCCTGGTTGCCCACATAGCTGGCCGTGACCACCGTGTTCAGCCCGACCTGGCGCTGCAGCGAGAATTCATAATGTTCGGAATAGGGCAGCTTGTTGTTGTGGTCGAAAGAAAATCCGTAGGAAATCGGTTCTACGCCGGCCCAGTCGAAATTGTCATCAGGATTCTTCGCCGAGACGTTGGTGGGAGGAAACGTGAATGGGAACCGTGGCGAACCGGGCACGGGCATCCCTGTAGATCGGACGGTATACGGAGCTTCCAGGAGCGGAGGATTCGAACTTCCATAGTAGAGACCGTAAGGCGGGTCGCCCACTTCAAGGAATTGCGATAGATCTTCCACGGACGTGTAATACAAGCCGCCGCCGACCCGAATGCTGGTTTTTCCCGGCCCGCCAAAAAGCGCACCCAGCAGGCCCGAAGAAGCACTGGGAGAATAGGCCAGGCCGAGGCGAGGCGAAAAGTCATGCCACTGAGTCGGCGCCAGCGTGCGCGGCACGCCGGGATCGCCCGGGACCACCCATCCGGTGGGCGCGCCCGGGAACACCTGCGATTGCTCTCCGGGAATAATGGTTTCAATCTTGTTCTGAGTGTCGTACCAGGGCATGCTGGCTTCCCAGCGCAGTCCGTAGTTCACCACCAGGCCGGAGGTGGCCCGCCAGCTATCCTGGGCGTAGAGCGCATAGTATTTGCTGCGGGAGTCGAGGATCTGCGGGCTGGCCTGGGTTAAACTGTCGGGCGCGCCGATGAGAAAATCGGCAAAGTCGATTCCGGTCTCGCCGCCGGTAAATGCATACTGACCGTCTTCGGCGGCGAGATTTCTTTCGTTGATCTGGTCGTAGTGAAACTGTCCGCCGAACTGGAAGCTGTGCACCCCGACAATCCGGGTGAAATTATCGAGGATCTGAAACGAGTTGTTGTACTGCCCCGTGCTCACCTGGGGAACACCAATGGCGAAGTTGTTGAACGTGATGTAAGGCACGCCGTCGAGCGCCGGAGCGATGGGCGCAATGCCGCCGTTGAACACGCCACCGACCGTGCCGGGGACGGTAAATCCCAGCGTGGCCAGGCTGTAGGCTGATCCTACGCCGCCCTCAGGTTCCGCCAGGGCCAGGGTGTTTCGCACGTAGCTGAAGCGGAGTTCATTCACGGCGTAGGAGCCGAAGTTCTTGGTGTCCCCGAGGTTCACCAGTTGCGCCCGCCCCGCGGTATTGGCGTTATAGGCGAAATTGGTGGCGGGAACGCTGGCTCCGCCGTTGGGATACGGAGCGTTCAGCAGGTAGTCGTCGACGAAATAGTAGGCGAACAGATTTCCCCAACCCGTATTCTGATCAATCCGGACCCCGCCTTTGTCGTCGCGCAACTTCTGCGCGTACAACGATGACGCGTAGAAGTTGTTGGGCGAATTCGGTTGCGGAATCAAGCCGAGGTTCAGCATGTTCACCGCCACTGGCGACCAGGCGGACATCGGAATCGCAGCATTCGGGAAAACGCACTGGCTCTGGCTCGCGCATCCAGTGAAGTAATAGGGCTCGCCAGAAAAGATGGTGTTGCCCAGATTCATCCTCTGGTTGAGGGTAGATGCAAAGCCAGGGCCATTGACGCTGCCGGTGAGCAACTCTGCCGAATCAGAAAAATCTCCTGTGAAATTTCCCGCCGATGGCATTTGCGAGTTCACTGAGGCAGACGTGGTCTGGCGGGTGCCCTGGTAATCGAGAAAAAAGAAAGTCTTATCCTTCTTGATGGGACCGCCGAAGGTGCTTCCGAACTGATTCTGGCGGAATACGGGAACGGTGCTCGTAAAGTACTGAGTCGCATCGAGGGCGGTGTTGCGCAGGAACTCAAACCCGCTGCCATGAAACTGGTTGCTGCCCGACTTGGTGACCACATTGATCTGTCCGCCGCTGTAGTTGCCGTACTCGGCGTCGAAATTGTTGGTGATGATGCGGAACTCCTCGATCGAATCCAGGTTGGGGATGATGGCGGCCCCGTTATTCTTGCCTTCCTCCACGTTCGATCCGTTCACCATGAAGCCGTTGGCACTCTCGCGCTGGCCGTTGACCGACTGATTTCCGGAATTCAGACCGCCGCTCGGGGAACGGTCACTGACTCCCGGCGTTCCGGTGTCCCCGGCACCGTAGGGAGACACGCCCGGCTGCAGCGCCAGCAGGTCGGTATAGCTGCGGCCGTTCAGGGGCACGGCTTCAATGCTTTTCGACTCGATCACCTCGCCCATCTGGGTACTCTGAGTTTCCACATGGACGGAGTCTGTCCGCACTTCGACTTGCTCACTGATGGCTCCCACGTCGAGGCTGGCATCGGCCCGCAGCGCGGAGTTGGCATCGATGACTATGCCCGTTTTCCGGTAGGTCTTAAATCCCGCATGGCTGACTTCCAGGTCGTAAGTACCGATCGCCAGAGCCGGCAGACTATAAAAACCTTTGGCATCGGTTTTGACAGAGGTCTTAATTCCAGTCTGGGCATCGGTTGCGACCACGGAAGCGCCGGGAACAACCGCGCCTGACGCATCTGTGACTACACCAGAGATGGAGCCCGTGATGCTCGCTGAGGCAAAGGCTAAGGCGAAAAACATGAACGTGAGCACTGCGCCAGCGGCGCACAGAGACTTTCGCATGGCTGATCCCCTGGTGACGGCTTTACCCACTATTAATGCTTGATCCACGCTACCATCAAGTACGCCCGGAACGCGATTTGAAAATCTGATGCGCCAACACTTCGGTTCAATCATCTTGGGCAGGATGCTTCTCAAGGTTTCGCAGGTCTGGAGTCGCCCTCACGATCCAACACCTCGCGCACCTTGTCGGCCAAGCCAGCCGGACTGAACGGCTTTTGTAGAAAGAAAACTCCGTCCTCGATGATCCCATGGTGCACGATCGCGTTGTTGGTGTAACCGGACATGAAGAGCACGAGGGTTTCCGGGTGATGCTGAGTAACCCGACTCGCGACTTCTTTGCCGTTCATCCCCGGCATAACTACATCGGTGAGAAGAAGGTGAATCACGGGGTGCTGTTGACAGAGTTTCTCTGCCTCCGAAGCCTGGTCGGGCATTAATACGGTATAGCCGCACTTGGTCAGCACGACCCGCACCAGTTCGCGGAGGGACTTGTCATCCTCGACGACCATGACCGTCTCACGGCCCCGGGCGGCAGTTGCAGCCGTCTTCTCGGGCCCTGCCTCGTCGGCGGGTGCATCCACTAGCGGCAGGTGAACTTTGAAGGTGGCACCACGCCCCGGTTCACTGTAGACCGAGATGTGGCCTCCACTCTGGCGCACGATGCCGTCCACCATGGACAGCCCCAGTCCGGTTCCCCGGCCCATCTCCTTGGTGGTGAAAAAGGGTTCGAAGACCTGGGTCACGGTCTCGGAGTCCATGCCGATACCGCTGTCGCTGACCGCGAGCATCGCGTAGCGGCCGGGCCTTACCCCGGCGCGCGTGCTGGCATAAGCTTCGTCGAGTTCTACGTTGGCCGTTTCCAGCGTGAGCTTGCCGCCATGCGGCATGGCGTCGCGCGCATTCACCACCAGGTTCATGATCACCTGTTCCATCTGGCTGCGATCGGCTCGCACCGTTCCCAGGTTCGGAGCCATTCGGGTGCTCATGTCCACATCTTCCCCGATCACCCGGCGCAAC
Source organism: uncultured Acidobacteriota bacterium (assembly GCA_963800405.1). Classification (GTDB taxonomy): domain Bacteria; phylum Acidobacteriota; class Terriglobia; order Terriglobales; family Acidobacteriaceae; genus Sulfotelmatobacter. The sequence continues at coordinate 12,560 of CAWDBW010000086.1, forward strand.
ATCTTCTCCAAGTCAGTAATCACCGCATTGAGGTTGAGGGCTTTGGGCTGCAGCACTTGTCGGCGACTGAATGCCAGCAACTGATGGGTCAGCGCGGCGGCGCGGTCCGCGGCTTCGTCGATCTGTTCCACGCTGTGCATGGGGCCAGGGTTTCCCCGCAGGCTATCGGTGAGCATAGACACATGGCCCTTAATCACGGTGAGCAGGTTATTGAAGTCGTGGGCGACCCCGCCGGCAAGTTTTCCAATCGCCTCCATCTTCTGCGAATGACGCAGCTGTTCTTCGATCTTTCGCTTCTCGGTAATGTCGTGGGAAATCCCGACCAGGCCAATGACTCGGCCCTTGGCGTCGCGGTAAGGCCCCTTGGTGGCGAGATAGACGCGAGTCACTCCGGCCGCCGTTCCTATTTCTTCGTAGGTCCGCGTGAGGCCCTCGCGGATCACCATGCGATCCTTGTCCATAATCTGGCGGGCGGTCTCTGGCGAGAACATATCAAGGTCGCTCTTGCCGAGCACTTCTTCCGCGTTGCGCCCCACCAGGCGGGCGCCCGCAGTATTGATCATCAGGTAGCGCCCCTCCATGTCCTTCACGAAGACGGCATCGGTCGTGCCTTCGATGACGGCCTGCAACAGACCGTGGTTCTGGCGCAGCGCTTCGGTACTCCGGCGTTGCCGCTGTTGGGTGGCCAGCAGGCGCACGCTGGAGCAGCTAAAGGAGATCAAAACCACGACAGAAGCGAGCGTTACCTGCTCCTGGGCGATCCGCGCCGACATCAGCAGGACGCAAGCGGGGAAAAACAGAGGGAACAGTTGCGTCACCACCGAGCTTTCAGCCTGCACCGGAGCGGCCGCTACCGAACTCGATTCCCCCGATGGATGCCATGTGGCCGCCAGAAGCACCCCTGTCGCCAGAGTGCAACTCCAGACGAGGTCGAACCATGCCCCGGGCTGCAGGTTTCTTCCCGGACCGTAATAGTAGAAGTAATCCCCAGTGAGCGCGACCAGGGAATAGATCGCCATGCGCCCGAACATGCCGCGGACGACATCAGACTCGGTCAGGACTGCGCGCAGGGAAAGCGCGCCCAGCAGCAGGCCGTTGTAAATGAAGTAGGGCGCCCATACGGAGTGGGCGAGTTCGGATCCAGACTCTCCCTGCGACGGAAAATAGAAAAAATACAGGTAGGCAGCCACGGCAAACACGGCCGCTTGCATGAGATCGAGGAGGAGGAGCGGATCAAACCCTTCCGGCTCACGATCCGGATCCAGGAATAACGTCATCCAAAGCGGTGCGGATCCAAAGAAGAAGAGCAGGTTGATCAGCCACTCGATTAATCGAGAGGCTCGGTACCCCTCGTCGTAAGTTGTCAGGGACTGAGCCAGGACATACAAAAAGAAGGAAAGCGCGGCCAGTTGCCAGAAGTAACGTCCCAGGCGGTTGGAGCGGCGAGCGGCCTGCAGAGTAGCGACCAGGCAGCAGATGCCAAGTCCAAGCTGGAATGCATCGGAAACCACAGGTCCTGGCGGCCGGGTGCCGAGCGTTACCAGCACCACGATGTGCACCATCAGCAACCCCAACGCTGCGATGATGATCCTTCGCGAGGGAATCATCTGCGGCGCACCCCTCCCGGCATCGGCCCCAGTGCCATAAGCCAGAATTTCCCTGGTGAAATCCCGCGCGGCGCGTAGTGGATGCGAAAGCTCCTTCTTGACTTCTGGACGGCCCAATTGTACCCCACCCGCCTACGTCCGATGGAGACGGTCATCGACTCAGTTATGGGCTGCCCGTCGGCTTCCGCTGGACCGAAGGTTTGCGGCTTGGGGACAATTCGGAAGCGGCGGGTGCATTTTCAATGGCTGGGTCGCCCTGTGATTACGATCACGACACGCGACGAAAAAGCCCCTTCCTTATAACCCCTTGGTCGCGACCGCGAGAATCACTCTCCACTGTGATTGGCGGTACAGCCGCCAGCGTAAACCAGCGAGAGCATAGAAAGTAAAAAACCAACCTCACCCTGGAGGGTAGCCATGAAGCGTGTCTTGATTCTTGGTGCCGCAGGTAGGGACTTCCATAATTTCAATGTCATTTTTCGCGATAATCCCGCCTACCACGTAATTGCATTCACAGCCACACAGATTCCCGATATTGCCGGACGCCGCTATCCGGCGGAGCTTGCCGGCAGTCTGTATCCGGAAGGCATACCTATCTTTGAAGAGAAAGACCTGGAAAACCTGGTTGCCGAACACAAAATTGAAGCGGTCATTTTTTCCTACAGCGACATTTCCCACCAGAACCTGATGCATCTCGCCTCCCGTGCGGTCGCGGCCGATGCCGATTTTTGGCTGCTGGGAACCGGGCACACGCAGCTTAAGTCGTCGGTCCCGGTCATCTCCGTGTGCGCGGTGCGAACCGGATGTGGCAAGAGTCCGGTCTCCCGCCTGGTCGCCGCAGAGTTACGCCGGCAAGGTCGCAGGCCGGTGGTCATTCGACATCCCATGCCTTACGGGGACCTGGCGGTGCAAGCGGTCCAGCGGTTCGCCGTCATGGGAGACCTCGACCTTCAACAATGCACCATCGAAGAGCGGGAAGAGTACGAGCCGCACATCAATCAGGGAACCGTCGTGTACGCGGGAGTGGACTACGGGAAGATCCTCCGGCGGGCCGAAAAAGAAGCGGATGTCATTTTGTGGGACGGAGGCAACAACGACACTCCTTTTTATGCCTCCGACCTGGAAATCGTAGTCGTAGACCCGCACCGCGCCGGGCATGAACTCGCCTACTTCCCCGGGGAAGTCAACCTGCGGCGCGCCAATGCGATCGTGATCAATAAGGTGGACACCGCCGATCCGCATGACCTGGAGACGGTTCGCAACAACGTAAAACTCCACAACCCCGCAGCAAAGGTTTTTGAGATGGCATGTCGAGTCTCGGTTGCGGATCCGTCTCTAGTGAAGGGCCAGCGAGTACTCGTAGTAGAAGATGGCCCCACGCTTACTCACGGAGAAATGCCCTACGGAGCTGGCGTGGTCGCGGCGCGGCAGGGCGGAGCCGCAGAACTGGTAGATCCGCGGCCCTACGCGGTCGGGTCGATCCGGGGCACTTTTGAACGCTATCGCCATCTGACTAACCTTCTGCCCGCCATGGGCTACAGCGCCATGCAGAAGCACGAACTCGAGGAAACCATTCGCCGTACTCCGTGCGATCTGGTGTTGATTGCCACTCCGATTGACCTGGCGCGGGTGATCAAACTCGACAAGCCGAACCTCCGCGTGACCTACGAAGTCGAAGAACTCACCCAGCCCGGCCTGGCCGAATTGCTTGCCCAGTTCACCCATGAACACGAGCCAGCGCTGGCAGGAGCCGGAAAATGACCAACAAGGACTTTCTCTCGATTCGAGATTTCTCGCCCTCGGAGATCCAGTACCTGCTGACTCTCGGCCGCCAGGTGAAGGCCGACCCGACCGCCTATAGCACTGCGCTTCGGCGCGAGAGTCTGGCCATGATCTTCGAGAAACCTTCTCTACGTACTCGCGTAAGTTTTGATGTCGGTATCCAGCAACTGGGTGGTTTTTCGCTTTACCTCTCTCCCGCGGAGATCAATCTGGGCAAACGGGAGTCCGTCTACGACGTGGCCAAGAACCTGGAACGCATGGTGCAGGGCATCATGATCCGCACCTTTGACCACGAAATAGTCGGGCACATGGCCCGCTACGCCAGCATTCCCGTCATCAACGGACTTACCAACTACTCTCATCCCTGCCAGGCGATGGCGGACTACTTCACGATTTGGGAAGCTAAAGGCCATCTGGAGGGTCTGAAGATCGCATTCATCGGCGACGGCAACAACGTTGCGCGCTCACTGACATTTGCTGGAGCTCAGCTGGGGACGCATGTCTGGCTGGCTGCGCCTCCAGGGTACGAACTCGACCAGGAATCTGTGCGGTGGGCTCGAGAGCGCGGTGCCGAGACCGGCGGAACTTGCACTCTGACCAATGATCCTGAAGAGGCGGCCACTGGAGCAGATGTGATCTACACCGATGTCTGGGCCAGCATGGGGCAAGAGGCCGAAGCGGAGAAGCGCAAACATATATTTTTCTCCTACCAGGTCGACGCCACTCTGTTTCGCCGCGCCAAGCCCGACGCCATTTTTCTCCACTGCTTGCCGGCGCATCGCGGCGAAGAAGTCACCAACGATGTGATTGACTCGCCCCGCTCGCTTGTATTTCAGCAGGCGGAGAACCGGCTGCACTCGCAAAAAGCGATCATGCTCGAATTGATGAAGGGGGAATTCATCAAACTGCCGGGGCTTGTCGAGTTGCGAGAATTGATGCACGCGTAAGAGGAGTCCGAACGGATAGCAACCTATGCCCACGATGCTCCTTGCGATTGGCGGAAACTCCCTGATTCGCGCGGGCGAAAAGGGAACCATCGCCGAGCAACGGGCCAACGCCCAGCGGACCGCAGCCCAGATCGTCGGCCTGATCCGTGCCGGCTACCGGCTGGTGCTTACTCATGGCAACGGTCCGCAGGTTGGGGCAGAACTGCTGCGCTCGGAACGCGGATCGAGCCAGGTTCCCGCGCACCCGCTGGACGTTTGCGGGGCCTCGACTCAAGGCGAAATTGGCTACCTTCTTGAGCAAGCATTACGGACTGAACTGCAGCACGCGGGTTTGAACGTGCCGGTTACGAGTGTTCTAACGCAGAGCCTGGTCTCGCCCGACGATCCCTCGCTGAAGCACCCCAGCAAGCCTGTCGGACCTTTCTATTCGCGCGCCGATGCGGAGGAACGCCACCGCCTTTATGGATGGGAAATCGTCGACGACGCAGCCCGCGGTTACCGGCGGGTCGTGCCGTCGCCCGAGCCGATTGGCATTGTTGAATTGGAAGTCATTCGAGATCTGGTGGAGCAGGGGGTGCTGGTCATCGCCTGCGGTGGCGGGGGGATTCCCGTCGTCTGGAAAGACGGCGGACTGGAAGGCGTGGAAGCCGTCATTGACAAGGATCGCGCCTCCGCGTTGCTTGCCACTCGCCTGGGCGTCGATCTATTTGTAATTTCCACCGACACTGACCACGTGTACCTGGACTACAAGAAGCCCACGCAGCGTCCGCTGCTCCGCGTCAGCAGCGCCGAGTTGGAACAGTACGCCAAGGCTGGTCACTTCCCAACCGGAAACATGGGCCCCAAAATCGAATCCGTCTTGCGCTTCTTAAGCCATGGCGGGAAGGAAGCCATCATTACTTCTTGCCAGAATCTGCGCCAGTCAGTCGTTGGCTCGGCAGAAAACGGATCTGACGGAACCCACATATTCCCCGCTCATGGCCGCGTGGAAATCAAGCTGAACGCAAAGTTCGAACTTCCGGTGGGAGAACGCTGATGCCCCTGTCGACGATCGTTCCTCGCACGCCAAACCACTCTCCTGCGCCGGACTCAGCCCTGAGAGGCGGGTTGGCTTTGAAGCATGTTGTTGAATCTCAGCAATTCACTGTCCCCCTGCTCATGGAATTGTTTGAGCGGTCGCGCGGGATGGAGCGCGTCGTTGCGCGTGGCGGGTCCCTCGATTACCAGAACCGCATCATGACTACTCTTTTTTATGCTCCTTCCACCCGCACTCGGCTCTCGTTTGAAGCGGCCATGCATCGCCTGGGCGGCCGAGTTTTATCGACGGAGAATGCGGGTGCATTTTCGTCGGAGGTCGAAGGCGAGCAAGTGGAGGACTCGATCCGAATTATCGGGGGCTATTCGGACGTAATCGTGATCCGGCACCTGGAAGATCACGGTGCACAGCGCGCGGCGGAAGTCTCGCCTGTGCCGGTGATCAATGCCGGGGATGGAAATGGGGGGCAGCATCCGACGCAGGCCCTGCTCGATCTCTACACCATTTACCGGCAGCGTCCGCTCGATGGTCTGAGTGTGGCCATTATCGGCGAGTTGGACAAAGGCCGGACAGCCAGATCGCTGGCCTATCTGCTGGCCAAGTTTGAACGAGTGAAGATGTTCTTCGTCAGTCCGCCGCAACTCCAGATGAAACCTGACATCTTGAGTTATCTCGACGAGCATGGCGTCCGCTACGAACTGGAGCCGGATATTGACCGGGTGATTGGCGAAGTGGACGTGATCTACCAGACCCGCATCCGGCCCGAGCGAGTGCGGGATACGCAAGGTCGAGACTTCGCCCTCAGCAGTTATGCCATTAATTCGACCGTGGTGCAGCGCATGAAAGCGGATGCCCTGATTCTTCATCCCTTGCCCCGCACAGTCGAGTTAGACAAATCAGTCGATGCCGATCCCAGAGCCATGTATTTCCGCCAGGCCAAGTATGGGCTCTATGTGCGGATGGCGCTGTTAACCATGCTTTTGGAAACACGATAAATGCGGTCCCCAACTACCAACCGTGAAAGGAACTTATGGCAACGCAAATCATAGAGCAGCCCTTACACACCCAGGATTACGTCGAACTCGAGAACCGGTATGGAGCCCACAACTATCGTCCGCTCGACGTAGTAATCGAGCGGGCAGAAGGCGTCTGGGTGTACGACGTCGAAGGCAGACGTTACCTCGATTGTCTGGCGGCCTATTCCGCGGTGAATCAGGGGCATTGTCATCCCAGGATTCTGCAAACTCTCGAGCAGCAGGCCCGCAAAGTCACGCTGACCTCGCGCGCATTCCGCAACGAGCAACTGCCTTTGCTGTGCGAGGAACTCCATGATTTGACCGGCTTCGACATGGTCCTCCCCATGAACTCAGGCGCGGAGGCGGTCGAAACCGCGATCAAGACGGCTCGCAAGTGGGGCTACAAGATCAAGGGCATTGCGCCGGAGCAGGCCGAGATCATCGTCTGCGCCAACAATTTCCATGGCCGCACGGTCACCATCGTCAGCTTTTCCACCGACGAGCAATATCGCGACGGCTTCGGACCCTTCACTCCGGGGTTTAAAGTCATTCCATTCGGCGATGCCCGCGCCCTCCGCGAAGCCATCACTCCCCATACCTGCGCCTTCCTGGTCGAGCCGATTCAGGGCGAGGCCGGCATCGTGATTCCGCCTCATGGATTTCTCCGGGAAGCGGCGCAGATTTGCCGCGAGAATCGGATCTTGCTGATGGCCGATGAAATTCAATCCGGCCTGGGACGAACGGGCAAGCTCTTTGCCTGCATGCATGAAGCGGTTACGCCCGACGTGTTAATCATCGGCAAGGCGCTTGCCGGCGGCTTTTATCCGGTCTCGGCTGTATTAGCGTCGCGCGAGATTCTTGGCGTGTACAACCCCGGCGACCATGGCAGCACGTTCGGCGGAAACCCCATGGCTTGCGCCATCGCTCGCACCGCGCTGCGTGTCCTCATCGACGAAAAAATGGTAGAACGTTCCGCCGAGCTGGGAGCCTATTTCCTGACTCTGCTGCAGACGCTGCGCAGTTCCGACTTGAAAGAGGTGCGGGGCAAAGGCTTGTGGATCGGCATCGAACTCTGCAGCCCGGCGCGCCCTTACTGCGAGGCGCTGAAGGAGGAAGGAATCCTGTGCAAGGAAACCCATGACCGGGTAATTCGCATCGCACCCCCGCTCGTCATCGGTCGCCAGGAAATTGACTGGGCTTTCGAACGAATCACGAAAGTCATTCAGCGGCATTGAAGTACGTCGCCTTACAAGCGTCAGCTCAAATCGCTTGGCCGCGATGATTCTGATCTCGGCACTCCCAGCGTCGTGCATCGATCCCTGCGGGGTGTGTGCGTGTGATCACCTGCGCGTGGGAGGCTGATCACGGAATCGGACCCGGTTGAGGCGCATTCTCAAAACGAGCCGGCCGCAGGCCAACGAACTCTTCCTGTTTCCCATCGGCCGGTCGCATTCACCTCTTCCCGACGGAGGTTGCTATGGCCCTGCTCGACTCTGCCACTGGAAAGCTCATTCGTGATTACTCGATCGAGGAACTGGTCGAGGCCGCAAATCTGATGCGCGGATATGACCTGGTTGCGCTCTGCGCTGCGGGATCGGGTCACGCCGGCGGGACGCTGTCCATCATGGACATCACATCCGCGCTCTATCTCAAGGTCGCGAATCACGACCCGGGGAATCCTCAATGGGCAGAAAGGGACCGGATCATCTGGTCCGGCGGACACAAGGCGCCCAGCCTCTACCTCGGACTCGGCTTAGCCGGGTTCTGCAAATTGCAGGATGTCGTGTTGCTGCGCAAACTCGGGTCTCCCTTCCAGGGACATCCTCACTGGTTGAAGTTGCCCGGCGTAGAGGTATCCACCGGTTCCTTGGGGCAAGGCTTGAGCATCTCGGTTGGCATCGCGCTGGCCGGCAAGCTGAACCACAAGAACCATCGGACGTTCTGCATCATGGGCGATGGCGAGCAACAAGAGGGCGAGGTTTGGGAAGCCGCCATGGAGGCCGCCCACTACAAGCTCGAAAACCTGGTCGGAATCGTCGATTACAACCGGCTTCAGATCGACGGCCCGGTTTCGGACGTCATGAACATTGATCCGCTCGAAGAAAAGTACAAGAGTTTCGGGTGGGATGTGGTGCGAATCAACGGCCACGACATGGCGCAAATCGTGAACGCGCTTTCGGTGAACCGGACTGGATCGGGCAGGCCTCTGGTCGTGATCGCTGATACCGTCAAAGGGAAAGGCGTCAGCTTCATGGAGAACGTCGCCGGATGGCATGGAAAGGTGCCGAACCATGAAGAGATGATTCAGGGATTGCGCGAGTTGGGGCTGCTCGACCGGATTCCGTATGCCGGCTTGCTGGAACATGCGGAACGATACCAGGAACAGGCCACACGCCAGCTCAATGAGAAGCTGCCGCGTTTCCAGCGGGAGTATTGGTGGAACCACTCGCTTGTCATGAGCGCAAAGATGGAGCCAACCCGCGCAGGATTCGGGCGGGCGCTGGCGCAGCATGGCGATGACGAGCGAGTGGTGTGCCTGGGGCTCGATATTTCCGGCTCGATCACGATCAGCGATTTCTATGCCGGCAAGCCCGAGCGCAAGAAACGTTGGATCAGCATGGGAATCGCCGAGCAATCGGCGACCGCAGCCGCCGCAGGACTTGCCAAAGAGGGCAAACTGCCAGTCTTTGGTACGTACGCAACTTTCGCTGCAGCCAGAAACCTCGATCAGATCCGGACCTCTATCTGCTACGGAAATTTCAATGTGCTCATTGCTGGCGCCCACGGCGGCGTTTCGGTCGGCCCCGATGGCGCTACCCATCAGGCTCTGGAAGATTTATTCGCGGTTTGCGGCTTGCCCAACATGTCCGTGGTGGTCCCCTGCGATTCGCTCGAAACCAGAAAGGCAACCAGCTATCTACTGCTGCAACATCACGGGCCCAAGTACATTCGATTTGCCCGGGAAGCCACTCCCATCGTCTCGAAAGAGGAGACACCGTTTGTGTTCGGACGGGCAAACATCATCCGCCTGCGCCGGGTTGCCAACGACTTTGCGGAAGCATTCGAGACCCAACTCGCCTCCAGTTACCCCAACGAATCGGAAAACCTGACGGTCATTGCCTGTGGGCCGATGGTGCCCGAAGCGATGCGGGCCGCTTACATCCTGCAGCAGGAGTTCGGCTGGGAAACGCGCATCGTCAACATGCATACTTTGAAACCGATCGATGAGGACGTGGTAATCCGCGCGGCAAAAGAAACCGGTTTGGTCATCACGGCCGAGGAACATCAGGTTGGCGCGCTGGCCTGGCGGGTGAGCGGAATCATCACGGGCTCATCCAGTCTTTATGGCGTGCCCATAATTACGGGTGCAGTTGGCGTGCGCGATCGCTTTGGAGAGTCCGGTGCCCCCTGGGAGTTGATCAAGGAGTTCGGAGTCAGCGCCGAGCACATCGCGCAGATGGCGGTGGATCTGGTCAAAGTTCGCCGCGCAGCAGTCGCCACCGGCTCGCTCGCTAAGCTGACTCCGTCTCACTAATCATTCACCGTGCCGCAATTCGCCGGGAGTGAGTAACAACCAGCATAGGTCGAGGATTGCAAACGAAATCCTCAGCATGAGAACGAATTCCGCGACCACAGGCGCCGGTTTATGCTGGCGTCGGAACTCCCAACGGAATCAGTTTCCAGTTGGCGCTCACTTCCAGATTCAACTCACTCGCAATCGGACATTCACGGCGCGCCGCCTCCACAGCCTTTTCGAACAAGGAGCTCTCCCGATCGTCGGCGGCAGCCGTGATGTCAAGGTGGACCGAGTGAATCTTCCACAACTCGGCCACGTTATTGAGCGTCACCGCCGCATGCGCGGTTACGGCCTTGGAGTGTCCACCTAGCTCACCCATCTTGCGCGCCACTGTGGCTGATACCGATGCAGCAATGGCAGCCGCGAGCAGTTCTCCAGGACTGGTCGAGCCAGTAGTTCCCGCCGATCCAAATACGTATTTGGTCTTGTTAAGGACGCCGCTGGGCGCCGACACGCAGCCGCTGCCGGCATAAATGCCATCTCTCCAAACTGCATCCGCTTCGCGCAACATGTTTCACCTCCCCGTTGGTTGGGGCGTGTGGTTGCCGCATCGACGATGCTTTGCCAGGCACGCCGAAGTCTGAGGTCAGAAACTGGATGTAAACCTAATCAGGGCAGCCACCCAGGACGGAGCTGCCTCGCACCCACCGCCTATTGTTCCCCGCACGTCGCACCATCGTCCGTGATCACGGTCACTGCACTTCCTGAATCTCTCGATTTGGAGAAATACTCGCTGAGTGTGACCACTGTCACTGCCGATACTCCAAGTCTGGTGGAAGATACCGTGTTCGTCGCACCAGCCTTCTGCTAAGTGTCGACGCGGGCCCCGCATTCCACCAAAAGGCAGGCACGCGGACACGCACCAGCGACCAGCATTCGAGCTTGCTATGACGCGAGCCAAGGACGACGCAGACTCACCGCGTGTGCTTGAGAGAAGTGGACTCTTCGCACTTCTGGAGGCCTTAACTCACCGCGGCTACAACGTCATCGGCCCTGTCGTACGAGACGGCACAATCCTGCTGGACCACATTCAGTCGCCCGAGGAATTGCCGGCAGGTTGGAGCGATGAGCAATCTCCCGGACACTACCGGCTCAAGCCACAGAGCAGCCCAGCACTCTTCGCCTACGCAGTCGGGCGCAGCAGTTATAAAAAGTACTTGCATCCTGCCGAGGTCAAGTTGTGGTCGGCAGAACGGCAGAACGGAACTTTCCGCATTCTGAACAATGAGGCCCGCCCGAAGCAGCCGCTGGCGTTCTTCGGCGTCCGGCCCTGTGATCTGGCGGCAATCTCAATCCAGGATCGAGTTCTGCTCCACGATCGATACCACGATCCCATTTATTGCAGCCGTCGCAAGGGCGCATTCCTCGTGGTGGTGCAGTGTACTCAGCCGGCGCCCACCTGTTTCTGTGCGTCTTTGGGCACCGGCCCGCGCGCGAAAGACGGATTCGATCTTGCGCTGACGGAACTGGTCGCAGACCACGATCACCGTTGCGTGGTTCACGCCGGAAGCAAGCGCGGCGCGAGACTGCTTGCCGAACTGCAGACCACTTCCGCCACTGAGGAATTGCTCCACCAGGAAACCGAAGCGCTTGACGCCGCAGCTCGTCAGCAAGTGCGAAAACTGAATACCGACGGCATCAAAGAGCTTCTGTACAAGGCATTCGACGATCCACGCTGGGAGAAGATCGCGGGTCGTTGTCTGACTTGCGCCAATTGCACGTCGGTTTGTCCTACCTGTTTCTGCACGACTGTGGAAGACGCGAACGATCTGACGGTGGATCACGCCGAACGCTGGCGGCGGTGGGACTCCTGCTTCACACTCAGCTTTTCTTACATCCATGGCGGCAGCGTGCGGGCTTCGGCGACTGCGCGCTACCGGCAATGGATCACGCACAAGTTCGCGGCATGGATCGACCAGTTCGAGACCCTCGGATGCGTTGGTTGCGGGCGCTGCATTACCTGGTGCCCGGTTGGGATCGATGTCACGGAAGGGATTCAGACCCTGCGGGAAGGGGAGAACCATGGAAACGCTTGAACGCATCATCGCGGAGCATCCGTTTTTTGCGGGCCTGGAATCGTACTACACCGGTTTGCTCACGGGGTGTGCTTCCAACGTCCGTTTTCACGCCGGCGTTTACATCTTCAAAGAAGGCGAGCCCGCCGACAATTTCTATCTGATCCGCTCGGGCAAGGTGGCCTTGGAGATCCTGCCCCCGCACAACCGTCCCATCAATGTCGAGACCTTGACGGAGGGTGAGATTCTCGGCTGGTCGTGGCTGCTGCCGCCGTATATCTGGAGCTTCCATGCGCACGCCCTGCAGGAGACTCGTGCGATCGCCCTCGACGGGAAATGTCTTCGCAGCAAGTGCGAGCAGAACCACGACCTCGGCTACGAAGTGCTGAAACGTTTTGGCCAAATCATGGCTCGGAGGCTGCAGGCTACGCGCATCCAGTTGCTCGATATGTACGCCCTGAAGTGAAGACCATGGCGATCCTCGAAACAACCCCGGCCCTGGCGGACCCGATGCTTCCGCTGCCGTACGTGGTGCAGCGGGTGGACAAGGAAACTCCCGACACTTTCTCACTCACCGTCGATCCCCAAGACCGAGTCGACGACGTGGCATTCAAGCCTGGGCAATTCAGCATGCTGTGGGTCTTTGGGGTAGGCGAGTTGCCGATCTCCATCAGCGGGGATCCCGCTCAGCGGGGGCGCTTGGTCTACACGGTACGGTCCGTCGGAAAAGCGACCAATGCTCTAGTGAGCCGCAAGGTTGGAGATGGCATCGGAGTGCGCGGACCGTTCGGAGTGGGGTGGCCTCTGGAAGTTGCTCGGGGCCGCGACGTGATTGTGGTGGCGGGCGGAATCGGGCTGGCTCCGCTGCGGCCCATCATCTACGAAGTCCTGCAGAATCGCGAACAGTATGGGCGCCTGGTGCTGCTGTACGGGACCCGCTCGCCGCGCGATGTCCTGTATCGAAAAGAGTTAGCAGTCTGGGCCCGCCAGCCCGAAACCCAAGTGCTGACCAGCGTTGATTACGGTGGACTGAGCTGGCATGGCCACGTCGGCGTGGTCACGACTTTGTTCAAGTATGCGCGGCTGCATCCCTCTCGCTCGGTCGCGATGATTTGCGGCCCCGAGATCATGATGCGATTTGTGACCCGCGAACTGGAGATGCAAGGGATCAAGCGAGAAGACATTTACGTTTCTATGGAACGCAACATGAAGTGCGGCGTCGGTCTCTGCGGACATTGCCAGTATGGCCCGTATTTCATCTGCAAAGACGGACCCGTGTTTCCTTACGAGCGAATTCGACCGTTGCTGGACAAATATGAGCTCTAAGAAAAAACCCAAGCCAACCGCGAAACCGAGGGTTGCCGTCTTCAAGTTCGCATCCTGTGACGGCTGCCAGCTCAGCCTGCTGGACGCTGAGGATGAATTGCTGGCTGTGCTCGGCGCGATCGAGATCGCATATTTTCCTGAGGCCTCGCGCGCCATGTTGAAAGGTCCCTACGACATAGGGTTGGTCGAAGGATCGATTACCACACACCCGGATGCGCAGCGGATTCAGGAAGTACGGCGGGAATGCCACACCCTGATCACTCTGGGCGCATGCGCCACCGCCGGCGGCATTCAGGCGCTGCGGAATTGGAAGGATGTCGACGAATTCGTTCGTGTGGTTTACGCGACGCCACAATTCATCAGCACGCTCAAGCTGTCGACGCCGATCGCGGAGCACGTGCCGGTGGATTTCGAGTTGCGCGGCTGCCCCATCAACAAGCTGCAACTGCTTGAGCTGATTACCGCGACGCTTGCGGGACGGAAACCGAACATCTCCACCTACAGCGTCTGTATGGAGTGCAAGCGCAAGGGCAATGTATGCCTCGCGGTTACCCGTGACAGCCCCTGCATGGGACCCGTCACCCAGGCTGGCTGTGGCGCGCTATGCCCCAGCTATAACCGCGGATGCTATGGCTGCTTTGGCCCCATGGAGAGCGCGAACACGGCCTCTCTCGCCAATCACTTTCACTATCTGGGACATCCTGCCGATCAGGCGGTGCGCGCCTTCCGCAGCTTCAATGCCTGGGCGTGGCAATTCCGCAAGGCCAGCGAGGAGTGCGAGCGGCAATGACGGCACGCACCATTCAAGTCGAAACCCTCGCCCGAGTTGAGGGCGAAAGCTCGCTTTACATCAAGATGGCCGGCGAGCGCGTAGCCGACGTAAAGCTGAAGATCTATGAGCCTCCGCGTTTCTTTGAGGCGTTTCTGCGCGGCCGCCACTACTCGGAAGTTCCGGATATCACGGCGCGGATTTGCGGAATCTGCCCGATCGCCTACCAGATGAGCGCCGTGCACGCCATTGAACGAGCACTCGGCGTCAAGCCGGAGCCCGCCATCCGCCTGCTGCGCCGTCTCTTTTACTGCGGTGAATGGATTGAGTCTCATGCGCTGCACATTTTCATGTTGCACGCCCCGGATTTCCTGGGATACGCCGACGTCATCGCGATGGCGGCCGATCACCGTGAGTTAGTCGAGAAAGCCCTGCGCCTGAAGAAAATCGGCAATGGCATTGTCAGTCTGCTGGGAGGACGGGAGATTCATCCGATCTCAGCAGCGGTTGGCGGTTTCTACAAGGTTCCCACGAAAGCTCAGTTGCTGGCACTGGTGCCAGACCTTGAGTGGGCTTTGCAGGCGTCGGTCGAAACCGTGCAATGGACGAAGGGCCTCGAGTTCCCCAGCTTTGAGCAGGATTACGAGTTTGTGGCCCTGCGTCATCCCGACGAGTATCCGCTGAACGAAGGAAGACTGGTATCCAATCGCGGCCTGGATATCGATGCCGCCGAATATGAAGACCACTTTACTGAACTGCAGGTGAAGCACTCCAACGCGTTGCAATCGGTGGTTCGCGGCCGGGGCTCGTATCTGGTGGGGCCGCTGGCGCGATTCAATTTGAACTTCGAGAAGCTGCCGAAAGCGGCACAGGATGCGGCAGTGAACGCGGGTCTGAAGCCGCCGGTAAGGAATCCATTTCGCAGCATTATGGTTCGAGCGGTCGAACTGGTCTTCGCCTGCAATGAGGCATTACGCATCATCAGCCAGTACGAGCCCCCCGCCGTTCCCAGAACTGACCTCCCCAATCGCGCGGGTGTGGGCCAGGCCATCACCGAGGCACCCCGCGGCATTCTTTATCACCGTTATGCGTTCAACGAGCGGGGACTCATTCTGACTGCGAAAATCGTTCCGCCAACGTCGCAGAACCTGAGGCGTATCGAGGACGATCTGCGCGAATACGCCACTCAACTCGTTGCCTGGCCCCAGGAAGAAGCCACCTGGAAATGCGAGCAGGCAGTTCGCAATTATGACCCCTGCATATCGTGCGCCACGCACTTTCTCAAGGTCCGGATCGAGCGGGAAACCGAGTCATGCTGATTCTGTGCTGCGGGAATCCGGAGCGCGGCGACGATGCCGCGGGCATTCTTGTTGCTAACCGGCTGAAGGAACTCAGCATCGCTACCCAGCTTTGTACCGGAGAACCGTCAGCGCTCCTGCAGCAGTGGCATGGAGCACACGACGTGCTCCTGATCGACGCGGTGGTCACCGGCTCCCCGGCCGGCACCATTCATGTGTGGAATGCGTCGGAAACCAGACTTCCCCATCAACCCTCGCACTCCACTCACGGCTTCGGCGTGGCTCTCGCGATCGAACTCGCGCGGAAACTGGGAAGCCTTCCCCAGCGATTGACAGTGTTCGGGATCGAAGCTGGGAACTTCGACCTTGGAGCAAAGCCGTCGCCGGCAGTGCAAGAAGCAGTAAAGGTCCTCACGGACAGGATCGCCGCCGAGTGCGGCTGCCAATCTCAGAACCCTCTTTCTGTGCGGGAGTGACCACTACCAAAACGGAAAAGCCGGACTGAACGCGTAGAACCAACGTAAGTAAAGGGTATAGTCGTGCCGGGAGGGGGAATCGAACCTCTACAGTCATAAAGCGTTTAATTATGTGTAAGCAAATGTTCGGTTTTTGAAGATTTTCCAATGCTCGCAGCCGCAAGAATAGCGCTCTATTACAGTGGTCGCTCTTTCACCACCTGTGCCGTTTCGTCTCTTTTTTCGTTAGGTGGATCAGCGTCGGCGAGGAACTCTCTTTGCCGAGGCCTCGGATCCAGGTGGTTCACGGAACGGTTCCACAGAAATGCGCTCGTAACAAACTTCCAGCACGGTCAGGTATTCTGTGCCGCCCGGCAATTGAAGGGCTACGTTGTCACCGGCTGCCGACTTCATCAACGCGCGCCCCAGAGGTGACACCCAACTGATGTGGTTGCGGTTGAGATCGACCTCGTCGGTGCCCACTATGCTCACCACTCGCGATACTCCCGCGGCATTGGCATAGCGCACGGTCGCCCCAAAGAATGCCCTCGTCGCCGCCTGTCCCGCTCTCGGAGCTTCCGGGTCCACCACTTCCGCGGCTTCGATTCGCTTGGTGAGAAAGCGAATCCGCCCATCGATCTGCCGCAGCCGCCGCTTGCCGTACTGATAGTCGGCGTTTTCACTGCGATCGCCGTTGCTGGCAGCCCACGCCACCACCTCCGTCACCGCCGGGCGTTCCCGGGTGAGAAGAAACCGGTGCTCATCTTTAAGACGCTCCAGCCCACTCGGCGTGATGTAGTTCTTGCCTGGCGTCGCGGGCTCGTCCCTTTGTGGTTTTCTCGTAAACCCTTTTCGCATCTCGCGGTCTTTCCAGGGCGAATTCAGTGGCTGCACCAAATGTACGCGGATGAACGCCGACAAAAAACACCGCAGGTTATCCGCGTTTATGGGGGTTCATCTACGGCCCTAGCTGATTTTTTCACATTTTGCGGTCCCTTAGTGATCCGCATCCTTCATCTCGGACAGATGCTGCGACTCGGAGTCTGTCCGACGGACGCGAGTCCGGTCTTCGGACACGCTGCGGTCGTCGCACATGACCCCCTTGTGCGGATATGGGCTCGCACCTAAGAAGAAAGTAATGAGAAAGTTTCCCCGCCCCCAACGATTTGGTGATGCCTTTGCTCGCTTGGAAAACGACCGATTGGTTAGCCGTCAATGCATTAACGGACTCTCAGATCTAGGGGCCACCAGTTCAAGCGGAGACCAATCGGAACACATCTGCCTGAGGAAAACTTCACATGATTTCGCAAACATCCGCATCCGCCTTCCGTGCACTCCTGCTCTCCTTTAAGCGAGCCTTCTTCCACTCGATCGACGCCTCGGCCTCAAACGGACGCCCGGCGTTAGTGACCGTGGTGGGAGTCTGTGCGCTACTGCTGCTGGGTGGCCCCGCCCCGGCACACGCGTCGCCGATCCTGACTGTCAAGTTCTCTGCCGCGCAAAGCGTGGTACCCAGTAGCAGTCTGAGTTACCCGTATCGCGTCGCGGTCGATGCCAGCGGCAACGTGTACATCAGCGACACGCAAGGCAATCAAGTTCTCAAGGAGACCCTGGCGAATGGCGTCTACACCGAGAGCGTAGTTGCATCGACAGGCCTGGCCACACCCTACGGAATCGCGGTGGATGGCAGCGGCAATGTGTACATTGCCGACAATGGCCACAATCGGGTAGTGAAAGAGACCCCGTCGGGCAACTCGTATACCCAGACCGTAGTTTCGACAACGACCAGCTTGTCCTATCCCACCGGAGTGGCTGTGGACGCAAGTGGAAACCTCTACATTGCCGACACCGGCGGCGGCAAAATCCTGGTCGAGACACCTTCAGGAGGAAACTACCTCGAAACCGTGCTCACCTACGGCAACAACTTTGCTCAGATCGTCGGCATAGCCGTGGATTCCAGCGGCGATATTTATGTGAGCGACATCGATAACATGGCTGTCTACACGGAAACATATTCCGCCGGAAGTTATACGCCGAGCACGATTCCGACCAGCGGCCTCTCCTATCCATACGATATTGCCGTGGATGCGTCCGGCAATCTTTACATCAGCGACTTCTCCAACGACCGAATTGTATTGGAAACGAATAATTCGGGCTCGTATACGCAGAGCGTCGTGCCGACAGCGACCCTGGGCGGACCCCTGGGCATCGCCATCGGCGCAGGTGGCCTGTATATCGCCGACACCTTCGGCCAAACCATCAAGGAACTGCAGTGGTCGGCAGGTAATTTCGGACCCGTGAATGTGACCTCCTTTGCCGGACCAATCAATATGCTTTTTCAGTTCTACGGGAGTTCCGGAACATTGTCGTTGACGGGTACGCAGGTGCTGACTGGAGGCGCAACCGGGCTGGATTACAGCGACGCGGGCTCGGGAAACTGCTCGACCTCGAATCCTTACAGCCCAGGCGACTTCTGCTGGGTGGACGTGGATTTTACCCCCCAATATCCGGGCACAAGGATGGGAGCAGCCCAACTGCTTGGCACGAGTGGAGCCGTGCTGGCCAACGGTTACGTCAATGGCATGGGAATGGGTCCACAGATCAATTACTTTGACCCAGCCGAATTTTTCGAATATTACGTACTCCGCGTCGCCGGTCCATTCTCTCCCTATGACCTGACCAATCCCTTTGGCACAGCGGTGGACTACAGCGGGAACGTCTATGTTGTCGACTACAACCTTAACGCTGTCTACAAAGAAACGCTGTCGGCGGGCACTTATACGCAGAGTACGGTGGCCACAGGTTTGAACAATCCCGAAGGGGTGGCGGTCGATGGCGCCGGAAACGTGTACATCTGCGATAGCGGAAACAACCAGATTTTGCTGGAAACAAATTCAGGTGGAAGCTGGGTGCAGTCGGCGATTGCAACCGGTCTCGACTTTCCCACCGGCGTGGCCGTCGACGCCGTGGGCAACGTCTATTTCTCCAGTTTCAGCGACGGAGCGGTGTATGAAATAACGCTGTCTCCAGGGGTTTACTCTTCGCCGGCTAGCCTGGTCACGGGTCTGAATCAGCCCCGGAAATTCGCGCTCGATGCCAGTGGGAACCTTTATATCGCCGACACCGGCAACAGCCGCGTCGTCAAGGAGACGCTCTCCGGCGGCAGCTACACCCAGTCGGTGATCGGAAGCGGAATGGAATATCCCTACGCCGTTGCGGTGGCTGCCGATGGCACCGTCTTTGTCGCCGACACGAACCATAGTCAGATTCTTGCGGAAACCTGGTCGAACGGCAGCTATACCCAGTCGGTGTGGATTCCCGGTCCTCCGGCTTACGACCTTCAGGTGGATCAGATGGGCAACTTGATTTTCCCCGATCCGGCCGACGCGACCGTGTTCCTTATCGACTTTGCGCTGGTGCCGCCCAACATGTCATTTGCCAGCGCCAACGTTGGCAGCACCAGTTCCGACAGCCCCCAGACAGTGATGATCACCAACGTCGGCAACCAGCCGCTGACCGCGGCGACTCCGGGCCTTGTCGTCACCGGACCCAACTTTGTGCTGGTCGCCGGTTCGGGCACTCCCGAAGACTGCGGCACCGGATTCTCCGCTGCGCCGCTGGCCGCGGGAGCCAGTTGCAATCTCAACATTAGCTTTGAGCCGCAGGCCGTAGGCGCTCTCACCAGCGCGGCGGTCTTCACCGACAACGCACTCAACGTCAGCTCCTCCAGCCAGAGCATCCCGCTGCAAGGCACGGGCCTGCCACAGAGCCAGACCATCACGTTCGGGGCACTCTCGAATCTGATGCTGGGCAGCGCTCCCTTCACCCTGACCGCAACCGCGTCCTCGAGCCTGCCGGTCAGCTTCGCTTCCACCACCACGTCGGTGTGCACGGTCTCGGGCACCACGGCCACGCTGGTTGCCGCCGGCACCTGCACCATTCAGGCGTCGCAGGCGGGCAACGCGACCTATGCCGCCGCCACGCCCGTCAGCCAGAGCTTCCAGGTGACGCAGCCAACTCAAATGAGCCAGACCATCACCTTTGGGGCGCTCTCGAATATGGGGCTGGGCAGCGCGCCACTTACCCTGACCGCAACCGCGTCCTCGGGCCTGACCGTGACTTTCGCTTCAACCACCACGTCGGTGTGCACGGTCTCGGGCAGCACGGCCACGCTGGTTGCCGTGGGCACGTGCACCATTCAGGCGACGCAGGCGGGGAATGGGACCTATGCCGCGGCTGCACCCGTCAGCCAGAGCTTCCAGGTTGAGGCCGCGACCTTCACCGTGACCTCGAATCCCACGAGCGCCACCATAGCTCCGGGACAATCGGCCGTGTTTACCTTTACGGTGACGCCGCAGGGTTCCTACACCAGCCCGATTAGTTTCTCCTGCAGCGGATTGCCAGCCGTGGCCGCGTGCTCCTTTAGCCCGGCTACGATCACGCCGGACGCGAACCCAGCAACCACTACACTCACGATCACGACCGCACCTCAAAGTGCGCTTTTGACACCGGGCCCGCGTGGCGACCGGTCGGGTCCGTTGAATGCAACCTGGCTGCTGTTGCCGGGCATGCTGTTGGGCATGGTAGCGGTCGCGGCGCCCAGGCGTAGAAAACTCCTCAGCTTCGGTCTGCTGTTTTTGGTGGCCGGTGGTTGTGTGCTGCAGTCGGCTTGCGCTGGAGTAAGTTCCCGGAACGACACTCCGCCCGGCACCTACACCATCACGGTTACGGGCACCGCTGGCTCGACCCAGCAGACCGTCGCCGTGACGTTGACCGTGCGCTAATGGCTCACGGCGGAGCCGACAGCGAATTAAGGCAAGTAATTCCAGGTACTGGGTCAGTTTCCGAAACTGACCCAGTACCTATTTCCAATGGTGTCAAGGTTGGTCTGGACGGGACACCCTGGTCTCTTGAGCTTTACTTCTTGGGCCGCGACTCCGGCGGCACAAGGCCTGCGAGGCGGTAGTACACAACGAGCTGAGTTAGGTGTTCACCGCCGCTCGATTTCGTTCACCGTGTTTTTTGTCATCTCCGGCCTCTTCTTTTTCTATTTGATCTTTCTTAATTTGATTCACGACTGCACCCAGTTTGTCGAAGCTCTCTTCCCAGAACCCGCGATAGCTGAACGCCCAGTCGCTGACTGTTTTAATCGCCTCTGGCCTAAGCCTGCACACACTCTCTCGTCCACGCTTTGTCTTGATCACAATCCGCGCCCGCACCAGGTAGGCAATATGTTTTGAAATCATCTGCTGCGAAAGTGCAAACGGTTCCGTCAATCCATGCACCGAGGCGGGCCCGTGGGAGAGTCGTTCGATCATGGCCCGCCGGGTCGGATCCGACAAAGCCGCAAACGTTGTGCCTAATCGATCCACAACCGTATGGTTGTGGATTATCCGGCAATGTCAAGTGTGAATTTTGGCAGATGCGGTGGAGCGACAGCGCGATAGTCGTGAACGTCCCGTCTGTTCCGGTTTTGTCTGTCCCCGGTTTTGTCCAGGAGTAGTAAACTACTGCGCATCATTAGTTATGGCCAAGCGGTGCACTAATTCCGCGAGTCTTCAAAGGGAGCTGATCTCGGATTCGAGCGAAAGACCGAAGCTCATCTCAGGGTTAATCGCGAGTGAGCGGCGCTGAGAATATTGCAGGCAGGTATCTTTGAGCAAAAAGAACTCGGGTAAACCAAAAGTCGGCCGGTCAATCCTCGAGATGACGGCGAAGCAAGCGGGGCTATTTCTTTTGAAGCCGGAGAGTTACTGTAGCCTCGACCTTCCGCCCTACTTTGTATTCTCAAAGATACTTTCCGCAGTATCCAAAAACCTGCTTGGAAAGACCCTCACGAGCATGTCTTCTAAGCCTCGGGATCACGAGGGCGTTAACTATTCGATGCTCTCCAATAAGGATGGTCGCCATGCGTGGAGACCCTTCCAACTCATCCATCCTGCGCTCTACATCGCTCTCGTGGATCAGATGACGCAGCCAGCGAATTGGAAGGTGATATGTACCAGATTCAAGGAATTTCAGAATCTGCCCAATTTCAAATGCCTCAGCATTCCGGTCGAGGCGTCATCCAGCACCGTCGACAAAGCTGCACAAGTTCGAAATTGGTGGCTTGGAATCGAACAGGGTTCAATTGAGCTGGCCCTAGACTTCAATTATGTCGTGCACGCCGACATCACCGATTGTTACGCCGACATCTATACGCACTCCATCGCGTGGGCGTTGCATACGAAGCCTGAGGCCAAGGCCAAAAAGGGGGATAAATCGCTGCTTGGGAATGTTATCGACGGGCACATCCAAGATATGCGACACGGGCAAACCAACGGCATTCCGCAGGGCAGTGTCTTGATGGATTTCATTGCCGAGCTAGTTCTCGGATATGCCGATCTTAATCTCAGCAAACGCCTTAGTGACGCGGATATTACAGAGTTTCAGATTCTGCGCTACAGGGACGATTACAGGATCTTTGTTCAGAATCCGCAACGTGGTGAGGCCATCCTGAAATGCCTGACAGAGGTGCTGATCGACCTCGGCCTAAAGCTCAACACCGGCAAAACTACTGGGTCCTTACAGGTAGTAGCCTCTTCTATAAAGGCAGACAAGCGAAGTTGGCTTCGCGGCCGACAAGGCGACCGGAATCTGCAGAAGCACCTACTGATAATTCACGCGCACGGCGTCGATTTCCCGAATACAGGTAGCCTCACGACAGCTCTCGCGCACTTCCATGAGCGACTAACCAAAGCCAAGCGAATCCAAAACCCGCACGTCTTGGTCAGCATCACAATAGACATTGCATACACCAGCCCGAGGACTTTCCCGGTGTGTGCAGCAATTATTAGCAAGCTTTTGGCTAGCCTAGAAACTAAGGATGAGCAAGTCGAAGTCATTAGGAAAATCTATCGCAAGCTTTCCCAGCTTCCGAGCAATACGTAATCGTCGAGGCGTAGACATAACACA
>CAWDBW010000087.1:0-9874 GCA_963800405.1 uncultured Acidobacteriota bacterium
ACCTATGTCATCGAGCGCGACGGCACAGTTCTGTACGCGTCGGCGAATGAAGACTACACCGAGCGGCCAGAGCCGGAAGATATAGTCAGAATTCTTCACGCCGGAGCTTAATCCTCTTGGTCTCTTTCTGCCTCTCGTCATCCTGAGCGAAGCGAAAGACCTATGTAATCTGCCCGAGCCGAGGAAGTTGCATAGGTCCTTCGCTTCGCTCAGGATGACAACGCATACGCAGGATGGAAAACTCTTCTACGCGGTACACTGAATACTCATGCATTACATCTATGGCATCAACTCCGTGACCGAGGCGCTGAAGGCGCGCGGGCGGGCGTTCGAGTGGATCGGGATGGCCAAGGAGCGCCACGACATCCGTCTGCAACGGCTGATTGAAGATTGTCGTCGTCTTGGCGTGAATGTGCGATTCCTGGAGCGCACCGAACTCGACAAACTGGCGGGCAACACCGCGCATCAGGGCGTGGTAGCCGTCACGTCGGCCAAACAATACAACGATCTGGAAGACGTCATCAACGCCAAGCGCGCGGAATATTCGCTGGTGGTCGTGCTCGATGGCGTGGAGGATCCGCACAATTTAGGAGCGATTCTGCGCACCGCGGATGCCGCCGGCGCCAACGGCATCGTGATTCCGGAACGCCGGTCGGCAAGCGTGACGGGCACGGTCACGAAAGTTTCGGCCGGGGCGAGCGAGCATATGCCGATCGCGAAGGTCACGAACATCGCCCGCACCGTGGAAGAACTGAAAGAGCACAACGTGTGGACGGTGGGCCTGGACGAACGCGGAAAACAGACTTACTACGAACTGGACTACAACATGGACTGCGCCCTGGTTCTGGGTGGAGAAGGCAAGGGACTGCACGATCTGGTGAAGCGGAAATGCGACTTCCTGGTTTCGATTCCTATGCTGGGCAAAGTCCCGTCGCTGAATGTTTCCGTGGCCGCGGCGGTGGTGCTGTTTGAAATCGTGCGGCAGCGACGCGCCAAACAAGACGCATCCAACAAGAAATGAAGTCATACGCGACGAACGCCGGTTTGAAGACTTTGAGTCTCCTGTGTGTCCTCTGTGCCTCTGTGGGGAATTGTTATTCCCTCGACCGCGAAGTGTTCAGCATCACCAATTACGACCTGAACGTGCAGATCGAGCCCGAACAGCATCGACTCGGGGTCCGCGGCAAAATCACTTTGCGGAACGACTCGCAGATGCCGCAGAAGATTGCGGTGTTGCAGATTTCGTCGTCGCTCGACTGGCGATCCATTAAAGCCGGCGACAAAGCGGTGCAGTTCGTCAGGCAGCCTTACACTTCCGACATCGACCACACCGGCGGCCTTTCCGAAGCGATCGTGACTTTGCCGCAGGCGGTTGCGCCGCAAGGCACTATCGAACTGGACATCGCCTACGAAGGTGTCATCCTGCTCGACGCGACTCGCCTCACCCGCATCGGCACGCCCGAGGACGCGGCCACCAGCACGGACTGGGATCAGATCGGCACAAGCTTCACGGGTGTGCGAGGGGCGGGATATGTGGCCTGGTATCCGATCGCAACTGAAGTTGCGAATCTTTCCGAAGGCAACAGCTTGTTTGAGGTGCTGGGCAGATGGAAGAGTCGGGAAACCGGGTCGACGATGCACTTGAGGTTTACGCCGACCAGCGACGACCCATCGCTGCCGCAGATTCTTTTCAATGGAGTCAGTTGTTCAGGGCCAGCGATGCACGAACCGGTTGGAGTCACAAAAGTCAGCCCCACTGATTGCCTTTACCAGCAGTTGAGCGAAGATGTCCCAACCTTTGTGATTGCCGACTATCAGGTTTTGGAGCGACCGGCGATCGCAGTACGTTACCTACGCGGCCACGACGTCGCCGCGACGAACTTCGCAGACGCCGCGGAGAAGATTGCTCCGTTCATCACGGAGTGGTTTGGACCTCCGCACGAGAAGGCAAGAACGGCAGACCTTCCGGATCCTCACGCCGCGCCGTTCGAGAGCGGTGCGCTCTTGCTCACTCCCTTGGCAAATGACGATTCCAAGCTGGCCGGTCTCGCGGCGGCCCATCAATTGACTCACGCCTCATTCCTGTCGTTCCGTCCGTGGATCGAAGAAGGGCTCGCCCACTTCGCGCAGGCTCTCTATCTCGAGCGCGAAAAAGGTCGCCAGGCCGCGCTCGAGTACCTTGGTCTCCACCGCTCTGCATTGAGCGCAGTCGATGCCCAGACCACCACCCCAAGATCAGAAGATGAGGTAAACCGGTCGCTGGTGAATACGACCAGCGAAGAACTGTATCGCAGCAAAGCGATGTACGTCTGGTGGATGCTGCGCGATATGGTCGGCGATGCCGCACTCAAAAAGGCAATCGCCGCCTACCGTCCCGAGCAAGATAAAGACCCTTCCTACATGCCGCATCTGATCGCGGCACAAACTCAGCGCGACCTGGAATGGTTCTTCGACGACTGGGTCTACCGCGACCGCGGGCTGCCAGACTTCAAAGTGGAGTCGGCCTTCTCGAACAAAACTATGACCGGTACGTTCATGCTCACCATCACCCTCGACAATCTGGGCACAGCCGGGGCCGAGGTGCCCGTCATCGTCAAATTCGCGGGCGGCGAAATGATGCGGCGGATGCAAGTTCACGCCAAGAATAAAACCGTGATTCGCGTCGAGGTTCCGTTCGCACCGCAGGAAATCGTAGTCAACGACGGCAGCGTTCCGGAGAGCGATCTGACGAACAACGTCTTCAAGATCGAGCCGTCAGAGAAAGATAACTAGGCTGGCGAGAACTCACTCTTAATGTTCCGCGGTTTTCAGCCTAGTTCCGGCGCGACGTGAACTCGACTAGTTTTTCAAGTTTTTCCGACGCTGCTCCGGAATCGACTGACTTTGCCGCGAGCGGGATTGCGTCGCGGATATGGTCAACTCGTCCTGCGGCCACCAGCGCAGCCGCGGCATTGAGCAGCACGACGTCGCGCCGCGGAGACTTCTCTCCGCCCAGAATGGCGCGAATGATTGCGGCATTCTTCGTGGCATCGCCCCCGGCAATTTCTTGCAGCGGGGCGCGCGTCATGCCGAATTCTTCCGGCTCCACTTCGTAAGATCGCAATGTGCCCTCGCGAACTTCCGCCACGCGCGTGGGTCCGGTAATCGTAATTTCGTCGAGACCGTCGAGTCCATGCACCACGAGCGCCCGGCGCAGGCCCAGCATGCTCAGCGCTTCGGCAAGTTTTTCGACCAGGTCTACGGAATACACTCCCACCACCTGTCCGGAGGCGCGCGCCGGATTGGTCAGCGGGCCGAGCAAGTTGAACATGGTCCGCAGGCGCAGCTCGCGGCGCACGCTCTGCACTTGCTTCATTGCAGGATGGAGGTTCGGTGCATACAGAAAACAGATGCCAACCTCTTGCAAGCACTGCGCGGCCCGTTCCGGCGAGAGCTGGATGTTCACGCCCAGGGCCTCGACAACATCCGCCGAGCCGCATTTTGAACTGATGCTGCGATTGCCGTGTTTGGCCACGCGGACGCCCGCTCCGGCAGTCACTAGTGCGGTCGCGGTGGAAATGTTGAATGTGCCGCTGGCGTCGCCGCCGGTTCCGCTGGTGTCGACTAAGCTGGTGTCGACCAGTGATGTGTCGAGCAAAGAATCTGACCCAGAATCTTCGGCGAGAGCGTCGCGGCCCGTACCGCTGACGGCCAGCGCATCGGCGGCGTTTAGACGCTCAATCGGCAAGGGCGCCGCCGCCGCGCGGATCGCCTCGGCAAAACCCACGATCTCCTCGACCGTTTCACCTTTCATGCGCAGAGCGATGAGCAGTGCGGCAATCTGTGCGTCACTGCATTTTCCCGTTAGCACTTCGGACATCACGGCGCGAGACTCGGCTCGATCGAGCGACTGCCTGTGGTTCGCGATGCGATGAAGAGCGTCAAGGATCATGGGATCACGCCGAATTGTACGGCATGACTGCACTGCGGCGCGATCCTGACGGCCCCTATCTTGTGGTCGGCCGACCCAACCTCTCTGAGAAGTATTCCCGCCAGCTTTCCGGCAGGGCTGCCGTTTGAATCGCCTTCAGGAGCAAATCCTGATTGTATTTCTCCCGCACAAAGAGCCGGTTCATTTCGGAAATCGTAACCGAGTGGCTTTCCCGCTGGAGTAACAGGAAATCATCCCCCGCCGCGACCGACCCCTCCTGCTCGACCGAAAGGTAGAACCCGCTGCGGCCACTGCGGAGAAATCTGTCCAGCATGTCGTCACGCTGAAATTTGGCGGCCAGTTTGTAGCAGGGTGTCCGCGGCTGGCGAACCATCACGATCGAAGAACCAACCTGAAAGCGATCGCCGACGTGAACTTCCTCTTCCGTCAAACCCGTGGTCGTGAAGTTCTCTCCGAACATGCCCCAAGGAAAATCGATGCCGGGCAACTCCTCCCGCCAATCCGGATAATGTTCCGAAGGGTAAGCATAGACCGCTTTGTAGGGCCCGCCATGCACGGTGAGATCGGCCTGGCGGTCGCCGTCCAAATTCAAACTGCGCAGTTGAACGGGGCCTGACGCGGGCCTTTTGAAGATTCCAGTGTTGATCGTCGCACCTCGATAAACCAACAACTGCGGAAGCGCGACATTCAGGGACAGGAGTTTCATACTCAACCTCAAGGCGATCCAACCTCGACCGGCACGTAGATCTTGTTGGATGTGCGTCACCAGAGAAAGTCGCATGCAGCGAAAGGTTTGCCCTAATTCCCCGCCCTTCTATAGAATTACAGGTTTGCTGCCCGCAGTGCGACGCCGCAAGCAAGGTCCTTCCGATTCTTAACTGACGAGCTTCATTATGAAAATTCATGAGTACCAGGCAAAAGCAATTCTTAAGAAGTACGGCGTAAGCTGTGCCGCGGGGGGCGATGGCTGCCTCGCAGGACGAGGCCGAAGCTGTCGCCAAGGAATTATTCAACTCGGGTGCGAGCGGAGTGGTGGTGAAGGCGCAGATTCACGCTGGAGGCCGCGGCAAAGGCGGTGGCGTGAAGATCGCCAAGTCGGTGAACGAGGCCGGCGAACTCGCCGGCAAAATGCTCGGCATGAAACTGGTCACGCATCAGACTGGGCCTGAGGGCCGCATTGTGCGCCGCTTGCTGATCGAAGAAACGCTGCCCATCGAAAAGGAACTTTATCTCGGCATTCTGGTCGACCGCGCCGAAGGCAAGCCGGTGTTCATGGCTTCGGCTGCGGGCGGCATGGAGATCGAGCAGGTTGCGGCGGAAAATCCGGATGCGATTCTGAAGCAGCACATCGATCCCGGCATGGGCCTGGAGGCTTTTCAGGCGCGCAAGATTGCTTTCAAACTCGGCTTGAGCGCGAAGCAGATCAATCCCGCCGTGCAGTTTCTCTCCAGCCTTTACAAGGCGTTTCTCGATACCGACTCCTCGTTGCTGGAGATCAATCCTTTTATCACGACCACCGACGGCCGCCTGTTCGCGCTCGACGCCAAGATCAACTTCGACGACAACGCGCTGTTCCGGCATGCTGATCTGCGCGAGCTGCGCGACATTACGGAAGAGGATCCGCTCGAAGTTGAGGCCTCGAAGTACAGCCTGAACTACATCAAGCTCGATGGTAGCGTGGGCTGCATGGTGAACGGCGCCGGCCTGGCCATGGCGACCATGGACATCATCAAGTACGCTGGCGGCATGCCCGCAAATTTTCTCGACGTGGGCGGCGGAGCCAGTTCCGAGCAAGTGGCGCACGCTTTTGAAATTCTGCTCAGCGACAAGAACGTGAAGGCCGTGCTGATCAACATTTTCGGCGGCATTCTGCGCGTCGACACGCTGGCCACCGGCGTGGTCGAAGCCGCCCGCAAGACCAACATCAAGCTGCCGATCGTGCTGCGTCTGGAAGGGACCAACGTCGACGAAGGCAAGAAGATCCTGCAGAATTCGGGATTCAACTTCGTGGTCACCGACACCATGAAGGACGCAGCCGATAAAGTGGTGGCCGCGGCCCGAGGCACTGCGGGCGTAACCGAATGGCGGTAGGAGTTATAGGGATAGAGCGGGATTAGGAGGCCGAGTTAGTCGAAGGGATCGATTTCGGATTGAATCGATCGGGCTCTGAGCCCTTCGGTAAGGAAGCGAGGTTTATTTCAATGGCAATCTTAGTCAATAAAGAAACGAGAGTTGTCGTGCAGGGCCTGACCGGGCGCGAAGGTACGTTTCATGCGAAGGCCAGCCAGGCGTACGGCACGCAAATCGTCGGCGGAGTCACTCCGGGTAAGGGTGGCACGACGCATGAAGGCTGGCCCATTTTCAACACGGTGCGCGAGGCCGCCGACAAGACCGGCGCCAATGCCACCGTGATTTTTGTGCCTCCGCCGTTTGCCGCGGACGCCATCATGGAAGCCGCCGACGCGGAAATCGACCTGATCGTCTGCATCACCGAAGGCATTCCGACGCTCGACATGGTGAAGGCGTGGGAATTTCTGCAGGACCGCAAGTCGCGACTGATCGGACCGAACTGTCCTGGAATCATATCGCCGGGCAAGTGCAAGATCGGCATCATGCCGGCTTCGATTCACAAAGAAGGATCGATCGGCATCGTTTCGCGCTCCGGCACGCTGACGTATGAAGCGGTGCACCAACTCACGCAACGCGGATTGGCCAGTCGACGGCCATCGGCATTGGCGGCGATCCGATTATCGGCACGAATTTTATCGACGCTCTCGACTTGTTCAATCGCGATCCCGAAACCGAAGCCGTGATCATGATCGGCGAAATCGGCGGCAACGCCGAGGAACTGGCTGCCGAGTTTGTGAAGACGCACATGAAGAAGCCGGTCGTAGGCTTCATCGCCGGACAGACCGCGCCTCCGGGACGCCGCATGGGACACGCCGGGGCGATCATCTCCGGCGGCAAAGGAACGGCCGCGGAGAAGATCAAAGCGCTGGAAGCTTGCGGGATTCGCGTGGCCAAGTCTCCAGCCGCGATTGGCGAGACCTTGGCGGCGGCGATCGGAGTAAGCGTCTAGAGGCAGCAAGACGACGAGCAGATTGCCTCGCATTCGCTCGGAATGACGAAGTCTTTTTAGCTAACGACGAACGACCAAGGACCAACGACTGACCTATGAAGACTCTGCAGCGTACTTTCACCATCGTCAAACCCGACGCCGTCCGCAAGAATGCGGTCGGCGACATCATTGAACAATTCGAGAAGAACGGCTTCCGCATTCTCGCCATGAAGATGCTGGAAATCTCGAAGTATCAGGCCGAGCAATTTTATGCCGTACACGCCAGCCGGCCATTTTTCGGCACGCTCACCGACTTCATGTCCAGCGGGCCGATCGTTGTGCTGGCCCTGGAAAAAGAAAACGCCATTGCCGATCTGCGCAAGCTGATGGGCGCCACCAACCCGGCCAACGCCGAGGAAGGCACCATCCGCAAGAAATGGGCGACCAACATCGAGCACAACGCGATTCACGGCTCGGACGCGGAAGACACGGCGCGGTTCGAGCTGAGCTTTTTCTTCGCGGGATATGAATTGGCGAAATAAGTACTCAGTACCCGGTACCCAGTTGTCGAGAGCTGGGTTTTAACTGGGTACTGAGTACTGGATACTGAGTACTTTTCAATGCCTCTAGTCCAAATCACAATGCTGCAAGGCCGCACCGCCGATCAGAAGCGCAAACTCGCGAAGCGGATCACCGAAGCACTGGTCGAAGAGGCTGGTGCGCGCCGGGAAGCAATCATTGTCGCGTTCAATGAAGTGTCGAAGGAAAGCTACGCCTCCGGCGGCGAATTGATGATCGACAAATGAAATAACCACTCTTCCGGCTCTTATCCGCCGCGCGGATCGAACCATGGCTCACGCAGCTCCCGA
Source organism: uncultured Acidobacteriota bacterium (assembly GCA_963800405.1). GTDB lineage: Bacteria > Acidobacteriota > Terriglobia > Terriglobales > Acidobacteriaceae > Sulfotelmatobacter. The sequence goes on from CAWDBW010000087.1 coordinate 7,859, forward strand.
CCTTCGCCCTGGAATCATCGCGGTCTTGCGATTGCTGTCTTCGCCGGAGAAGCAGCTAGAATACGAGCGCAGGGTCCCCGGTATATCGATCCCGTCTGAATTGTTGTGTCAATGGTTTGATGACTCTTATCTTCCCGACAGTCCAGTGTTTCGGCAGTGTTTCTCTTCGCACGAGCTTGAAGCCCTGGCTCATTTCAACAACTACTTCGCCGATCACGAAAAGCACTTGCCTGAGCCGCGACCGGGAATCGAGAACTGGCTGGAAGACAACACCTGGAAAGGAATCCTGAGCGAGGCACGCCAGACGCTTGCCACTTTACGAATCTTGAACCCACGAGTCAACTACCCCAGCGGCTCGAACAAATGCCCTTCCACGCGGTCAGCTATCTTGGGCAGGTCCTTCTTGGCGTGTTGCAGGAAGTGCGGCGCGGCACGGTGGGCTTCCAGCGCGGCATCGTCTTTGTACTGCTCGTAGATGAAGAACCGGCGTGGCTCGGTCTTGTGCCGGTGCACCTGGTACATGGCACAGCCCGGCTCCTTGCGGGATTGTTCGGTCAACTTCTCAAACAGTGCGGCAACTTCCGCTTCGTGCCCAACTTTCGCCATCCAGGTAACCGCCAACACCACCATCGTTCGCTCCTTCCCTGCTCGCAGGTCAGCCGGGGAGGCGATTCTAGGCTTTTTTCGCGGCCGTGGTTCAACTCTTTAACGAATTCATCCAGCAGGATCGTGTGGCTGCGGTCCGGCCCGGTCGAGATCATGCCGACCTTCGCTCCCGCTTCCTTCTCCACGAACGCCAGATATTCGCGCGCCAGCTTGGGCAGTTTCTCGTAGTCGGTGATGCCTTCGGTGGAGGTCTGCCAGCCCGGCAACTTCTGGTAGATCGCACTCGATCTTGTCGTAGCCGCTGGCCTGCGCCGGCTCTTCGGTCTGCGCTTGCCGTCGATCTTATATCCCACGCAACCGGAATCTCCGCCAGTTCGTCGAGCACGTCGAGCTTGGTCACCACCAGCCATCGTGCCGTTGATCATGCCCGAGTAGCGCAGCAGCGGCAGATCGAGCCATCCGCTGCGCCGCGGACGCCCCGTCACCGCGCCATATTCGTTGCCGCGCTTGCGCAGTGCCTCGCCGGCGTCGCCTTTGTCTTCGCTGGGGAACGGCCCCTCGCCTACGCGCGTGCAATACGCCTTGGTGATGCCAATCACCGTGTTGATCGCGTGGGCGGCACGCCGGTGCCGGTGACCGCTCCGCCCGAAGTCGCGCTCGACGAGGTCACAAACGGATAGGTGCCGTGATCGATGTCGAGCATCGTGCCCTGCGCGCCTTCGAACATCATCGACTTCGCCGTTGCTCGATGGCCTGGTTCAGCAGCACCGCCGTATCGCAGACGAAAGGCGCAATCTTCGTCGGCGGCCTGCGCGTACTCCGCGTACATTTTGTCGGCGATCGAGCGGTTCGGTGTTGAACAGCGCATGCGCGATCATGTTCTTCTCGCGGCAGGCATTCTCAATGTGCTTCTTCAGCAGCTGCATGTCGAGCAGGTCGGCCACGCGCAGCCCGCGGCGTCCCATCTTGTCTTCATAAGCCGGACCGATGCCGCGCGATGTCGTGCCAATCTTCACGCGTCCCGGCGCATTCTCCGCCGCCAGTTCGATCATGCGATGGTAGGGCAGGATCACGTGCGCGCGGTTGCTAACGAAGAGATGGCCGTCGACCTTCACCCCGGCCTCGCGCAGCGCGCCCACTTCCTTCAGAAACGCAATCGGGATCGAGCACCACGCCATTGCCGATCACGCTGCGGCAGCCCGGCGCAGCATGCCGCACGGAACCAGTTGCAGAACAAATTTTTGCCGTTGATGATGACGGTGTGTCCGGCATTGTGTCCGCCGGCATAGCGGGCCACGACCGAAAGTTCTCCGAGAGCACATCGACGATCTTGCCTTTGCCCTCATCGCCCCACTGGGCGCCAACAATCACCGCGGTCTTGCCTTTTTTCACTTCCAACTCCCTCACGGA
>CAWDBW010000088.1:0-68370 GCA_963800405.1 uncultured Acidobacteriota bacterium
GCAAATCCTATTTGAATTGGGATGTGTTGTACAATTTTACTTTTTCCAATTGTAACTTCATAAACAATATTATCATTCAATTGATGTTCTTCTACATCTTTTAACCAGAAGTTAAATGCATACTTATTTAAACCTTCATCATCTACGAAAAATGTCTTAGCATGTTTTTCTAAATTCATTAATGTACCACCATAAGCAGCATTTCCTATTATTTTTGCACACGCGGCTATTATTTCTCCTATACCTCCCAGAGCGGCTCCTCTTCGTCTCTGAAGTACAACCCAATCTACAAAATCTTTGAATGGATTATTTCTAATTGCTGGAACAACTCCATATAATTTTGTTACTTTTAAACCATGCTCAAGATACCACTTTAGTAAAGGAGTAATTAACATTACTTTTTTCCCTACGAATGAGGTAATCAATTTCTTTGGTTCAATTCGATGTTTCTCTCCTAGGATACGAAAAACATTATTCATATATTCCCCAGTGTTTTCTGTGTTAACTTCTGTATTTACAAATAATGGTGGAAGATCACAAAACTCGTTTATTAGATTTTCTGGAACTTCTATATCAACTTCACAGCATCCAAAGAATTCACCACTGAGTATTTGTTTATGATAATTTTCCCAATTATTGTCTTCCACATAACTCAGGTTTCCACATAACATATCTTTTCCAATACAGTATAAATATAATGCATTAGCATCAAAGCCACAGACACGATGACATTTCTTAGTATCATGTGCTGCTCTACTAATATAAAATTCTTGTTTAACTGGATCATATTTAACTTTCTCAATTTGTGTTATATCCTTTTCTTGATACCTATTAAATACAATAGATGGTCCACCAACAATGTTTCGTTTTACTCTTTTGAATGTTTCATCATTACAAATTAACTTTATTATTCCTTTGTTTATTGGATTCTCCTCAAACCTACGAACTTGTTGATCTTCATAATATTTCATATAGTTCTGTCTTCCTCTTGTTACATTACAAATTTGACAACAAGCAACAACATTACCAGGTTCATGCGGAAGCGTATTATTTCCTCTATCAAGTGTCCATAGTCGTTTACAGTTACCACATTTCTCATTTGGTTCAGAATGATGAATACATTTCTGAATTAGATTCTTTTTACAATAGAAACAATGCCCTTTTTGATTTCGTATAGTTTCTTCAATATCACTAGGAATAAGACCAACATATCCATCGTATAATCTTCCAGCTTCCTTGTCTTGTTCTTTATAATTATGTATTCTTTTCACTAGTACATCTCTTGGTATCTGCAGTTTGTTATTTGGTAAGTTATTAAAATCTTTAGAATTTTCAATAAATGTTCTTATTGGATTCCACATGAAGTGGCATAGAATTTTCTGTGCTATCCCAGAGACTGTTATTCCATCCTTAAACAGATCTAGATGAAAATCATAAAATGATTCTTTTTGTTTTAAGCAAGCTTTGAGAAAAGGTTCAACATCTTGCATGTTATAATATTTCAATAGTCTTTTTATAGGAGCATTCCATAACTTGAGTCTCTCGCATTCACTACGAAATCTAGCAAACTGAATTCTGATTCTCTCTTCGGAATCATTGTGTAGATTCTCAATTACTTTCTGATCATAATTTAATCCGAGTCTACTATACTCCGCTTTCATTTTATCATAAAATTCTTCTCTCTTTTCCTTATCTTTCTTTTGGTAATTTGTTTTCAAATCATCGTCATCATCTAGAGTGTTCAGCTTCTTTAAATCAGAGTAGAAGTCATCCGAAGTTAAAGTATTAACTGGTATTTTAAGAAATTCTTTTGATGTATATCTCGCATATGGGAAATAGAATTTTCCAATGCCATCTTTAACATATGCTTTTATGAATGATTTCAAACTAGTACCCGGTGCACAGTATAACATGCTATCAAGAAATGCAAATTTCTTTGTCTTAATTTCTTTATACTGAGTTCCGTTTTTAATAATAAATGGCTTCTCTACATCTTTTAAGAATTTCAAATATGAATCCATGTTTCTTTATTAAATTGTTATCATACTTAGCATTGTTAAATCCGAGAATTGGAACACAAGTACAATAGTCTATTACTTTCTCTAAGTTTTTCTTATCATTAAAATCTGTAAGAATTTCAATCAAAGCATCTAGTTTCTCTTGCATTAAGTTTCCAGCAACTTCTGTTGCTTTATCTATGTATTCAAACATTCTTTGTACTAGAGAAACAGGATCATCATCATAAATATAACACTTTTCATAACTTGGAATATTTGATGCAAAAGCAACACAGGTTGGAATATGTTCTGTAGTGTAAAATGTTTCACACTCTTTATGTGTGGAATCTTTGTAATTTTCATGCTCTTTACACAAACGAATATATTTACTTTTATTCACTGTATTCCAAAGTATCTTCACTGCTTTATTATTACAGTTTTCGATATTACATGTTTTTGTTGAAATGTCTCCAATGTGCTTTAGTCTTTCATCTTCTTCTTTAATATGTGCAAGCATAGCTTCAAAATCATAAGTAATTATATAATCATATTTATATAAGTTTTCAATATTTTCAGTTAATTCATGACTTCTCTCATGTAACCCCAAATCCTGTTTACCAGTCTCTGTGAATTTAAATGTATTCACTCCATATAATCTACATAAACTATATATTATATTTTCTTCCTTCTTGAAGATAGAATTACTTGGTTTTACATACTTATTTTTCTTTATTTTACCACAGCCACTTTCAAGATGACGTTTCATGTTATATGAATCTCTAAAGTTCTTTCCACAAGCTTCACACATTCGTATATTTATTTTATGTTCTAGATTTCTTACAAAGGATAGATGATCATTGAATACATTTAAATAAATCCTTGTTCGTGTTTTATCATTTCTAAAAGGTGACAAATAAATATTATCATATACTATACCATCATTTTTATTTATATCAGTGATATTTATTATTATTATTGCAAAATCAGTATTCACTTTTGCTTCGTATTCAATGATATCTTCTATTGTCATACCTATATAATTTCTATTATAATTTGTATAGTCATACCATGTCTGCTTTAATTCTCTCCCTCTTTCTTTCCACCTATCCTGTGTACAACCGTATCCTAGTGCCATACAAGCCCAGAAGCAATCACCATCATCTACATTTTTAAGACTGATAATATGACGCGAGTTTTCAATAAAATCGGGTAACTTAGTTATTGATCCTAGTGGAGTATTTAATCTCAGTACTTTAAATATTACCCTATATATACATATTGGTCTAACTGAGCTTCCTCTATCAGTAGTCATATATTCTTTGATTCGTTCATGATTAAGTTGTTCTTTATAAAAGTTTAATTCATCCATATTACGAATAGATACCATTCTTTCAGTGGGAACATCATGACCTGGTGATATAAAGTTAAATGGATTCCGATTATTACTATTACGACTTGAGAAATAGCGATATTGTTTTCTTCTGCGAATAAAACTACTTTCTCTATCTGGTAATTCTTCTTCCCAAATACTATCAAAATAGATTGTAAAGCGAAATGCTCTTGTAGAATTTCTAAAGACTTGTTCAAGAGCCTTTTGAACATCTTCAGCATTCTTGATGTTATTAAATGAGTAGTTTGCAATTCTATGACGATGCCAATAATTTGTTGTTAAAGTATAATTATCAGTAGGAGTACCTCTGTTCTCATCAAGTACTAATCTAAAATCTTCTTCTTCCGCGGGAATATTGATTTCATAGTAGTCGGTATCATATGTTGCTTCTGGTATAGCAACTGATGATGCCATTGATCTTTGTTTCTTCGTGAACTTTTTAAATATGCTTTTTCGTTTGCGAGAACTCATTAGTCCATATTTCTTAGCGATAACTTTGACTCCCATTTATAACATAAATATTTTTTCAAAAAGAAAACATTTAAATGCCGGATTCCAGACTGGAGAAGGATTCGATCTTCAAAACTCTCTAAGCACATGGCCTGGATTCCCATGGTCTAAGTATCCATATGAAAAACATGCCCCTGGTTATTCTTATCTCGGGCCTTCTACTCAACTTCAAATTCGTATTCCTGATTATCAAGATAAACTACAACTTGGAGACAATAGATTAATGTCATCTGAATATATTGATGAAACTTTTATACCAAGACCCAATGATGGCCCAATTAACAATACAGACAAAGTAGCCATGAGACATGATCTTAGATACTCTGAAGCTGAAGCAATGAAAGAGACTGGGGAAATGGAAATCAGGAAGAGGTATTACCTTATAAACATGAAGCTGATAGAGCAATGTTATATGAATTAGAAAACATCACTCCTGCTACATTCGGAGAAAGAATAGCTAGATGGATAGCATCCAAGATAATTAGATTAAAAGAGAAACTAGGAATGTAGCTTGCGACAAACCTTCCCAGAAGATATCGCTAAACTAGCTGCTAAAGAACTTCATGCTCCTATAAAGAAATCGTATCCAAGAAGAAAGATTATTACAAATTATATTGATGAAATACACTCTAGTGACTTGGCTGAAATGACCCCAGATAATGGATTATAAATTTATCTTGTTGTTATAGATAACTGGAGTAAATATCTCTGGTGTATTCCATTAAAATCAAAATCAGGTGATGTAATGTCTGAAGCATTCAAGGCACTGTATTCATACTAGCAATCAGAGTACCCAAGAAGATGCATACCGATAATGGTAAAGAATTTTATAACTCTAAAGTAAGCCAGTTATTCGATAACCTTAACATCCATCTTTACTCAACTAACAACGAGCCTAAAGCTGCAATAGCTGAAAGAGTTATAAGAACTCTAAAAGAACGAATAGAACCACTACTTACACAACAAGAGTTAGAGGCTGGAACAGTCAAAGCTAGATCCTGGTTATCTGTACTTCCTCAGGTTGTAAGAGATTATAATACCAGTTATCACTCAACTATCAAAATGACTCCGGAACAGGCATCCAAAGAAGAAAATCAACCAGAGTTAAGTAAACTCTATTTTGAATTATTTGCAAAGAGAACACGAATACCGAAAGCAAGAATGACCTTAAAGTCGGAGATTATGTGCGTCTATATAAATTCAAAAATAAATTTGAAAAATCATCCAAACATCGGTGGACAAAAGAAATCTTTAAAGTTGTTGAAGTTTTACCCTATGATCAAATTGTCTATAAAGTCTGTGATAAAGATGGTAATGTAATTGTTGGGAAATTTTATAGAGAAGAACTTCAGAAGTCACAGTTTATGTTTATTAAATGACTCAGATATCAGAGTCTAGTAAATGCATCTATTGCTTGAGACCTTCAGTTTCACGCTCAACAACGGCTCAATCTCCGCGATCCAGAACACTCCCAATGATACCTCGAACGAACTGTGCGTGCTGAATGGGGTGCCTTCGTCGATCGTGGTGGACCCGGCCGGGGCGTATGCCTACACGATCATCAACGCCAATTCGGCTTGCACCGGCAGCACGACGGGCATCCTGGCGTTCAAGCTGAATTCCGACGGGACGACCACGCAGGTCGGAAGCCAGGTTCCGTTTAATGGGACTGTTTTTCCCGGCACGATGGTGATGGACCCAGCTGGGAAGTTTCTATTCGTTGCGGATCGCGCGACGAATCCTTACGGCGGCGGACCGCAGATGTCGGGGGCTATTTCGGTTTTTCTTATCGGTAGTGGTGGGAGCATCACGGAGGTCGCGGGCTCGCCTTTCACGCCAACGGTTCAGAGCACGGTCCCGCAGGCGATTATTGACATCGTTGCTGTCGCGCCCACGCCGACGGTGTTTCCGGCCATCGGCTTGAATGGAGTGCAGCAGGCGGTGTGCTCGGATGTGGGCAATAATCCGCCGACCCTGGAATACCTGTACGCGGTCGATGGACTGGGGAACCAGGTGTTTGAATTCTCGGTGAATACGACTACAGGTGTTTTGACGAATCCGTCCAACTTACCCTACGAGCCGTCTTTTGCGACCGATCCGCAGCCCGCCGGCATTGCGGTCGATCCGTGCAACCGGTTCGTGTACGTGAGCGACAGCTTAACCGACAAGGTCAGTGCCTACGCCATGTGCAACAACACCGTGACCAGCCCGGTGACCGCGTGCATGAATCTTGCCGTTCCGGGTGCGTTAGCTCCAGTGGGAACGCCGTTTGCTTTGCCGGGGAGCACGAACGGCCCCGGGCCGCTGGTGGTGGATCCCTATGGAAATTATGTATATGTTCTGGGTACGCTCTCGAACACCATCAATCCGCTGAAAATCAGCCGGATTTCCGGGGCCCTAGCCCCGGTGAATCCCGCTACGGTGGCTACCGGCATAGGACCGACCTCCATTGCGATTCGAGCGGATGATAGCTGGCTGTTCGTGGCGAATCACGGGTCCGCCGCCGTTGGAGGCAATACCGTGTCGCAATATTCGATCACGCCGCAAAGCGGGGTGCTGTCGGCGGGGCCGACGATTCAGACCGACAACTACCCGTGGGGCGTGGCAGTGAAGTAGCGGGCAGAATGGCAGCGAAACAGCAGGTCCCTCCACTCCGCTTCTCATTCCTTTCGGAATGAGAAGCTCCGGTCGGGATGACAAGTCTTGAGAGACTGACAGCTAATCACTAACCACCGGCCTCCGTTTTCTTACGTAGGAACCTTCAAAATCAGATAGCCGCCGACCAGGACAAAGATCAGGTCAGGCGACCAGGCGGCCAGGGCCGGAGGGAGCTGGCTGAGGTCTCCCATGGCTTCGAACAGGCGGGACACGACCGTGTAGAATACGGCAATTCCAACCGCGACCGCCACTCCGGTGATCGCCCCTTTTTTCCCCGTGGAGAGCGAGAAGGGAATGGCGAGTACCGCCATGATCAGCGTGATCAGCGGATAGGACAGCTTCTTGTTGAGTTGCACGCGCAAGCGCACCACATCGAATCCGCTCTGCTGCAGGTCGCGGATGTAGCGGCGCAGTTCGGCGTAGTTCATCTCGGTATACTGCTTCACTTCCTTCTTGAAATACGAAGGCGTCTCCGGCAGATCGGGAAACGTGGCCACGTCGAAAACCCGGTAATTGGCCATGGCGGAGACGTTGAGAGAGCGTTCCCAGCCTTCTTCGTAGACCCAGCGATTCATATTGTCGGCCCAGTGGGCGCGGTCGGCGTGGATGCGGCGGGTAATGACGAAGCTGGCGGGATCGAGTTGAAAGACGGTGAGGTTGCCGAACTGGTCGCGGTCAGGATCGAAGAACTGGTAGTAGTAGATGTCGTGGTTCTGGCCGAAAATCCATTTGCGGTCGGGGCGCAGGTAAGTTTGCGGAGGCTTGCCTTTGATCTGATTGTGCAGCGCTTCCTGGCGCTGGTTGGTGCGGGGCAGGTAGAACTGGTCAGCCAGGAATAGTCCCACGGCAACCACGCCCGCGGCGGCGATGACGGGGGTGACGATGCGGTAGATGCTGGTTCCGGCGGCTTTGATCGCGGTAATTTCGTTGGAGCGCTGCATCAGGCCGAAGGTAACCAGCACGGCCAGCAGCATGACCAGAGGAGCGACGTTGTAGATCAGATAGGGCGTGACGTTGAGCAGGTATTCCGCGACCACGGCCGGCGGAATCTGGTTGCGCAGAATGTCGCCCAGCAACTCGAACAGGGTGAATACGATCACGAGAACCAGGAACGTGGAGAGGATCATCCCCAGGTAAACAAAGAAGTCGCGCAGGATGTAGTCGTCGAGCAGCGTGGGAAAAGTGGCGCTGAACATGCGGCGGCGAGTGGAAGCGCGCTCGAATGCGTTATCGCGCCGGCTGCGCGGGACCGTTGGCTGTGAACCAGACTTGTCGCGCTTCCAGAAAGCGCGGAACGAACCCAGCTCAAACGGCCGGCTCTCGGCCCGCAACAACAAGAACAGGCCTAACGCCAGAAATACAAGGTCGGCAAGCCACGCGCCGAACCAGGAGGAGACGCGGCCTTGCCGGGCCAGCGAAACTCCGACCAGCGATACCGTGTAATACACGAACACCAGCAGGATGGTCAGCACGAACCCGCCGGACTTGCCGCTTTTCTTCGACGACAGGCCCAGCGGGATGCCCACCAGCGCGAGTACCAGGCAGGCGGTGGGCAGTGCGAAACGCTTGTGGAATGCGATGAGATACCAGCGGGCGGTGACGGCATCGACCCGGGCGGCTTTCTGCCACAAGGCTGACGTGCTCATCACTTCGGCGGGCAGCGACTCGTCAGGCTTGTTCTCAGAGGAAGTGAGGTCGAGCGGGATGTCAGTTTGCTGAAACGTCGAGATCTGGTAGTGAGACGGGTCCTGAGGGTCGGTCTCATGGGCCGAGCCGTCGATCAGGTGCAGGTGCAGGCGGTCCTGACCTTCGCTGACCACTATGCCTTCTTTGGCCAGCGTGATTTTTGGATTGGCCGCGTCGCTCAGGTCAGCCATGAACACACCCTTCCAGAGGGCGGCACCCTGGGCGCTCTTCACGTCCTGGACATACAACACGATCTTGGGGAATCCTTCATAGAAAACTCGGGGCTGGACTTCGAAGGAGACTTGCGAACCCTTGAGCCGATCTTCGAGATGGCCGAGCGCGGCCTGGGCGCGGGGCGCGATATAGAGGCCGTTGACCAGCGCCAAGAACCAGGTGGCGAGGACGAAGATGGAGAGCACGCGCAGGAAACTCCACACGCCCATGCCGCTGGCGCGCATGGCGGTGATTTCACTGTCGGCGGCGAGGCGGCTGAGGCCGATGAGGATGCCGACCAGCACGCTCATGGGCAGGGTGTAGGTGAGCGCGAGTGGGACGGTGAAAAAGAAAATTTCGGCGATGCTGGGCAGCGGGGCGCTGGCGCGCACGACCAGTTCGAGAATGCGTCCCAGATCGCGCGTGAACAGGACGAAGGTGAAGATGGCCACGCCGATCAGCGCATGGGCCGTCACTTCGCGAAGGATGTAGCGGGTTAAGATGCGCACTGACGGCAGATCCCTCACTCCGTTCGGGATTTCGGCTGCGGGCTCCGGCTTCGCTCACGCCCGCAAACCGCCTCAACTTCGCGAAGGATGTAACGGGTTAAGATGCGCACTGACGGCAGATCCCTCACTCCGTTCGGGATTTCGGCTGCGGGCTCCCGCTTCGCTCACGCCCGCAAACCGCCTCAACTTCGCGAAGGATGTAGCGGGTCAGAATCCGCATGCGAGCGCGCTGCAGACGAGCATAGCATGGGAGACGGCGCAGAGTTTTCTTTTCGGAGCGAGGCAGTATTAGTCGGCTGTCTGGAGTGTTCGATACTTTCCGGTTGACCAGTAATAAACCACGGTAGCCTTCTCGATCCACTCAACATTGATAGCGTCGAGCTTCATATCGACGGACTTCGTCCCTTCAAAATCGCTATAGACTCCCGGGGCAAGTTTCGAGACGGCTAAGCCAGAGCCGGCGTAGGGTTGCTTCTCCGCGTGGTCTAGCACTCGCAGTGAGTCACCCTCGGCGGTTGCAGCCTTGGACCATACAACGATCTTGTAGCCGCTGTTGACGTCTGATTTAGGCACCAGGACAAGCGCGTAGGCAAGGTGGTCTGGTTCTTCGAAATGACCGATCGCGATTCCGGGACATTCCTGGGGATGGGCTTTCATCCAGAGTTGCTGGTCGTCGGCGCCGAGATCCGACACGAGCTTGGTTCGCCAGCCCGGGAACTTCTTGGCGATCAGCGATTGCGCTTTCGCAGGAAGATTTGCATCTCGGCACGGATCTGTAACTTGTGCCTGCGACGACAACGCAAATGCGAGGACGATGGCCACCACGAGCGCGCGAACTGGACCCATGGCGCTATCGTATGGCGATCAGTTTTAGCAGTCAACGTTACCTGCGCGCGATCGCCGTTGCGCTTTTTCTCGATAGGTTAGCCGGCTTTGGGGAGTAGCTCAGTGTTACGCTTTCCAAGCGTGGCGTCATCCCGGGCGGAGGCGCTTTTCCGGCGGAGCGAGGGATCTCCCTGAAAATCGTGCCTGGGGAGATCCCTCCCGCGGCTGAACTGCGCCGCGGTTCGGGATGACGCAAGGACAAAGACCCAACTGAGCCACTACCCGGCTTTGAAGAATAGCGCAGCCAGCGGGGGCAGGGTCAGCTTCAGCGAGAAGGGGCGGCCGTGGGTGGGGATTGTTTCGGCGTTCACGCCGCCCAGGTTGCCGAGGCCGCTGCCGGCGTATTCGCGGGCGTCGCTGTTCAGCATTTCGCGCCAGTAGCCGCCGTGGGGGACGCCGACGCGGTACTCCTTGCGGGGCACGGGGGTGAAGTTGCAGACGACGAGCACGGTATCTTGCGGGTTTTCGCTTTTTCGTAACAGCGAGATTGTGCTGGTGGCGTTGTCGTTGGCGTCGACCCACTCGAATCCGGCGGGATCGTTATCGAGCACGTGCATGGCGGGCTCGCTGCGGTAGAAGCGGTTCAGTTGCTCCATCCAGGCCTGCACGCCGCGGTGAATCTGATATTGCAAGACATTCCATTCCAGGCTGGAGTCGTGCGCCCACTCGCGCACCTGGCCAAATTCACAGCCCATGAACATCAGCTTCTTGCCGGACTGGGCGTACATGTAGGCGAAGAGCAGGCGCAGGTTGGCGAAGCGCTGCCACTCGTCGCCGGGCATTTTTCCGATCAGCGATCCCTTTCCGTGAACGACTTCATCGTGGGAGAGCGGCAGTACGAAATTTTCCTGAAACGAATACAGCATGCGGAAGGTGAGATCGTTGTGGTGATACTTGCGGTGGATGGGATCGTTTTGAAAATAGCGCAGCGTGTCGTGCATCCAGCCCATGTCCCACTTCATGCCGAAGCCGAGGCCGCCGATGTAGACGGGTTTTGAGACCATGGGCCAGGAAGTGGATTCCTCGGCGGTGGTCTGAATCTCAGGATGCTGGCCGTAGGCTTCCTGATTGAAGCGGCGAAGAAAGTCGATGGCTTCGAGATTTTCGCGGCCGCCGAATTTGTTGGGAATCCACTCGCCCTGCTTGCGCGAGTAGTCGAGATAGAGCATGGAGGCGACGGCGTCCACGCGCAGGCCGTCGATGTGATATTTGTCGAGCCAGAACATGGCGCTCGACATGAGGAAGCTGCGCACTTCGGGGCGGCCGTAATTGAAAATGTGCGTCTTCCAGTCAGGATGGAATCCCTGGCGCGAGTCGGCATGCTCGTAAAGGTGCGTGCCGTCGAAGAAGGCGAGGCCGTGCGCGTCGGCCGGGAAGTGCGACGGCACCCAGTCAAGAATCACACCGATGTTGTGCTGGTGCAGGTAGTCGACCAGGTACATGAAATCCTGCGGCGTGCCGTAGCGCGAGGTGGGCGCGAAATAGCCCGTGGTCTGATACCCCCAGGAACCGTAAAAGGGATGCTCCATGACGGGCATGAATTCAACGTGGGTGAAACCCATTTGGCCGACGTATTCGGCGAGGCGCGGAGCGGTTTCGCGGTAGGTCAGCGGGCGATTGTGATCTTCGGGAACGCGCATCCAGGAGCCGAGATGGACTTCGTAAATCGACTGGGGGGCGCGCAGCGAATTACGGCCGGCGCGCTTCTGCATCCAGTCGTTGTCGTTCCATTGGTAGTCGAGGTCCCAGACGACAGAGGCGGTGCGCGGTGGCTTCTCGTGCAGCAGGCCGAGCGGGTCGGCCTTGTCGACCTTGTAGCCTTTGCTATTCGATTCGATGTGGAATTTATAGAGAGCACCTTTGGTGACGCCGGGGATGAACCCTTCCCAGATGCCGGACGAACCGCGCGGGCTGAGGTAGAACGACTTCGGATTCCATCCGTTGAAACTCCCGACCACCGAGACCCTCCGGGCATTGGGCGCCCAGACACTGAAGACGACGCCGGACTCGCCGTTGCGCGTGACCAGGTGAGCTCCCATCTTTTCGTGCATGCGGTAGTTGCTGCCCTCGTTGAAGAGGTAGAGGTCCTGGTCGGTGAGGAGTTGAGGGGTGGCGAGGGTCGGTTCAGGGCTCATGGGATGGGTGCAAAGTAGACGCGCCTTAGTTTACAGAAAGTGGGAGGGGTTGCGCACTACGCATATGAACTCCCCATGCTATTCTGACTGTTCCAGCCATGCCTGCCTTGCGCGTCATTCTTTTGTGGCACCAGCACCAGCCGTTCTACAAGGATCTGGTTACGGGTGAATATCGTCTGCCGTGGACGCGGCTGCACGCGTTGAAAGATTACTACGGCATGGTCAAGCTGCTGGACGAATTCCCCAACGTTCACCAGAACTTTAATCTGGTGCCGTCGCTGATGGTACAGATTCAGGATTATGCCGACGGGACGGCGCAGGATCCGTTTCTCAGAGTGGCAGCCAAGCCGGCGAAAGATCTGTCGGTGGAGGAGCGGCGGTTCGCTCTGCAATATTTGTTTCAGGCCAATCCGCTGAATGTGATCGGGCGCTATCCGCGATACCGCGAGTTGTGGGAACGGTTTCGCGAGCATGGCGACCATCCGGAGCGCGCGGAGCGCTATTTTCAGGCTCAGGATTTTACTGACCTGCAGGTGCTGTCGCAGATTGCGTGGTTCGACGAGTTTTTTCTGGAAGAGAAGGATGTGGCGGCGCTAGTCGCCAAGGGGCACGGCTACTCGCTGGACGATCAGAAGTTTGTCATCGCGCGCGAGCGAGAGCTGATCGGCCGGGTGCTGCCGGCGCATGCCGAGGCGGCGAAAAAAGGGTCGATCGAGATTTCGGCCACGCCGTTTTATCACCCTATTCTGCCGCTGGTGTGCGATACGAATGTGGGCGCGGTGTCGTCCCCGGGGCTGCCCCTGCCGCAAAGCCGCTTTCGCCATCCCGAAGACGCGCGCGAACAGCTCACCCGCGGACTCGATTTGCACGAGAAGGTGTTCGGGCTGCGTCCGAAGGGGGTGTGGCCGTCGGAAGGCAGCCTTTCAGAGGAAGTGCTGGCCATCGCCCATAGCGTGGGCGTGCAGTGGATGGCCACTGACGAAGGCGTGCTGGGGCGGAGTTCGGGCGAGTTCTTCGGGCGCGACGCGGCCGGGCGTTTGCCGGCGCCGTTGGGCGAGAAACTTTACAACATCCAGCGCTATGAGAACGGCTCGACGGCGATGCACCTGGTATTTCGCGATCACACGATTTCCGATCTGATCGGATTCGTGTATTCCGGCATGCCTCCGGCGAATGCGGCGCAACATTTGATCGGCAACATCAAGGAAGCGGCCAAGCCGGTGCTGGCCAAGGGGCGCGACGCGGTGGTCTCGATTATTCTCGATGGCGAGAACGCCTGGGAGTATTACCCGAAGTCAGGGCGCGAGTTCCTGCGGCGCTTCTATGACGGGCTGCAGCGCGAGCCGGGCGTCGAGGCCGTCACGATTTCCGAAGCGATTGCACGGCATAAGGATTTCGGCAGGATGACGTCGCTGGTGCCGGGGTCGTGGATCAATGCGAACTTCAATGTGTGGATCGGCGCGCCGGAGGACAACCGCGCCTGGGATTACCTGCATCACGCGCGCGAGTTTTATGCGCAGAACGCGGCGCGGGCGACCGAGGCGCAGCGCAAGCTCGCCTTCGAAGAAATTCTGATCGCCGAGGGCAGCGACTGGAACTGGTGGTACGGGCCCGAGCATCACTCGGCCAACGACCGCGATTTCGACGAACTTTATCGCAAGCATCTTTCCAACGTGTATCAGGCGCTGGGAGCGGTTCCGCCGGACTCACTGGCGCAGCCCATCAGCGGGGCCGAGGTGCGTCCATCGTTCGTGCCGCAGACGGCGTACATTCATCCGCGCGTGGCAGGCGACAAGGTGCGCTATTTCGAGTGGATGGGCGCGGCCATTTATACCGCCGACCACCGCGCCGGGGCGATGCATGGCAAACAGTTTCTGCTGGATTCGGTGTATGCCGGCATCGACTCGATCTATGTGTATGGGCGGCTGGATTTCACGGCCAACGTTCCCGAAGAAGATTTTGATCTGGTGGTGAACCTGGAGTCATGGGCCAGCGGCGAAGCGCGTCCGCGGCGTGCGTTAAGGGTGGAGGCCGGGGTGCATGAGCGCAGGCTCCAGGCGTGGAAGATCGAGAATGGATCGGAAGAGAAGGTGAAGGCGTCGTCGACCCAGCCGGACGAGCATGTGAAGCTGGCGCTGCTGCGGAATTTTGAATTCAAGCTGCCGCTGGCGTGGCTGCTGGCGACTCCGAGCGCGGGCGCTGCGGAGCGGCCGTCAGATCGGGCGTTAGAACGAACGGCGGACGCCAAGTCCGCCACGGTGGCCGTCGCGGCCACCAGCAAGCTCCGGTTGCGTTTCAGCCTGTGGCAGAACCGTCTGCCGGTGGATTCGTTGCCGCTGGAGGGGTGGATCGAACTGCAGGTGGTGAGCGAGGGGGAGTTGATTTTCGGGACGTAAGCCTACATATGCGTCAACGGCTTCAACAAGACAGATCCTGCTGTTTTTCGATGAAGAGCCTGGTCGAAGGTTACTAGCTTCAAGCCAGAAACTTGTGCAAAGGCAGAGACGTAGGAATCTGCCCAATCTTTTGGATCTGCTTGCCCGGACTCGGAAAGAGAACGGAAGGTGAGTTCGATCGCAGGCGGTTCCTCAACGTAAGCAGCATGACCATTTTCCAGCCAGTCGTCATAAAAATCCCAAGCTTCAGACTGAGAAAGAACCTTGTTCCCCATCACCGCGGCGGTTGTGAGCAGGCGAAGAAATCCCAGTTGAGTGAGCCGACAAAAGCAAAGCTCGGAATCGTCGGGCGCGGAGTCCAGCCATGCTCTGGCTGCGGCGTAGTGTTTGTGCCCTCGATAGGTCAACGCGATCCAGACGTTGACGTCAGGGAAAAGGAATGATCTCGTAGATCTTGGCATTGTCCAGATCCAGGCTGCCGGGATTGTCGGAATCGATCACCGGAGGGCGCCGGCGCCCTTTTTTCCTTGGCGGTGTGCGCAACTGCAGTTCAACTCCCCGAAGGAGCAGTTCTTTCACGGAGTGTCCTTCGTGGGCGGCCTTTTTCTTGAGCGCCCGATAGAGCGGGTCAGGGATGTCGACTGTGGTCCGCATGAAATTATACTGCCATATTTATGGCTGTTTGGGGACGGGATTCTTGCCGCCAAAAAGAGAGCCGGAGCCCTTGGCTCCGGCCTGAAAAAACCATCATTCCTGCTTATTTGCTGCCGCTGCTCGCGACCGTCGTGCCCATGGTCAGGGGGCGGTTCAATTCCAGCGTCAGTTCGGTGCCGGCGGGCAGGATGGCGGAGCGGTGCTTTACCAGCCAGTGAGTGGTGGTTCCACCTGCGCCGATGGCGCCGCCGACCAGCACTCCTACCGGACCGCCGACCAGTCCTCCGATCACCATACCACCGGCTGCGCCGCCGCCGACTTCGAACTGGTCGCGGCGATCATGACCTTGTCCTTTGAACTGGCCCTCGCCATTGACGTCGGTGCCGGGGATGTTGGTGTCGACCAAGGTCGCGTCGAGGAAGTAGCGCTCGCCCGTGGGCATGATTACGGCCTCGGGCAGGATCCCAAGCGTTGGCTTGCCGGCGATGCGGCGCGGCTCATTCACTTTGGTGATGCGGCCTTCGACGGTCGCTCCCACGGGGATCAGCGTGTTGCCGTTGATCACGACCGGCTGGGTGACTTTTCCCTGGAAGGGATCGCCGACATGATTGCTGAAAGTGGCGAGCGTGGTATCGAGCCGGACCATCAGGGCCGTCCCGGCAGGTACGGGCGAACTGGTCTGGGCCGCAAGCGCAGCCGCCAGAAGCAGCAGGCCGGGTAGAGCTATCCATTTCTTCATCGTGGTCATCATGGGGGGACCTCCTGAGAATCCGAAGCGTTCTAACTACTGTAGTCCAACCCGAGAGCGGGCGACAATATGCGGTCGGGGCAGGGAACCAGCGGAGATAAGGGTGCCCTGAGGGAGTGGCCGAAGGGACGGTTCCGAAGGAGGAAATCGGTACAAACAAGTGTGTCGGGCGTCACACCGCGTTCATAGGCATCCGATATAATCGTCGGTTCCCTCAGCGGCTAAAGCCGGATTTCATTTGGAACGACTGACGGCGCGGCTTGAAGCCGCACCCTTTCAAAGCGAGGCACGCTCGAATTACTAAATCAGCTTTCGAATCGCCAAATCACCGCATTACGAAATCGAATTTCTGGATCGGGGAAGAGAGGCTTCATCTATGTCACATATTGCAGCAATTCATGCACGAGAAGTTCTGGACTCACGCGGCAATCCTACGGTGGAAGCGGAAGTATTTCTGGCAGACGGCTCCATGGGCCGGGCGATTGTTCCGAGCGGCGCGTCGACGGGCGAACACGAGGCGGTCGAGTTGCGCGACGACGATACGAACCGGTTCGGGGGCAAGGGCGTGCTCAAGGCGGTCGAGAACGTGAATGGCGAGATCTCCGAAGCGCTGGCGAACTGGGATGCATTCGATCAGCGCGGGCTCGATGCCAGGATGATCGAACTCGATGGCACCGAGAACAAAGGCCGGCTGGGCGCGAATGCGCTGCTGTCAGTTTCAATGGCCGCGGCGCGGGCGTCAGCCGTGTCGCTGGATGTGCCGCTTTATCGTTATCTGGGCGGAGCTGGGGCCAACACGCTGCCTACGCCGATGATGAACATACTCAACGGCGGCGCTCATGCCGACAATAACGTCGACTTCCAGGAGTTTATGGTCATGCCGGTGGGCGCGCCCTCGTTCCATGAGGCGCTGCGCTGGGGCGTGGAAGTTTTCCACACGCTGAAAGGCGTGCTGAAAAAGCGCGGCTACAACACGGCGGTCGGGGATGAAGGCGGGTTTGCACCGTCGGTGAAGTCGAACGTGGAGGCGATTGAAGTTGTGTTGGAGGCGATTTCGAAGGCCGGGTACAAGCCGGGAGAAGAGATTGCGATTGCGCTCGATCCGGCGGCCAGCGAGTTTTATCAGGACGGGAAATATGTATTCAAGAAATCCGACAAGTCGGCGAAGAGTTCCGACGAGATGGTCGCGTTCTGGGCGAAGTGGGTGAAGGATTATCCCGCGATTGTGTCGCTGGAAGATGGATTGGCCGAGGGCGACTGGGACGGCTGGGCGAAACTGACCAAGGAACTTGGCGGGAAGATTCAGTTGGTGGGTGACGATATTTTCGTGACCAACATTCAGTTCCTGCAGGAGGGGATCGACAAGGGCGTGGCCAATTCCATCCTAGTGAAGGTGAATCAGATTGGGACGGTCAGCGAGACGCTGGATGCGATCGACCTGGCGCGGAGAAATGGATACACGTCGGTGATTTCGCATCGCTCGGGCGAGACAGAAGACACGTTCATTGCCGATCTGGCTGTGGCCACGGGTGCGGGGCAGATCAAGACTGGGTCAGCGTCGCGCACCGACCGCATTGCGAAGTACAACCAGTTGCTGCGGATTGAAGAGGAGTTGGCGGGGACTTCGCGGTTCCTGGGGTTGGGGGCGCTGAACTACAAAGGCTAGTCGGTTTCGTTCTCGGCTCATTGTTCTGAGAAATGAATCGGCAGGAGTCTGTATGGACCTGCGGGCATGGATCGGGGTTTTGCTGGTCGTCATCTCTCTTGGCGGCGGATACCTGCGAGCCAGGGCGCGGCGCCGGGCAGGTACTGTGCACGACTTCGGCCATCCTTTCTGGGACAATTTTCTACTTCTCGCTTCGGGGCTTCTACTCGCGGCAGTCATGGCGGTCATTCTTTACAAGCTCCGGGTTAGTCACTTCCATGGGATCAAGGAGAGAGTTGTCGCATATCCAGTCTTCATTTTGGTCGGGGGTTTGCTGACGTGGCTTTGCAACCGAGTTTTGCGCGGCAATGCCAAGCGCTGATCACCCGAAAATGGTAACCTCGCCTCCTGTCCCATGAGACTAAGCTCAGTCTTCATGGGACAGGAGAGCGGCGAAGAAAACGACATCTAGGAAGGTCGAAGGGAAAAATCAATGATCACTGATCTACTTCTCTCAGAATTTGACGCAGAAGCGAAAAAGACGCGAGCCATGTTGGAACGGGTTCCCATGAATGCGGATTTCACGCCGCATGCCAAGTCGATGCCGCTGGGCAAACTGGCTCCGCATGTGGCCGAATTGGCGGGGTTCGGGCACACCATCCTGACCACGCCCGAGCTGGATTTCGGGACCAGCACGCGCACCCGTGTTCCATTCGAGTCGCCCGCACAACTGGTGAAGGCTTTCGACGAAGGCGCAGCGAAAGTTCGCGAGGCGCTCAAGAACACCAAGGAAGACGCTTGGACTGAGAGCTGGAAGCTGAGCTTTCAGGGCAAGCCTATCTTTGCGGGAACGCGGTTTATGGCGTACCGGCAGATGTTCCTGAATCACCTGGTGCATCATCGCGCGCAGCTCGGGGTGTATTTGCGGCTGAACGACACGCCGCTGCCCGCAACCTACGGACCGTCGGCGGATGACCGGATGGGCTTCTAACCGGCTTGTTGCCAATGGGAAACACGGATTTCCATCCGAACCGCCATGGGATGAATCTAAGTCTGCATGCGCCTTCGTAGGGGTATTGCCGGGTTTGTAGTCGTTATCCAGTCGGTTCTCTTCCTGGTACATTTTTTTCTGTACCAGACATGGGTTCATTCCGCCGGGCCGGGCACGGATTCGCTCGTCACCCGCATTGTGTTTGTTTTGTTGTCGATCAGCTTTGTCAGCGCCTCGCTGCTGGCATTTCGCTATACGAATCCGCTGGTGCGCGCGTTCTATCGCGTGGCCGCAATCTGGCTCGGCCTGCTGACGTTCCTGTTCGCAGCGGGAGTAGGTTCCTGGATGGTTCTTGCCATCGCGTCGATCGCCGGCTGGCACTTGAACTTCCACGCGATGGTGGTAGGGCTGTTCGCAGGCGCGTCGCTCATCGGTATCGCCGGAGTCATCAACGCCAGTTGGACCCGGATTAGCCGCATCAACGTCCGCCTGGCGAACCTGCCTGAAGCGTGGCGTGGACGCAAGGCTGCCCTGATCAGCGATCTCCATCTTGGACATGTGCGCAATGGGAACTTCCTGCGGCGCATGATTGCCAAGATTTCCCACGAAGACCCCGACGCCATCTTCATCGCCGGAGATTTGTTTGATGGCACAGCCATCGACGCTGGCAGCGCCGCCCAGCCGCTTAACGAACTGAAGGCGCGCCACGGCGTCTACTTCGTGGCGGGGAATCACGAGCAGTTCGGCGATGACAGCAAGTATCTGAATGCGGTCAGGGCTGCCGGCGTACGAGTGCTCAACGGTGAAAAGGTTGAAGCCGATGGCTTGCAGATTGCCGGCGTCCCCTACAACCACGCCACACGCGGGGAGCACCTGGCTTCGGCTCTGAAGAAAATCGGTCTTGACCGCGACCGCGCCAGCATCCTGCTCGTGCACGCGCCGGATCATCCCGCCGTCGCCGAAGCGGCTGGAGTTTCACTGCAACTCTCCGGACATACGCACGTGGGCCAATTCATCCCGTGGAGCTGGTTCGCGCGAAAAATGTATCGCCAGTTTGTCTACGGCCTGAGCCGGATCGGGAAGATGCAGGTCTTTACTTCGAGTGGAGCAGGCACCTGGGGCCCACCGCTCCGCCTCGGATCGAATCCGGAAATCGTCGTGCTTCGGTTCGAATAAGCCGATTGACTTAGCTAACTGCTTAGTCTATTCTGAGGTGCATGGAAGTCAACATCCACGAGGCTAAGACCCATCTTTCCAAGCTGTTAGAGCGAGTTGCGCTGGGGGAAGAGGTCATTATCGCCAAGGCGGGAAAGCCAGTGGCAAAACTCGTCCCTTTGAGCACCGAGCCGAAGACGCGAATCCTCGGGAGTGCGAAAGGCGAGTTTGTCGTCCCTGACGACTTCAATGACCCGCTGCCCAAGGAGATCGAGGATCTCTTCTACAAATGAAGGCTCTTCTGGACACGCACACATTCCTGTGGGCGATTTCTGGTGATGAAAGGCTTTCTCGGCGTGCAGCGGAGGTTTTTGCCGGTCCGAGCGATTTGTGGCTCAGCGTCGCCAGCATTTGGGAGATTCTGATCAAGGTCCAAATCGGCAAGATGCCCCTGCCCGTTCCAACCGGGCCTTACATTGTGAAGAAATTGGCCGAAAACCGAATCCAGACCATATCCGTCAGTCGAGATCACGTGTTGAAGGTGGAGACTCTGCCAATGCATCACAACGATCCTTTTGACCGAATGCTGATCGCACAGAGTCTGGAGGAGCACCTTCCCGTGGTGACGGCTGATCGCGTTTTCGGGCGCTATCCGGTCGAACTGATCTGGTAGCTATAATTTTTTGTAATTCATAACTCGTAGCAGGAGCCAATCATGTCTCGTCCTAAACCACTCATACTGATCATTCTCGACGGCTGGGGATACCGGGCCGAAACCAAAGCCAACGCCATCGCGCTTGCCCGCAAGCCGACTTACGACCGGCTGTTGCGCGAGTACCCGAACACACTGATTCATACCAGCGGGCCTTATGTCGGGCTGCCCGAGGGACAGATGGGGAACAGCGAAGTTGGACATCTGAACATTGGCGCGGGGCGCATCGTGCACATGGACATCACGCGTATCGATTTGATGATCCAAAACGGGGAACTGTTTTCGCATCCCGTGCTGCTGGACGCCATGAAGAGCGCCCGCACGGGCGAGCGGCGGCTGCATTTGTTCGGGTTGCTCTCGGACGGGGGCGTGCATTCGCAGCAGGCGCATCTTTATGCGTTGTTGAGGATGGCCAAGCAGAACGGGCTGGAGCGCGTGTTCGTGCATGCCTTCATGGACGGGCGCGACACGCTGCCCACCAACGGCGCGGGATATCTGGAACAACTGCAGCAGAAGATGCGCGAATATAACTGCGGCAAGATCGCGACCATCAATGGCCGCTACTATGCCATGGACCGCGACCGGCGCTGGGAGCGGATTGCGAAGGCTTACAACGCGATGGTATTTGCCGACGCAGAGGGCGGCAAGCAGGCCGATCCGGTGCAGGGAATGAAGGAGTCGTACAACAAGGGAGTCACCGACGAGTTCGTGATTCCGTTTGTCTGTACCGACAACCGCGGGCAGGCGCTGGCCACGATTCGCGATGATGACTCCTGCATCTGCTTTAACTTTCGCGCCGACCGGGTTCGCCAGATCACGCGGGCGCTCACGCGCAACAGCGGCCTGAACGACAAGGGCGGCAGCGATCTTCCGGGTGCGGCCGATCTGGATACGGCCATTCCTCGCGACCGCGTGCCCAAAAATCTGCGTTATGTCTGTATGACGCAGTACGACAAAAACTTCAGCCTGCCGGTCGTCATTCCGCCAGAATCGATGGCCAACATTCTGGCCAACGTGATGGGCAATCAGAAGATGCGCAATCTGCGCGTGGCCGAGACGGAAAAGTACGCGCACGTGACATATTTCTTTAATGGAGGCGTGGAAACACCGTTTCCCGGCGAAGAGCGCCTGCTGGTGCCTTCGCAGAAGGTCGCGACTTACGATCTAAAGCCGGAGATGAGTGCCGCGGGCATTGCCGACGCAGTGGTGAAGGCCACCGAAGAAGGCACGTTCGACGTGATGATTGTGAACTTTGCCAACGCCGATATGGTCGGGCACTCGGGCAAGCTTGAGCCCACGATCAAAGCCGTTGAGACCGTCGATGCCTGCCTGAGTCGCATCGAATCTGCGGTGCGCGCCAAAGGCGGAGCCATGCTGATCACGGCCGATCACGGCAATGCCGAGATGATGATCGATCCGGTGAGCGGCGGTCCGCACACGGCGCACACTACGAATCCGGTGCCGTTTATTGTGGTCTCAGAAGACGCCAAGACGTTCACGCTGAAACCGGGAGGATCGCTGCGTGATATTTCGCCGACGTTGCTGGGAATGCTGGCGGTCGACGAACCGCATGAGATGACGGGAGCGGATTTGCGCGTACCGTTGAAGGATCTGAAGAAGGGATAATGTCGAGACGTTGCTGGCAACGTCTTGTTTGGCGCCGGCAGAAACGTAGCCAGCTACGTCTCTACGGCTAGTGCGTGATCGATTGGTGCGTCATCGATTGCAGGAGAGCGAACTCCTAGTTCGCCAGCAGCGCGGGGGCCGTGGCCAGCAGTCCGGCGACTAACTCCAGGTCGTGCAGGTCTTCGCGGCTGAAATCCTGCGCAAATTTCGCGTCGAGGGCCTTGCGCGAGATCTGAATCACGCCCACTACTGTGGAGTTGCCGTCGATGATCGGCACCGACATCAGTTTCTGAATGGGCGAGGGGTGAACCGGTTCGTCGGAGTCGGTCGCGGCCGGTTTAACGGTCTCGAAAATACTGGCGTGCTTTACGCGGGCGAAGTTGTTGAAAATCTCTGCCTTCTTGCTGAGAGCTGTGTGCGCCGCTACCGCCTTGCTGGAGAGCGGAATCGCACCGGATGTGCGCAGGTATTCCGGGAACACAAAAAACAGCGATCCTTTCTGCACGCGCATCAGGGCGACTTCGGTATATTGCACCCTAAAAATCTTCGCCAGGACCATGCACAGGTCCAGGGCTGATACTCCCGGGCCCAGTACGGATCCCAAGGGGAGCAGATGTTCGGGAAGGGAAATCTCTTCCATCATCCCGTGATCGTTATTTTGGGTCATATAAGCTAGTCCGCCGTTTCCGTTTTCCCGTAGCATACAAACTCTATCGCATTTTTTGCGCCATCAGGTACTTCCCAAAGTAATGAGCGGAGTGCCGGTAAGTCTTGTGTTTTCAGTGGGAGAGAAAACCAAAGTCGGTGTTTGGCACCGGACGGCACAGAAAGTAACCCGCCGCAAATCATCAACCGCTTGACAGATTTTGTCAGTTGCACCAGGGGTGATGCCTTCTGTAAAGAGGCTGGTTTTCGGCGGACCCGTTTCTTCCCAGCCCCCAACTCATTTACACTTCCGGCTATGAGTACACCGACACAACCCACCGTGAAGTTAACCAACGGCCCGGACTATCGCGAGAGCTACGCCAACAGCGTGCAGATGCGGGTCAACATCTGGGACTTCTTCCTGGTGTTCGGCACACTGCAGCAGCAGAGTGAGACCCAGGTGGAGATCCGGAACGTGCAGGGTATCTACCTGAGCCCGCAGCAGGCTAAGGCGCTGCTCGGACTATTGCAGCAGAACGTGGCCGGATACGAAAGCACCTTCGGAGAGATCAAGCTCGACCAGCGCATGGGACCGCAAGGCCCGGTGCACTAGACTGCCGTCTGATGTAGAGACGTAGCTGGCTACGTCTTTGCTCGCGTCATTTCGAGTGGTGGCGAGAGAGACGTTGGCAGCAACGTCTCTACGGATTGCGAGATCCACTCGCGAGCCACGTCTTCAATTTTAGAATGACTTCGCCTTCTCCCACGCGATCTTCGCGGCCGCATCCAGCCATCGTGTTCGCGGGCATCTTTGTGGGGATTTTTCTGCTGCATCTCCCGCTGCTGCAGCTTCCTTATTTCTGGGACGAAGCGGGATACTACATTCCCGCGGCGCGCGACCTGCTGCTGAGCGGCAGCCTGATTCCGCACACGACCGTGTCCAACGCGCATCCGCCGCTGGTTTTGGCCTGGATCGCCCTGTGGTGGAAATGTGTGGGCTATGCGCCGCTGGTGACGCGGTCGGCCATGCTGGTGATCGCAGCATTTTCGCTGCTGGGAGTTTTCCGCCTGGCCGAGCGCGTGGCGAATGTGCAGGTCGCGATCGCCTCGACACTGTGCACGGCGTTGTATCCCGTGTTCTTTGCACAGAGTTCGCTGGCCCAGGTCGACCTGGCCGCGGCTGGGCTCACGTTCTGGGGACTGTGCGCCTATTTGGAAGATCGTCCGGTCGAGACGGCGATCTGGTTCTCGCTGGCGGCGCTGGCCAAGGAGACCGCGATTCTGGCGCCGGTGGGTTTAGCGTGCTGGGAGCTGTTGCGATTGGTCGCGCCCCAGCGCTTCGTGCTGCAGTTCTGGGTCAACAATGTGATTCGAGGCTCGACGGCATGGTCGCGCCGCATTCTGCCGCTTGTGCTTCCTCTGCTGCCGCTGGCAATTTGGTTCGCTTATCACTATGTGCGCACAGGATACGTTTTCGGCAATCCGGAATTTTTCCGCTACAACGTTGCGGCCACGTTGAATCCTTTGCGATTTCTGCTGGCGCTGGGGTTGCGGCTGTGGCAGGCCTTCGGCTACCTGCATTTGTGGGTGCTGACGCTGGGCATGCTGCTGGCGATGCTGTGGCCGCCGCTAAGAGATGATGGCGTAGAGCGACTGCGCATCTCGACTCCGGTGCAGATGATTTTTCTGGTGGTCGTGAAAGTGTACGTGGTCGCTATGGCGTTGATCGGTGGGGCGGTGCTGGCTCGTTATATGCTGCCGGCGGTGCCGCTGGTGATTATTGTTGCCATCTCAACCCTGCGCCGGCGGTTGCGTTATTGGCCGGTGGCTGTGGCGGTGGTTGCGGTCGCATTCATTGCGGCGTGGTTCTGGAATCCGCCGTACGGATTTTCGCCGGAGGACAATCTCGCGTATCGCGATTACATCGTTCTGCATGAAGATGCAGAGCGGTTTCTTGAGGCCCGCTATCCGATGGCGCACGTGCTGACGGCGTGGCCGGCGTCGGACGAGTTGTCGCGGCCATGGCTGGGCTACACGACGCGGCCGGTGCAGGTGGTGAGGATCGAAGATTTCTCGCTCGACGAAGTGCTGTCGGCGGCGGACTTTCGCTCGCACTATGAAGTGGCGCTGGTGTTTTCGACCAAATATGAGCCGGCGCATCCGCTGGTCGATCGCTGGACGGAATGGACTGAACTGAAGCGCAGGTTCTTCGGCTTTCATCGTGACATGCCGCCGGCGGCCGCGGCGCAGATTCTCGGCGGGCAGGTCGTGTTCCAGGAAGAACGCAAGGGGCAGTGGGTCGCGGTGATTGAGATGGAGCAATTGCAGCCGATGGAGGAAGCGGGAGCCGCGGATTCCGGCTCCCGGTTACAAGCCCGATCTTCTCCACCTACTTTCCGACTGCGCTCAGCACCGAATCGTTAATGGCGTAGACGGTTCCGTCGGCGCCGATCACAGTCGGCGTATACGCTTCTCCGATGCCGCCGGAGAGTTTGATCTTCTGGGACAACGTGTTGGTGGTAAGGTCCCAGCGATAGAGGCTGCCGTCTTCGCTGTTGACCATCACCGCCTTGGTGAACGGAACCAGGGCCGCGGTATTGATGCACCACTCGCGTACGGCACCGGGCCAATACGGATAGTCGCGGATCAGGGGTAACTCCCAGCCTGGTGATCACTGCCCGCATAACCTTCGTGGTTAGGATCACGGGATCGTCCTGGCTGACGTTGGGATCGAGAATGGCGACGCGATTATGTCCGTTCCCGGTATTAATCCCGGCGTAGTTGTTGAACTTCGTCATAACCAGATAGGTCGACGGGCCATGATAGCTGGCGACCAGCGAGGCGTCGACGATGGAGGCGGTGTCGTCCCAGCCGAAGCTGCCGGGAAGTTTCGGTTGTGAGAAATCCCAGTTGAAATGCAGCAGCCAGCCGCGGTCGTTGTGGTCGGGGAAAGGATTTTCGATCACGCCGTAGTACACGTCGCCGTCGGGCCCGACAGTCGGCGCCGCACTGCTGTCATCGGTCATGGTCGCGGGCAGGCCGGAGGCGGGATCGATGAGTAGCACCCGGTTGATGACCGCCAAGGTGCGGCTGTCTAAGGCGACCAGGTAGGCGTATCCGAAATCACCGCTGCTGAGGGCGACGTAGACGATGCTGCCATCGTTCGAAAGGGCGGGGGCGCAACTGGTCGACACTTCCGTGATCGACGGATCGGCGCTCAAGTCCGACACCGTGACCCAGGTTCCCGTGCCGCCGGGAGTAATGCGAGCCAGGCCGCTCTGCAATCCGATGGGCGTGGGGCCTGTTGCCTGGAAACCGAAAAAGAGATTTCCTTTGGCATCAGTCGTGAGGGGGGTGTTGATGAGCACGTTCTGCTGGTAGGCCTGCGGGCTTGCCAGGTAGTTCGCCTCGCCGTAGAAATACAGCCGGCTCAGACTACCCGTGGCCAGGTTCGGATCTTTTCGCACCAGCACGCGGCCGGCGCTGTCGGGAATCAGAAGCTTGTCGCCGGAGAGCGTAGGGCCGAGGCCGGGCAGAAAAGTCGCCATGGGCGCGGTGTAGCCGGTCGGCTGCTTCCAGAGGAGCGCGCCGGTGGCGCCGTTATGAGCCTCGACGCGGAACTTGTCAGCGCCGTCCTTGACGGGCACGATCACGGTGTTGGCGGCGGTAACCAGAGGCGAGCCGTAGTGGATCAGGATCTCTCCGGTCGGAGGCTGCAGGTCAACCGGCGTTTGCCAGTGAATCTGGTTGAGCGGTTGCGCGGCTACGGAGGAGACGCCCGTGTGTTGAGCGTCATGAGAATGGGTCGCCCACAGGCCGGTCTGGGCGGCGGAATGCTGCACTGTCAACAGGCTGGCAAGGCTGACAATCGCAGACAAGGCGAGTTGGCGTGCGGGTAGCGGCGTATGCGACATGGGGTCCTCCAAGACTAAGAACAAAAAACTAGCAGAATAAAAAGACAGGGTTGTTAGGGAATTGTAAAAAGAACGTCAACAGGCATCTTTTCAACGAGTGTAAGGTGTTATTTGTGCATCAGGTGGCAGGAGTGGGTTTTGATCACCAGCCACACCTCGCGCCCAGGCGTTAGTTGCAGGGAGTCGCGGGCGGCCAGGGTGAGGTGGACTTCCATTTCGATTCTGCACTTCACTCGCGCTACGACGATTACGTCGCGCTGCTCGAGCGCGACGATACGGCCGGGAATTACGTTGCGCGCGCTTAAGCCGACTGGCACAGACGTGGCCAGCAGGATATCGCCGGCGCGGATGCCCACGCGGAGCTCCGAGCCGACCCCGCCGCGCACTAGCGGAGTTTCGAGCAGCACCGGGCCACCGTCTCCTGCAATGCGGGCAGGACATGGTTCCGCGGGCGGGATGTACCGACTCCACGACGGCGTCGAAAATGTTTTCGAAGCCCACCAACTGCGCGACCGTTTCCTGCAGGGGCGCGGTGATGACTTCGTGCGGTGTGCCCTGGGCCACGATGCGTCCGGCTTCGAGGACAATGACGCGCTCGCCCAGGGCAAATACTTCTTCCCGGCTGTGGGTTACATAAAGGATGGGAATGCGGTGAGCCTGATTCCACTGGCGGAGATCGTCGATGATCTTCGACTTGGTGGAGGCGTCGAGCGCGGCCAGAGGTTCGTCGAGCAGCAGCACGGCCGGATCGGTTACAAGGGTGCGCGCTAATGCGGTGCGCTGGCTTTCCCCTCCGGAGATTTCTCGGGGATAACGCTGCGCGCGGTGAGCGATTCGAAATGCCTGCAGAATGGCGGAGGCCTGCGCCGCACGCTCCGCCGCCGGCAAATGTGCGAGCCCGTAATGGACGTTTTGCTCTACCGTCAAATGCGGAAACAAAGCCAGGCTCTGAAAGACGTACCCGACGTGGCGCTGGGCCACCGGGAGATCTATGTTTTGTGCGGCATCGAACAGGATGCGGTTGCCGATGGCGATGCGTCCGGTGTCCGGCTGGGCCAGGCCGGCAACGCAATCGAGCAGGGTTGTCTTGCCCGCTCCGGAGGGGCCGAACAGGATGGTGAAGCCCGGCGCAGACTGGAATTCAACTTCCAGGTTGAACTCATGGGCTTGCGCCGCGAAGCGCTTGTGGAATCGCGCGTCGAGCAGCGAGAGGGTTTCCCTGCTTCGTTCTTCGGCTGGCCGCGGCTGGGGTGACGTCACGTCGTCAGCCGAGTCGATCGCATGCGAATCGTTCATCGCAGTCATTCTAGGGAGACTAGGTTGTGTTGGCAAAGTCAGACTCTCGGCAGCAGGGGTAGAAACTCCCCGACATGCCGCCGGTGACGCAAATCGGCAAGGGGTCCCTTCGGCTTCGCTCAGGGCAGGCCCTTCGACTGCGTGGGTGATTCGCTTCGCGAACCATCCACTTCGCCCAGTATGAGTCATTTTGATGACAAGGTTATTTTACGGGGCCGATCAGCCACGGTTTGCGGTTCATGCCGTACACCACGGCCAGCACGGCAAAGCTGAAGGCCAGCAGCAGCAGTGCGGTTTCGTTGGCGCTGGCGTAGTCGGAGGCCTGCACGCGGTCGAAAATATCAATGGAAACGGTGCGCGTGACTCCGGGAATGTTTCCGCCCACCATGAGCACGACGCCGAATTCTCCCATGGTGTGGGCAAAGCTGAGGGCCGTGCCGGTGATCAGTCCGGGAATCGACAGGGGTAGAATGATCGAGAAAAAGCTGCGCAGCGGGGAAGCGCCCAGGGTAGCCGAAGCCGCGATCAGCTTGCGATCGACGCCGGCGAACGAGGCGGCAAAGGGCTGCACCGCAAACGGCAGACTGTAGAGGATGGAACCAATCACCAGGCCGCTGAAGGTGAATGCCAGGGTGTGGCCGGTGAGCGCGATCCACCAGCGGCCGAGCGGGCTGCGCGGTCCGAGCGCGACCAGCACGTAAAATCCCAGCACCGTGGGAGGGAGCACGATGGGCAGCGCGACTACGGCCTCCACCAGAAATTTCCAGCGCCAGCGGGAGAAGGCAATCCAGTAGGCGATGGGCAGGCCGAGCACGAGCAATGCGGCCGAAACCGTGATCGCCAGTTGCAGGGTCAGCCAGAATGCTTGCCAGTCGATGGCCATGGTTCGAGTTTGGCTCCGGCCCGAGGGCGGGACGCCCTCGGGACAGCCGGCGAGACGCCGGCGCTACTAATTCTGCGGCAGCGTGAAGCCGAACTTTTGCAGCAATTCCGCCGCCTCTTTCGTCTTGATGTATTCCACAAACTCCGCCGCTTCTTTCTTATGCTGCGAGTGTGACAGCACAACCACTCCCTGCGCCAGCGGAGGATAAAAGTCCGCCGGGACTTCCCAGTATTTTCCTTTGCCGCGCATGGCCGGGGCGACGGCGTGGGCCAGCGCCACGAATCCGGCCTGCGCGTTGCCGGACTCGACGAACTGCGCGGCCTGGGCGACGTTCTCGCCCAGCACCAGCCGGTCGGCAAGGCGCTCGTACAAGCCGGCATGCTTTAAGGCCGCAACTGCAGCCCGTCCATACGGCGCGTGCTGCGGATTGGCAACGGCAATCTTCTTGACCGACGGGTCGAGCAGAACGTTCATGCCCGCGTGATCCATATCCTGGTGAGTCAGGTCGAGCGGGGAATCCGCTGGAACCCACAGCACCAGCTTGCCGACGGCATATTGATACAGGCTGGCTTCATCGGCTACGCCCGCGGCGATCAGCTGCCGGGGATAATCCATGTCGGCGGAGAAGAAAAGATCGAACGGGGCGCCGTTTTGAATTTGCTGCGTGAGCGCCCCGGACGCCCCGAACGAAAGCTTCAGCTGCACGCCGGACTGCTTCTGATAACGGTCCGCGATCTCCTGCAGCACGGTACTCAAATCGGCCGCAGCCGCGACCACCAGCTCGGCGGAGTTTTTCTTCTCCTGCGCCCAGCCCGAGGCCGCACTGAGAAACAGGCACCCCGCTACCAGCCAAACCAACCCTGTCATCTTGAGCGAAGCGAAGGACCTGTGAAGTTCGCTGCCCGAGTGCATGGGTCCCTTCGACAAGCTCAGGGCAGGTCTTTCGCTTCGCTCAAGATAACAGTGCATAACGGATTTCCTCGAAACTGCTGGCCGCTACTCTAATTATTTCTGTAACTCTGCCCCTCGCTCGCCGAAAGCAGCCAGCGAAGAAAAGAAAGATTGTACAGGCCCGGGGCTTTTCGTGGAGCGAGCTGCTGTTGGAGGTTTTTCCCGAAGTGGTCCATTGCGGTTATTTCCCGCCGTTTTCCTTTGCTTCGCGCTGGTCTTGTTCTGATACTGGCGGGTGGGCACCATCATGCCAAGCGATCGCGCTCTATTCATATTGCGAGCGCCAGTACTTATTCTGATTTTTCTCGCCGCAGTCCCGATTGCTCACGCGCAAGGCGCGAAGCAAACAGCTCCGCAGAGTCCCGTCTCCGAAGGCGATCACATCAAGGAGCGCAACGAATGGTTCTTTCGCGGCCGACTGGTTCGTGGGAAGTCCGCCGCAGAACTTCGCCGCCGTGCCTATCAGGCGAAGCTCAAAATGCGTGCACAGTACGCCGCGGCCCGCGGCGCAGCCAAGGGTGGTGGTTTGGGCTCACTCTCGACTGGCTCGTGGATAGCGCTGGGCCCCGTGCCGCTGGCCTCCGATGCGACGGGCAACGGCACGCAGGATTACCATCAGGTTTCTGGACGCGCCACCGCCGTTGCCATTGATCCCGCCGACCCGACCGGCAACACGGTCTACGTTGGAGGCGCGCAAAGCGGAGTCTGGAATTCGACTAACGCGGCGAACCCGGCCGCCAACAGCGTAGCCTGGACTCCCGTCAGCGACGATCAAGCCACACTCTCGATCGGCGCGATCGCCATCCAGCCGGGCAACTCTGATCCCGCACAGACTGTGATTCTGGCCGCGACCGGCGAAGCGGACAACGCCAGCGACTCCTACTTTGGCCTGGGCATTCTGCTCTCAGCCAATGCCGGCAGTACCTGGAGCCTGATTTCAACCGCGAACAACGGCGCGCTCTCGTTTGCCGGGCTGGGCGGCACGCGCATGGCATTCAGCACGGCCAGCGGACAAACCAACACCGTGGTTTCGGCCATGGCCGCGTCCTCCCAAGGCGTAGTCGACGGAGCCGTTACCGCCAATACCATGCAAGGACTTTACACTTCACTCGAATGCCGGCCAGTCCTGGACCTACGACGCGCTGGTCGATCCCGGCGGCGCCACCGACGCTACTTCGGCGACATCGGTCATCTACAACGCCAGCGCCGGGCAGTTCGTGGCCGCGATTCGTTACCACGGATTTTATTCCTCGCCGGACGGAGTGAACTGGACCCGTCTCGCGGCACAGCCCGGCGGCGCGGTGCTCAGCGCCACAGCGTGCCCGCCGCTCTCCACATCCAATAACTATGCGTGTCCCGATTTTTCGCGGAGAAATCACGGTCGTGCCCGGCCGCAACGAAATGTACGCCTGGTATATCTCGTTAGCGGCAACGGCAGTCCGGTCGATGAAGGCATTTGGCAAAGCCTGAACGGAGGCGCGTCGTGGACGTCAATTTCGGACACATCGATTGAGAATTGCGGCGACTTCGACGGCTGCGGCGTCGAGCAAGGCTCGTACAATCTGGAACTGCTGGCGGTACCCAACGGAGCGGCGACAGACTTGTACGCCGGCGCGATCAATCTCTACAAGTGCAGTATCACTTCGGCAAATCCCACTTGCGCGTCGTCTCCGTTCCTGAATCTCACCCACGTCTATGGATGCGACCCCATTGCCGCGCCCTCTCATGTGCATCCTGACCAGCACGCGCTAGCGTATGCGATCCCCACCGCGGGCAGCGACTCCGGCAATGCGCTGTTGTACTTCGCCAACGATGGCGGCATTTACCGCGCGCTGGACGGGTTTCACGGGGCTCAGCACCGGCTCCTGTTCGTACACGAATCAGTTCGACGATCTCAACCAGAATCTGGGATCGATGACGCAGGTCGTCAGCTTCTCGCAGCATCCCACGGACCCGAACACGCTGCTGGGCGGGGCGCAGGGTAACGGCTCCCCTGCAACCAGACAGGCGACGACGAATCCGAGTTGGGGAATTGTTCTGGGCGGCGACGGCGGCTATAACGCGATCGATCCCGGGGCAACCTCGAACTTTTATGCGTCGAACCCGGACGTTCCTCCCGGTGGGCTCGGGGTGCAACTTTGTGCCGATGGCGTGAACTGCGACGACAGCGGCTTCAACTTCGTGGTCATCAGCGGCACGGTCGGCGGCGATGATGGAGCTTTTCATTTTCCCTACATTCTCGATCCGCAGTCGTCGTCGGCGATGCTGGTCGGCACCTGCCGCGTGTGGCGCGGTCCGCGCACTGGCGGCGCTTTCACCGTGCTGAGCCTGAATTTCGACACCTTAAGTTCAGCCACCTGTTCGGGAAGCGAGGTGAATCAAGTGAGCGCTCTGGCTGCGGGAGGGCCGACCGACGGCAACGGTTCCAGCGTCATCTACGCAACCACCAGCGCACTGGGTCCGCTGGATGGGCCACTGTCATCCCCGGCTGGGGGCAACGTCTGGGCCACGACGGAGGCTACGGCGGGATTTCCCGCGTTCGCGAATGTCACCGACAACGGCCCGCAAGGCAACATTAATCCGAACCAGTTTCCGATATCCAGTGTGGCGGTTGACTCGTCCGATCCGACTGGCAATACCGCATATGTGACGGTGATGGGATTTACCGGGGGCCCGGGCCACGTCTGGCAGACCACCAATGCCGGAGCAACCTGGAGCGACTTCACCGGGAGCCTTCCGGACTCGCCGGTGAACGCGGTGGTCGTCTATTCGGCAATGTCGCTGGTTTTTGTCGCGACCGACGTTGGCGTCTTCGCCAGCTCGACTTCTACTCCCAGTTGGACCGAGCTTGGCCCGGCCCCCAACACAGACGCGCCAGGGTTTTTGCCCAATGTAGCGGTGACCGCGCTGGCAGTATTCGATTATGGTGGGCAGCAGTTGTTACGGGCGTCCACGTACGGGCGCGGCATCTGGCAGTTCAATCTGGTCACCACGCCAGACTTCGAAATCTCTGTTTCTAACTCGCCGCTGACCGTTTTCCTGGGACAGACCGCAAGCCTCAACGGTACCGCCAGCGCGCTGAGCGGATACGCCAGCTCGGTGACCCTGAGCTGCATCGCCGGTTCTACGGCTCCGCCCAGCCCGTGCGCTCCCACGCCATCGACGCTGACTCCGGTGAGCAACACACCATTCACCGTCGCGATGGGCGGCGCGGCGGGCGACTACAACTTCAACCTGCAGGCCGTTGGGTCTGACCCAAATCAGATTACGCATCAAGTTGCCGTAACGCTGCACTTAGTCAGTTTCGGTTTGACGACGCCGTCGCCCGCGAGCGTAACCGTCCCGCGTGGAACCAACTCCGATCCGGTAAGTTTTCAGGCAACGGCTGGAGGATCGTTCAATCAGAGCGTGGCCATCTCCTGCAGTTCGGGCATTGCTGACGGCATCTGCACCCTGACCCCTGCGAGCACCGTGAATCCAACTGCGGGCGTTCCGGTGAATATGTCGGCCAGTGTTTCGGTGCCGGCGGGAACTCCGGTGGGCAGCTATCCCGTGACCCTGCAGGCGACGACGGCCGGCACTTCCGCCGCGCAATCTGCGTCATTCACGCTGAACGTCACTACCAATCCGAATTTCATTCTGGGTCCCGTCGTTTTCCCCGAGATCAATGCCGGCAGCACCGGTGCCAGCGCGCCAATCTCAATCACCGCGCAAGACGGATTCAGCGGCACGGTGACTCTGAGTTGCCCAAACACGTACGGCGCTGGCAGTTGCAGTATCAGCCCGAGCACGGTGAGTTCATTTCCTGCGACGGCGACTCTTACGATCAACGGCACCAGCTTCGCGGCTGGAGCCTATGCAATCGTGATCACCGGAACTTCGGGCTCGATCACGAACACCGAGTCAGTTTCGTTCAATGTGGGAGACTATTCCATCTCCGGAACTCAGAGTCTGTCTTTGGCTCCGGGCGGTCAAGGTGTTGCCAGCCTCAAGCTGGTGTCGTTGAACGGCTACAGCGGG
The DNA here is from genome assembly GCA_963800405.1 of uncultured Acidobacteriota bacterium. Classification (GTDB taxonomy): domain Bacteria; phylum Acidobacteriota; class Terriglobia; order Terriglobales; family Acidobacteriaceae; genus Sulfotelmatobacter. The sequence goes on from CAWDBW010000088.1 coordinate 33,620, forward strand.
AACATCAATGCCACCTGCGACGACAGCGCTCTCTCCGGAACCATGTGCGTGCTCTCTCCGGTGAACCCCATCGCCGTTGCCAGTGGCGGCAGCGCCAGCTTCACCGCAACCGTCAACGTTCCCAACAACGCTATTTCGGGCAATTACAACATCAACATTAATACCCAGGACAGCACGGGAGCGCCCGGCCATGCGTTCACGGTAGTACTGGCCGTGCAGCAGGACTTTGTCGTCACCTCTTCCACTCCCAGCCAAACCGTGGCTGCGGGCCAGACCAGCGGCGCCTATCAACTGGCGATTCAGCCGGTGGGCGCTTCGTTTACCGGGGCCGTGACGCTCTCCTGCATTACGGCTTCACTACCTGCTCAGGCGAATTGCGTGTTCAATCCTTCAACGCCGCAAACCCCGGGAAACTCCGCCGTCGATGTAGTGCTTAACATTTCCACCACGGCAGGTTCCGATTCTCATCACAATGCCAGGCAGCGTAACGCCATTCATCGTAACGTCATTCATGGCAACGCCAGGCAGCGCGCCATGTTCGCCGCAGCGGGGCTTCTGTTGCCGGGAATCGTGATGGCCTGCGCCCTTGGCCGCAGGTCGCGCAGACCCAGAGCAATGCAGGTGGTCCCCGTCGCGACGCTGTTCCTGCTGGTTATCTCTATCCTGTCCTGCGCCGGGGCGAGCAATGGCGGAGGCGGAGGCGGCGGTTGTTCCTCCGCGCCGGGCGTTCCCACCGGACTGACGGCCGCTTGGTCCAATACGGGCACGACCCTGACTTGGACGAACTTCTAGCGTAGCTTCGGCATGCAGCGTTTCTAGTTACCCTGTGTTTGAGAATGGAACTCTGATCACCACTGTCCCCACCGCGACTTACGGCGTGGCCCCGTTGACGGCTGGATCGTATACGTTTACAGTGGCGGCCACCGACTCCTATGGAACCTCTGCGCAGAGCGCACCGGTTGGCCTCTACACGATCACGATAACCGGAACCTCCCCGGGAACGCCCCCCGCCGCCGGCCACAGCACGCAAGTAATTCTTGTCGTAGACTAGAAGGTCGCTGACTGCGGATCGGCTGCGCTGCGAGTCGGCCTGCGCATTGGCAACTCCCTGTACTCGCAAAGTCAAAGTTAAAGTTCAGGTCAATGACCGATTCTCGTTACAACGTAGTTGTCATCGGCGGTGGTGTCGTCGGACTGGGCGTGGCGCTCGAGATTACGCGCCGCTTTCCGAAATTGCGGCTATTGCTGATCGAGAAAGAAGACCGCGTTGCCCGCCACCAGAGCGGCCACAACAGCGGCGTCATCCATTCCGGCATTTACTATAAGCCCGGCTCTCTGAAAGCGCGGCTCTGCGTGACTGGAGCCGCGGCCATGGTGGAATTCTGCCGCGAGCACGGCATTGCCTACAGCGTGTGCGGCAAAGTCATTGTTGCCACTCACGCCGACGAACTTCCGCGTCTGGAAGAATTGCGCAAGCGCGGTGAGGCCAATGGCCTGACCGGCCTGCGCATGATCGGCCCGGAAGCGCTGCGGGAAATCGAGCCGCACGCTGCCGGTTTAAGAGCCCTGGTTGTGCCCGCGACGGGAATTACCGACTACGCGGTCGTGTGCGAGAAATATGCGGAGTTGGTTTCGGCCGGCAGCGGCACTGTTCTTACGTCCGCAGCCGCCACCGGCATTCGCCGCGCGGCCAACGAAATCGTCGTGGAAACTTCGCGGGGGGCATTCTCGACCGATTCACTGATTAACTGCGCGGGACTGTATAGCGACCGCATCAGCCGGATGGCGGGCGACGAGCCTGGTGTCATGATCGTCCCGTTTCGCGGCGAGTACTATGACCTGACTCCCGAACGTGCGTCGCTGGTGAAGGCGCTGATTTATCCTGTGCCCGACCCACGCTTTCCGTTTCTAGGCGTGCACTTCACCCGGCGCATCACCGGCCGCGTGGATGCCGGCCCCAACGCGGTACTCGCGCTGGCGCGTGAGGGGTACCGTCATCGTGATATCAACCTGCGCGATCTGGCGTCTGCGCTGGCTTTCCCCGGGTTCTGGCACATGGCGCGGAAGAACTGGCGCAACGCTCTCGACGAATGGCATCGTTCGCTGTCGAAGCCGGTGTTCGTGCGCGCCTTGCAGCGCTTGCTGCCGGAGGTGGGTGAGAAGGATCTGGTGCCCGGCGGTTCCGGGGTGCGCGCGCAGGCACTTAAACCCGACGGCGCGTTAGTCGACGATTTTCAATTTGTGCCATCCGGCAAGGTGTTGCACGTGCTCAACGTGCCCTCACCCGCGGCCACGGCCTCGCTGGCCATCGGCAAGGCGATTGTCGATACCGCGGCTGCGAGTTTCGGACTCTCCTGAAAAAACTCCCGGCGATCCTGATTTTCTTAACCGTTCTTCTTAGAACGTAAGCCGCTTAGAACGTAAGCCGCAGGCTCATCTGGATCTGCCGCGGACTACCAATGGTTTTGTTCGTGATGCCCAGGCCGCTGAGTGACGGGCAAACGTAGAGGGCCGTGTACGTTGTGTCGCACGGTGCAATGGTTGAGGGCTGGCCCTGGTATGGAAAGCCCTGAAAGTTGATGTTCTGGCTCACGTCGTCAATGGGGATATCGAAACTCGCCGTGTTGGTGAGGTTGAAGACGTCGAAGGTGTACTTCAACGAGACCTTCTCGGTGAGCTGCGTAACCTTGGCGATGGAGATGTCGGCGCGCCGCTGCCAGGACTGGCGGAAAATATTGCGCTGGCCTTTGGCGATGAAGTTTGTTTCGTAGGGATCGTTGCTCGGAATCGCGCCGTTCAAGTCACCCGGATTCAGCAAAGGCAAACCGAAACAGTCTGCGTTCAGAGCATACGAGTTGGGGTTCGATGGATTCGCATGTGCGCCGGAAGAGCCGGTGAGCGCCTGCTTGGGAGTGCATCCGGAGAGCGGAACCACTGGGTTCGTGATGCCGTCGTTCACCCCGTAGAAGATGCTGCCCACCGCGCCCGAGTAATCCACCACGCTATAGGGCTGACCGCTTTGAATAACTGTTAAGCCCGAGATCGCCCAGCCGTCGACAATCTTGCCCTTCAAGGAAGCGAGCGAGAAAAACTTGGGCAGTTCATAGGTGTAGGTGAAATTGAAAACGTGTTTGCGGTCAAAGTCAGACAGCCCGTAGCCGGAGCGCAAGTCGAGCGGGTTGTTGCCGTTGTAGAACAGGCCCATGGCGCTCTGCTCGTCGGTGGAGTGAGAGAAAGTGTAGGAGGCGCCGACCGATAAGCCGTGACTCATGCGCTTTTCCACGTGGGTTTGCAAAGCGTTGTAGGCGGAAATGCCGGCGGCGGTGTAGGACTCGGACTCGGCGGAATAACCGATGTAAGGAACCCGCAGATCGACGTTGCCCCCTTCGAAAGTTTCCTGATAAGGCTGGCCACAGGTGGCACACGAGCCGGCCGGTAGATTGATGGTGTTGAACCCTCCAGGGGCGGTGACAATCGAATAACCGTAGGTGAAGTCCTGCTCGGCGGGCGTGCCCGGCCGGGTCGGGTTGGCTGGCGAGGCGATCTGCGCCTGGTTGAAGGGCAAGGGAACGATCTCATGGCGGCCCAGGTTCCCGACATATCCAATTTCAAAAACCAGATCGCTGCGCGGCTGCCATTGAATGTCGAGCGTCTCGTTCATGGTGTAAGGCAGCTTGTTAGCGCGGTTGTAGTCGGCAAACGAGAACAACGGGGATCCGCTTTCGATTGCGCCTGCATTGGGGAGGTTTAGATAAGCGGGATTGCCGCTGGGCCCTGGTCCCAGCGTCGTGCCCCAGGGAGCTTCGAACGTGCTGCAGTAGGAGTATCCGAACGTGCTGCAAGACTGCTGGTTCACCCACGGCGGAGTCTGGTTCACACCGAACGGGCCGCCGGCAATTACGCCGGAGGCGAATCCGGGGGAAAGATACGTGAAGAGTTCACCGCGATCGTAGTACAAGCCCCAGCCCGCGCGAACCACGATCTTATCGTTGAAGGCTCGCGGACTCCAGGCGACACCGATACGCGGCGCCAGCCCCCATTGCCGACCGGTGAGAGTCGAATCGCTCACGCCCTTGGTAGGGAAGTCGGGATTGTTCCCGGCAACAATGAAACCGTTGTTCGTGATCGTGTCTGAAGTCGCATCATAGCTGTACTGCGAGGGATCAAAGTTGAAAATGCGGCCGTTTTTCTCGCGCAGTCCTCCGTGATAATCGAAGCGGATGCCGCCGCTGAAGCTGAGGTTAGGACGGACCTGAAACTTATCCTGAACATACCAGCCGGTTTCGTTGGAGCGGTAATAGCGGTTAGCGTTGCCCTGCAGAAAGGTTGTGGTAATAAAACCGTCCGCCGAATACGTGATCGGCGAGCCGGTGAGGAAGTCGTCCCAGTTGATGAATCCAATCATGCCCGCGTTGGTTCTTTCATCGCGGGCGTTAAGCTGGGTGTAGGAAAAACTGCCGCCGAAGGTGAGCGTGTGCTTGCCGAGGTTCCAGATCGCGTTGGCCGAAGGCATCCAGCGGTTCTGGAAGATGCCGGTAAATGCGCCCTGCGAAGCCGCCGTCGAGCCGATCGTGGTTCCGGCGTTGTAGACAAATTTTGTATTCAACGGAGACGAGTTTCCCAGATCGTCGACGATCGTGATCCCCGGAAAAATGTTGGAGCCAAGCGTATTGATGCCCACTGCTCCGGGGCTGAAGGGCTGGCCGATCGTGCTGTAGACCTTTTCCCGAATGAAGCCGAACACTTCGGCGACGCTGAGGTTGGGCCGGATGGATTGAGTATTCGTGATGGACGCAACCTGGCTTCCTGCGTCCAGGTGTTGCGGGAAACCCTCGACCGCCGAGTACGCGAACGGCGCCGTTGTGGGATCGTGCTGGTAGTAATACTTCAAGGACAGCGTGTCCTTGGAACTCGGCTGGTAGTCGAGATCGGCCACGGCCTGATCGGAGATGAAATATGCGGGCTGGGTGAGGAATGCATTTTCCGGAAAGTTGAGGGTCGGGGCGAAATTGGGATTTGCCGACGGGAATAAATACTGGCCGTTGGGCAGTTGGTATTGCAACAGCGTGAGGGCGGTTGAATCTACACCGCCCGCGGTAAGACACGTTATCTCGGTATACGGCGCCGGGACCGGAGTATTGCAAGGGTACACGACGTTGTTAATCGTTTGCGTTCGAAAATTCACGTTGTCGACCGCCGCCAGAGTCGCTGCATCACGCGCGTTGCTCAGCCCGGTCGGCACCGCCGTGCGCGACGTCCCGATCTCCAGGTCGGACGCGTGCGTGTGCTGATAACTGATATACGCGAAAAGCTTGTCTTTAATGAGCGGACCACCCAAGGTGCCGCCCAGGGTGTAGCGATGCAACTGCGGGACATCTTCATCGGCCGGGATATTGGCGTCTTGTTTGTAGAAGTACGGGGCGGCGTTCAATGCGTCCGTGCCGCGGTGAACATAGGCCATACCGTGAATCGTGTTGGTACCCGAGGCGGTGCTCAGGTCGATGTGGGCGCCGCTGGTTGAGCCCTGTTGCGCATCGTACATCGATGTGTTGACGCGGAACTCCTGAACAGTCTCTGGAGCGGGCGTGGGCAAGGCCTGGCCGATGGCGAGATAGGGCGACGCCGTGCTCTGAATCACCTCAGCCGTAGTGCTGCCGGCGCCGGAAACGCCGGTGTTATTTACGATGCGTGCCGAAGCTACCGAGCTTGTGCTCTTGCCGTTGAACAAGTTGCTGGCGTCCACGCCGTTCAGCAGAAAAGTGTTGCTGGTGTCGCGCTGGCCGTTGGCCCAGATCGGCTGATTCCCCAGGCCTTCGTTCACGCCGGTGCCCCCGGGCAGTTCGGCATTCACGCCAGGGGAAAGAATCGCCAGTCCGGTAAAACTTCCCGTCGGCAGTGGGACTTCATCGATTTGCTCCTTCTCTAGAATGTAGCCGTTGGTGGTGTCGACGGAGTTCATGGCCGGCGAGGCTTCGACGTCAACAGTGGTTCCCACCTGGCCGACTTTCAGAGTGATGTTTAAGGTCGCGGTTCGATTGGCCTGCACCAGGATCGATGGCAGTCTCTCGGTTTGGAACCCATCATGCGAAACCGTGACGGTGTAGGTGCCGATCGGCAGATTAACGAAGTCGTAGGCGCCAGCGCCGTTTGTGGCCAGCGTGCGCGTAAGTTTGGTCTGATCTCCGACGATGGTGACGGTAGTGCCAGGAAGTACGCTGCCGCTCTTGTCGGCCACGGTTCCCGTAATGCCGCCCAGAGTTTGCTGGGCCAGAGCGCAGAGGGAAAACGCCAGCAGCACGGCCAGCAAGAAAATACCCAGCTTTAGCTTCATCGTCATCGTCATCATCATTAATGTGAACCTCAATGTGACCCTCGTCGGGGCTAGAAACACTCGTCCGGCGCAGCCGCGAACGGTCGCACCTGCTGCATGATTTTCTACGACTTGCTCGGGGGAGCTGGTTGGCTCCGCACTTGCTCCGCGCTTCAACGGCGCGCCGACAGGCTGGAAAACTATGCCGCTAAATGTACGCGAACTCCAGGCAAAGCGGAAGGCGGAGCCTCAGTGAAAATTCTTTTGACCGGAATCACTAATTTTTATGGCTCAGGCTTTTTATGGCTCAGGCGGGGCGATGCTCGCCGCCAGCGCGGTCCGCTTGCTTCGCACGCGAATCAGAAACCATCCTAGTCCGGCGATCAAATAGGCGAGAAAGATGTAAGGCAGCTTGCCGTAAGGCCCTTCAGGCACGGGATAGAGATTGCCGACCAGAGCCATCAGCATGGCGGTCGCGGCGAGCCACGGAACAATCTGGGAGCCGGGCTGAAAAGCGTCATGCTGCCGCAAGTAGCGGGGCAGGGCTACGCATACCGGCGCGTAAGCTACGATGAAACCATAGGTCGCCAGCGCCCCGAGCCAGCCATATACGTCCAGTCCGCTGGCGCCGCGAGCCGCCAGCACGGCCACCGGCAGAACGGCGGCAATGCCGGTGACGACCACAGCGCGGCTCGGAGTATGGTTGCGGGCATGAGTCTGGCAGAACCATTCGTGCGCCAGCCCGTCATGCGCCATGCGCAACAGCACGCGGGCCGCCGCTGTAATGCAGGCCAGAGTCCCGGCAAACAAGCTCACCAGCGCTCCAATGTCGATCAGCAGCCCCAGAACCGGTGCGCCGCCCACCTGCGCGACTACGTACATGGGAGCATCGCTTTTGCCCAGATCCTGGCCTACGGTATGAAATCCCAGTATTTCCGCGTAGGCACATAACGTGAAGAAAGCTCCCGCCAGCACAGCCGTCTGAATCACCGCACGAGGAATGGTCTGCAGCGGATTGCGCGCCTCCGCGCCCAGCGTAGTCGCGCTCTCAAAGCCCACAAAGCTGAACAGAGCCAATACCAGGCCGAGGCGGAGTCCGCTTCCGGTCATGCCGTGCAGATGGAGTTGCTCGCCATCCACGTGCCAGCCGTGACGAAGCAACACCAGCGCCACCACGATCACGATCACCGAGACTGAAGCGGCTTCAATCCACAACATGAGCCGCGCGGAAATCTTCACGTCGCGATAGGCGATCCAGATCGAAACTCCCGTGACCAGCAGCGACAACAACACTGCTGAGAAAGTGTGCCCCGTGGCGTCGCGCAGCAAAAGGTTCGCGTAATGATAAAAGCCGCCGATCACGCTGGATCCTGTGGCCACATAAGCCAGCAGCAGGCTCCAGGCGACGGTCGCAGAGAGCCACGGCGGCAACGTCATGGATGCATAGGTGTAGAGCGAACCCGGAGACGCCGAATGCCGGGCGTAGCGCGCGATACACAACCCGACGAGAAAAATTGCGCCGGTCGCCAGCACGTACGCCAGCCAGGTGCCGTTGCCCGCGAGCGCGCAGACCAGAGGAATCGTGGCCGCCGGCGTGGTGGTCGGCGCCATGGTGGAAACCGACTGCGCCAGGGTTTCCAGGGGAGAAAGGATTCCGCGGCGCAAACCATAGTTCGCAGCGTAGTTCGCGCTCTCGGAAGCCTGCGGCGGATTGGGCTCCATGCGGTAGTCTGCTCCTTGGTCGTCAACTTCAATTGGGGTGGGATTGTACAACACTGGGTACAACACTCGCGGGAACGCTTCGGGGTCGGAGGGCTGCGGCCGTAACTTAGAAGAAAAACAAATGCGTGGTAACCGAAATGAAGTTCATCAGCTTTCGAGCTTCATGCTAGTGTGACGTTCTGCGCTGCCAGATTGGTGTTCGAGAAAAAACGTCTCAAGAAACGGAAGCAGGTTCAGCAGCGCGGCTGGGAGGTCGATATGCGAGTCTGTCCCAATACTGGATGCGTAGCCTTCGGTCGCATCGTCTTCTCGGTTGCGACCCGTTGCCCATTGTGCCGGTGGGATTTGAAGGCCGCTCTCCCGGCCAGTGAGACGGCGCCTCAGAAGCCGGATCGGCACCTTCCATCGGCGAGTTGATGGCACGGGTTAGGCTAAGTTACTTCCCGATATCTTCATTCCACAGGTCGGGGTGCGCTGCGATAAATTCGCGCATCAGGCTAACGCACTCCGCATCGTCGAGCAGCACGATGCTGACCCCATGCTGCCGGAAGACGTCTTCGGCTCCCATGAAATTTTTATTTTCTCCAATGATGACGCGCGGAATGCGGAACAATAATGCCGTGGCCGTGCACATGATGCAGGGACTGAGCGTGCTGACCAGCGTCAACTCGGCCCAATCGCGCCGCCGGCCCGCGTTGCGCAGGCAAACCATCTCCGCATGCGCCGTCGGATCGCCACTCTGCACTCGCAGGTTATGTCCGCGGGCGACCACCTGACCTTGCCGGTCGGCCAAAACCGAGCCGATGGGCAACCCGCCTTCGCGCCGGCCTTTCCGCGCCTCTTCGAGAGCTTCTTGCAGCAACGCCTGATCGTTCATGATTCTCCGAAGGCAGCCATTGGACGAGGAGTATTCTTGAGCGTAATTCTCAGATGGCAGCAGGATTATTGGTGCGAAAGGGGGGACTCGAACCCCCACGGTTTTACCCGCCAGATCCTAAGTCTGGTGCGTCTGCCAATTCCGCCACTTTCGCACTGCCGGAATGATAGTTTACTTGGTTTTGACAGCCGCGGGGAAGACGCTGCGTGTACGCAACAAATTCCCGTGACTGCTCTAGCCGAAACTACTCTAGTGGGTCAGGTCCGCGATCTGCACGTGATAGGGCTCCAGCAACTCGCCGGTCGCATGATCGAGGCCGGCCACGGCCAGTTGATAGTTGACTTGGGCCTGCAGCAGACTTAGCTCAGCGGTCGCCAGTTCGGTTTGCGCTTCGAGCACAAAGAAAATCGTCTCCGAGCCCAGTTCGTACTTGCGCTGCTCGGCGGCCATGGTCTTCTTGGCCAGGTCCAACGCTTCTTTGCCGGCGGCAATGCTGAGTTTCGCCTGCTCGAGTTGGTGGACGGCGTTGCTGACGTCGAGTTCGACCTGTTCGCGGAGCTGACGTTCGTTGTACAAATCGCTGCGCCGCGATACCAGCGCGTTCCCGAGTTCCGCTTGTGCGGCCCGGTTCCGGACAGGCAGCGTCAATGACAATTGCGCACCATAGGTTGGATAGTTGAAGTTAGACAGCTGACTCAGGGATGAAGTCGAGAGGGTCTGACCGGTGCCGGTGAGCTGGGTGCCTCCAAGGCCGTTGCTGGCGTAGATGCCGGTCAAATCGAGTTCAGGCAACAGGTGATTGTGAGCGAGACGGATGCTGGTTGCGTCGTTGGCGAGGGCGGCGCGGTTGGCATCCAGCTCCGGTCGTTTGGTGAGCGCCTGTTGCAACGCGGTGGCCGAGTCGATGGTGCGCAACTCGCCTGCTGGATCGGGCTTCTCCGTCGAGTACCAGATCGAGGGCCTGAATATTCTGATCCTGATCGGCGCCGATGGTCATGCGGAGCGCATCCTCGGCTTGCTTGAGCGCGTATTCGCTTTCGGATAACCTGCACCCGTCGCGATGCCACCTGCGACTCTGACCGGTAGATGTCCAACGGCGGCAAGGCGCCCAGTTCCAGCGCGCGTTTATCGCGTTTGTACGTGGCTTCGGCGGCGTCCATGGAACTGCGCGCGACCTCCAGGTTCCCTTGCGCTTCGACGACCGACCAGTACTGGCCCACGGCCTGCAAAATATTATTGCTCACTTGGGCGGCGAAATTGGCGCGCGATTGCTGCAGGTTGCGCCGCGCGATCACCAGGGGCGCCTGATTGGCGAAAAGCCAGCCATTTTTCAGGAGAGGCTGCGTGAACTGAAAATTGAGAGTGGAATTGATCGAAGGATCGAAAATGCCAGTCGAAGTGAGGCTCGAGTTGTTGAAGGAGTAATGGCTGCTGCTCAGTCCCGCCTGAACGTTGGTGCCGGTCTCGAAAGTCTGAGAGTAGGTGAGCTGAGTCGACCTGGTGATGCTCTTCGCCGCCAGCTCGAGGCCCGTTCCGCCCAGAGTGGTTTGCGGAGGGAAAGTCGAATTATTCGTGATGTAAGACCCGGTGACCGAAGGATCGAACGGCGAGTGCGCGCCCAGCAGCGCGAATTTTGAAAAATCCACCTGCGTTTCCTGAATCCTCACAAAGCTGTTGTTCTCCAGAGTGAGGACAACCGCGTCGCGCAGGCTGAGGGTCAGCTTTCCATCCACCACATAGGTTCGCAGGTGCTCCGGCGACGCCAGTTTATTGGAGCGGACCTGCGGCGTCGCCATGTCGTTGTAGCCCTCGCCCTTTTGTGCCCAGCCGGCCGGAACAAGCAACGCCGTGAGCAGCACGATCAGGATGAAGAGCAGCAGCGGACAGGAAAAAGGCGACAGGCTCAGGCGAGAACGATTCATTCCTCAATTCCTCCAAGGTTTGTTGACTGGTGCGATGACGCTGGCCGCCGTCTACTCCCAACGAATGGCTTCGACCGGATCCAGACGTGCGGCTTTGACTGCAGGGTAAATTCCGAAAATCAGGCCAACCGTAATCGAGACGATGAACGCCAGCAGGATGGAACTCAGGGTCACAATGGTCGACCATCCTGCCAGCCAAGCGATCAGGCGCGACATGACGAAGCCGAACATGATGCCGAAACTTCCGCCGACCAAGGAAATCAGCGTGGCTTCAACCACGAACTGGCGAATGATGTCCGACTGGCGGGCGCCCACGGCGCGGCGCACGCCAATCTCGCGGGTACGTTCCAGAATGCTGGCCAGCATGATGTTCATGATGCCGATCCCGCCCACCAGCAGGGAAATGGAAGCGATCGCAACCATGACGGTGTTGAACAACCGTTCCGTCCGCTTCTGCTCGGCGAGCAATTCGGCGGGGACAATCACACTGAAATCGCCGGCCGAATGATGCGATGAATCCAGAATGGCTCTCACCAGTTGCGCCACCGAAGCCATGTCCGCGTTGTCCCGAATATTCAGATAGATGCCGTCAATCTCATCGCGCACGTCGCTGTAGTTATCTTCCAACCGCAGAATCGCCGAGTTCAGCGGAACGTACATGATGTTGTTAAGATCCTGGGTGGGCACGCCCGCGACTTCGGTCTGTGAACTGAGCTGCGGCGAGGCCACTCCGATCACGCGGAACCAGGTTTCATTGGCTTTCACGTACTGGCCAATCGGGTCAGCGGACCCGAACAGGCTTGAGCGCGCGGCCGCGCCCAGCACGACGACCGGCGCAGCCCGGGTTTCTTCGTCCTCGCTGAAGAACCGGCCTTGCAGCACGTGCAGGCCTGCGATCTTCAGGTAATCCGGGTTGACTCCGTAGATGGTCGGCGGATCCTGCTGCGATTTCGGAATCGTCTTCGAAGGCGTCAGCCGCTTGCGCGGAGTGGCCGCCACGATGTCGCCCACATCATCGCGAATCACGCGATAATCCTGAAAAGAGAGTCCCGGGGAAAGTTTGCGAACCTTCTGATGCGCCTGCCACTCGGTAGTTTCTTTTGCTTCCACAATCAGGTTGTGGACGCCCATCTGCTCAATCAGCGCCATGACTTTTTGCCGCGCTCCGGCTCCGATCGACAGCATCGAGACCACGGCCGCGACGCCGAAAATCATTCCCAGCATGGTCAGCAGAGAACGCAGCCGGTGCAGCAGCAGATTCTGCAGCCCCAGTTGCATGTCCGGAAGCCACTGGTGGTAGCCGTGCAATATCCGTGCGGGAGGAGTCGATGCGGCAATGGCCATTACGGAGCGCCTCCTGCACCCGCAGTGGAGGCTGCGCCGGAAGTCGGAGCTTTTCTCGGCGCCGTCGGATCGACAAGCGCGATCTCGGTGCCGACGCTGATGCCGGCACCAACGTTATCAATGGCCGCCCGGCTCTCGTTCTCGGCCTGAATCTTCACTTCATGCGGCTCAAAATTATTTCCATTGCGCACGTAAATCAAGCGCTTGTTCTCTTTCAAGAACAACGCCTGGCGAGGTACGTAGAGCACGTCTTTTCGCGGGTCGCTATTGATATAAAGGTGAGCCGTCAGGCCGGGCCGCATTCGCGGGTCGGTAGTGGCGAGGGTGATGGTCACCTCAAACTTGGTGGTGGTATCGTCCTCCCAGAACATGCGAGCGCTGCTGCCGCCGACGGTTTTGACGGTGCCATGAAATTTAGTATCCGGAAACGCATCGAGCTGGAAGTCGACCGACTGTCCTTCCTTAATGTTGTTACGTTCTAGTTCTCCCACTTTGGCCACCAGTTCCAGCCCTTTGGGATCGATCACCTGTCCCACGGTTCTTCCGGGCTCAACCTGGTCGCCTTCGCGATACTCCGGGAAGGTCTGGCCCGGAAAGCAGCAAAATCCGCCCATCGCACCTTGATTCTTATCCAGCGCGACCAGGCCATCCATGGGAGCCACGACGCGCATCTTGTCGATGTTCCCCTGAGCCTGGTCCATGGCCAGCTTGGCCTTGTTGCGCTTTTCCTCGGCCAGCGAAATGGTGGCTTGATTCGACGCACTGCGGGACTTGACGTCTTGCTCCAATTCCGCCAGCACGCGTTTGGCCTGATCGAGGGCGAGATCATTTTTTCGCGCGTCGATGGTGCTGACCAACTCGTTTTTCTGCACATCCAACTCGGCTCGCCGGACGTCGAAGCGTGCCTTCAGCAGCGCGACTTTGTCCTGAGCCGTTATCACCGCCGCGTCGGCCTTGGCCTTGGTAATCTCCTGTTCGGCTTGCAGCAACTCGGAGCGATTTTGTTCCAGCTTAAAGTGCTGCTCGCTGGGATCGAATTCCATCACCAGTTCGCCCTTTTTTGCGGCCGCGCCGGTGTGCAGCAGATGGGTGAGTTGCAGCGCGCCTCCGCCAATCGGCGGTGCAGTCAGTATCTCCGCATGGCTGGCGCGCAGTTCTCCGGTGACAAACACCTTCATGTCGAGATCGCCGCGCTTCACGATTCCCGTCGGGAGTTTGTCGCCCGCTGCTGCCGGCGAAGCCCGGCGCACAGCGGCCACTACGCCGACTGCGGCGCATAGCACCACCGCTATCACTGCCCACGTGATGGCACGCCTGCTTCTCATTCCAATGCCTCTACTCCTTCACAGAAGGATCTCTCAGTGCCACTTGCTCTCCGGCGTCCACGCCGCTGGCCACCATGATCCTGTCGCCGCTTTTCCTTGCCACCTCGATGTTGCGTTCCTCGAACTCGGTTCCTCGCCAGACGTAAGCCACATTCTGTCCTGACTTTTGGAACATCGCCTGGGCAGGGATAGTGATCGCATTGGGCACGCGGTCGACGATGACCGTGACCTGCCCGGAGATGCCGGGCTTGAAGCGCGCATCCGTCTGATCGAGAACGATCTCGAGAGTAAAGTTGCGAGTAATCGGCCAGCCGCTGCTGAAATCCATGCTGGCGATAGCACCGATCTGAGAAACATGTCCGGTGAATTGGCGGTCCGGGATGGAGTTCAACTGGACGGTGACGGACTGATTGGGAGCGAGGCGGCCGCGCTCGGTTTCATCCACGCGCGAGGAAATGCGCAGTGTCGTCGCGTCGGGCAATATGGCAATCGGCGCTCCCGGCCAGGTTCGGTCTCCCGGCCGCCAGGGAGCATCACTGGAGCCAGTCCAGTGTTGCAGCAGGCTGATGGTTCCCGCCGAGGTCGCGTGCAAGGTCATCAGGGTCAGAGAGCGTTCCGCACGCGCCACATCAAAGGCGGCTTTCTTGCTGGCCTGCTCCGTGCTCTCAATGGTCGCCTTGTTCAGAGTCTGGTCGGACTTCTGTTTGGTCTCGGCCTCGCGCAGTTTTTGCTCGGCGTCGGCCAGCTTCAGGTTGGCCTCTTCGCCTTCAATCTTGGAGACGATTTCCTGCTTGCTGGCCTCGAGCTTGGCCGCTTCCACGTCGTAACGCGCTTTCAGCACAGCTGTCTTGTCTTCCTCTTCGGACAGACGCGCCTGGGCGCGGGCCTGCTCGATACCGGCCTCGGCCGACTTGAGCGTGGACTTGTACTGCGCCAGATCCTGCTCCGTCTTCGTCTTGTCGAATTCAACCACTGAGTCACCCGGCTTCACGACCGTGCCCTCGGGCGAAACCTTGATGATCTGCAGGTCGCCCGCTTCCGCTGGCGCGCTGATGGTCACTGACTTCAACGCTTTCACTTCGCCGCGAAATTGCAGCGAGTCGAGAAACTCTCCGCGTTTCACTTCATAAGTGGGAACCGTAGGCGTGCGCTTACCCAGTCGCACCGCGCCCAGCACGACTCCGCTTCCAGCCAGCACGAGGATCGCGATGGCCATCGCCTTGCCCCGCATCGAAAGCTGGCGAAAACGTCGAATCACTACGACCCACCCCCTGGCTTCTGATCGCGGTTTTGTGAAGTACTTTTTTCCGGGCCCGATTGGGCGCTTTGTGTGGTGACATCCACGTCGACCGCGGCCGAGAGATCGGGCATCAGCTTGGGGTCATTCCCCTCGATGGTCACGACCACCACAAACGATCGCACCTTGTTGGAAAAGTCTCCTCCCTCGCCGACCGGAGCCAACTGATCGAGCTTGGCCGGGAACACCAGATCGGGATACGCATCCAGCCGGACCTTGGCCGTCTGCCCAACCTGCAGGCTGGGAAAGTCCTGCTGGTTGGCCATGACGCGCACCTGCATGGCGGAGGGATTCACGACCTGCATAAACGCCTCACCCGGACGCACCTGGTCGCCTTCCTGCACCTCGCCCATGGTGCCCTGCTTCCAGATCGTGTTGAGCACCACCACGCCGTCGAGCGGCGAGCGGATCTGCATCAGGTCAGAGTTGGCCTGGGCGTGCATCATGGTCTGCTGGGTGCGATCGCGCTGAATTTCCAGGATGCGGATCGCAGCCTGGGCAGCCTTACGCTTCAAGTCAAAGGTTTCGCGCAACTGATCGTAAGTGGCCTTGGCTTCGTCGAGATTCTCCTGATTCTTTTCCGCATCAATGCGCGAAACGATTTCGGCTTTCTGAATTTCCAGTTCCGCTTTGCGAAGACTATCCTCGGCCGCTTTCAATTCGGTCTCGTCCTTGGCGCGAGCCGAATTTTCTTTCGCTTGCTCCTCTGCAACTTGATCCACCAGTTTGTCGTAGTCGGCCTGCTTGTCGACGAAATCCCGCATCTGGGCTTGCCGGTCAAACTCCACCAGCGGATCGCCCTTCTTGACCCGCGTTCCCCCGGGCGTCAGGTGAATAATGGTGAGGGTCGGAACCGACTGGCCCGCGAGCAGGGGGGCGAGGATCTCACGCGCCTGCACCGCCTCGGTGGTCCCTTTAAGGCGTAAGACTTGAGTTGAAGCTACGGAGGCCGGTTGCGCCGCGGTTTTGCCTGCAGGAGTCTTGCTCCTGATGGTCGCGAACAAGATGGCGACGAGCACGGCGGCAACCGCGACCAGCACCATCCAGCCGCGCAGCCATCCCGAACTCCCTCCCTCACCGCCCTCTGCGGGCGGTCGTGGTGGTAGCTGTTCCGGTCGAGTTTCCGGCTCGTCGGGTTGAGGCTTGGAGTCGGGAGTTACTGGCGCAGGAGCCGAGTGCATGAGTGAAGTACTCCCGCCGTAGGAATCAGGTTGCACGGCAAAAGTTGCCCGCCGCCTCTGGCGCCTACTAAGTTATCTGAGTGGGAGCCGGTTTCCAAGCGCTCATTTAGATCGCGGGAGATGGCATGTTCTTGCGAATCCATCTTAACTTTTTTTCTGCCGGGAAAT
Organism: uncultured Acidobacteriota bacterium; assembly: GCA_963800405.1. Classification (GTDB taxonomy): domain Bacteria; phylum Acidobacteriota; class Terriglobia; order Terriglobales; family Acidobacteriaceae; genus Sulfotelmatobacter. The sequence goes on from CAWDBW010000088.1 coordinate 49,766, forward strand.
GACAATCACGAAATGGTCGGCGGAATGATCAGGAAGGGAAGTCACCACACACGGCTGCGCGAGATCGAACTTCAATCTGCGCGCTGCGCGCACAACAAAACGCGCGACCACGACGGTGTCGGGTCCCCCGCGTCGCATCTGCGTGAGCACCGCGGATGGCGCGGTGTTCCGCCCAATGACGCTATTGCACTTCGTTGAGTTTCTGGTAGATCACCATCGCTACCAGCACCAGCAGAAAGACCCCGGAGCCGATGCTGAATACCCACATCGGAACCGTCAGCCGGTTCACTTTGACTAACAATTCGGTCTGCTCTTCCTGCATGTGCGAATTGTTGTCATCGAGAAACAGTTGGTCATCTTCGTGCATGGTGAGTGTGCTCTTGTAAATGAGGAGGACGATCAGACCCACAGCGAACAACCCGAATACTCCTCCAACTATCTCAATCGGCGTCATAAGCCACCTCGGCAGATTCCAAACCCAAGCGCAGCGGCATTCCACATCATGGTGGGGCACGCAGAAAGCACCCCGGTTCCCGGGAAGGCCCTAACGGCACGATTATAGCCCGGTTTGCCAGGCTTGGGCAGGGAATAAATACCTTTGTTCGGAGTCGGTTACAAAAGCGGCAAGAATGCGAACCTCCCGGCGGAAGCCCGCATCCAATTATCAGATGGTTTCCCTGCAGGCTGTGTGCCGGATGGCCCCTTGTGGCGGAAGCGACATTTGTTATAATCGAACAGCTTTAAAGCCAAGGAGATACCAATGGCCACCACCACCGTTCCTGGAGTGTCGAGCCCGGAAGCACCGAAGAAAGCCGCACCCGTCACCCTCACCGCCAACGCTGTCACCAAGGTAAAAGAGATCATGGGCCAGCAAACCCCCGTCCCGGCCGGCTTGCGCATCGGAGTCGTGGGCGGCGGATGCTCCGGTTTCTCTTATTCCATGCAGTTTGAAAATGGCGCCGGAATGATGGACAAGACTTTCGACATGGACGGACTCAAGGTGTTCGTCGATGCAACTTCGGTTATGTATTTGAATGGCTGCATCGTCGATTACGTCGAGACCCTGGAAGGCGCAGGCTTCAAGTTTGAAAATCCGAACGTGAAGAGCACCTGCGGCTGCGGATCGTCGTTTAGCGTGTAAGCTGGTCGCGAAAAAATTCTGAGAAGACGAAACGGCCTCATCGGGAACGATGAGGCCGTTTTTAGTTGGTGATCGGATGGCGAAACCTCATTGCTGCTGTGGAGGATTGCTGGGGGGATTCTGCGGTTGCCCAAACCCTCCGCTCGAGGGCGTGTTTGGACTGTTCCCAAAGCCCGAGGAAGACGAACCGAACCCGCTGCTGTTGCCGAAACTGCTGTTGCTGCCCGCCTGCCCGTTGCTTCCGCTTTGTCCGTTCAGATTCGGCGGGGCCTGCGGCCCGAATCCCGCGAGTTGGGGCTGGTAGGGCGTCGTGATCAGCCGGCCCTGATCCTGCGCCGGATCGTAAACGAATACCCAGTCCTTATATTTCTTTTTATGATTGAACTCCCGGATGGTGGGGTCTTTGATCCGTGTGTTGCTGGCGACTCCCACAATCGGCCCGCCGATGATTTGACCGGAGCCGATCTGATTGCTTCCAGCAACTGGGGTTCCGGGCGCCGACGGATTAGTCCCATCGTCCGGGCCAGTCGCGGAAGTCTGCGAACCCGGCTGCGAGGGGTCGGTTCCCGTCGCCGAATTCTGACCAAACGCGGAATTGGAATTCCCGCCAAACGATGAATTCGAATTACTGCCAAACGCACTGCTGCTGCCGAATGCGGAAGTCGGTGAAGACCCGCTATTCATGCCGATCGGATTCGCGCCGGGAATGACCCCGCCCCCTATCCCGCTGAGCGACATCTGCACTTCGCCGAAGTGCAGCAGCTTGAAATCCGCGCACTCCGAGTTCTTGCAGTTCAACGGGTCTTTGTAGCGCTTGCGCAGAAAGCGCAGGTGGTTCGTGTTCTCCAGATCTTCAATCTTAGTGGGATAGCGCCCAAACTTTTTGTAGTAGCCGCGGATGGCCCGCGAATACTGCACTCCGCGATGAATCATCTCCTCTTCGCGATCGCGCCTCATTTCGAACTTGAGGTCGGAGACGATGATCGCCGCGACAATGGACATCATCGCTACCGCCAAGAGCAGCAACAGCATGATGTAGCCGCCGTCGTTGGTGTTTCGCCGGGAATTTCGCCGCATTAGGGGATGGAAACGCATTTTCACTGATCCAAATTACTAAACTACTGAATTACTCAATGTCCTCACTCCGTCCTCACCCCTGCGTCAGCGGAATGTTCTGCGGCGGGCCGCTGTACACCATGTCCTGAATCGAAACCGAGGTCGGGGTAATGTGAATTACTTTGTAACGCCGGTCCACGATTTCGCCTTCGCCCGCCACGAACACATCCCCGTCGCCCGACTTCAGAAATATCTTTTTCGCCGTGCCCACGGAACTGGCGAAGCCATAAAACTTGAGAGGAATGGGCGGTGCCGGCTGGGGCGTCGGCAGATGGTAAGGGTCAGTGCCTCCTGTCGTTCCTCCGTTTCCGCCGGCGGCTCCGTTAGCGACCGGCTTTGGGATGACGACCTCTTCCGCTCGCGAAGTGAAAATATTTACTCCCGTACCTTCATACTGGGTCTGCTCGCTGGCGGCCAGCAAGTCCAGCCGCAGCGTCGGATCCAGATTCTCAACTCTTGTCTTCTTGGTGTTCTTCGTTCCCGGACGCCCTGTCACGTGCGGCGTCGTCGTGGGCAGCGGAGCCGCCAACTCCGTGCTTGCAGTCGCGGTCGACGATCCCGTGAACATCGGGATGACCTCATACGCCAAAACTGCGATCGCCACCACGCCGAGCACGGCTGCCCACATGGTCTGCTTCTTGTTTTCGAGTCCCAGCTGCACTACGATCCCACCTTCAAATATGTTTCCAGCTTTACGCCCAGCTTTACCGGCCCTTGCTGCTGGCCGCCCAGCGTGACGCTGTTGATGATGAAAAACACCTGATCCCGTTCCAGTGCGTTGATGAACTTGGCCAGGGAAGTGTAGTTGCCGGCAAAGTCCGCATCCATTTCCACCGGCTGCAACCCGCCGAATTCCGCATCTCTTACCTTGTATTTTACCTGCTCGATCGATACCCCATTGGCGCTGGTAAGTTTGCCGAGCTCGGTCAGAATCTGTGATTCCTGGGTGGGGAAGCGTTTCTTGTAGAAATCGCTGATCTGATGGCTGGCCAGCACGACTTTCTGCGGCAGATCTTTCAGCGGCGCCACCTGGCGCGTCTTGGTAACCAGTTCGACCTGCAGCGTGTTCAGTTCCTGCCGCCGCGTTTCTGCTGAACCGATGATCGGCGAAAAATATATAGCGGCTGCCAGGATGTCGATGCCTGCCATGATCGCCAGCGCGGTCTTTAAATTCTTCCGGGTTTGCCGTAAGTCAGGCATCAGGGCTTTCTCCCTTTCGGCCGGGCGGCCTTCGGACTCGCCTCTGTTTTTGATTTCGCATCCGTTTTGGGTGACGCGGATGGCGCGGATGTTGCCGATGGCGCGGACACAGCCGGCAGCGGCTCGGGTATGTAAAACGCTTCGATGTCGAACTGTTCGTTGTCGCCAGTGTTGGTTTGTTGGAAGCTCTCGTGGGTGACTTCGGTCTGCGCAAAGCGTTTCGAGTCTTCCATCCGGCGGGCCAGTTCCAGCGCCCGGTCCCGCGAATCGCCCGCCACCGTCATTTTCAGTCCGAGACGGTTGTCCTCATCCAGTTCGGGACTGATCGAAACCAGGTGCACCCGCGGCGGCATCACTTTTTCCAGACTTTCCAGAACGCGCGTCCAGGAGAACGCCTTGCGTTCGATCAGCTGATTCAAAAACTGCGACTGATCGCGGGTGGCACGGTTTTCCGGCAGGTTGAGGATGCGCTCAGCCTCGGCCCGCAGCCGGTCGCGGTCGGCAATCATGGCCTGCTTTTCGGCGATGGCCGCCCGATCCCGCCGGGCATTGACCCAGCCCGTGACGTCGAGCGTCAGCAGCACCAGCGTGAGCAGCGCGACTGCGCCCACGGCGGTGCCCCAGCGCATCCAGAACTGCTGCGCGTCCTCGTAGGGCTGGCTCGCGAGATTGATATCCAAACGCATAAAAAATCAGGGTTCAGGGATTAGGGATCAGTGGCAAGAGGTTCACTAACCCCTGGACCCTGATCCCTTTCCCCTACGAAATCAACGCTCCCACCACTCCTGCCATTCTCCAGCGCGGCACCGCCCCGCCGGTACTCAATCCCAGTTGTGCCGACGAGACCAGTTCCTGCACGTCGGCTCCGGTCTGGGCGCGCAGCGCGGGCGCCGCGCCCCCTGACTCCGGAAGGCCGGCAATATAAATCTGCTCAATGTTCAGGTGGTAGGTGTCCTGGAAAAATACCACCGACGGATAAACTTCCTCGGCCAGTTGCTCGCCCGTGATGGTGACCCCGCGCGTGTTTTCCAGAGTGCGAAACAACTGCAGCTGATTTTCATTCAGGATCGCAATGCTGGTGGTGTGCGCATCGACTTTGATTACGAGAGTTGGCTTCTTCGCTGCAGCCGCGCCCAGGGCGGCAAGAGTGGAGGGCAGCACTACGCCCGGATTGAACCCCGCATCGCGGAACGCGCCCTCATAATCTTCGATCACGCTGGCCATGGCCACGGCCGCCACCACGCGCACTTCATCTTTGACCTTCTGCGCGTGATAAGAAACTTTCGCCTTGTCCACGTCAAACGGCAGCGATTTCTTCAGCCGGAACCGCACTACGCCCAGAGCCTCTTCCTGATCGGAGGGCAGAGTATCGAATTCCACCAGCATCACGCGCACGGCCGCATCGGGCACGATGGCGATCACATCTTTCGAGCGTCCGGCAACCCCGCCCAGCGCCGCTTCAATTCCAGCCCGCACCGCTTCCCGCTGGCGCAGGTTGTTTTCCACCAGGTCGGGAATCACGCTGCCCGGAGCCAGTTCGCGTGCCGCCGAAGCCTCCAGGCCGTCTCCCCGGTCGGTGAGACGCCCGGCCAGCACGCGGTCCGCCGCGATTTCGCAGGCCAGCTTTGGCTTGGCTAGATTTGAATTTGGACTCATTCCCGACAGCGCCCCTGAAAGAATTCCTCTGTAAATCAGAACCTGAATCACTCACAAATGCAATAGCTGGAAGGGCACTCAGCCCCTCGACCAAAATCGCGCGCGCTAGCGAGTGCTAACAACAACGGCAATCACCAAGCCGCCAGCGAACAAACTCTCGAGACCGACCCAAAACGCGTACGAACGTTTATTTGGAATCGTACGGAGCCGGCGCCAAGCAACGAAAAAATGAAGTGGAAGAACTATCGCCGTCGAGATCACGAAAATTCCGGCGATCACCGTCAGATAAGCTCTCGTTGAGGCTTGTGCCGCCAAAACGAGGCTCCCAAAGGCAGTCAGCCAGAGTACGCCTTCGAGGTGTTTCTTCACCCACATCTCTACCGCATGGCCTCGATGAAGGTGACCTTGTTGATCTCTTTCAGCGTGGTCATGCCCAGCCGGACTTTGTCCAATGCGGATTCGCGCAGGAAGCGCATGCCTTCTTCCCGCGCGGCGCGCCGGATTTCCGACGTCGGCTTCTTGGCCAGAATCATCTCGCGAATGCGGTCGCTCAAATCCAGCAGTTCGTGAATCGCGGTTCGCCCGCGGAATCCGGTGCCCGCGCACTCGATGCAACCCGGCCCCTCATATAAGGGAACGTTGCCCCACTGCGCCGGATCGAGGCCGCTGGCTTCCATGACGTCGGGCGCGTAATGCACTTCGGTACGGCACGACTCGCAAATCAACCGCACCAGCCGCTGCGCCAGAATGCAGTTCAAAGCCGAAACAAAGTTGTAAGGCTCGACGCCCATGTTCAGGAAGCGGCCAATGACGTCGACCACGTTGTTGGCGTGGACCGTGGTGAAAACCAGGTGGCCGGTGAGAGCGGACTGAATGGCGATCTGCGCAGTTTCGGCGTCGCGGATTTCGCCGACCATGATTTTGTCGGGGTCGTGACGCAAAATCGACCGCAAGCCGCGGGCGAAGGTCAGCCCCTTTTTCTCGTTCACCGGAATCTGCGTGATGCCGCGCAGCTGATATTCGACCGGATCTTCAATGGTGATGATCTTGTCTTCGTCGGTCTTGATCTCGTTGACCGCGGCGTAGAGCGTGGTGGTCTTTCCGCTGCCCGTCGGCCCCGTCACCAGCACCATGCCGTAGGGTTCTTTGATGTAGCGACGAAAACGGCGCAGGTTGTCCTCATCAAACCCAACTACATCCAGCGTCAGGGTGCGGAACTTCTCGCTCATCGACTCTTTGTCGAGCACGCGCAGCACGGCGTCTTCACCGTGGATCGAGGGCATGATCGAGACGCGGAAATCGATGGCGCGCCCGTTATACTTCACCCGGAAGCGGCCGTCCTGGGGGACGCGGCGCTCGGAAATGTCGAGCTCGCTCATCACCTTGATACGCGAAATTACAGTGGAGTGGTGCTCTTTGCCGATGGGCGGCATCGCCTGCGTGAGCACGCCGTCAATGCGGAACTTGATGACCACGGAGTCGTCGCGGGTCTCGATGTGAATGTCGGAAGCGCGCCGCTGCAGCGCGGTAAAAATCGTGGTATCGACCAGCCGGATGATGGGGCTGGTGTCACCCGTGGCCGTGAGCTTGTCGATCGACAGAGTTTCTTCGGCGCCCGTATTCTCGTCTTCGCGGATGATCTGGAAGCCTTCGCTGGCTTCTTCGAGCACGCGCTGGGATTGCTCGGTTTTGGTGAGAATGTCGTCGATCTGCTTCAGCGTGGAAACTTTGGTGACGATGCGCTGCTTCAGCAGCAGGCTGATCTCGTCGATCATCATCAGCTGGCTGGGATCGGCAATGGCGATGGCCAGCTTGCCGTCCGCGGTTTCTTCCAGCGGAACAAATTTGTAGCGGAACATCAACTCGACCGGAATTTTCTTAAAGAGCTCGTGATGCAGTTCGAAGCCCGACAGGTCGACGAATTCGCAGCGGTAGCGCCGCGCCACATCCTGAGCCCGTTCCAGGTCGGTGACAGGATTGCCGGTCGGGCTGATCGGCCCGCCGTTCCCGCCATGCACGAACAACGATTTTTTATCGGCTGTTGCCATTTGCTTACCTGTCGTTGGTGGTTAGCCATTGGTCGTCAGCCAACGACGAACGAGCTTTCAGTGCACTCCCATGCTGAAGATCGGCAAATATAGCGAGATCAACACTCCGCCCACAAAAACTGCCATAATCATCAGGATGAGCGGTTCGATCAACGCCATCGACGCGCCCAGCGCGGTCTGCACGTCTTCCTCATAAAACTCGGCCACTGAATTCAGCATGGCCGGCAGCGCTCCGGTGGATTCGCCCACCTCAATCATTTCCACCGCCAGATCGGGAAAAATCTTCTGCTCCTCCAGGCTGCTCGCCAGTCCCTGCCCCTCGCGCACCCGAATTCCCGCCCGCGCCACGCCTTTTACGATGCGCCGGCTGCTCATCGACGCACCCGCGGTTTCCATGGCCGGTACCAGCGGTAAGCCGCCTTGCAACAGCGTGGAAAGCATCCGCGAAAAACTCGCCAGCTGGTGCTTTAATCGGATGTCGCCCAGCAACGGTATGCTCAAGATGATCCGGTCAAGGCGGTCCGCCCCGCTATCGGTATCTTTCCAGCGCCAAAACACGAAGCCAAATACGATCAACCCCACGAACACAAACGGAGCATACCTCTGCGCGTTCAGGCCTACGTTGAGCATGAACACGGTAATCGCCGGCAGCTTCTGATCCAGACTGTTGAATAAGTCGGCGAACTTGGGCACAACGTAGGTAAACAGGAACGTCACCATGATCAGCACAACGGTGACCAGCAACGTCGGATAAATCAGCGACACGAAAAGTTTCTTACGGAATGTCATAGCTAGTCGCTGGAAGTTGATGTAGCGGGTCAACACTTCGTCAATGTTGCCGCTCTTCTCGCCCGCCATCAGCGTGGTCGTATAAATCTTGGGCACGATGCCCTGCGCCGCGAACGCATCGGAGAGCAACTCTCCACCCTTTACACGCTCCCGCACGTTTTCCAGAATCTGCTTGAGTTGCGCGTCCTTCTGCCGCTTGATCAACAGCTCAAGCGAATTCAGGATGGGCAGCCCGGCCCGGATCAGCGTCAGGAACTGCTGGTTGAAGACCAGAAACGTTGCTTGCTTCAGCTTTCGCCGGCGGCGCAGCGAGATGCCGCTGGTCAGCACGCCCTGGGGTTTGACCCAGTAGACCAGATAGCCCTGCTGAGAAAAGCGGTCGCGCACCTCGGCTTCCGAGTATCCCTGCTCGATGTGCTGCTGCACCCGTCCGCGGTTGTCCGCGATTTTTACTTCAAATTCCGCCATTTGCCGACTTTTCTACCAGTTTTGCCGAGTAACGCCCCACCGCTCAGTCTAACATTGCCCAATTACAATTCTAAGCCGCCGACCAGCTCCCAACTCGCCCCGATCAGTACGCAAGTAACCTCGTCGAGAGAGTCAAAATTCCCAATTACTAAAAAACTGTCGTTCCGAGCGAAGTCGAGGAACCTGCTTTTCTTTGACCCGCCCGCCGAACTCTACGGCTCCAGTCCCCCCACCGTCTCCGTTCCCGCCGGAGGCTTGAAGCTAAACCGCCCATCCCCGATCGCCACGTCTTCCTTCATCCCCGCAAAGCGGTATTCCGTGGCCGCCCCATCCACTTCCTGGATGACGATGCGCACGATCTGGTGGTCGGGCGTGACCTCGAGCAGAATCTCGCTCACCCGATCCGCCAGGGCCTGCGGCACCCCCCGCAGAACCACATTTCCCGCTGCCAGCGGCTCTACATCTGGAGCTAGAGATAATCCCTGCAACTCTTTCTCCAGCTTGGTTTTACCCAGCAAGAAGGCCAGAGGGGAGCGCACATCCTCCAGCTTTTTGGCCGCCGTCTTCCGCGCCTGCCGGTCGGCCGGGACATAAAACCACGCATCTCTCCCGTCGCTGACAAACAGCTTCTCCCTGGGAGAACGGTATTCCCAGCGCATCTTGCCGGGTTTTTTCAGCCAGAGCGTCCCGCTCTCGGTCCGGTCCATCCCCGACCCGCGATAGACTTCAGTAAACTCCGCCTCGAGCGAGCGCAGATGGTTGTAGTGCGCGTCTACTGCCGCCGCCAGAGTTTTGACGTCGGCCGCCAGGTTTTGCGGGGCAAGACGCGAGCCCAGACCCGAGCCAAGACCAGCCGCAGCGAGGCCTGTCGTCATCAGACACCACACCATCGCAAAGCGCAGCCAACGGACTTGCATGATCGATAACTTTTCACCGGGTCCCAGCCCACGGGTCAACACCCTCGCGCAAACTCGGGAGGGCAACACGGGACCGGCTCCTACGGAAGGGCTCCTGCAAGGATTGTAAGCCACGGCACAGGAGTTGTCATTTCATTGCGGCCGCTGGTAGTGGGCGACTTTAAAGTCGCCCACTGCCCGGCTGCTCGATAAGTTAGCGCGCTCACACAATTCATAATTGAAGATGGATTTTGCCGCACCTAGGGATTGCCTTTGGGCTGTAAGCGGCCCTTCGGCATTGCGATTGCCTGCGATCATAGAGAAGGTTACGTGAGGCGGAATACGAGATGGCACCCTGTTCCATGCCTGACCGAGTGCCGGCGATTCTGCGAATGTCTTACCTAAAATGTTCACCTAATTAGGGAGGCCGGCAATGCGCGTGCACGCCAACCAAGTCAATCCATATGCCCAACAGGATGCGCTTTACGCCGCGCAAAGAGCCGCAGCCAAGCGGGAAGCGGCGAAGACCAGAAGGAAATTGATGGAGTCCGCCTCCGCAATGGCGGGCGAGTCCGATTCCGAGGAGACCGGCGTCGCCAAATTGCAAGCACGCCAGGAATCTCAGGAACAGACCAGGCGGCAAAATCCACAAAAGCAGGGCAGCCGGAAGAAACTAAACGAAGCGGCTGAGTCAGGGGAAGCGGACCGCTCTATTTCGGAGTGGGCGTGACCGCCGTTAAACGATGGATCAATCGTTGGACCTCCGATCTGCGCTCACTCAAACAGCCTTCCTCAACCACTCACGAACACCTGGCAGACGGAGCAACACTCACCTCTCGAAAGCCATGTGCTACCCTGCACCCGCGAACCACGTACTCACTTGCCGACCGCTGGACGCACCCGCATTCGCGACTGCAATAATTCTTTAGGGTCCAACTCGCCGTTATGGTTAGTGTCCAAGCGATCGAACTCGTCCGACATGAACTTCATCCATTCTTCTTTGGAAATCTTGCCGTTCTGGTCGGTATCCATCGCGAGCATGAGCTGCTTGGCCGCCTCGGTCGCGGCGGCCAGCTTCTTCTCTCGTTCAGCTTTTTCGGCGGCCGTGGTGGGAGCGACTACGCCCGTCGATTTCTCGGTTTGAGCTTCGATTCGATTCACCAACATGGCACCGGCCAAGAAAATCGGCGCCATGATCGCGAAAGCAATCAGCCAGGGTCTTAACATATCCTCACCCCCGCTCTTGAAAATCGCCTGCCCGAGGCAGGCTTTCTTGCAGAATCCTGCGTTCCCTTTAAAACTTCACCATGATGTCGATATCGATCAGCGACTCATCCCGGCGCAGATCCGGTGTCCACAGGCTGCTGCCTTGTGACGCGCAGGCCGTTTGTGCGAGTGCCTCGTTAGCAGACATCGATAGCGCCGAATTATTTCCAAATCCAGTGTTGCCTCCGTTCATGCACGCATAGTACTGCGGAAATCCGTTGTTGGTATACGGCACGCCGCCCGAACCCGGCGGCGTGACCCCGCCCTTGCCCGACCAATACGGCACACTGGCGTGGCGATAGTCATACTCCCAACGGAACGTCAGCCACTGTCGCGGCATGTAATCGTAGGTGATCGACGTATCCCACGCTTTGAACGAGTCGCCGGGATTGCCCGTAAAGTAGGGTGCGTTGATCGCCGCTGACGACGCAGTCTCGCCGTTGATGGGCGGCAACAGCACGAGATAGCGGCCGGGGTTGTTGATCATGCCGCCGCCAATGGTCAGTCCGTATTTATCTTTCTTGAACCAGGAGCGGTCGTAAAGCATCCAGCCCAGAAAGCTCTGCTTCGGATCCACTCCGCCTTGCGGGAAGTTGTAGCTCGCTGGCGCCAGCGGGTCGCGCTTGTTGCCGTGGCAGCTCACGCCTGCCAGCCCGCTTGTCGTGCTGGGGCCGTATTCGCAGCCCATATCGCCGGTGAAGGAGAACGCCATCTTGTCGAGGAACTTTTCAGGCCTGTCGTAATACTTGATTTCGACACTGTCGTCGGTGTGGATGCGGCCGCGATTCTGGATGTAGAGGTCGTCGTGGCCGATGCCGTAATTGTTGGAGATGACGTTGATCCAGGGCCGCGGAGTCCATTTGATCTGTCCGCCGATCCCCTTCCTCGAATTGGACGAACCATACGACTGCCATCCGTTAATGATCCAAGGCTCGATCTTCAAGTGAGGAGTGGGGAAAACCTGAATGCGAATGCCCTGGAAAAACCACGGCGTGTTGGAAGAAACGTAAGAGGGCTGGTATGCCCAGTTATCGTAGTTGTAATAACTGAACAGGCCGATGTACGACATGAAAATTCCGGCGTCGATGTTGATTCCGTTCAGCACGTCGAGGTGATAACCACCGTAGGCCTCTGCCAGGTAACGATCGGCGTCGGCGATATTCCATTGCCCCTTGGCATAGCTGGGGTCATTGCGGATGGTTGCCGTGGAATACATGCCGAACTGGGTCATGAACCGGGCGCGAACGTTGTCGTAGTGGAAGTCGCCGCCGAGGCCGAGTTGCTCCAGCTGGATTTCGTTCGAACGAAACAGTTCGCTTGATCCGCCCATGGAATTGTCTACAGGTTTGTTGAAGTCGTAGGTGTAGGTAACATCCGCGCGGATTTCCGGGGTAAAGAACTTCGTATCAAAGGCGGTGTCTTTGTTGCGCGGATTGCCGTTGAGCCAGGTCCAGTCCCAGTCGGAGAAGGGCGCAATCTTTTCTTTCTTCGCGGGCGCGGCGGTCGCCGAGTCGCCGGCTTGTGCGACGGCTTTCTCGATCGGCGCCATCGCTGGGGATGCCTCGGCTGCCTTGATTTCAGGCGCCCGGGCAGTCGCCGCAGCTGGGGCGAGCGTTACTGCTGGGGCCGACGTCGCTACCGCAGCAGTGGGCGCGGCCGGAGCCGCGGGAACTGGCGCCGCTGGCGCCGCCGCATCGCGGCTCTTCAATTCCGCTTTGAGTTCCTCGATCTCCGCCTGCAGGGCGGCCAGTTGTCTCGCCACCGCAGGTGGCACGTCCGCATAAGGCGCAACTGCAGGCGCGGCGGGCGTGGCGCTGCCAGGCTTACTTCCGCTCCCGTCGTGGGCTACGCCATCGGCCACCGCCGTTGGGTGCAGTACGGCCACGGTCGTCGCAGCGCCAGGCTGAGCCGATGTCGTCTGCGCGGCGACTCGCTGGACGGAAGCACAGACCAGGATCACGCCGAGCGCCAAAGGAAAAACGGCAGTTGTCAACCACGGATACGAATGAGTTCTCATGATCTACGCCTCGATCTCCTGCTGATTTAGATTTGTTTGCAGCGTGCGAACTAACGCTTAAGTCCCCAGCGCGGTAATTCCCCGTGGGATTGGTCCCGTTTGGTAACAGCCCATTACATCCAGAAAGTCATAAAGATCGCGTAAAGCAATCGTATGAAGTGCGTAAAGCCCCGAGAGGCAAACGTCCGGGTCAGATGAAGAAACGTGCTATCGCCCGCCAACAGAGAGCTTGCTGCGGCAATTGTTAGGGGGAGAAAATATACTGCCGTATCTCTTGAGTCCAATGCATATTTCTCATGGGTGTTATTCGGAATCCGCGGGCAGAGAGATTCATCGCGGCGCTGGAAACGCGGTCGAAGGCAGGAGCAGCGCTACTGGCTGCGGAACAGCGAATACTGATGCGCCGAGACGATCTTTCTCAGACGCCAGTTCTCGCTGAGTACATGTTCGAGCAGCGGATTGTGGTACAGCACATACACCGGCCGGGGATGCGCGCGCAGAGTCTGCTCCAGGTTCGCGGCCACCTGGCGCATTCCCGATTCCGGGAACGGATTGAACAGATAAATCACCAGCGGGCCCTCGGGAAGAGGGAAGGCAGTCGCGTCGGCGCAGATGGCTTCAATGGCGAAACACTTCTGCGATTCGCTCTTGTACTGACGCAAGTTCTCCAGTGCGATGGCGTGCAATGTGGGCAGAAGTTCCACGCCTACGATGCGGCGGAAGGGATAGTCCGAGGCCATCAGGAGGGTGCGTCCCTTGCCGCAGCCCAGATCAATAAAAGTAAAGTCGCGGAAGTTGACGGTGGTCTGGTCGGAGTTCGGCGTCTGCTGAACCGCGTCGAGCATTTCATGAAACGCCGTTGGCTCAGTGGGCTGGTACGCGGAATGAAACATGCCCAGCAGCCGGTCGCGCCATCCCACTGCTCCGCTCGTCGTGTTTACCCGGTAGTCCCAGTCGTAGTCGGCGTCGCCGAAGCGTTGCCGCAGACGCTCTGGAGTGGAGTCGCGCGCGAACTCCCACAGCACTCCGGCGAGACGGTGGGTGGCGGCGAGAGAGCCTTCGTACGCGGCCGCGTACTTCCACCATTGCCACGCGGTTTTGAGCACGCTGATGGGCGGGGGCGAATCCATGAGAGGAACGAGGACATCATACGGGGAAACAAAAATTCGTGGCGAGTGGCCATGGGCCCGGCGGCCAGTAAAATCGTAGGCGGAACCAGGGCCGACCTCAGAAATTCAAAATCCCTGGAAATTCAGAATCCCCACCCTGTCGCAGAAACCGCGACAAGGGTGGGGCACCCTGATGGCCCCTAATCGCTGAACAGTGCTAGTGAGTATGGAATTTGGGCGGCCCGGGTTTGTATCCGGGAGGCAAGCCTTTGGTGATGAAAGAGTAATCGTCCGGGTTCGCGACCAGGATGCGGCCGTCCGGGGTTAGCTGGTAGGCTTCGCCATTAGGATCGGCCGGAATGCCGCGCAAATGCGCCGCCGCAACCAGTTCCGCCATACTGGCGGGACGGCGTCCGTTACGCTGACTGAACTGGGCGACGAGGGCTTCGAGGTTGGTCACGTCTTCATCCACCTGGATTGCGCGCAGGTGTTCGACCGCGTTCAGGCGGATATTGGATTCGCGGGCGGTCTCGTATGTGGCGCTCCACAGCATGCGGGCAGTGGCGAGGTCGCCGGCGTGCATGGCCATCTGTGCGGCCAGAATCTTCATAAACGGATGCGCGTTGGGAACCTTCGAGCCGCGCTCAAACACTTCGCCAGCTTTGCGGTAGTCTTTAAGTTCGGTGTAGTAAACGAAGCCAAGATTGTAGTAGAGCTGCCAATTGTCCGGATTATTCTGGATGCCATACTCCATGAGATGAATGGCGCGCTCCGGCTGGCCGGCTCCTCCCGGCGGACGGGGTGCGAGGAAGCTGGCGCCGAACTGATATGCGGGCAATAGATGGGGATCGAGCGTGGTGGTGATTTCGAGCAGTGGTGCCAGTTCGTTGTAAGTGTGGGCGTAGTCGAAATGGCGGTGGCCGAAATACTGTACCGTGCGCGTCCAGTAGATGCAGGCCATCAGGCCGTCGAAGCCCAGGCTGGCGCGCTTCACCATTGTTGGCGAGTTGATGTAGAGCACATCTTCGATGCTGGCTTGCGGACGAATCTGGTCAATGTGCCGCAACAGCAGAACACTAGCGGCCATCGAAACCACCAGGCTCACGGCGGCGATGACGGTGGTGCGCTGGCGAGCGGTCTTCATTCGTATTTCGACTCCCAATTATTTCAGATTCCTGCGCTCGAAGATCAGGACGGCGCCGCTCAGGGCCATCGTGGTGTAGAACAGGGCGTAGAGCGTGTTTTGCAGGATGAGTTGCGAGCTCATCGGCTGCTGGTGCGCGACCGCGCTGATGACGTTGAGCGCCGAGAAATTGGGCACCAGGTAGGCCGCTCCGGTGGCTACCCAGCGCGTGATGCCGTGAGCCATGCCGGCAAATCCCCGCAGGTCGTCGGCAAAACTCCCGATCACGAACAGCGAGAACGCGAAGACCGCGGAGAGCAGCGGCGAAGAGAATGACGAGAACAGCAAGGCCAGCGAACAGATGATCAGAAATTCCAGAACGATGAAATAGAGCGCGACGAAGATCAGTGCGTCGGGCTTGGAAAACTTGTGCGCCACATAGAGCAGCGCGCCGAAGACTCCAATGGCCATAAAGAACGTGTTCACCACCAACGTTCCAGCCAGGCCGAAAAATTTTCCGACAATAAACTCCCAGCGGCGCACGGGACGAGACAGCACGGTGTAAAGAGTACGCTTCTCGATTTCTTTTGAAACCAGCCCGATGCCGATGAAGATGGCGATGACCACGCCGAAAAGTGATACCGCGGTGAGGCCCAGGTTAATGACTACCAGACGCTCGATGTCGATGGAAATCTGGCCCACAAAAATGGCCGCGCCCGAAAGCAGCAGGGTGAAACCGATCAGGTTGTAAAGCACGCGGTCGCGGACCGCTTCGCGAAATGTGTTAGCGGCAATGTAAACAATGCGTGGGCTCATGATGCTTTCCCCGCGGTGGTTTGAGAGTGCTGTAACTTCTCCACGAAATAGGCTTCGAGCGAGGTGCGCAGCGGAGTGATGGCGATCAGCCGGATGCGCTCGCGGCGCAGCGCGTCGATGGCGGCGTCCTGCTGGTTCTCTGGAATCACGGCGCGGACGGTATCGCCCGTGATGTGACATTCCGCGCCCAGCGCTTTCATCGAGGCAGGAACCTGAGTGCCTTGCCAGACCACTTCCACTTTCCCCTGAACCGTTGCGGTCAAGTCCGCTACGGCGCCCACTCCACGCAATTCGCCTTTGTGAATAATGGCGACGCGATCGCAGAGGGCCTCGGCATCGGAGAGAATGTGAGTCGAGAAAAATACGGTCTTGCCTTCCTGCTTCAACTGCTCCATCAGGTCGCGAACTTCGCGGCGGCCGAGCGGATCTAGTCCCGACATTGGTTCGTCGAAGAAAACTAATTTCGGGTTGTGGAGGATCGCCTGCGCGATTCCCGCGCGCTGCAGCATGCCCTTGGAGAACTTGCGCAATTGCACGCCTTTAATATCAGTCAGCCCGACGCGCTGCAGAACTTCTTCGATGCGGCGCTTGCGGTCCTTGCCCGGAACCCCGGAGAGTTGCCCGTAGTAGTCGAGCAATTCGTGGGCAGTGAGGTAGTCGTAGAAGTAGGGCTGCTCGGGAAGGAACCCGATTTGCGCCTTGACTTCAGGATCGGTCCATTCGTGCCCTAGGATGCGAGCCGTGCCGGCGGTCGGAAACACCAGGCCCATCAGCATTTTCAAGGTCGTGGTCTTGCCCGCTCCATTAGGGCCCAGGAACCCGAAAATTTCTCCCTCTTCGACGGTGAGATGCAGCGGTTGCAAGGCCCGCTTGGGGCGCTTGCGCCAGAAGCCCACCATGTAGGTCTTTTCCAGTCCAAGAATTTCAATTGCGGCCATTGTGCGTCAGGCTTCCCTAGAAGTGTTTGCGAAAATATTATAAGCATCAGACCGCGGTAGAACAGCCCCATGGCAGTTACGACGGTCACTGGCTGGTCGCCCGATAAATTAAGGAAGAGGGCTGGAAGGAGACACGAAGGACTGGGCCGCGTGCGCGATTCTCAACTTGGAACGATTCTCAAAGTTGGAATTCGATTCCGGATTTCGTTACTGAGCCACCGCGAAGGCCACGCAGGCCGCCTGCGTAATTACGGGAGTGTCGCCGACGCTGCCCAGTTGCGATCGCAGAACGCCGTCGTTGGTGGAGCAATAATCGTGATTGCCGGTCTTGTTCATCAGAACTGGCGAGCCGGCGTTGATATACACGTCGTTGTAGGTTGTTCCCCCCGACATGGTTCCGGTGGCCGCGAAAACGAATCCGCTTTTTCCCGTTGACCCCGTCGTGGACGTGGCCAGCAGGTTATCGATCAGGCAGGCTGTGGTGGAGGACGGGGTGCACGGGCCGGCGCCTCCGAGGCTGCCGATGGAGGCGGCGTATCCCACGGTCGGATAGGTATTGAAGTAAATCACTTCCGCGCTCTGCAGGGCCTTCAACGAGCCCACCGCCGAAGCTTCATTGGCCGCGATGCGAGCTTGCAGCAGGTTGGGGATCGCAATGGCGGCGATAATCAGGATGATCGCCACTACGATCAGCAACTCGATCAGCGAGAATCCCTTGGTTGAGTGCATAGGATCTTCCCTTTAGACTGCTGCCATTGCGGGGGAGAACACACTGGATCGGTAGCAGTTTCAACGCCAATTCCGGAATCTGGCCCGAAACCTCAGTAATTCCCTTAAGGGTCTGGGGAATCAAGGGGCTAGCTGGGGTTACGAAAGGAACGGAAGGCAGCTACGCCCTGGGATTAGGCATAGACTGTGACAGAAAGTGTCAGGCGGACTGACCCAAAAGCGGCAACCTGCAATCTCCATCCACCCTGCGAGGTTTCGGCGATTACTGGTTCAGCGGGTTGAACACCAGGATGCCTGCCTCGGTGTTCGAGCAGACCCCAGCTGGGTCGACCCGCACCACCGCATCTTCCTCGGCGCAAAAGCCGCGAATCCCGGTCTGGTTGATGGTGTTCGGAACCGCCTTGATGGTGAATCCCGTGTTCACGCCGCCCACCGCAGCACCCACGCCGGTGGTGAACTGATATCCGCTCTTGCCGCCGCCCGCCGGGTTGCCGTTGTTGGCGAGCACGGAGTCAATCAGGCAGCCCGTGGTGGAACTGGGCACACAGGCTGCGCCCAGCGCGCCTCCCAGGTTGACCAGGGCCGGCGCATAGCCGACTGTCGGATACGCGCTCTGGTAAACGATTTCTCCGGTGGTGATGGTACGAACCGATGCCACGGCAGACGATTCATTTGCCGCCATGCGGGCCCGCAACAAGTTCGGAATGGCGATGGCCGCAATGATCAGAATGATGGCCACCACGATCAGCAACTCGATCAGTGAGAAACCCTTTTGCTTGCGCATTTTGTCCCCTGGATTCTTGCCGTGAATTGCCCGGGCGATGATCCGCCAAAATCAGGGTCAAGCAAAGTCACGACTGGCCGGTTCCCGCGACGGACGCCGGTTTCGCGGCGCGCTCATTCTACCTCTTGGGCGTCCCTAGTGGCAATGCGGCGTCGGACCTGCGGCGTCGGACCTGGCATTTCGCCGGTCCAGGGCTAGAACGCAATGGGAGTTCGAACTTGCAGCGGGGCAAGAAAATAAAAGAGCAGCGAGCGTGAGCTCGCTGCCCCGGTACTTCGCTGAATCAGACGTTAATTACTGGTTGAGCGGGTTGAAGACCAGGATGCCCGCTTCCGTCGCGGAGCAGACGCCGGCTGGGTCGACGCCAACCACTGCATCTTCCTCAGCGCAGAACCCGCGAATACCAGTCTGGTTGATCGTGTTCGGAACGCCCTTCACCGTGTAGCCGGCGTTCACGCCGCTGACTACCGTGCCCGCGCCCGAGGTGAACTGATAGCCGCTCTTGCCGC
>CAWDBW010000089.1:0-3179 GCA_963800405.1 uncultured Acidobacteriota bacterium
GTCCGCGCCCGCCGCCCCGACCGCGACGGCTGGCGACGCCAAATGGATTGGGATGAGCTGATCTGTATCCACGAAGCCGCTCATACGGTGGTCGCGGTCGCCGTCGGCCACCATCAGAACGGCGCCGCCGTCGAAAAGACCGAGAACGGCTCCCCGGGGGATTGCCGAGCATTCCCCGGCCATGCCACCGGAGGGAACGCCCGATGATCCGAGCTTTCCCGCACCTGCTGCTGGATCCCCTCCGGCAGCAACTCCACCAACGCCAACCGCCGCGATACCCAACTCGCGCTGCGGTCGAAGCGGTGACCCAGTTCGTCGAGCGAATAGCCGAAGCGTCGCTCCATCTCCGCCAGTAGCCAGCCTTGTTCCAGCGCGCTTTCCGCCGGGCCGAAGCGCAGCGACCGCGACAGCAGCACCGCTTCGGCTTCGCTCATCGCCCATACGGTAGCTTCCACTGTGTCCCGCCCGAGGTGTTCGAGCGCGGCCATGCGCTTGTAGCCATCGATCACCAGGTAGCGCCGGCCGTCCTCGGGCGAGACGATCACGACGATGGGGGTTTGCTGGCCGATGTCGGCCAGGGAGGCCAGCAGGCGGCGTTGCCGTTGCGGCTCCCCTCGGTTGCAGTGGCCTGCTTCGACGCGACGTGCGCGCCCTTTTCCGCAACGGCGGCGGCTCGGCTGGCGGCGGTGGTCTCGTTGGTGCTGTTCATGGTGTGGTTCCTTTTCTGCGAGATTCCTCGTACCACATGAATCACTCCTGGCCCACCGAAAAGGCAAGTGGAGCTCGGCACATCGACCAACAGTCCGATGTGGCGGTGCCGGCCGTTTCCTATAATGATAGGGAAAGCTGAATGTCGTGGATGACTACTTGATCAATTCGGGAGTTGGTTCGGTTCTGCGCGCGTACAAAAGCTCGCAATGATGATGGGAGCATCCGTGAAGTGAAGAGTATCGGAATTATGAACCTCAATATGGAAGTCCAGCAAACAGATCTGGTTTATGGCATGCGGCGAGGAATTCCGGCCGCACGCATGGAGCAAATTCACGCTGGATTGCCTCGCTCTTACGATCTCCAGAACCTGACTCCCTGTCTGGCAAACCCGCTTGTCGAACTAGACTCTGGTCACAAAAAGATTCGAGCGCGCGTTCGGCTTTCCCAAGGCTGGCACTTGCTTAACGAGGCGCGCACGGCATTGATTGAAGCGGAAGCATGCAAGGTCTTCTATGAGGAATGTGAATCGAATTCTCTGGAAGCCGTTTATCACTGCAGGTTCTATCTCGATGACGCAGCATTGCGTCTGTATTCGAGCTGCGAGCATCTCCTTCGGTGCATTATTTTCAACTGGAACCTGAGCCTTTCAAAGAAATCACGCGCCCCCCTGCTGGCCAAAGTAATTGAAACAGCGGAGCAATCGAGTGAACCGCAGGTAAGTGGGGACGTAGCCGCCGGCCTTCGTCGGCTGACGACAGATTGGGAAGAGTGCAAGAAATATCGCGACGATTGGGTTCACAATGAGCGCCCAGCCATACACGGCTTGGACTGGGAGATTTTGTTTAAAACCTGGGATGAGAAGGATATACCACCGGTGATTCGTAAGGCCTTGGGATTTCCAGCTTCAGGAAAAATGATCAGCGTTGGAACGGGCCGCAATATCAGCGAACTTCATCGGATCGTTAGAAATTCTTACTGCCAACTCTTCGGCGTCTACGAACGGTTGGCGCCGTTGGTCGCTTAAGCTGCCTTCGCTTTTGCCGTTTCCGGGCCATGCAAAAAGAGCAAACATCAACCGACAATGGCGTTTCTATAGCTACTTGCCCGAGCGGAAACTTTGTGAGGTACGGCTTTCCAAAAATGCGCCTACTGCCTGTCGCTTTTCTCCCCTTAGTCATTTCGGCTCTCCGCAGGAATTCGTAAAAAGTGGCATTCTACGCGGCTTTCCTGGTTTTCTGAAAAGCGACGTATTCGGTGTTGGTCACGGCCATGCGCTTCGCTTTCAATAGGAGATAGCGCATATTCTTATAGCCGCGGCCACGGTTGATCAACATACGGATGTTGCCGTTGACAGCTTCTACAACTCCGAAGCGAACTTTGGTCCGGCAGTAGTTCAGAATCCCTTCGAGGTGCTTGAGTAGCAGGTCCGCAAGCTTCTGGAAGGAGGGCAGTCGCTGCCATCGGAGTTGATCGATCCACTTCTGCAGGTAGTTCAGCATGGCACCCTCGTAGCGGTAATCCCAGAGCTTCTCCAGGCTTTCTTTGAGCAGGTAGGCTTTGAACACCCGTCGATTCAGCTGGAACACCCGGTTCAGAACGCCGCGTTGGTTCTTTGCCAGGTTCTTCCAGCGGCTCAGCAGGAGCCACTTCTTCTCTTTGATGATGTCTCGCATCTTCCGCCCTTTGCGGAAGAACTCTGCCCGCCGCACTTCGTCCACCGCATCGTTGGCGTGCTGGATAATGTGGAACTTGTCATACACGATGCGGCACGCCGGAGCCCATTCCTCAATACTGAGCCGGAACGGCTCCCACATGTCCACACACGCCGCCACGATGCGTTTGCGCTGCCCTCTGCTGAGCTGCGTTTGAAGTATTCGTCGAGCGTCTCCTTCTTCCGCTCTTTCCCAAACCACAGCGGCTCGCCAGTTTCCAGATACTCACTACCGTCACGCCGCTGGCGAACTCGGCGCTGTCGGGGATTACGCGCGACAGCGTGCTGACGATTGCGCGGCACCTGGGGCATGGCCGTGACTGAGCAGGCGCTGCCTCGCGAGCTGCTTTACATTGCCGATGAAGTATTTTTCACCGGGACCGCCGCCGAGGGTCTCGCCCATCCGCTCGATTGACCGCATTGTGATTGGCGACGGAAAGCCGGGCGAAATTACCAAGTGCATTGCGGACGAGTTTTTCGGGATTGCGAACGGGCTGAAGCCCGACCGCTTTGGCTGGCTCACGCCGGTGAAGGTCAGCGCCTCTATAACGAATCGCTGATCCTCGCCGCTGCTTTTCTATCGGGCGTCCGCAACTGCGGACGCCCAATGCTTTTTGGGACAGTAATTGATCTTCCTGACCGATTCACCTCCAACAGAGCCGCCGGCACGCTGTCAGTCGCACCCGGCAGTTCGACCTCTCCACAAAAAAACACTTTACATATTAGCAATACGTACTAGTTGAGCAACTATAAAACA
>CAWDBW010000090.1:0-53529 GCA_963800405.1 uncultured Acidobacteriota bacterium
ACCACGCCGCTCAGGATGACAGAGTTTAAGTGGCAAAGGGTTTAGCTAGAAGCTAAGAGCTAGGAGCTAGAGAGCTGGAGTTATGGCGAAAGAAAAATTTGATCGCAAATAAGCCGCACTGCAACGTAGGGACGATTGGTCACATCGATCATGGCAAGACGACGTTGACGGCGGCGATCACGAAGGTGTTGCAGAAACATAATCCGAAGATCGTGTTCCGGTCGTTTGACTTCGATTGACAACGCGCCGGAAGAGAAGGCGCGCGGCATAACCATTGCCACGGCGCACGTGGAGTACGAGACGGCCAACCGGCACTACGCCCACGTCGATTGCCCGGGCCACGCCGACTACATCAAGAACATGATCACGGGCGCGGCGCAGATGGATGGCGCGATTCTGGTGGTGGCTGCGACCGACGGTCCGATGCCGCAGACGCGCGAGCACGTGCTGCTGGCGCGTCAGGTCGGTGTGCCTTACATCGTGGTCGCGTTGAACAAGTGCGATGCAGTCGATGATCCGGAGTTGCTGGATCTGGTCGAACTCGAAGTTCGCGAGTTGCTGAAGTCGTACAAGTTCCCGGGCGACGATGTGCCGGTGGTGCGTTTGTCGGCCCTGGGCGCGCTGAACGGGGAAGAGAAGTGGGAAAAGCAGATTGACGCGCTGATGAAGGCGGTGGACGAGAGTGTGCCGCAGCCGGCGCGCGAACTCGACAAACCGTTCCTGATGCCAATCGAAGATATTTTTTCGATCTCAGGCCGCGGTACGGTTGTAACGGGAAGAATTGAGCGCGGCAAAGTGAAGGTGGGCGAAGAAGTCGAAATCGTCGGCTTCCGCGAAACCCGCAAGACGGTTGTCACGGGCGTCGAAATGTTCAAGAAGCAGTTGGACGAAGGCATGGCGGGCGACAATGCCGGCCTGCTGTTGCGCGGCATTGGCAAGGAAGATGTCGAACGCGGCATGGTGCTGGCCAAGCCGGGATCGATCACGCCGCACACCAAGTTCAAGGCGGAAGTCTACATTCTGACCAAAGAAGAAGGTGGACGGCATACGCCGTTCTTCAAGGGCTATCGTCCGCAGTTCTATCTGCGCACGACGGACGTGACGGGCGTGGCGGAGTTGCCGGCGGGCACGGAGATGGTGATGCCGGGCGACAACGTCAGCCTGGTGATTGAACTGATCACGCCGGTGGCCATGGAGAAGGGCCTGCGGTTCGCGATCCGCGAAGGCGGGCATACGGTCGGCGCCGGAACGATTGCGGAGATTGTGCAGTAGTTGAGAAAGTGCATAGGTCCTTCGCGAGACAAAAAACGTCTCGCTCAGGATGACAAGAGTTTTACTAGCAGCTAGAAGCTAGCTTTTAGAAGCTAGCTTTTAGAAGCTAGCTTTTAGAGGCTAACAAGCGGCTTGCGGCTTGCCGCCAGTTCTTTCTTCCCGGAGGGCCGGGAGGGGTTAGAGAGATGACACAGTGATTGGAAAAGAAAGAATTCGCATCCGGTTGAAGGCTTACGACTATCGCATTCTGGATCAGTCGACGGGCGAGATCGTGGAAACGGCGCGGCGCACCGGCGCGCAGATTGCGGGACCGATTCCGCTGCCCACGATGAAGAACAAGTACTGCGTGCTGCGTTCGCCGCACGTAGACAAGAAGTCGCGGGAGCAGTTTGAGATCCGCACCCACAAGCGCCTGCTCGATATTCTCGAGCCGACGCAGCAGACGGTGGATGCGCTGATGAAGCTCGATCTGCCGGCGGGCGTGGATGTGGAGATTAAGGCGTTCGGCAAGGAACATAAATAAGCTTCTAGCTCCTAGCTACTAGCATCTAGCTAAGACGGAAAGCTTCCCAGCCAATAGCAGTCGCGATCGCGGCTAGCCATGCTGGGCACGGAGAAGGATAAGGAAATGGCAACGAAGGTTACGGGAATTCTGGGCAAGAAGGTCGGCATGACGCAGCTGTTTGACTCCAAGGGCGACGTTCGCCCGGTCACGGTGCTGCAGGCTGGTCCGTGCGTGGTGACGCAGCACAAGTCGGCCACGAAAGACGGTTACGAGGCGGCCCAGATTGGACTGGTGGAGTTTGTGAAGCAGTCGCGGCTGACCAAGCCGGCGCAGGGACACCTGGCGAAGAACAATCTTCCTCCGGTGAAGTTCATGCGCGAAGTGCCGCTCGAAGTCGAAGGCGCGCCCGATGGAGATGGTTCGGTGAAGGTCGGCGACCGCGTGCTGGTTGAGATTTTCGAAGGCGAGCGCTTTGTCGACATCGTCGGCATCAGCAAGGGCAAAGGATTTCAGGGTGTGGTGAAGCGGCATCATTTCGGTGGTGGTCCAAAGTCGCACGGATCGATGTTTCAGATTACGGGTTCGATTGGCTCGTCGGCGTTTCCCTCGCGCGTGTTTAAAGGAATGCGGATGTCGGGACACATGGGCAACGCCCGCGTGACCCAGCGCAACCTGAGGGTACTGGGCGTCGATAAGGACGAAAATCTGCTGGTGGTTGAAGGCAGCGTGCCGGGGCCTGAAGGTGGCTACATCGTGATTACGAAGGCGAAGAAGCCGCCACGAGAACGGCGCGGGTTTGCCGGATCGGCGACAGTGGATCCGTTGAAGGCGGCGAAGCGAGCGGCGAAGAAGGCATAGGTTTTGTGTGGAGCGGGCACTCTTGCCCGCTGGTTTTGAGATGGTGCAGGCAAGCGGGCAGGAGTGCCCGCTCCACACAGGCAAACGAGAAAAGATATGGCAACGATCGACATACATAATTTGAGCGGCGAGAAGGTTGGGACGATGGATCTCGCCGATGAAATATTCGGCGCGGTTAACGAAGATCTGCTCTGGGAAGCGGTGAAGCATTACCGCGCCGGGCAGCGTGCCGGCACGCACAAAACCAAGGGGCGCTGGGAAGTTTCCGGTTCCGGCAAGAAGCTCTGGAAGCAGAAGGGCACGGGCCGGGCCCGCATCGGGTCGATCCGGTCGCCGCTGTGGCGGCATGGCTATACGGTGCATGGTCCGCAACCGCGCTCCTACGGCTACGCTTTTCCACGCAAGAAACTGATGGGCGCGCTGCGTTCGGCGCTGGCGGCGAAGCTGGCCGACGGCAAGCTGATCGTGGTGAATTCGTTCGACATGAAAGAAGTGAAGACCAAGGAATTCCGCAAGTCGCTGAACTCCCTGCATGTCGACAAGACGGTGCTGATTATCGAAGAACCGAAGCACGAGAATCACAATCTGGCCTTGAGCGCGCGCAACATCGAGGGGTTGGAGATGTTGTTGAGCAACGAAGTGCATCCTTTTCATCTGCTGAAGTATGACCGCGCGATTATCTCGCAGCCGGCGATGGAGAAGCTGCAGGTTTCTCTGAAGTCGTCGGTGTCGAAGCGGCAGCACAAACCGGAAGCGGACGAGGGTACGAAGAAAGCGCACAGCGAGCGCCGCAAGCGTACCCGGCATGAAAAAGCGGCGGAGGTAGCGTAGAGAAATGAAATCCTCATACCAGATTATTCGCCGTCCGGTAATTACCGAGAAGGGCCTGGCCATCAAGGAAAACCAGAACACGCTGGTCTTCCAGGTGGCGCCCAAGGCGACCAAGACGGAAATCAAGCAGGCCGTGCAGACGATTTTTAAAGTGAAAGTGCATTCCGTGCGCACAGCCACCTATCCGGGAAAAGAGCGAAGGCGCGGCAAGTTCGCCGGCTACCGTCCGGACTGGAAGAAGGCGTATGTGCGTTTGCGCTCCGGCGAGAAGATGCCGGAGTACGCGCAGAATTTGTAAAGCAGCGGGAACGAAGCAGATTCCTCGCGCCAGAAACAAGGCGCTCGGAATGACAAATGGATTTAAGCCAAGATCGAATGGCTAAGAGCTGATTATGCCAATTAAGACTTATCGACCGACGACGCAGACGTTGCGCTATCGCACTACTCTGGTCAATGACGACATTACGAGCACGAGTCCGCATAAGCCGCTGCTTGAGCCCAAGCCGCGTACCGGTGGACGCCGCAACTCCGGCGACACCACCATGCGGTTCATTGGCGGCGGGCACAAGCGCAAGCTGCGCATCATCGATTTCAAGCGCGACAAGACCGGGATTCCTGCGACCGTGACCACGATCGAATACGATCCCAACCGTTCGTCGCGCATCGCCTTGCTGGCCTATGCCGACGGCGAGAAGCGGTACATCATTCAGCCGGAAGGGCTGAAGGTGGGGCAGAAAGTGGTGAGTGGTCCGGAGGCGGACATTCTTGTCGGCAATGCGTTGCCGCTGCGCAATATTCCGCCAGGCACGCAGATTCATAATCTGGAACTGAAGCCGGGCAAGGGCGGGCAGATGGTGCGCTCCGCGGGCGGTTCGGCGCAGTTGGTGGCCAAGGAAGAAGAGTACGCGCTGGTGAAGCTGCCTTCGGGCGAGACGCGCAAGATTTCGCAGGACTGCATGGCGACCATCGGACAGGTCGGCAACCTGGACCACGAGAATGTGACCATCGGCAAGGCGGGACGTTCGCGCTGGCTGGGCAAGCGTCCGCATAATCGCGGCGTGTCGATGAACCCGGTCGACCATCCGCATGGCGGCGGTGAAGGCAAGACTTCCGGCGGACGGCATCCAGTGACGCCGTGGGGCCAGCCGACGCGCGGCTATAAGACGCGGAACAACAAGCGTACGGACAAGTTTATTGTGAGCCGGCGGACGAAGTAGAAGCAGGTTCCTCCGGCCCGCGCTTTGCGCGTGTTCGGAATGACAAAGTTTTGGGTCTAGGGTTTGGATCTGAGCTAGAAGCTAACAGCTAGAGGCTAAGAGCTAATTTATGGCACGTTCAACCAAGAAAGGCGCGTTCGTCGATGCTTACCTGCAGGCGAGGGTCGAGGGCATGAATGCGCGCAATGAGAAGAAAGTGCTGCGCACCTGGTCGCGGCGTTCCACGGTGGTGCCGGAGATGGTGGGACACACGATCGCGGTGCATAACGGCAAGAAGTTTATCCCGGTGTACGTCACCGAGAACATGGTCGGCCACAAGCTGGGCGAATTCAGTTTCACCCGGACGTTTAAGGGCCATTCCATGCGGGCGGCGACGGAAGTGGCGGCCAAGCCGGCCGGCATCCCGGGCGGTCCGGGAGCGATTACTCCGGCGGCAGCGCCGGCGGCGCCGAAGGCGTGAAGCAGCTTCTAGCTACTAGCTTCTAGCTGCTAGCTAGACACTGATTCGGGCGGAGGAAATAGGTCCGTGGGTAAAAGGGTTGATCAGCTTTGGTTCCTGGTCGGAGCGAGGAGCTAGAAGCTAGGAGCGAGAAGCTACTATGGAATTTCGAGCTGAAATGCGTTACCTGCGCGTGTCGCCGCAGAAGGCACGGCTGGTGCTGGAATTAATCAAGGGCAAGCGCGTGGAAGACGCGCGCAACACGCTGGCGTTCACCAAGAAGCGGGTGGCGGCGCATGTGGGCAAGCTGCTGCAGTCGGCGCTCGACAACGCGAACTTCTTGAGCGCCGAGAAGAATCTCGACGTGGAGATCGACAACCTGTATGTGAAGAGTGCGATCGCCAACGATGGGCCGCGCATGAAGCGCATCCGTCCGGCGCCGCAGGGACGGGCGTACCGCTATCAGCGGCGCATCGCGCACATTAGCTGATCCTGGCGGAGCGCGGCAAGAGCGGCGATGCAGGTCCGAGACACGCCGGGGATGCCCGGACGGTAGGGGCGGCTCCGGCGAAGGGCAAGCGGCGCGCGTCCAGCGGTGAAAGCGGCCGCAGGCAAGAAGAAAGTGGCGGCAAAGTAGTTTCGAGTTTCTAGAAACCAGAAACTTGAAACGGGAAACCGGTTATAAGTTTTGATTTAGGAGAAGCAATGGGACAAAAAGTCCATCCTTATGGTTTTCGCCTCGGCTTCACCAAGCCGTGGAAGTCGCGCTGGTTTGCCGAGCGGGATTACGACAAGCAGCTGCACGAGGACGTCAAGCTGAAGGCCGAGCTGAAGGACAAGCTCAAGTCGGCGGGCGTCAGCGCCATCGAAATTGAGCGGCCGGGCAACAAGCTGCGCATCATCATTAAGACGGCGCGGCCGGGGATCATCATCGGGCGCAAGGGCGCGGAAATCGACAAGCTCAAGGCCGAACTGCAGAAAAAGACGGCGGGCAAAGATATTTTTGTCGACATCCAGGAAGTGCACAAGCCCGAACTGGACGCGCAGCTGGTGTCGGAATCGATCGCGCTGCAACTGGAAAAGCGCGTGGGCTTCCGACGGGCCATGCGCAAGGCTGTCGACTCGGCGCTGCGTTTTGGATGCAAGGGAATTAAAGTTCGCGTCAGCGGACGGTTGAACGGCAACGAAATCGCGCGCTCGGAGTGGTATTTGCAGGGGCGTTTGCCGCTGCACACGCTGCGCGCCGATATCGACTACGGTTTCACCGAAGCGCGCACGACCTACGGCGTGATTGGGGTGAAGTGTTGGGTGTACAAAGGCGAGATTCTGCCGCAGAAGAAGCGCGAGCCCGTGGCGGCTGCGGGCGGATTCTAGGCGCGGGAAAAGCAGGTTCCTCACTCGCGCTTGGCGCGGGTTCGGAATGACAAGGGTTTTGAGTTTAGCTAAAGAACTAGAAGCTAAGAGCTGATTCTATGTTGATGCCAAAGAAAGTGAAGTATCGCAAGCAGCAGCGCGGGCGCATGACCGGCAAGGCCTGGCGCGGGTCGACGCTGGCGTTCGGCGATTTCGGGCTGAAGGTGCTGGAGCCGGGCTGGATCACCGACCGGCAGATTGAAGCCAGCCGCGTGGCCATGACGCGCTTCGTGAAGCGCGGAGGGAAGATCTGGATCCGCGTGTTTCCCGACAAGCCGGTCACCAAGAAGCCGGCCGAAACCCGTATGGGCAAGGGCAAGGGCGCGCCCGATCACTGGGTCGCGGTGGTGAAGCCGGGCAAGATTCTGTTTGAGATGGAAGGTGTGACCATCACGGACGCGACGCGAGGCGATGCGGCTGGCGTCGCACAAGCTGGCGCTGCGCACGACTCTGGTCAAGCGCGAAGGCGCGAAGCACTAAAGCAGCTATCACCTTTCAGCCGTCAGCTTTCAGCAAAAGCGGCGGCACTGAGAGCTGACGGCTGAGAGCTGAGAGCTTAATTATGAAAGTAGACAAAATCAGAAACCTGACTGAAGTGGAGCTGAACCATCAGGAGCGAGAACTCGCCGACCAGTTGTTCAAGCTGAAATTTCAGCTGAACATGGGCCAGACGGAGAGCCTGAAAAAGATTCGCGGTCTGCGCAAGGATATTGCGCGCGTCAAGACCATACTGGGCGAGCGCGAGCGCTCGGCCGCAGGTCAGAAGAAGTAACGGAGAAATGATCATGGCCGAAACGACAACGACAACGACAACGAAGGCGCAGGGGCGGCGCAAGGAAGTGGTGGGTGCAGTGGTCGCCAACCGCATGCAGAAGACGATTGTGGTGCAGGTGACGCGCAAGAAAGCGCATCCGTTCTACGGACGCGTGGTGGCACGCAATAAGAAGTTCTACGCGCACGACGAGAAAAACGAGGCGCACGTGGGTGATGTGGTGCGGATCGAAGAGACTCGTCCGCTGTCGAAGCTGAAGCGCTGGAAGCTGAAAGACATTGTGCGCAAGGCCGCGGTGGTGCCGGAAGCTGCGGTGGAACCGGCGATCTAGAGCCTTGCTGGTGCTGGGGGAAAACAGGTTCCTCCGTGCGATTGGAATGACAAGGGATTCAGGGAGATTGACGCCATGGCTGTGATGATGAGATCGATGCTGGAGGTCGCCGACAATTCCGGCGCCCGCAAGCTGCAGATGATTCTGCCGCTGGGGGGCTCGACCGGGTTGAATGCCGGGCTGGGCGACATAATCACGGCGGCCGTGAAAGAAGCGGCGCCCGAGGGCCAGACGAAAAAAGGAACCGTGGTCAAGGCCGTGATTGTGCGGACGCGGAAAGAGTCCCGGCGGCGGGATGGAACCTATATCAAATTCGATTCGAACGCCGCGGTGCTGATCAACGATGCGGGCGAACCGGTGGGGACGCGCGTGTTTGGTCCGGTGGCGCGCGAGCTGCGCGAGAAGAAGTTTTTGAAGATTGTTTCGCTGGCTCCGGAAGTTATCTAAAGCTGGCAAATCGAGTAGTTGGGAAATTTAGTAATTGAGTAATTGAAGTGCGCGGAGCTTGGATTGGTTTGGATTTTCAATTTCCCGATTACTCAATTACCAAATTACGAAATTAGGTTCATAACATGCGAACTGTAAGCACTGAAAACAAGCGAGTGGATCTCCGGCGGAATGACACCGTGAAAGTGATCACCGGACGGGACAAGGGCAAGGAAGGGCGCGTGCTGCGCGTGTTTCCGAACGACGCCAAATTGCTGGTGGAACACGTGATGATGGTGAAAAAGCACGTGCGCCCGAATCCGCAGCGCAACATCAAGGGCGGCATTGCCGAGCAGGAGAGCCGCATCGCGATTTCGAACGTGCAACTGCTGTGCGCGACCTGCGGGCCGGTACGCATTGGCCACGAAGTGCGCGGCGACCGCAAGGTGCGGGTGTGTAAGAAGTGCGGAACGACGCTGGATAAATGATCTGGTAATTGGGGAATCGGGTAATTTGGTAATTGAAAACCGAACCGTGGTCCTTCAATTACGCAATTACTAAATTTCACAATTACCCAATTCTCACGAACCGGTAACCAGTCCGAAACCGTGAGAGGAAGTTGGACGAGACGAACATGGCAAAAGATAAGAAGCAGAAAGAATCGTCGCAGGAGCAGAAGGCGCCCGAGCAGGCGCGGCACAGCGCGAAGGAACGTCCGCGGCTGCGCTCGAAGTTCGATAAGGAAGTTGCTCCCGCCCTGCTGAAGGAACTGGAACTGAAGAACGTGATGGCGGTTCCGCGCCTGCACAAGATTGTCGTGAACATGGGCGTGGGCGAGGCGACGCAAAACGCGAAAGTGCTGGACCCGGCGGTGAACGAACTGGGACAGATCACCGGGCAGAAGCCGGTGGTGACGCGGGCGAAGAAATCGATTGCCGCGTTCAAAGTGCGCCAGGGGCAGTCGATTGGCGCGATGGTAACGCTGCGCGGCGACCGCATGTACGAGTTTTTCGACCGGCTGGTGAATATCGTTCTGCCACGGGTGCGCGATTTCAAGGGAGTATCGACCAAGTCGTTTGACGGGCGCGGCAACTTCACGCTCGGCCTGCACGACCAGCTGATTTTCCCGGAAATTTCCTACGAGAAGGTTGACAAGCAGAAGGGCATGAACGTCACGATTGTGACCACGGCCGCGAACGATAATCAGGCCCGCACGCTGTTAAAGCACATGGGCATGCCGTTCCGGGCGTGAGGGAAAAAGTTCGAAGAGTTTTCAAGGTTTCAAGAAGCTAGGAGCTAACGTTGGCGACAACAGCAAAACGAGTGAAGGACGGCGTCGGGCTGCATCAGAAGGCGGAAGACGTAAAGAAACCGAAGTTCTCCACGCGCAAGCACAACCGCTGCAATTTGTGCGGACGTCCGCGCGCGTTTCTGCGCAAGTTTGGCATTTGCCGCTTGTGTTTCCGGCAGCTGGCGCTGCGCGGGGAGATTCCTGGGGTTTCGAAGTCGTCCTGGTAGGGATGCGCCCGGCGCGGCGGTTCGGCTGCTGGGGCGAGTTGTGCGCAGGTAGAGATCCTTCGCGGCAAAGAACGCCGCTCAGGATGACAACGGGAATTGATGACGAATGAAATTGACGACGAACGAGATAGCAAGACACGGGATGGCAAGGCTGTAAGGAAAAAAGCTGCCGCAGGTTCTCCGCTTCACGCGGAGCGAACGGGTGGCAAGAGGAGAAGCAAACGATGAGGTTGACCGATCCGGTCGCAGACATGCTGACGCGAGTGCGGAACGCGCTCCAGGCCCGGCACCAGAAGGTAGACATCCCGGCTTCGCGCCTGAAGCTGGAGATTGCCCGCATTCTGAAGGAAGAGGGCTACATTTCCAATTTCAAGCCGACGGAAGAAGAAGGCCACAAGGTCATCCGGATTTATCTGAAGTACGGCGCCAACAACGAAGCGGCCATCTCCAAAGTCGAGCGCGTGTCGCGCCCGGGCTGCCGCGTCTACGTGCGCCGCAGCGAGATTCCGCGCGTGCTGGGCGGCATGGGGATTAACATCCTCACCACCCCGCGCGGAGTCATGACCGGCCGCCAGGCCCGCAAAGAGGGCGTAGGCGGCGAGTTGCTGTGCCAGATTTATTAGAGGCAGCTTCTAGCTACTAGCTTCTAGCTACTAGCTAAGGCGGCGAAACATAAACGGTTTTTGAACTGAAACAGTCTGGGCGGATAGTTCGGACTGCAAATCCAAGCGGCCTAGCTAGAAGCTAGGAGCTAGAAGCTAGAAGCTCTTATGTCACGAATTGGAAAAAAGCCGATCCCGATCCCCAAAGGGGTGACGGTCAAAATCGAAGGCAACACGGTCGCGGTGCAGGGGCCGAAGGGCAAGCTGGATACGGCTTTGCCGGCCGGCATCAAGATCGAACAGAAGGACGGAAACATTGTCGCGATCCGCGAGAACGATTCGCAGGCGGCGCTGCACGGGCTGGCGCGCGCCCTGGTCAATAACGCCGTCGAGGGCGTGACCAAGGGCTGGACCCGCGAATTGGAAATCGTCGGCATCGGCTACCGCGCCGAAATGAAGGGCAAATCATGGTGGTGTTCAACCTGGGTTATTCGCATCCCATCGAGTACCCGTTGCCGACGGGCGTGGATGCCACGGTCGATCCCAAGCAGACCAAGATCGCGCTGACCGGCATCGACCGCCAGCAGGTGGGACAGGTTGCGGCGGAAATGCGCTCGCTGCGTCCGCCCGATCCGTACAAGAACAAGGGCGTGCGCTATGCCGGCGAGCGTCTGAAGAAGAAGGTTGGAAAGACAGGAGCAAAGTAAAGCGTCGCTCGTCGCTGGTCGTTCGTCGTTGGTCGTTGGCTGTTAGAGCAACCAGCTTGGACCTTCGGCAGCGCACAAGCTTAGGATTACGAGGTTGTCGGGAGTCTTGGGCTAACGACTAACGACCAACGACCAAACGGGCAAGGACAGATTGCAATGCTGACACGAATCACGAAAAACGAGAAGCGCGGACACGTGCACGACCGCATTCGCAAAAAGATGCAGGGGACCGCGGAGCGCCCGCGGCTCAACGTGTACCGCTCGCTGAATCACATTTACGTGCAGGTGATTGACGACCTGCACGGCAAGACGCTGGTTTCCGCCAGCACCGCCGAAGGCCAAAAGGCCGAAGGCAAGAAAGCGGATGGCGAAAAGAAAGCCGCCAAGCGCACCGGCGGCAACGTGGCCTCCGCCAAGGCAGTGGGTAAAACCATTGCCGAGCGCGCCAAGGCCAAAGGCGTGACCAAGGTCGTGTTCGACCGGGGGGGCTACATTTATCACGGGCGCGTGAAGGCCGTGGCCGACGCGGCGCGCGAAGCGGGATTGCAATTCTAAAAAGAAGCTACTAGCTTCTAGCTCCTAGCGAACCCCTCAGAGCGGGGTAGCTAGAAGCCAGGAGCTAGAAGCTAGAAGCTAGGTTTATCAATGCCAACAGTAATCAAGAAGCTGGATGCCAATTCGTTTCAGTTGAAGGATCAGGTGGTAGCCATCAACCGCGTGACCAAAGTGGTCAAGGGCGGCAAGAACCTTTCCTTCGCGGCGCTGGTGGTGGTGGGCGATCCTTCGGCCGCGGTGGTGGGCTACGGTTCGGGCAAGGCCAAGGAAGTTCCGCAGGCCATCCGCAAGGCCATTGAGTCGGCCAAGAAAAATCTGATCAAGGTCAACCTGACCCAGACCAGCATTGCTCACCTGGTGCTGGGGCGTTACGGGTCCGGCAAGGTACTGCTGAAGCCGGCGCCGGAAGGCACGGGGGTGATTGCGGGCGGGGCGGTGCGCGCGGTCATGACTTCGGCGGGGGTGCAGAACGTGCTGACGAAATCCATCGGCACCACCAACCCGCACAATGTGATCAAGGCGACCTTCGACGCGCTGAAGCAACTCAAGACCCGCGAAGGCGTGGCGCTGATGCGCGGCAAGACGGCGCAGGAACTGTAGGGTTGCCCCTCAGGGGCTGAAGCCCTTAAGAGAGGGGAAGGCTTTATCGCAGCGCTGAAAGCGCTGCGCCACCCAAAGCCAGCGGCACTGCGGTACACAGATTACTGCGGCACAGACTGAGGTTACGGAAAATGACGGCGAAGAAAACGAATTCGGGCAGCGGCAAGATTCACCTGAAGTGGGTGCGGTCCGCCATTTGTGCCCCGGTGAAACAGAAGCTGGTGATCAAGGGCCTGGGATTCACCCGGCTGAATCAGGTGATTGAGCGTCCGGACAACCAAGCCATACGCGGCATGGTGGCCAAGGTGCCCCATATGGTTGAAGTAGTGGAATAAGTTTGGTGTAGAGACGTAGCTGGCTACGTCTCTGTCGACGCCAAGATTCATGGCGGTGGAAGGAAGACGTTGCAAGCAACGTCTCTACGAAGGAAGCAGATCATGAATTTATCGAATATTCGAGCACCGAAGAAGGCGACGGAAAAACGCAAGCGCGTGGGCCGCGGCATGGGCTCGGGCATGGGCAAGACGTCCACCCGCGGGCACAAGGGGCAGCGTTCGCGCACCGGCTCGCGCATGATTCGCGGCTTTGAAGGTGGCCAGATGCCGCTGCACCGCCGCATGCCGAAACGCGGCTTTACCAACATTTTCCGCAAGGAATTCAACATCGTGAGCCTGGAGCGGCTGCTGGAACTGAGCGAAGAACTGCTGGGCGCTCCGCTTACTCCCGAAGTGCTGCGCAAGGCAGGAGTCATCAAGACCAAGCATCCAGTGAAGATTCTGGGCGACGGTGAGTTGACGGTCGCCATCACCGTGCACGCGCACAAGTTCTCCAAGGCGGCGGAAGAGAAAATCACCAAGGCGGGCGGCAAAGTTGAGGTCATAGAAGCTAAGGCGGTAAAGCCGGTAGTGAAGGCAGGGAAGTAATGTTCGACAAACTGGCTAACATCTTCCGGATTCCAGACCTGCGCAGACGCATCCTGTTTACTCTGGCGATGCTGTTCGTGTACCGGTTGGGCGGGCATCTGCCGACGCCGGGAATCGATACGGCCAAGCTGGAAAGTTTCTTTACCCAGGGCTCGACCAGCGGTTCGCTGCTGGGTTTTGTCGACCTGTTCTCGGGCGGCCAGTTGCGCCGCATGACGATTTTTGCCCTGGGCATCATGCCCTACATTACGGCATCGATCATTCTGCAGTTGCTGACCGTGGTCTATGAGCCGCTGGCCAAGCTGCAGAAAGAAGGCGAACTGGGGCGCAAGAAAATCACCCAGTGGACGCGGTACATCACGGTCATTCTGAGCGCGGTGCAGTCGTTCGGCATCGCGGTCGGCCTGGAAAAGGGCGGCTTCGCGCTCGATCCGGGCTGGGGGTTCAAGCTCATGACCATGCTGACCCTGACCACGGGCAGCGCGTTCATCATGTGGCTGGGCGAGCAGATTACCGATCGCGGCATCGGCAACGGAATGTCGCTGCTGATCTTTGCCGGCATTGTCGTTGGCCTGCCGCGCGGCGTGGTGCGACCTGATCGAGAAGGCCAAGAACGCGGCCTGGGGCGCGATGACCTTCCCGCTGATGGTGTGTCTGGTCATTTTCATGGTCGCGGTGGTGGCCTTCATTGTCTACGTGGAACGCAGCGAGCGGCGGATTCCGGTGCAGTACGCCAAGCGCGTCGTGGGACGTAAAGTGATGGGCGGGCAATCGACGCACCTGCCGCTGCGGGTGAATGCCGGCGGCGTGATGCCGGTGATTTTCGCGTCTTCGATTCTCACGTTGCCGCAGACGATCGGCTACGGCCTGCGCAACAACCGCTATTTCGGGGACCTGATTCGCATGGCTGGGATGGGGCGAGCCGCTTTACACGTTGCTCTATGCGGTGGGCATTATTTTCTTTGCGTATTTTTACGTTTCGATCGTTTTCAATCCCAGCGAAGTTGCCGACAACATGCGCAAGTATGGCGGATTTATTCCCGGCATTCGTCCCGGAAAGCGCACGGCGGATTTCATCAATGAAGTGCTGACGCGCATCACGCTGGTGGGCGCGCTGTATTTGATTCTGATTTCGTTTATTCCAGAGTGGATGATTACCGGCATTCACCTCAACCATCTTTACGGGCCGATCGGGAGATTCTTTGAAGTTCTGCCGAACTGGATGATTGAGCGGTCTGGGCGTAACCTTTTATTTTGGCGGAACGTCGCTGCTGATCGTGGTGGGCGTGGCCATGGATACCGTGCAACAGATCGAGGCGCAGCTGATCATGCGCCATTACGACGGATTTACGCCGCGCAGCGGACGTATTCGCGGCCGCCGCACCTGGTAGGGTTTGCCCGTAGAGACGTAGCTGGCTACGTCTTGCTTGCCGGCGCCGGTGCTGGCAGCAGAGACGTAGCAAGCAACGTCTCTACGGAATGATTTTGTGGGGTTGCTGCACCTTTGCACCTCGGCCACGACGCCGGGGAGAACTGAGCTCGGGAGGCTTGGGCCAATCCGATGGCGCAGGAAACCTCACGTGAGGTAGGTCCCGTGGTGCTGCTCGGGCCGCCGGGTGCCGGAAAAGGCACGCAGGCCAAGCGCATCATGGAGCGCTACGGCATTCCCCAGGTGTCTACGGGCGACCTGCTGCGGGAGAATGTTGCTCGCGGCACTGAACTCGGGATTGCTGCCAAGGCGGTGATGGCGCGGGGGGAATTGGTCTCTGACGATGCGGTTTGCGTGATGGTGCGCGAGCGGCTGGTGCAGCCGGACTGCAAGCGCGGTTACATTTTGGATGGATTTCCCCGGACTGCGGCCCAGGCCGGTTGGCTCGATGCACTGCTGGACCACGAGCTCTTTGACAATTCGCGTCCTACCCGGGCCTGGCCGATTGTGATCCGCCTGGACGTGGACTATAATCAGTTATTACTCCGGATTACTGGACGCCGTTCTTGTCCCACCTGTGGACGGATTTATAACGTCCACCTCCAGCCGCCCCGCGTGGATGAACTCTGCGACGAGAGTCACGCAACCAAGCTGGTGACCCGCAATGACGACCGGTTGGAAGTGCTTCAGCCCCGACTCACTGCATATCAGGAGCAGACTCGTCCGGTAGCGGATTATTACCAGCGCACCGGGCGGTTGATCTCGATCAACGGAGATCTGCCGATGGACGATGTGACGGAACAGATTTTCCGGATTTTGGAAGATCATCACGCTTAAGAATTGCGCTTGAGAAGTAAGAACAGAACTAAGAACGAAGCATGGCGATTGTCTGTAAATCGGCGGCGGAGATCGAAAAGATGCGGCACAGCGGCCACATCGTACGCCAGGTTCTCGACCATGTCAGAACTCTGGTGGCGCCGGGCGTGTCGACCATGGACTTGGAGCGCGCCGCCGAGAAGAAGATTAAAGAACTCGGGGCCAAGCCGGCGTTCAAGGGATACTACGATTATCCCTGCGTGCTGTGCACGTCGGTGAATGAAGAGATTGTGCACGGCATTCCGTCGGAAAAGCGGGTGCTGCAGGAAGGTGACATCGTTTCGATTGACTGCGGCGTGGTGCTCGACGGATATTATGGCGACGCCGCGATTACGGTTCCGGTGGGCAACGGGCTGAAGCCGGAGTTGCAGAAGTTGCTCGAAGTTACCGAAGCGTCGCTGTACCGGGGCATCGAGCAGGCGCGCATCGGCAACTCGGTCGGCGATGTGGGCGCGGCGGTGCAGGAACACGTGGAAGCCGCGGGATTCAGCGTGGTCCGCGAGTTTGTGGGACACGGCATTGGGACGCGGTTGCACGAGGAGCCGCAGGTTCCGAACTTTGGAGCGCGCGGGCACGGCGCGCGGCTGCGCGAGGGCATGGTCATCGCGATTGAGCCCATGGTGAATTACGGCAAGCCCGAGACGCGAGTGCTGGGTGACAAGTGGACGGCGGTTACGGTCGACGGCAGTTGCAGCGCGCACTTCGAGCATTGCGTGGCAGTGACGAAAGATGGTCCAGTGATTTTGACGCAGTAGAGCTGTTAGCTTTGAGCTCTTGGCTCTTAGCTAAGAGCCAAGAGCTAAAGGCTAAGAGCTGCTTAAGGAGTCGATGAGCAAAGAAGACGCGATTGAAGTCATGGCGGTGGTGTTGGAGCCCCTGCCCAACGCCATGTTCCGGGTGGAACTGGAAAACAAACATCAGGTGCTGGCGCACGTTTCCGGCAAGATGCGCAAGAACTTCATCCGCATTCTTCCCGGGGACAAGGTCGCGGTGGAGCTTTCGCCCTACGACCTGAATCGCGGACGAATTGTGTATCGCTACAAATAGAAAAAGCGCCGGGCTACGCCTGGCGGACGGGCGAGTCGCCCGTCTGCACACGAATCGGGGAATTGAGAACTGTTATGAAAGTACGGGCATCGGTAAAGAAAATTTGCGACAAGTGCAAGGTCATCCACCGCAAGGGTGTGGTGCGGGTGATTTGCGTCAACTCGAAACATAAACAGCGGCAGGGCTAAGAAGCTTCTAGCTTCTAGCTCCTAGCTTCTAGCCAAGATCCGAATCGCGGTTTGCTAGAAGCTAGCAGCTAGAAGCTAGCAGCCAACGGAAGCCGGCAGAGGAACAGGAAAACATGGCACGTATTGCAGGCGTGGATCTTCCGCGCCAGAAGCACATCAACATCGCGCTGACGTATATCTACGGCATCGGACATCCGCGCGCCAGCCGCATCCTCGATGAGGCCAAGGTCGAGCCCTTGAAGAAGGTGCAGGACCTGAGCGAGGAAGAGGTCAACCGCATCCGTACGGTCATTGAGGCCGAGGGGTTGGTGGAAGGCGATCTGCGCAAGGAAGTTTCGATGAACATCAAGCGGCTCATCGAAATCGGCTCCTATCGCGGATTCCGCCACCGCCGCAACCTGCCGGTCCGCGGCCAGCGTACGCATACCAATGCCCGCACCCGGAAGGGTCCGCGCAAGGGAACGGTCGCGCAGAAGAAGAAGGCGACGTCAAAGACATAAACGCAGCTTCTAGCTTCTAGCTTCTAGCTAGAAGCTAAGAGCTAGGAGCTAAGAGCTACCATGGCAAAACCAGCAGCAGCGGGCGGCGCAGCCGCCGCACCGGATAAAAAAGGCAAGAAGAAAACCTTCAAGAAGAAGGAGCGCAAGCACGTGCCGCATGGGCTGTGCTACGTGCAGGCGTCCTTCAATAACACGATCGTGACTATTTCCGACATGAACGGCAACGTTCTGTCGTGGAAGAGTTCCGGCTCGCTCGGCTTCCGCGGATCGCGCAAAGGTACGCCTTTTGCCGCTCAGCAGGCGGCATCGAATGCCGCGAACATGGCGCGCGATCACGGCGTGCGCAGCGTCGATGTGCGGGTCAGTGGTCCTGGATCAGGCCGCGAGTCGGCCGTCCGTGCGCTGGCCGCCTCGGGCATTGAGGTGCGTTCCATCCGCGACGTCACGCCGATTCCGCACAACGGCTGCCGTCCGCCGAAGCGCCGCAGAGTGTAGGGAAACAAGCTTCTGGCCCCTGGCTTCTAGCTAAACCGGAGTTGGAGTTTCGCAAGGGCTAGAAGCTAGAGGCTAGTAGCTGATTTTCGTCCGGGACGAAGGGTGAAGCCAAACCCGTAAACCGGTCATCTAAAGGAGAAGAAACTTGGCACGTTATACCGATGCAGTCTGCCGTCTATGCCGCCGCGAGGGGATGAAGCTGTTCCTCAAAGGCGCAAAGTGTTTCAGCGACAAGTGTCCCATCGAGAAGCGCAACTTCGCTCCCGGACAACATGGCAAGGACCGCAAGG
This sequence comes from uncultured Acidobacteriota bacterium, assembly GCA_963800405.1. Taxonomy (GTDB): domain Bacteria; phylum Acidobacteriota; class Terriglobia; order Terriglobales; family Acidobacteriaceae; genus Sulfotelmatobacter. Next base: position 17,795 of record CAWDBW010000090.1, read on the forward strand.
CCAAGATTGTTGGCTACGGCTTGCAGTTGCGCGAGAAGCAGAAGGCCAAGCGCATCTACTTCACGCAGGAAGGCCAGTTCCGCAACTACTTCGAGAAGGCTGCGCGCTCGCAGGGCGTAACCGGCGAGAAGTTGCTGCAGCAGCTCGAGCGTCGTCTCGACAACGTGGTCTTCCGCCTGGGATTTGCCCAGTCGCGGCGCCAAGCACGCCAGTTGGTGCGTCACGGTCACGTGGCCGTCGACAATCGCAAGGTCAACATTCCTTCGTATGAAGTAAGCGCGGGCGAAGAAATCGCGATCCGCGAAAAGAGCAAGAAGCTGACCGTGCTCGAACTGGCCAAAGAATTCGCCAGCCATGGTACGACTGTGAGCTGGCTGGAAGTCGATCGCGACAATTACAAGGCGAAAGTGCTCTCGCTGCCGAAGCGCGAAGATATTCAGCTGCCGGTCAACGAGCAGCTGATTGTTGAGTTGTACAGCAAGTAAGTAATTGAGCGAGTGGGCGATTGAGTCATTGAGCGATTGAAATCGCTCAATCACCCGATCACGCAATCGCCCAATGTTCGGGGTCCAATTTTCGAGCCAGATCAGCCTCTGCTGACGTTTGACCTGCATCCCGCTCTTCGGAGCATGGACCGGTGCAGGGAGTCAGCTCTGAGCCAAACGGCCGAAGGAGAAACACATGCTTTGGAAGGGTTTTCAAAAACCGAAACGCCTCGCAACCGACACCTCCAGCCTCACTGACAAGTACGGCATGTTCTGGGCACAGCCGTTTGAGCGCGGCTTTGGCACGACCGTGGGCAACGCCCTGCGGCGCGTGCTGTTGAGCTCGATTGAAGGCGCGGCCGTCACCGCGGTGAAGATGGAAGGCGTACTGCACGAGTTCCAGTCGATCCCGGGCGTGGTCGAGGACGCGACCGACATCATCCTCAACCTGAAGCAGATTCCATTCAAGCTCTCGGGCGACGCGCCCAAGGCGATTTACCTGCGCGCCGATCAGCCGGGCGTCGTGACCAGCGGCATGATCGAGGCCGACGGCGACGTCGAAGTGCTCGACAAAGACGTTTACATCGCGACCGTCAGCGAGGGCGGCAAGCTCGACATGGAAATGCGCCTGAAGCGCGGCCGTGGCTACACCTCCGCCGACAAGAATTTCGACGAGGATCTCGGCATCGGCTTCATTCCCATCGACTCCGTCCACTCGCCCGTACGAAAATGTAATTACACGGTCGAAGCTGCGCGTCTGGGTCAGATCACCGACTACGACAAGCTCACGCTCGAAGTGTGGACCAACGGCTCCATCACGCCCGCCGATTCGCTCGGCCTGGCCGCGAAGCTGCTGAAGGATCACATGAACATCTTCATCAACTTCGAGGAAGAAATTGAAACCGGCACGTCGTCGTCTGACGATCGCAAGCCCGAGATTCACAACGAGAACCTCAACCGTTCCGTGGAGGAGCTCGAGCTTTCCGTGCGCAGCTATAACTGCCTGAAGAACGCAAACATCCAGACCATTGGAGAGCTTGTGCAAAAGACTGAAGCCGAGATGCTGAAGACGAAAAATTTCGGCCGCAAGTCGCTGAACGAGATTAAAGAGATTCTCTCTTCGATGGGTCTGAGCCTGGGCATGAAGATTGACGAACACGGCAATGCCGTGCCCGGACCGACGTCGAACGTACCGTTGCCCGCGTCCGCGTACGGACCGGACGACCAGCTGTAAAGCGGCTTCTGGCGCCCGGCTTCCGGCATTCGGAAGTCGGGCCGCCAGCGAAACTGGATTTTGACTTAAGCTAGAAGCTAGAAGCTAGAAGCTAAGAGCTAGAAGCTAAGAGCTAGAAGCTGAGGGTTTCCTATGCGTCACAAAGTTGCAGGCTACAAACTCGGACGGAACACCGCGCACCGGCGCTCGCTGCTGCGCAACCTGGTCACCTCGGTCATTGTCGAAGAGCGCATCGAGACGACCGTTCCCAAGGCCAAGGCCGCGAAGCCTCTCGTCGAGAAGATGATCACTCTGGGCAAGCGCGGCGACCTTGCTGCCCGCCGTCTGGCTGCCGCCTACCTGATGACCGATGAGGCGGTGGTGAAGCTGTTCGACACCGTCGGGCCGCGCTTTGGCGATCGCGAGGGCGGATACACGCGCATCATCCGCACTGGGTGGAACAAGGGCGACGGAGCCGACAAGGCTTTTCTCGAACTGCTGGGCAGCGAGAAAATTCTGGACGAGAAAAAGGAAAAGCGTGCCGAAGCTCGCTCCAAGAAAGCTGCCGAAGCCAAGAAGGCCATGGAAGAGGCCGAGGCGCAGGCCCAGGTCGAAAGCGAATCCGCTCCAGCCGAAGGTAAAGAGGAAGATAAGAAAGAGTAGTTGTTATCGGTGCCAGAATCTTACAGGCGCCGCAATACCAGTAGCGACCTTCACTGAGCGCCGTAATCGGAACTGATTTCTGGATGATCTTTGTCGGCGGTGAGTAAGGCGAAGTGAATCTCGGGAAATCTCCCGACAACTGTCCCTGTGGCCAATGTGTTCCGGGAATCGCCGCCGCTGCTGGGGTGCTTTCTGCCAACGGGCATTAGCAACTCGATCTCGAACAAGCCCTGATCCGGAATCGTGAAATTCACGGGCGCCGAAAGGCTGAAACTCCTACCCGAACAGGGTGCGGAGAGACCTGTGCCAGTCACTGGGAACGGAAACTCCGGGTGATCGCCTGCATCGGATATAGTTCCGGTAATTCCCGCCTTCCCCGTCTTGTATGGCGTCAATAACAATCTGTCTGAAATCGTGAATCGGGTTGTAGGATTCGGCGGCATGTGACCGCCAGCGCTGACTCCGCAACCGACCATGTGACGGCCATTCATCTTAATTTCGGTAATCGGGATTTTTTTCGTGGACAAGTTATTGACGGTGATCTGAAAACGAAGAGTCCCGTCCTGGCTGCGCGTCGAGACTACATTGTCAATTCTTGGGTCTTCAGCGTCGGCTGGGTGCACCGCGCCGAGAGGGAGCACCGCGAACCCGCGATTTACCTTCTTGTCCAGGTCTGCCGCCGTTATTGAGTATGGTTTGTAGCCAGGGATGCGAAATACAAATACTCCGGAGCGCGCGTCCAGTTTGACGGCGCATTCGAACATCGCCTCATTGTCGGCAACTCCGCTGGGTGAGCATGGGTTTTCCGCCGTGCTGCCGTCGACGAAGACTACAAGGCGCACGTTTTCACGTGCGACTCCGACCGGTAGAGTCGCGGTCACGCTGAGTAACTTGGTTTGCGCGAAGACTGTCGGTGCGCATAAAAAGAAAAGGATTAATTTCAGCATCATTACTTCTCCGGCTGGATTGGTTCGCACGCTAGCTCGCCAAATTATAGGCTTCTGAGCGGATTCGCAAGAGCTGGCCCTGTATTCAAGAGCGTTCCTGGTCGATTTCTCCCGACCGCTAATCTCCCTCACCTGACGCGGCGGTACATGTCCTCCCGTGCCCTCCCACTGGTAATCTTGCGGCCGCTTCCTACCATTCCCTAGACTTCATTTAATGGCATTCACGCGCACACAGATCGGCATTGCTGCCGGCACCGGAGTTCTGATTGTGGGAGTTTTTGTCGGCTACCTGTGGTGGCTGAGCAATCAGGGGCCCGTGCTGGCGCGCTCGGAGGATCACGATCCGCTGACCGGGCTGCCCGTCAGCATCGAAATGAATCCGTTGCGCGACCGCTCCACCGAGAAGGCTGCCAACAAGTTTCTGCGCGAGCTGCGCGACGGCCACTGCGATGAGCTGCTTTCCAAGTGGGAGCACGACTACCACAAGAAATACGCCCGCTACATCTGCAAGTCTGAGGCCGATCACCCGCTGCTGTCCTGGCAACTGGTGGACTGGGAAGAAGCGCCGCCGCTGATCGTCCTGCACTATCGGGGCAAGCGGCCCAGCAACGCCGGCCCGACCCAGGCGGGAATCGATCAGGACCTATTCACGGTCACGCTGGAGAACAAGGGTGGCGAGTGGGTCGTGACCAAATACGACGCGATGTACTGAAAAAGCAGCTCTTAGCTTTTGGCTCTTAGCTTTTAGCTTGGCAATGCGAATATCAAGACCGACCGTCGGTTGAGTTGGTTGCTTCCTTTCTGCTGAGATTCTCCTGGTCTCTCTCCCTGCGCCCGCGCCTCCGTGGTAAAACTCTTTTATGTCCACGCGTTCCCCTGAGCGGCAGCCATCTTCTGCGCGCAACGTTTACGTGTTCGGGGCCACGTCGTTTTTAAACGACACGGCTTCGGAAATGGCGTACTGGGTGCTGCCCGCATTTCTGGTGTCGCTGGGGGCGGGGCCGGCGCAGTTGGGATTGATTGAGGGCCTGGCCGAGAGCGTCGCGTCGTTCGCCAAACTTTTCTCGGGATATCTCGCCGACCGCATCGACCGCCGCAAGCCGCTGGTGGTGGCGGGATATTTCGTCGCCAATGCGGTGAAGCCTCTGCTTGCGGTGGTGAGCGCGTGGTGGCAGATTCTGCTGATTCGCTTCACGGATCGGCTGGCCAAGGGAGTGCGCGGCGCGCCGCGCGATGTGATGGTCGCGGAGTCGGTGCCGAAGGAGCGGTTGGGATCGGCGTATGGGTTGATTCAGTCGATGGACTCCGCGGGCGCGATTGCCGGGCCGCTGGCCGCGCTGGTGCTGCTGGCGCATTACGGAATTCGCAGCGTGTTCTGGGCGGCTGCGATTCCCGGCGCGCTGTGCGTGATGGTGGCGCTGATCGGCATCCGCGAGACGCGAAACCCCCACGTCTCGCAAAAAACGCGAGACATGGGGCACCCGGCTGATGGCTCCCAGACTCCTAGAGTCCCTATCACGGCACTGCCGGGATCGTTCTACGTGGTTCTGATTGCCGTGAGTTTATTCTCGTTGGGAAATTCCAGTGACATGTTTCTGGTGATGCGGGCGCAGAACGTAGGCATCCCGGTGGCGCTGGCGCCGTTGCTGGGGCTGGTCTTCAATTTGACTTACACCCTTGGGTCCTGGCCAGCGGGATGGTGCAGCGATCATTTCTCGCGGCGCGGTATTGCGGCTGCCGGGTATTTTATTTTTGCGGCCGTGTATTTCGTGTTCGGGCGGGCGCCCTCCACGCTCGCCATCTGGATCACGATGGCCGTCTACGGTTTGTACTATGCCCTGACGCAACCGGTACTGAAGGCTCTGGTGGTCGAGACCGTGGGGTCAGACGTGCGCGGGCGGGCGCTGGGCGTGTATTTCTTTGTGACCAGCGTGGCCACACTTGCGGCCAGTTTAATCACGGGAGAGTTATGGAAACTCTACGGCGCCGGAGTGCCGTTTTATTTTTCCGCTGGGCTGGCGGCAGTTTCTGCAGTACTGCTGTTGCTCAACCCCGACCGTGACGGCCGGAAGGCTCAGAAATGATTGCGCTGTCATCCGGAGCGAGGCTAAGGACCTCTGCAGTTCAAGGGCGTTGCACAGGTCCTCGGGCCCGCGCACGGCGCGGCTTTCAGGATGACAGGCTTCGACGGGAGCGCCACGTCATCCACAGGCATACCAGAATCTGTGCCCCGATGCCGGCGCAAGTGTCGAGGACCACGTCGCGGACGGTCCCGGTTCGCGTCGGGATGAAGCTCTGGTGCCACTCGTCGAGGCTGGCCACCAAGGCGGTTCCCAGCACGGAAATATTCGCCCAGCGCCACGTCCACTTGGGATCTCCCAGCGCAGGCAGGGTCTCCCGCCACGCGCGAAAAAACAGGATGCTCAGCAGGCCGTAGCCGAAGACGTGGCCTCCCTTGCGCAGAAAAAAGTGCAGGGGTTCGAAGTGCTCCCAATCCATGCCGAACAGGAAATGGAGGAGGGGATAGAGGAGGCGGCTGGTGTTGTTGGCTGATGCCAGGGCTGTCGACTCGATGGCGATGACGATCAGCCACAGGATGGCGGCGATCCAAACTTTCAGAAGCTGGTGACGGTCGTGGCTCACGCGATCGCGGCGCCCGCACTTCGGAAATTCCCACCCTTCGCAAAGAACGCGAAGGATGGGGCACCCACATTTGAGTATGGTCCGCGGCGGATCACCACCTTACTCGATGGCATAGTTGGGGGCCTCGCGGGTGATCATGACGTCGTGGACGTGGCTTTCGCGGAGGCCAGCGCCGCTGATGCGGATGAAGCGCGTTTTCTGCAGCAGTTCGGGAATGGTGGCGCAGCCGCAGTAACCCATGCCGGATTTCAATCCGCCGACCATCTGATGAACGATCATGGCGACCGAGCCGCGGTAGGGAACGCGGCCTTCAATGCCTTCGGGGACGAGCTTGGCCAGGCGGTTGGAATCGCCGTCGGAGGCAGAGATGGACGCGGATGAATCGCCCTCGGTGCTCTGGAAGTAGCGTTCGCTCGACCCTTGAGCCATGGCGCCGATCGAGCCCATGCCGCGATACGATTTGAAGGAGCGGCCTTGATACAGAATCAGCTCGCCGGGACTTTCGTCGGTGCCGGCGAAGAGTGATCCGATCATGACGGCGCTTGCGCCCGCGGCCAGCGCCTTGGTGACGTCGCCAGAATACTTGATGCCGCCGTCGGCGATGATGGGAACGCCGGAATCTTTGGTGGCGCGGTAGGCTTCGGCAATGGCGGTGATTTGCGGCACGCCGGCGCCGGTGACGACGCGCGTGGTGCAAATCGATCCCGGGCCGATGCCGACTTTAATGCCGTCGGCGCCGGCGCGCGTGAGTTCGCAAGCGCCGTCGAATGTGGCCACGTTGCCGGCCAGCAGATCGATGTGGGGCAGTTTCGATTTCACCAGCTTCACGGCGTCGAGAACTTTCGTGGAATGACCGTGCGCACTGTCGATGGCCAGCACGTCGACTTTGGCTTCGGCCAGTTCCTGCGCGCGTTCGAGAAAATCTCCGGTGGCGCCGATGGCCGCACCTACGCGCAGGCGGCCCTGGGAATCTTTGGCGGCGTTGGGATACTTCAGTTTCTTTTGGATGTCCTTGACCGTGATCAGGCCCTTCAGGTTGTACTTGTCGTCGACCACGAGAAGTTTTTCGACGCGGTGCTGGTGCAGAATCTTTTCCGCTTCTTCCAGCGTGGTGCCCACGGGCACGGTGATGAGATTTTTCTTGGTCATCACTTTGTCGATGGGAATGTCGAAGCGGGTTTCAAAACGCAGGTCGCGGTTGGTGAGGATGCCGACCAGTTTCCCGTGCTCGGTGATGGGCACGCCGGAAATTTTGTACTTGCGCATGACTTCGAGCGCGTCGCTGACCCGGTCCGTGGGCGCCATGGTGACGGGATCGACGATCATGCCGCTTTCCGAGCGCTTCACCTTGTCGACTTCGTTGGCCTGCTGCTCGATCGAGAGGTTGCGGTGAATGATGCCGAGGCCGCCCTGCTGCGCGAGCGCGATGGCCATGTGCGATTCGGTGACGGTGTCCATGGCGGCGCTCACGATGGGAATGTTCAGGCTGATGGTCCGCGTGAGTTGCGTCTGCGTGCCAGCCTGCGCGGGAATGACGTCAGAGCGGGCGGGCAGCAGCAGGACGTCATCGAAAGTAAGAGCCTCAGGAACGGGAAAATGGATCATATATTTTTCAGGAACTTTTCTCGGGCATTCCCCAGCCGCAGGGGGGATTCTTCATTCTAGAGAGGGCGGGGGATTGAGGCAAATGGGAGGCCTGCTACGGATGAGTGCTATCGACATATTTCGCCAACTACGGCTCTACTGGCGCTGGCCAACCTTGTAGCGTCGCTACTTGCGCTTCTTCAGTTCGTTCCGGACCACTTCCATCACACTTGTTTTATCAGCCCAGATCTTCTCAATTTCATTCCACTCCTGACGAGATTGCGGCCCGAGAAACGGAATGAACGCTGCCTTTCCAAACGCCTGCCACGACGCCACATTCTGAACATCCTCAAGAAATCCGATTGCAATTAGTTCACGCAGCTTCTGGTTTCCATTCACGAGCCAATGTTCCATCAGATCGAATGCACGTTGCAGGTCTGCGGAGTGGCCACTTGGGTAGAGATCCTCCACGACGAAACGAGCGAACTCAGCAATGTCGTTGTAGCTTCCTGCGGGTTCTCCTTTCCAAAATTCGAGATGCTTTTCCCATCGGGGACGAAAGCGTGGAAAGTCCGCGACCAATCGCGGCATGACTTCAGCTTCGGTTAGCTTGTCGTCACGGTAGAAAACCCAGTCAGGCATATAGGCACAAACATAACTCTTCTTAACTTGACTTCGACTTTCGGTAGAGATCCGATTTCGGAACAAGCCGCGACAATCTTATATGTCTTGGCTACGACGACTGCACCAGGTGGGCATACTTGCCCAGGTTGCCCTCACAGAAGGACAGATTCTTCATGGTTGCAGGCGGAGCGGGACAGGCTTGGCCCCAGGCATACTCTTTGCCCCAGGCATATTCTTTGATTAGATCCAGCGAAAAGGTCATTGCCTCGGGCGTAAAATAATACTCCCAGGTGGCCGATTTTTCGTCTCTGCGCGAGAAGAGAGCGGCCCCGTCGGGGGAACCGTGCTGCTCAAACAGAGTCTCGAAACTATCCTCCAGCGCCACCCGCTTGGCTTTGTACTCCCCGGCATTCATGGTTACCTTGTACCAATTGTTGATAGTGTCCATAGCGGTGCTCACGACTTCCAATTTAGCGACGATCGGGTCGCGTCCTCCCCAACTTTCCGCGCCGGTTCGGTACGCGACCGACGGGCTCAAGGTTGCTTCGCGTTAGAACTCGTACCGCAGGGCGAATTGCATAATGCGCGGCTTGTTCAGCAATTGTGAATAATTACCGAAGTTTCCGCCGCTGGTCAGGCCCAGCGATTGACTCAGCAGCGCCGACTGCACATCGAAAATCGGTGTGTTCGTCAGGTTGAACGCCTCCCAGCGGAACTGCACGCTCTGCTTGTCCGTCCACGGCATGAGCCAGCGCTTCGACACGCCGAGATCGATGCCGAAGTACCCGGCGCCTCGAATCTCGTTGCGCTGCCCCGATTCGCCCGCATAGGCCGGGGCAAAGGAACTGATGGCGGCGGGTCCGTTGGAAAAAATGTTGGGAACACCATTGAAGATGTACTTGCCCGAATGCACCGGCGCGATCTGATCGGCGTTGCCTTCCATTTCGAAGTTGGTGGGGAAGTTGGTAACGCCATTGTCGACGGTGACCGGGAAACCGCTGGTCCAGCGGAACAGCCCGGAAACTTGCCATCCTCCAATCACCGCATCCACGGCGCGATTGGAGTTTTTCGCCAGCATCTTCCCGCGGCCAAACGGAAGCTGCACGATCCAGTTGGAGTTCATCTGATGCGTCGCGTCAAACGATGCCGGACCGTACTGCGCCCGCGGGTTCCAGGCATTGATGATGTTGTTATTCAGGCCCAGGAAGCTGCCAGTGCTGGCCGGCCCCACACGCTCCGCGTCGGAGGAAATGTCCAAAGCTTTGGAGTAGGTGTAGTTCAGATCAAACTGAACGCCGTGCGACATGCGATGCCGCAGCGTGAACTGGGCCGCATTGTAGTTCGACCACGCGACCGAGCGCCAGGCAAAGAGCGAGCTGAACTGCGGCGAGTAGTAGGAGTACTGACCGCCGGACGTGAAGTAGGTCTGGGTCGGGATGTTGTAGTCCGAATATCCGTAATAATCCAGCACATACAAGGCCAGCGAATCATTGAAAGCGGTGCTGCAGAACGTGTCAAAGGCAAACGTGACTGGACTCTGCGTCGGCAGCGTCTGCCCTCCCGTGCAACCGCTCAACGTGTACGCCCCACCGGCGACCAGCGGCTGAATCTGATCGGTCCAGAACTGCTGCACGTTGGCTGGAACCTGACTGGGACTGAATCCCTGCGTGATCTGCGTCGTGCCCGCGACGATCTGTGGCCGGAAGACCTTGGCCAGCGCCTTTTCCGCCGCGAAGTAGTCCAGGCCCGACTTCTGGTCATAAATGTCGAGCGGCATCGCCAGATCGTCCTGGGCCAGCAGCCGGTGCGACAACCTTCCCACGTATGCCACATCCAGAGTGAAGTTCGAGCTTAGTTCGCGGCTGACCGCGAAATCCATCGTGTAGGAGTATGGCGTCTTCAGATTCGGGTCAAGACCCCAGGCAATTGCACCCAGCCCCACCGGATATTGCTGAGGAAATCCGCCGGCAGGCGCGGGTTCGAGGATGGGCTGCGGCGGAGTGTTGTAGTCGTTCTGGGGAATTACATTGAGGCCGGTCAGCCGCGGGGCGGTCTGGGAGGTCTCAAACGCCGAAGGATTGTTCAACTGCGTGGCCAGGCCGAAGCTTCCGTTCTGGTCGAACGTATCCACTAAACTTTCTCCCACGCGGTCGTAAACCATGCCGAACCCGCCGCGAATACTGCTGTGTCCCGGGCCGCCGAAAATCTTGCCCAGCATGCCGTCCGAAAAACTGGGCGACCAGGCAAAGGCCAGCCGCGGGCCAAAATCCTTGGTGTCCCAGCCGTAATAGCCGGGCTTGCCGTTCGCAGGCCCCGACCAGTCGTAGGAAATCAGCGGTTGCGCGCTGGAAGGAGTGCCCTGGTACATGCCCAATTGCCGCGCTTTGAACCAGTCGCCCAGATTGACGTTCGTGCCTACCTGCAGGCCGTGCGTTTCCCACGGTGGCGAAAACAGCGAGTACCGCAGGCCCAGCGTGAGGGTTAGGTTCGGTTTTACCTTCCACGAATCCTGCGCATACATCTCGTAGGAATCTTCCCCAAATCGCCGCGTCACCGGCGCACCCTGGGCCAAAGTTGCGCCGCTGCGGGTGTAGTTGTAAACCGCGTCTCCCAACGGAATCATGCCCAGAAGGCTGGTCACGGCATTGTCGTAGTTGCTGGTAAAGGAGGTGTCGACGGCAGCGTAGCCGTTGATCGAAGGACTCAAGGGATCGGTGCTAGTAGGCCCAGACAGTCCGGAGTTTACGAACCAGTTCGGATTGGCTACGCCGACACTGAAAGAATTGTTCAGATTGCTCTCCGGATCGCGCAGAAACGCCATCTGCATGCCGAATTGCCAGGTGTGCTTCCCGTGGACCCACGACACATCGTCGGTGAAATTGTGGATCGGGCGCTGGAAGGCCTGCGACCGCGTGACGCCCTGATCAAACACCAGATAATTCCACGGCTGGTCCGAATCGCCAACTACTCCCCAACTTTCGCGGACGAACCCATAATGGAAATTATTGAGCAGAGTCGACGACAAAACCGCCGTGTAGCTCGCGATCAGGCCTTTATTGAAGAAAACTGTGGTGCTTTCCGGCGCGGTACCCGGAAGGAAAGGTGCGCCCGCATCATTGTCATTGGAAAGCGCGCCGCTCAAAGACACGCGGTGTTTTCCATCCTGTGTCAGGTTGTAATCGAGTTTGGAGATGTACCAGTTCTTCTTGGTATGGGTTGATGCCCGGAACCGGTATCCGGCCGTGTTCAGGCCATCGCCCACGCTGGTGTCATTGGGTAAGGGATAACCGCTCATATACTGTACCACCGCCGGATCAGCTCCGTGCGGGCCGAAGCTGGTGCTGTCCATCTGCGTGATCTGCGTCGGGGAAAGAATCATGTAGCCCGGTTGCGCGGTGTAAGTGGCGCCATTCACGGTGACGGCGCCGCCCGGACACGCCGTCGTGTCGCCGTTCAGGCAGTAATACTGCACGACGCCGTTGCGCAAAGCCGCGGTCGGCACGATCCGCTCCGCGCTGGCGGCTTCGGCGTCACGGTAGCCTTCAAAGTTCAGAAAGAAGTAAAAGCGGTCTTTCAAAATCGGCCCGCCCGCAGAGACGCCGAAAATGTTGCGGTTCAACTGCAGCGGCTTGTTGGGCAAGTCGCTCACAATTTGCGATTGCTTGATGAAATAGTCGTTGGCGCTGAAAAATGAGTTCCGGTTGTACTCATACACCGAACCGTGAAAAAAGTTTGTTCCACTCTTGGTAACCAGCGCTACCTGCGCGGCGGAAGAAACTCCCTGGTCCGCGCCATAGTTCGTCGTCGTTACGCGGAACTCCTGCACCGAATCCAGAGTCACCGGCAACACGGAGGTGAACGCAGTTCCTCCCTTATCATTCGACGGAATGCCATCGACGGTGAGGTTGCTTTGATCGCTGCGCGCTCCGTTGACCGCCCCGCTGCGCGTATCGACCTGGTTGTTAATATCCGTGCTGTTGCCGGTATACAGCACGCCCGCCTGCAGGCTGAGCAGGTCGGGAACGTTGCGGCTTTCGAGGGGAAGTTCCTTGACCTGGACTTCACTGAAAGCATTTCCCAGCGAAGCGTCGCTGGTATTCACGGTAACCTCTTCGGATGAGACTTCAACCTTTTCTGCCGTGGTCCCAATCTCGAGGGTCACGTTGCTGGTCACGACCACATCGACGGGCAGAACCAGGTCAGTACGCTCGAACGTCTTGAAGCCCGCTTTTTCCACCGTCAGGTTGTAGGTCCCCGGAGGCAAGGCCAGCAAGCTGTAGTCGCCCGAGCCATTGGTCTGCGCGCCGCGTTGCAGCGCCTGGCCGGTGTTGCTGATGGTTACCTTGGCACCGACAATCGCCGCACCGGTTTTGTCGACCACGCTTCCGCGCACGGAAGTCGTTCCCGTCTGAGCGAGGGAGAGAGAGATTGAGAAGAGAACGGCCAACCCGATCCCAAAAGCAGTTTTCATTTTGCAGCGCCCCATGGTTGAAGGTTCTACATTCTAGACCTCTTGCGACTGATGTCAAGAATGGACTGCGTTCTCCACCCTTAAATTTCTGTAGGGAGCTTTTCACAAGTTGAGTTCGATCTCAAGCTTCGACCCGGTTCTGCGGTTTGTCTTTTTACCCTCCGGGGGCGTATATTAAGGAACTGAGAACTGTTGTGTAATACCGGCATTTGGCGAAGCACACCAGTGGGCGCAAGCCCACTTTTTAGTTGGAGCCCTCGGTGGTTGCCGCCATCGCCCGTAAGCTATTTGATTCATGGCACTTGACGTTGAACGTGTGCGGGAAATCGCGGAGCGGGTGGCGGCCTCAAGCGGGCTCGAAATTGTCGAAGTCGAGTTTCTGGGCGGAGGCAAGGCGCGCATGCTGCGGGTGTTTCTAGATAAACCCGCGGCGGGGACGGATCCGCTGGCCGGGGTGACGCACGAAGACTGCGCGAATTTCAGCCGCGAGTTTGGCACGATCCTCGATGTCGAGGATGTGATGCCGGGGTCGTACACGCTGGAAGTTTCGTCGCCGGGGCTGGACCGGAGGCTGACGAAGGCCGCGGATTTTACGCGCTTCACGGGCAGCCGCATGAAGTTGACGACGCGACAGCCGGTGGAGGGCAATCGGCATTTTGAAGGACGGCTGGAGAGTTTTAACGACGGGCGGTTGACGCTGGATTTGAGCGTGGCCAGCCACAAGTCGCGCAAGAAGATGGGCGCGGCGGCGGGCGAGAAAATTGAAATCGAGTTCGCCAACGTGGAGAAGGCGAATTTGGTGCCGGAAATCTAGAGAGATTGAGTAATTGTGAAATTTAGTAATTGAGAAATTGAAAATCGTGAGTTGGTTTTCCAATTTCTCAATTACTAAATTTCTCAATTACTAAATGGTTTTCTTATGGCAAGCGAGCTCTACAACACGATCGACGCACTCAGCCGGGAAAAAGGGATTGATCCGCAGATTGTGGTCAGCGCGGTGGAAGACGCCATTGTCATGGCCACGCGCAAGTACTACAAGTCGCAGGAAAATCTGCGGGCCAAACTCGACAAGGACACCGGCAAGATCAACGCCTTCGCGGTGAAGACCGTGGTGGAAACGCCCGAGCAGGTGGAAGATCCGAACCTGCAGATCACCGTAGAAGATGCGCGCAAGGTCGATCCGGCGCTGGAAGTCGGCGGGGAGCTGCTGATTCCGAAAGTGACGGAAGGAATTCTGGGACGCATCGCGGCGCAACTGGCGAAGCAGGTGATTTTCCAGAAGGTGCGCGAAGCGGAACGCGACACGGTTTACAACGAGTACATCGGGCGCGTGGCGGAGATTGTGAACGCGACGGTGAAGCGCGTGGAAGGTCCGGATGTGATTTTCGATATTGGCAAGGCGGAAGCGCGCATGCCGCGCAAGGAACAATCGCGGCTGGAATCGTTTGCCATCGGCGAGCGGGTGCGAGTGGTGATTGCGCGTGTGGAACGAGCGGCGAAGGGTCCGGGAGTGGTGGTTTCGCGGGCCGCGCCGGAGCTGGTGCAGCATTTGTTCCAGACGGAAGTTCCGGAAATTTATGACGGCACGGTGGTGATCCGGGCGATTGCGCGCGAGGCCGGCGAGCGAACCAAGATCGCGGTCATGTCGAAGGATAAAGACGTGGACGCGGTGGGCGCTTGCGTGGGCATGAAGGGGATGCGGGTGCAGTCGATCATCCGCGAGCTGCGCGGGGAGAAGATCGACATCATCGAGTATCACGAAGATGCGGTGACGTTCGCCGAGAAAGCGCTGCAGCCGGCGAAGGTGAGCCGCGTGACGATCGTCGACAGCGGCGACAAGCATCTCGAGGTGGTGGTCGATGACAGCCAGCTTTCGCTGGCGATCGGCAAGAAGGGGCAGAACGTGCGCCTGGCGGCCAAGCTGCTGGGATGGAAGATCGACATCAAGAGCGAGGAAGAGAAGCGGCAGGAGGTTGAGCTGCAGATGGCCGCGATGGCCCCGCAGGCAACCACTCCGCTGGAAAGCGTAACTGGCCTGGGCGAAGGGCTGGTAGAAAAGCTCAGCGCGGCCGGCATTACGACCGTCGAAGCGCTGGCCGATATGACGCCGGAGCAACTGGAGGCCATCGAGGGCATCGGGCCTAAAACGGTGGAAAAAATCAGTCTCGCGGTCAATAATTACTTCGCGAGTCTGGAGCAAGGTGAGGCGGTAACGGCCGAGGGCGAGATATCTGCCGAGGGCGCGATCGTCGAAGGTGAGGCTGTTACCGAAGAGACTGCGCCGGAACCTGCGGAAGTGGCCGAGGGCGAAGGGATCGCGGGTGAAGTTGCCGCGGAAGGTGAACCGGTGGCCGCTGCTGAGGCGGTGGGGCATGCCGAAGCCACCTCGGAAGACAACGCTCCGCAAGAAAACGTAGAAAACGAAGAGCACGAGCCGAAAGATGGCTCCGCTCCGGAAACAACCGAATAGTCATGTTGTGCCACCGAGGACACGCGCGGACATCTGTGATGGCGTGCCGGTGCAGGACGCTGACTCCGTGAGGCTGCGATGAAGACCTAGCACAACGCGGAGTACAAGAAAGGCCGGATGAGTAAGGTTCGAATCAACGATCTCGCCAGGGAGCTGGAAGTTAAAAGCAAAGCCATCCTCGACACGCTACCGCTCGTCGGGGTGACGGAGAAGAAGACCCATTCCAGTTCGCTCGAGGAGCATGAAGCGGAAAAAGTGCGGGTATATCTCCGCGGCTCGTCCGAAGCGCAGGCGCCGTCGGCGCGGGCGGCCCGCCCGCTGCGCGGCGACGACGAAATCAAGACCAAGATCGATTTGTCCCACATCTCCCGGCCGGGAGACGTGCTGAAAGCAATCACGCAGAAGAAGGAAGCGGAAGCGCCGCAGCCGCGCGCAGTTGCTCCGCCAGCGGTTGTGGCCAGGCCAGTGATTGCGCCGCCGGTGGCCCGGCCAACCCCGCCTCCGGTTGCACCCCCGATTCCAGCGGCCGCAACAGCAACTCCGGTTCCGCAACCGCCTGCGCCGGCGGCGAGGCCGGCAGTGGTCGCTCCGGTGGCGGAAAAGCCGGTTGTGACTGCGACTCCAACCGCGCCGCCGATTGCGGCGTCAACGGCAGCTCCGGTAGTTGCCCCGCCGCGGGCCACACCGCCGCCGGCGGCCGTGGTGGCGCCTCCAGCGACGGTTGTGCCTGCGATTCCAGCGTCTGCTTCGCCTCAGCCTTCCGTGGCTGCGCCGCGTCCACCTGCACCACCTGTGGTTGCGGGTCCGCCGCAGCCTCCGGCGCCGCGCATGATTGTTCCGCAGACTGGACCGCGTCCGGTTTACAAAGCTCCGCCTCCGCGTCCGGTCGCGCCCGTGGCTTCGATTGCTCCGACTGGATCGCCTGCCGGGACGATGCGTCCTGCGCCAGGGCGTCCAGTGCCGGGTCAGCCAATTTTCCAGCGCCCACGTCCCATGACGCCGGGCGGAGGTCCGCCACGTCCGCTGCGTCCGGGTGAACGCCGTCCCATGCATCCCACGCGTACGGCTCCGGCTGGTGCGCGTCCGCTGGGTGTTGGACCGGGGCTGCCGCCTCCGGGACCAGCTCGTCCTGGTGCTCGTCCGGGAGCTCCGGCGCGCCGGCCCGGCCAGCGCTATGTTCCGCGCGGCGTAAAAGAAGGCCCGATGAAGGGCTACACACCGCCTCCGCGCATGGTGGTGTCGAACGAGCCGATGCCGATCACGCGCAACATCACGATCACGGAAGGCATCAGCGTAAAGGATCTGGCGGAGAAGCTGGACATTCGCGTGAAAGACTTGATCTCGCGCCTGCTGGGTCGCGGCGTTTTCGCCACGGTCAACCAGACGCTCGATGCCGAACTCGCGAGTGAAATGGCGCGCTTCTTCGGAGCGGAAACGAACGTGATTACGTTCGAAGAGCAGGCCTCGAAAGATATTGACGCGGCTGCGGCGAGTAGTGGGGAAGAGTCTGCGGTTGAGGTCACGCCGCGCCCGCCGGTGGTCACGATCATGGGGCACGTTGACCACGGCAAGACTACGCTGCTCGATTCGATTCGGCTCACCAGCGTGGCCGAAGGCGAGGCCGGTGGCATCACGCAGCACATCGGCGCTTACAAGGTGCGCATCACCGACAAGGAATCTCCCGCGTACGGGCGCGAGATTGTTTTCCTCGACACGCCGGGTCACGAAGCGTTTACCCGCATGCGGTCGCGCGGCGCGAAGGCCACTGACATCGTTGTGCTGGTTGTGGCCGCGGACGATGGAGTCATGCCGCAGACCATCGAGGCCATCGATCACGCGCACGCCGCCGAAGTGCCGATCATCGTCGCCGTGAACAAGATCGACAAGCCCGACGCATTGCCCGACCGGGTCAAGAAACAACTAGCCGACCGCGGCCTGGTGCCGGAAGAGTGGGGCGGCAAGACGGTGTTCGTCGACGTCTCGGCGAAGAAGAAAACGAATCTGAACCTGCTGATGGAAATGATTTGCCTGGTGGCGGATCTGGCGGAACTGAAGGCGACTCCGGAGCGCGCCGCGACTGGCGTCGTGCTGGAAGCGAAGCTCGATCGCGGCCGCGGACCTGTGGCCACGGTGCTGGTGCAGAACGGCACGCTTATTGCCGGCGATAACTTCGTCGTGGGCAACGTGTACGGAAAAATCCGCGCCATGTTCGACGATCGCGGGGCAGCGCTCGCGTCCGCTCCGCCGTCGACGCCGGTTGAAATTCTGGGCATGGAAGGTTTGCCGCAGGCGGGAGATCAGTTTGTGGTGGTTGCCGACCGCGACAAGGCGCGCGGCATTTCCGAATATCGTGAGCAGAAAGCCCGCGAAGCCGCGCTGGCCAAGAGTTCGCGCGTGTCGCTGGAAGGGCTGGCGGAGCAGATCAAGACGGCCGGCACCAAGGAACTGAACATCATTCTGAAGGGTGATGTGCAGGGATCGGTCGAAGTGCTCAGCGATTTACTTTCGAGGCTTTCGAACGAGAAGGTCCGGTTGCGGTTGCTGCGTTCGGGCGTGGGAGCGATCACGGAAACCGACGTGCTGCTGGCGTCCGCGTCGAATGCAATCATTATCGGCTTCAACGTGCGGCCGGAGCGCAAGGCGCAGGAACTGGCGGAACAGGAAGAAGTCGACATCCGGCTGCACTCGATCATTTACGAATTGCAGGACGAGATCAAACGCGCCATGACCGGCCTGCTGGAACCGACCATCAAAGAAACTTACCAGGGCCGCGCCGAGGTGCTGGAAGTCTTCCGTATCCCGAAGGTCGGGACGGTGGCCGGTTGCCGCGTGACCGACGGCGTGATCAAGAACAACTCCGAAGTGCGCCTGCTGCGCGACGGCGTGGTCGTGTTCAAGGGCAAGGTGGGATCGCTGCGCCGCTTCAAGGATGATGCCAAGGAAGTCACCAACGGTATGGAGTGCGGCATCTCGATCGCGAACTACGGCGACATCAAGGCGCGCGATGTAATCGAAGCGTTTGCCACCGAGAAGATCGCGGCCGAAGCCATGGCGTAAGAACCGTCGTTAGCCGTTCGCCGTGGCGGTTTTTACCAGCGACTAACGACTAGCGGCCAACGACCGCATGATCGCTTTTCTCACCCTCGAACTCCACATCGAAGCCGCGCAGTCGATCAAGGATCGGCGGCAGGTCGTCCGTAGCTTGAAGGACCGGCTGCGCACCAGCTTCAACGTGTCGGTTGCCGAACTCGATGCGGCGGAATTGTGGAACCGCGCCACCGTCGGCGTGGTGAGTATTTCTAATTCCCGCGACTATCTCGACGGCCTGATGAAGAACGTGGAGCGCGCGGCTACGCGCATCGCCAACAACCACGGGGCGGAGATCGCGGACTCGTTCGTGGAATTCTTGTAGGATTTCGACCCTGTGTTCCGGGGGCGCCGGGCTTCGCCCAGGCGGGACGGGCGAGGCGCCCGTCTCCACACGAGTCTTACACCCTAACACATTGTTACCTCCGTACTTATCTCTCGCCACGAAGGCGGGCGACAATAAGGCTCCGCGGTCGCACACTTGCGGCCGGTTTTCTGTTATTCTCGTTGGTTTTCCCTGAGGTGCTGGGTCGTGGAGAAGCGCGGGTTGAAATATCATCGCGGGCGGGTGGGTGAGGCTCTGCGCGAGGAGATTGAAACGCTGGTGGAAGGCGAACTGGCCGATCCTCGAATTGGGCTGGTGAGCGTGACGGCCGTGCATATTGCCGATGACGGGCGGTCGGCGCAGGTTTGGGTGAACGTGGAAGGCGACGATGCGGATGCCGATGAAAGCCTGGAAGGACTGGAAGCGGCGCGGGAATACATTCGGCACGAACTGGTGGAGCGCTTGCATCTGAGACGCGCTCCGGAATTGTATTTCCGGCTGGACCGCGCGGAGCAGGAAAAGGCGCGAGTGGAAGAATTGCTAGCGCGGGCGAAGAAGAGAAAGAAAAACAAGGCGGGCAAGGAACCCGGTGGAAAAAAGGCATAGCGACGTGCTCGAGGACGTGCTCCGGCAGATCGGACAGCATGAGCGATTCGTGCTGACCTCGCACGCCCGTCCTGATGGCGATGCCGTGGGATCGGCGCTGGCCTGCTGCCAGGTGCTGCGCGCGATGGGCAAGCACGCCGACGTTGTGTTGCACGACGGCGTCCCGCGAATTTACCGTTCGCTGCCGTTTGCCGACCAGGTGGTGCAGGCGAGCCAGGTGGTAGGCAGTTACGATTCCGCGATTATTCTGGAATGTGACAGCATTCACCGTACGCGGCTCGAAGGACTGGAGAACCGGTTTCTGATCAGCATCGACCATCATGTGAGCGGACGTCCGTTTGCCCACGTGAATTGGATTGATCCGCATGCGGTGGCGACTGCGGAAATGGTGTTTCGGCTGGCGCGGGAAGCGGGCGTGAAATTTTCCGCCGAGATCGCGACTTGTCTTTATACGGCGCTGATGACGGACACTGGATCGTTCATGTTTCAAGGCACGAATGAGAATACGTTCGCGCTGGCGCGCGAACTGGTGCTGGCGGGCGCGGATCCGGCACACTGCGCACGCGGCATTTATTTTGCGCACTCGCTCGCCAAGATTCGGCTGCTCGGGGAAGCGCTGCGCAGTCTGACGGCGGAAGACCATCTGGCCTATGCCTGGGTGACGCAGAAGCAGATGGAACGCTGCGGCGCGATCGAAGAAGACTGCGAGGGACTGGTGAATTACGTTCTCTCCATTGGCGGGGTCGAGGTGGCGGCATTTTTCCGCGAGTTGCCGGATGGGCGATACCGCGTGAGCCTGCGCAGCAAGGGCAAACAGGACGTTGCCCACGTGGCTGAAAGTTTTGGCGGCGGAGGACACGAGTGCGCCAGCGGGTGTTCGGTGGATGGTCCGCTGGCCGAGGCCGTGCGCCAGGTTTTGTTCCAGCTTCGCCGCGGGCCTTCCGTACAGTAGAAAACACAATTTTTGATTGCTGATTGTTGATTGCTGATTGAAGAGTCCAAAGGGCCGGGCGGTCTGGCGTTTTTCAATCAACAATCAGCAATCAACAATCAGCAATTTCTTTCCATGACCACTCGCACTCGCACCGATGTTTTGTTGCTGGCTGGCTTCTGCGCGTTTCTGTTTTTCTACGGCATGGGGCAATTCGGGCTGATCGGCGCGGACGAGCCCCGGTACGCGCAGGTGGCGCGCGAGATGCTCGATCGCCATGATCTGATTACGCCAACTCTCGGCGGTCATGCCTGGCTGGAGAAGCCTCCGCTGTATTACTGGCAGGCGATGCTGGCTTACTCCGTGCTGGGGGTCACTGACGTGGCGGCGCGCATTCCGGCGGCGGTGGACGCGACTTTGCTGGTCATCGCCGTTTATTTATTCTTTCGGCGATTTCGGCGCGGCGTGGAAGTGGACGCGGCGCTCATTACGGCTTCCTGCGCAGGAGTGATCGGCTACGCGCATGCTGCTTCGATGGACATGGCGCTGGCTGCGGCGTTCAGCGTCGGGATGCTGGCGTGGTGGGCGTGGCGAGAGAGCGGGAAGCAAATTTATCTGGCGCTGTTTTACATATGCATGGCGCTGGGTATGTTGGCCAAGGGGCCGGTTGCGCCGTTTCTGGCCGCGGGGGTCATCGTCGTCTTCGCGCTGGCTAATCGCGAGTTTCGCGTCGTCGTAAGAACACTGTGGCTGCCCGGCATCGTGTTGTTTTGTGCGATTGCTCTGCCGTGGTATTTCGCGGTGCAGATGCGGAACCCGCAATTCTTTCGTGAGTTCATTCTGCAGCACAATCTGGCGCGCTTCTCCAGCGACCTGTATCACCACCGGCAGCCGTTCTGGTTTTACCTGCCAGTCACGGCTCTTGCCCTAATTCCGTGGACGGTCTTTGTGATCGTGGCGTCCGTTGAGTCGGTGCGAGTCTGGTGGGCGGAGCGTAAATCGGTTTCCGGCGAGCCCGATCTCGAATTGCAATTCAGAGTATTCGCGTGCTGCTGGCTGGTTGTGCCGATGTTTTTCTTTTCTTTGTCGCAGTCGAAACTTCCTGGCTATATTCTTCCGGCAGTTCCGGCGGGAGCGGTGCTGCTGGCGGATTATCTGCGGCGTCATCTCGCGCAGGAGCAAGAGGAAGCCGAACCGGTCGCGAAGTGGCTGGCCGTGCTGCATGCGCTGGCGGCCGCGGGGCTGATGGTTCCGGCGGTGTTGGTTGCGTATCTCGTGACGCTGCACCGGCTGTCTTCGGGGCGGCCCTTGTTGATTGCGCTTGGGGTGGCCATGGCGCTTTGCGTCGCGATCGCGATGACGCTCGCGAGCCGGTTGGGGCTGCGCATGCTGCGCTTTGTCACTCTGATTCCGGTAGTGTTGTCGGTGGCTGCGGTGTTGAAGTTGGGAACAGTTTCGATTGACCAGACGCTGTCGGCGCGGCCGTTGGCGGTTGAGTTGGCCAGCGTAGAGACGCATCAGCTTCCGCTGGCGGTCTACGGCGTTTCCCGCGAGATGGAGTACGGGCTCACGTTTTATCGCAACCAGACGGCGGTGCGCTATGAGCGCGACTCCGTGCCGGCGGAGGAACATTTGCTGGTGGCTCCTTCGACGTGGAAGGTGAATGTCGCGATGAAGACGGCGGGGCGACGCGTGCTGTTTCTCGGGAATTATGCGCCGCAGGATGTGGATTATTATTGGGTGTCGGCGGAGGGGGTGAAGCCGTGATTCGTGCAAGACCGCGTTCTTTGCGGGTCGAAGGGCCTGTGCAGTTGTCTGAGGCGACCGTGCTCGCAAGGAGTGCAGAGGTCCTTCGCTTTGCTCAGGATGACAAACCCTCAGGAAGCGCGGTGATCAGTTTCTCTACTCGCTCGAATATGCCAGCTCTTGCAGTCCCTGTCGGGGCGGGGCTGCGGCCAGCGCGGTGTTGCCGTACTCGTAGCCGCGCTCGAAAGCTTTCAGGTTCAGTTCGCGGAAGCTTGGGGGTACGGAGTCGGCGACGGCTTTGCGGACGGCGTCGGCCGTCAGAAGTTTCGTGACCGCGGTGAAGAAGCCCACCATCACGGAATTCAGCACCATGCGTTTGCCCAGTTCTTCGGCGATGCGGGTGGCGGGAATGCTGTAGACCTTTTTGTTGGCATTGATATTGGAAACGCGCACCAGGTCTTCTTCGATGATCAGCATGCCTTCCGGCTTCAGTTCGTGCGCGAAACGGTTGTAGGCTTCCTGCGACATGACGACCATGATGTCGGGCCGGGTGACGTAGGGATAGAGCACCGGTTCGTCGGACAGAATAAGCTGGGCGCTGCAGGCGCCGCCGCGCGCTTCCGGGCCAAAGTTCTGGGTCATGGTGGCAAAACCGTTTTCGTAAATCGACGCTGCTTTGCCCAGGAGTATGGCCGAGAGGATGACGCCCTGGCCTCCGAAACCTGCAACGCGAATCTCCGTTAGCCGCATACGCACTCCGTTTCTACCTCGTCTCCGAGGTAACGATCGCCCAGTGATTCGACATATTGCGCGCGCATCATGGTTTGATAAGTCGGGGCGGTCGCGGTCGACGAACTTGCCGACGGCGATTTCGCCGTTCAGCGTGAGGCCGACTTCGCTGGTGGGCGCGCCGTGCTTCACTTTGCTCTTCTCCTTGTAATACTTCATGGTGTCGAGGCCGTCGCCCATCTTGTTGCGGCGCTGGTAAAGCGTGGGGCAGGGCGAGATGACTTCGATGAAGGAGAATCCTTTTTTCTGGAAGGCTTCGCTGATTGAGCGCGCCAGCTGCTTTACGTGGAAAGTGGTCCAGCGTGCGACGTAAACGGCGCCGGCAGCTTCGACCAGGATGCGGCAGGTTGAAGGCCGGCTCGAACGTGCCATAGGGGTTGGTCGCGGTGGTAGCGTGGCCGGGCGTGGTGGGCGCGGTCTGGCCGCCGGTCATGGCGTAGATCAGATTGTTGACGCAGATGACTTTGAGATCGATGTTGCGGCGCGCGGCGTGGATGAGGTGATTGCCGCCGATCGCGGAAAGATCGCCGTCGCCGGAGTAAACCACGACATTGAGCTTGGGGTTGGCTAGCTTCAGTCCGGTGGCGAAGGGGATAGCGCGCCCGTGCGTGGTGTGAAACGAATCGAGCTTTACATAACCGGCGACGCGCCCGGTGCAGCCGATGCCGGAAACCAGGGCCAGCGATCGAGATCAATCTTCGAATCGATCAGGGCATGGGCGAACGAGTTCACCGTGGTGCCGATGCCGCATCCCGGGCACCAGATGTGGGGCATGCGGTCGGTGCGGAGGAACCGCTCCACGGGATTGACGGTGCCGTCGTGCTCGTCGTCGTGATTGTGGTTGAGGTTATTGTCGAGGATGTTCAGCATCGGCTTGCCTCCACGATCTTGTTGAGGATTTCGTCAGGATTGTGAACTCCGCCACCGGCGTGCGATACGGCGAAAGTTTTCGCCTGACCGTTGGCGGCGCGTTGGACCTCGTGCACCATCTGCCCCAGATTGAGTTCGGGGACGACGAATGCCTTGATGTGCGCGGCCAGCTCGGCAATCTTTTTTTCGGGGAAGGGCCAGGCGGTGATGAGGCGCAGCTTGCCGACTTTCAGACCTTTGTCGCGAGCGGCATCAATCGCCCGCTGGGCAACACGTGAGGTGATGCCGTAGGAGACCACGACCACATCGGCATCGTCCAGATGGTCTTCTTCGAACAGGCAGATGCGATCGGTAGCGGAACGAATCTTGTTCTGCAGGCGGCGCACCAGCTTGTCCTGCACCTGCGGAGTCATGTTGGGATAGCCGTGCTCGTCGTGGGTGAGGCCGGTGACGTGGAAGTTGTAGCCGTCGCCGGCATGCGCCATCTCCGGGACCATGTCTCCGTTGGTGCCGTAGGGCAGATAGTCTTCAGCGGATTTGTGAGTATGCTTGCGTGGGGTGACTTCGATCTGGTCGGCGGGAGGGATCACAACTTTTTCCGTCATGTGCCCGACGACCTCGTCCATCATGAACATGACCGGGACGCGAAATTCTTCCGCGAAATTGAACGCCTGGATCGTGAGGTCGAAACACTCCTGCGGAGAGTTGGGGCAGAGTGCAATGATGTCGTAGTCGCCGTGCGATCCCCAGCGCGCCTGCATCATATCGGCCTGCGCGGGAAGAGTGGGCAGTCCGGTCGACGGGCCGCCGCGCTGCACGTCGACGAACACGCAGGGTGTTTCCGTCATGGCGGCATAGCCGATGTGTTCCATCATCAGTGAGAAGCCTGGGCCTGAGGTTACGGTGAACGCTTTGGCTCCGCCCCAGACTCCGCCTTGCAGCGCGATCGAGGCGGCGAGTTCATCTTCCATCTGGATGAAACATCCGCCGACCGTGGGCACGCGGGCGGCGAAGCGCTCGACTACTTCGGTGGAGGGTGTGATGGGGTATCCGGCGGCAAATCTCGCGCCGGCGGCCAATGCGCCTTCGCAACAGGCGTGGTCGCCGTCGAGAAAGTGCGTGCCGGTCAGGACTCCATGAGGATCCGCTTTCATTTCTCACCTCCGGCCGCCTGCGCGACTTTGTCTTGAGTTTGCTCAGCCTGATTTTGCGCAGTCTTTTCTTGGGCAATTCTGGTTCCATTGATGGCGAAGTCCGGGCAATACATGCCGCAGAGATCGCAACCGCTGCACTTTTCCGGATGCACCACGTGCGGTGGATGGTAGCCCTTTGAGTTGAAGGCGGAAGAGAGCGCGAGCACGTGCGTGGGACAGAACTCCACGCAAAAGCCACAGGCCTTGCAGCGCTCAACGACGATCGAAACACGTCCTTTTGCCACGAGATCCCCCAGCTGAGGAGCAGCGAGCACTCCGGAAATTCAATCCAGCAGGATTTGATTATGCGGGGAAGCGGGATGGGACGGTGTGACCAGCATCACAGAACGAAGTGAGGACAAGCACCAGCAGTTTTCCTGCAGGAAGGATGTAAGATGCTGCGATAAATGGAGTTAGACGATTTTGTGAATTTGGCGACGATTGCGGATTACGGTGAGAAGGCGTCTTCTCGGTGACCGGCATCACAGCGAAGCATGAGGCAAAGCTACTGTTTTTTCTCCGCAATCTTTGGCTGTTGTTTCCCTGTGTTCGCGGCGTTTGCCTCTGCGGGGCGAACCAACTACACTCGAAATTTTGCGCGAGACTTGCCGCTGTTTCTTGACGGCAGCCGCTGCCGGAGCCCTTTGGAAATTCTCGACCTCAGACATTTTTCTTCGGTGGACTTGCGCCCGCTGCTCGAGGACGAGGCGCAACTCTGGTCGAGCCTGCTGTCGTGGGATTACTCGGGCTCGACGGAGATGATTCTGCGCTATGTCGATGCGAAAATTCTGCCAGGGTATGCGGCGGTCGATCGCGGGCGCGTGTTCGGCTATTCGTTTTTTGTGTACGAAGGCAGCAAGGGCGTGATCGGCGACCTCTACGTGCTTAACGGCAGCCGGTTGCCGAATGCGCGGGAAGTCGAATTGAAGCTGCTGACGCATGTGATCGAGACGCTGCAGCAGTCGCCGGGAATTCACCGCGTGGAGGCGCAACTGCTGGCGCATGAGGCCAACGCGGTTTCGCGCCCGTTCATGGAGACTGGCTTCCAGAGGCACCCGCGCCTGTTCATGACGTTGGCGTTGGGGAAAGCAACTTCCGAAAAGGTCGCCACGCATCCCGAAATTGAAATCCGTCCGTGGACCGACAGCTACTACCAGCCCTCGGCGGCGGTGATTACTGCGGCGTATCGCGGACATGTCGACGCCGAGATCAATGACCAATACCACACGCTCAGCGGATCGCTGCGCTTCCTCAATAATATTGTGCGCTTCCCGGGATGCGGCGTGTTCGATGCGGAGTCGTCGTTCGTGGCGCTGGATCGCAAGGCGAAAACCCTGATCGGACTGATCCTGTGCTCGCGCGTGCGCAAGGACGTGGGCCACGTCACGCAGGTATGCGTGCTGCCGGAGTATCGTTCGCGCGGAATTGGCGAGTCGCTGCTGGCGGCCAATGTGGCGAATCTGCTGGCGAGAAACTTTTCTCTGCTGTCGCTGACGGTGACGGAGGCCAACGCCCGCGCGGTCGCGCTCTACCGGCGCCTGAATTTTGATACGAAGAGAGTATTTGACGCGTTTGTCTGGCAGGGGTAGGGAGGTTGAAATATGCGTACCGCAACCGTGACGTTGCTCGCACTGCTTTGTGCCCTCCCGGTGCATTCTCAGGACGCTTCCGATAAACACTCGCGGTTCGCATGTTCCGAGGGTGCAGTAGAAGTGGTCGTAGACACGAAACCGCCGCTGCGCATCAAGCCGGTCGCGGGACTTCCCGGGCGATCCGGTTATGAACGTCCCACGTTTCGCTTTCCCGCGCGGGGACCTCTCCTGGTAAATATCTATCTGTTCGCCACGCTGCCGGAAGACGGAAGAGGAAACACGGCAAGGCTCCACATTTATGCTGAGACAACCGAAAAGGCAGACGATCCTCAGGCTAGACGAGCGAAGTGGTGGGAAGTCGAGCCGACCGAGAGTGCCCGTTCGTCGAATCACCAGAGCTCGACCTCGCTCTCGTTTGATTCGAGCCGCATAGCCGGCTGTTTCGAGCAGGACGGCCAGTGCAGCTTTGCCGACGTCGCGCTGGCTACGCCCGATCCCAGCGTGCCTTTGTTGGTGATCAAGTTCGGTGAAAATCTGGGAGGAGCCAACGCCCAGAACTGGACGGAAGCGAGTGTGCTGCTTGACTTCCGGAGTGAGACGCCGCGAGCCCTGGCCACCGTCGACTGTGCCTACAACGAAGGAGGCGGTGCCTGCACGGCTCAGGACTCGGGTCAGATGCTGCGATCGGGACTGCAATGCGACTGGAAATCGGACGCTGAGGACTTCCTTTGCTCGCAAACCACCCAGAGCGACGGCTACCTCGACTTTTTCCTACTCAGCGACAGGTCTGCGCCTCTGCATTCCGGCGAGGTCGCGACGCTCGCGGACGCCATTCACGAATTCAGGTCTAAAGGGGCGGCAACTCCCGTCAAGGTGCGGGGAATCGGTCCCGTTTCCTGGATCGACGAGGTAAGACTGAACTCCGGAAATAAAATTATCGTTCTTGGATCGGTGGGGCTCTTTCATCTCGTGGCTGAGTCCAAGGGCGCATTGGGTTCATCGACACAAGTCGCCGCTCATCCACTTATCGTCGATCCCAATGAAATCCAGAGTCCGAGTTACAGAATCGAAATTCCCGGATGGACGCTTGAGGAAGCGCGTTCCTTTCGTGCCCGCCAGATCTACAAAGAAAGAGATTTGACAGTGCTGCAAGTGGTCGAGACCCAATCGCCTGATTCACGCAACCTCTATTGGCTCGGAATTCAGGGCGATGGCGCGGACACAAGATTCGACGCTGTCGAACTCGTCGGAGGCTGGCATTACGCCTCCTGCGGAGATTCCATCGCACCGGAGAACCTTGTGTCAGTAGGAACGATGGTCAAGCCATTTTCGGTTCCAGTGCGCATCCAGCCCAGCACGATGTTCTCTGATGCCGAGGAGTCACAGCCTGAGTGGGCTTTCCCCAACGGAGAAACAAATACCACCAACTGCGTTCGTTCCGGAAGCATCACCTGGGTGAATGGGAAATTTACAGGCACGATGGATGACAGAGAATGCGTGTCTCCGGAACAGCCGAAATACATCCGCGTCGACGCTGACGGCAAGATCACGGTAAAAGAATTCACCGCGAAGCCGGTTCAGTAAGGTTTAAGTCGAAGGGGACGCAGAAGCTATCTGCGTATCAGCCACATGGCCCAGCCGGCTACGAGCACGCCGCCGAGGAACATGGCGAAACAATAGAGGCCGTAGCGGACCATGTCCCGAGTGGTCTCGCGGTGGGTGATGCCGAAGACGATGGAGGCGAACAGGGCAAACACCGCTGCCGCGCTGAAGTGATTGAGGGTGATGGTCATTCTATGCAACCTCGAAATCTGCAACCTGGAAATCGGCAGTCGCGGGTGCGGGTTTGCACTGATCGCTGAGAGATGATAGGTGATAGCCGCTTCATTTCTTTTTCCCGATAGCGATGTGATAGGCGTCGGCGACGGCAATAAAGTTCAGCAAGCCGGCGACGACTATGAATCTGGTTCCGTATTCGGCGGTGGCGAAAGCGATTGCGCCCTGGCCCCAGTCATTGGCCAACGTCAGGATATATAGCGCGCCGGCGCCGACGTCGCCGATGAAACCGAGAACTTCGAGGATGTCGCCGCCATTTGCGTGATAAATGCGGCCCTGCATGGCGAGCCCGAGCAGGTAGAGGGTCACGATCGAAATGAAGAGCAGCGCGCCACGAATCCAGCGTTTCTGAATCATGTGGCCGGCGCCGGGAATCAGCCAGCCCACGGCGGGAGCGACCACCGACATCATGTTCACGGGTTCGGCGGGCGCGGCTTTCGATTTTTCTGTGGTGGAGTTGGCCATTTCAGATGTTCACAATCTCGCGTTGGATTTTTCCGGTGACTTCGGCGGACTTGGCGCGCACCAGCACGTTAACTTCGCTGCGCACGCCGAACTCCGGCAGGTAGATGCCGGGCTCGATGGAGAAGCAGGAGTTGGGCAGAATCTGCCGCTCATCGTGAATCTCGAGATCGTCCATGTTGGCCCCGTTGGAGTGGACGTCGGTGCCGATGGAATGTCCGGTGCGATGAATAAAATAATCGCCATAGCCGGCCTTCTGAATGTGGCCGCGGGTGGCCCGATCGACTTCCCATCCGGCAATGCGGCGGCCGGCGTTAATCGCGTCGAGCACCGTTTTGACGCCGGCATCGCGTGCGTCGCGCACGATGTGGAAAATTTCCTGCATGCGAGGTGAAGCGGCGGCGCCCACGAAGCCCATCCAAGTGATGTCGTAGTAAACCGCGCCGGGAGTGTTCTTCTTGCCCCAGACATCGAGCAGAACCAGATCGCCCTCGCGCATGGGGACGGGATGGCTGGCATGGGGCTCATAGTGCGGATTGCCGGCATTCGCGTTAACGGCCACGATCGGCGGATCGTCGGTGAGCAGGTTCTCGCGGGCGAAGGCTTCCATGAACCACTGCTGGATTTCGTGTTCTTTGGTGCCGCCGTTGCGAACGCGCTTGCCAATTTCTTTGAACGACTCGGCCACAATGGAGTCGATGCTGTCGCGGGCGGCGAAGTGGGACTGGATCTGCGTTTCAGTCCATGTGGATTCAAACTGGGCGACCAGATCCGCCGAACTGACGACGTTTTTTCCCAGGCCGCGCAGCAGGTCGATGGTGCCGCCATCGACCAGGGAAATCGTGAAGACGCTGTTGTTCGGCGAGTACTGCATGGCCAGGTCGCGGTGCCGCGCCAGAATCGATTTGAGCTGGTCAAACAATTCCTGCCAGCCGGAATACAGATGCTTCTTGCCGGGCAGGGAATCGAGGTGACCAGCTTCAATCTTGTGCACGAGCTTGGTCGGTTCGCCTTCGGCGGGAATCAGGTAAAACCAGCGCCGCGTCACCATCAGGCTCGTCGGCAAACCGAGAACGCGGTAGGCAATGGGATCGCGATGATGATGATCGTAGAAAAGCCACGCGTCGATGTTGCGTTCGCGTAGCGCAGATTGGATGGCGACGAGGTCCATGGGCAAACCCCTATTGTAAACAAGAGGAAGGATTTGGGCGAATTTGCCGATGTTTTTGTTACACTCCGCAGATGTCCGCGATCGCCGAGGCGGTTCCCGTAAAGCGCCTCCGCATCGAATCGATTGATGTGGTGCGCGGGGTCATCATGATCATGATGGCCCTTGATCACACGCGGGATTTTTTCGGCAACTCGGGTCTGAATCCTACGAACCCGGCCACGACCACGATTCCGCTGTTCTTCACCCGCTGGATTACGCATTTCTGCGCGCCCGTATTTTTTCTGCTCACCGGCACGGGCGCGTATCTTGCGCTGCAGAAAAAATCGAAACGCGAGCTGTCGAAATTTCTTTTCACCCGCGGCCTGTGGCTGATTTTTCTGGAGATCGTGGTAACCCGCTGTCTGGGATGGCAGTTCAACTTCGATTATCACGTGATGTTCCTGATTGTTTTGTGGGCCCTGGGCTGGGCCATGATCGTGCTGTCGGGACTGGTTTACCTGCCGGCGTGGGCCGTCGCGACTTTCGGCGTGGTAATGATTGCGACGCACAACTTATTCGACTCGGTGCAATCCGCCAATCCGCTTTGGACGATTCTGCATTCTCCGAATTTTCTGCTGAACCATCCGCAGCACTGCATTTTCGCAGCCTATCCGCTGGTTCCGTGGATTGGAGTTACGGCTGCGGGCTATGGGCTGGGACAGATCTACAGTTGGCCTTCGGAGCGTCGGCGGGCGTTCCTGTTGCCGTTGGGCCTGGGGCTGACTGCGGCGTTCATCATTCTGCGCGCGATTAATCTCTATGGCGATCCGCAGCCCTGGAGCGCGCAGAAATCCGCGGCGTCTACCGTGCTGTCGTTTCTGAATACCACAAAATATCCGCCGTCGCTGCTTTACCTGCTGATGACGCTGGGGCCGGCAATGCTTTTTCTGTGGGCGGTGGATGCGGGAACGCCCCGCTGGCTGCGGCCCGCGCTCATCATCGGCAAGGTGCCGATGTTTTATTACCTGCTACATATTCCGCTGATCCATCTAGCCGCCGTGGCGGTGTGTTACGCCCGCTACGGACAGGCGCACTGGATGTTCGAATCGCCGACGCTGGCGCAGTTCCCTATCACGAAGCCGCCGGGCTGGGGTTACTCGTTGCCGATCGTCTACCTGGTGTGGGGCTGCGTGGTGCTGGCGCTGTATCCGCTGTGCCGGTGGTTTGCGGCGCTCAAGCAGCGGCGCAGCGATGCGTGGCTGAGTTATTTCTGATTTCGTGGTTTAGACGGTTTGCCGTCACGAGTCATGACGCGTTCCCGGGCCGCGGCCGGTAGCGTTTCGCACGCCGTTCGCAGTACGAGCCGCGGAGCGCGGCCGCGAATCTTCATCAGATACGGAACTGTGCGCTTGGCGTCGAACTTTGCGGTTTCGCGCAGCAGCCAGCCCAGGCCTTTCAGGACCATGTCGTCTTCGTCGGCGAGAAGCGAGTTGGAAAGCTTTACGATCTTGGGAAAGAATATTTTCGCGCGGGCTCCGCGAATCAGCGCGACGCAGGCCGCACGCCGGTGCCAGCGGCTAGGCGACTTGGCCCAGCGGAATACGTTTCTGACCCGCGCCGGCTTGGCCGCAACCATGGGCGAGATCAGGTAGTGCACCAGGCCGTCGTGATCGGCCCAACTGCTGATGCGGTCGAGCCATGACTCGAACATGAGAAATTCGCGATCATCGAACTGCGCGTCCATCTTTTCGAGCAGAAATACGGAGGCAACTTTTTCTTCTAGCACGGAGCCGGCGAAGAGTTCGTCGGCGACTTTCACCAGGAAAGCTAAATCGTGCTCCCGCAGAATTTCGCGGCGGCAGCGGCGCACGGCCCGCCGCAGATCTCCGGTATACCAGCCGTGCGACTTGACCTCATCTTTGAAGAACCACTGCACTCCAGCGGCGTGCTCGGCCGAGCCGCCGCCTTTGAGCGCCGCTCGAATCTGCGCTGCGACTTCCGACGGCTTGGGTTGGGGTGAGGACATCGACCTCCAGAAGTTATCAAAAAAAAGGCGGCCGTGGGGAGGCCGCCTTCTGTCTGGCTGGGGCCCAAATTGTTATGCGGCGCGGGTGGTGACAGCAGCTGGCCGGTAGCCGCACTCCCGGGCTTTCTTGAGCGCCTGGGTGGCTTCTTCAGGCGAGATCAAAGGAGTGGTCTGCACCGACTTGCAGGCGCCGCCCGCGGCGAAGGCCATGGCGATGGCCGCGGCGCTGACGTTGTCGGGCAAATCTGTGATGACGACCACGTCGTAGTCCCCAAAGGAGAACCACGCCGCTTCAATCTTGCCTCCCAGTTTCTCGATTGCGGGCCGCACGGCTTCGATCCGGTTCTGCGGGTTCGCTACCAGCGCTTCCCATCCTTGCTGGGAATACGCGACTTGCTGAAGGTAATGTGGCATAGAGCCTCCTGTGCAATTCGCTAGCTGGGGGCGAATGATCCCAGAGGTGGAAGGCGAAGTCAAGCGGTCTCGAAGCGCACAACCCGGTCGTAGATCCAGAGCAGGATAGTGGTGACGACGCCGACTGCGACCACTGACCACCACACCAGTTGTGGCCGGTGCAGTTCTTCGCCGAAGTGGTGCATGAGCCATCCGCTGAAGGGGCCGGCGATAAACGATCCGATGCCGAGTGGGAGAAACGCGAAGCCCATGTAGGTGCCTTGCTGTCCGGCGGGGGCGAGGCGCGAGATGTAGTCGTAGTAGCGCGGCTGCTGCACGATCTCGCCGATCGCGACGACGACCAGCGTGGCCACCGCCATCCACACCGAGGGATGCACGATCAGAAGAATCCAGGCCAGGCTGGTGATCAGCGTGCCCAGCACCACGGCATGAAACGCCTGCATGCGCTTGGTCAGGAATCCGATAATCATCGTGAAGCAGATGACGACGATGGGATCGGTTGCGAGGATTTTCGCGGTGTCCGCCTTGGGATCGATGTAGGCAGAAATGTAGAGCGGCAGGGCGATAAATTCCTGCCAGAAGACGATCCAGTATCCGGTAAAGATCACAAGAAACAGCATGAAACGAGGATTCGAAAGCACGGTCAGAAAATTCTTGCCCACTTGGGCGAGGCTGGCTTTATCGCCTTCATCGGCGTGGCGCGGCTCTTTGAAGAGCAGCAGCACCACAAAGAACATGAGGAACACACTCAACGCCGCAATGCGGAATACATTTTCGACGATGCCGTGCTTTTGCGCCCACGATGCGAGCAACGGCCCCGCGGTGCTGCCGACATTGACCAGCGTGTAATAAATCGAGTAGCCGACGGAGCGCACATTTTCCTTGGAAGCGCGCGCCGTAGTTCCGACCACAGAGGGTTTGACCAGAGCGACACCCAGCGCGGGCAAAATCAGGATGAACGCCACCAACCCCACCAGCGGCACGTGATCCGCAGAGGAGCCAGCCAGGAGAGCCGATCGATCCCAACAGAAATAGGCAAGGTAAGAATCAGATAGGCCAGCGATAGTGCTCGCCTGAACCCGAGCCGGTCGGCGAGGGCTCCGCCAATCACGGCGAGAAACCATACCCAGCCGCCAAACATGCCAGTAAGGCTGCTGGCGCGCTCGACGTCGAAATGCAGGCCTTCATGGAGATAGCGTGCCAGCACGGCAAACACCGCGTAGTAAGAAAGGCGCTCAAAAGTTCGCTGATGTTGGCGACCCAGAACGGCCGTTCAAATCCAGTGCGGATTTCCTCGAAGCGTTGGGAAAGGTCAAAGTGGCTCCTGTCGTGTTGCGCAGGAAACCCCCGATGTCGGGACGCGCACTTGCCGTCGCAAGCGGCCTCTATCCGATTGCTTCCGATTAGCGGAAATTCCCGCAACGCGAATCACTTTATTCCGGCTGGTCTGGCCGGACGCAATGGTAACGGAAGATCGCGGCACCTTCAAAAGTTTCGCGAAGAATTCGATGCACGCATCATTCGCCCGTCCCTCGATTGCAGGCGCGGTCAGGGAGACTTTCAGCGCGTCGCCGAACTCGCCAGTAACGGCATTCTTTCGCTCGCGGATGGACTTTGACCGTGAAGTTACTCCCGTACTGCTTCGTGAATCGCGACCATAACTTAGTGGCAACACGAAACGCTCTTGTCATCAAAACACGCTCGTTATCCAAACGCCCCTGTCATCCTGAGCGAAGCGAAGGGCCCATGCACTTTGCCAAGTCGCCGGCGCGCTAGGCACGTGCACACATCCCTAAGGCTCTGCACAGGGCAAGCTCAGTCGCGGTAAAGGATGACGTCAGGTATGAGAACGCTAGTCAAGACATCGTGCCAGTCGGTATTAAGCCTATCGCCGTCTCACCGAAAATAGCGGTCCCCACGCGCACGCAGGTCGATCCTTCTTCGATCGCGACTTCGAAGTCGTGCGACATGCCCATGGAAAGCACATCCATGCGAACCGAAGGAGAGCTTGCGCGCCGCAATGGAATCGCGCAACTCGCGCAGTTTCCGGAAGTAAGGTCGCGCAGTTTCGGATCGTCGGTGAAGGAGGCACGGTCATCAGGCCGCGAAACTCCAAAGCCTCCAATCGCGGGGCGGCAGCAGCAATTGCTCCAACTCCAGCGAGTCGGCCGCATACGCCGGTCTTGGCGGCTTCGCCGCCCACGTTGACTTCAATCAGAACGCGCAGCTTTTCCCAGCGTCTCGCGCGGCCGCGTCCAGTTTTTCGGCCAACTTCAACGAGTCGACGGAATCACTACGGTCAAACAACTCCACGGCTTTGCCAGCTTTATTCGACTGCAAGTGGCCGATCATGTGCCACTCGGCGTTTTTCAGATCGGCTAAAGCGGAGGCTTTCCCGGCGAATTCCTGAACGCGGTTTTCGCCGAACAGGCGCAGGCCCGTGGCATGGGCTTCGCGAATGAGCTCTGGCGGATGCGTCTTGGTGACCGCCATCACTGCGATTTCCTCGGGATCCTGTCCTGCGCGGCGCGCCGCCGAGGCGACCCGTTCGCGCATTGCCGCGACTTTTTCAGCAATCGACATAACGACACTAAACCACGAAGGACACGAAGTACCACGAAGGTTCTCAAGTTTTTCCTTCGTGTTTCTTCGTGCCCTTCGTGGTTCGAGAAAGCTTACATGATCGCGGTGGGCGGCGCCGGTTCGTCGGGGCTGCCCGCGTTGGCTAGCGGGACCCGCACCATCGCTAGGATCAGAATCAAAAATGCGGCCAACGAAATCCAGATCGAAGGCGTGCCATGAAGCAGCGCCACATCTTTTCCGGAACCAACCAGACCGGCGATCACCAGTCCGCAAAGCGCTTCGCCGGCGATCAGGCCCGAAGCGGTAAGCACGCCGGCATTATCCACTCGCGCTTTCTGGGCGTCGTTCAGGCCGCGGCGGTCGCGCAGTTTGTCGGTGATCCAGCGAATGACGCCGCCGATGAAAATCGCGAACGTGGTCCCAAGCGGCAGATACATTCCAACCGAGAACAGCATGACGCTTTTCACTTCAATCATGATCATGGCGAAACCCAACAGGATTCCGACAACGACCAGGGGCCACGCCATATCGCCGCCCACGATGCCTTTCGCAAGCATCGCCATCAGGCCTGCTTGCGGAGCGGGCAACGCGGCGCTGCCGAAGTGGTAGGCCTTGTCGAGGATCGCCAGGGGGAAGAAGAGAACCAGGGAGGCAACCACGATTCCAAGCAGGTCACCGATTTGCATTTTGGCCGGCGTGCCTCCAAGAATGTGCCCCACCTTGAGATCTTGCAACATCTCTCCCGCCACGGCCGAAGAGACGCAGACCACGGCGGCGATGCCGAGCACAGCGGTGACGCCACCCATGCCGAGACTCCCAGGGCAACCATCAGCAGGCCGCGATACCAGCGTGCACAGCGTCAACCCCGAACGGGGTTATTGGATGAGCCGATCATTCCCACCAGATTCCCGAACCGCGGCGAAGAAGAATCCGAGCACAACCATCACCAGCGTCGCAACGGCCGCTGCCGAAATGACTTTCGAACTCGACAGATTTCCGGCGCCGCCGATGAAGAAGTAATACAG
>CAWDBW010000091.1:0-36972 GCA_963800405.1 uncultured Acidobacteriota bacterium
CTGAGGCAGGCCGGAAATCGTGGTGAGCAGCGCAGCCGAGACGCCGGGCGCCAGCGTCCGGATGCTGGCCGTCTGTTGCACCGAGACGGAGCTAAGCGCCTCCATCACGCCCCAAACGGTTCCCAGCAGGCCGAGGAAGGGGGCGCCGGAGACGATGCTGGCCAGGAAGATCATGCTGGATTCGTAGCGCAGCGTCTGGCGGGCCAGCCCGCGCTGCAGGGCGTTCTCCGCATGCTCCAACCGGGCGTGCAAGGAGTCTTCACCTTTTTCCTTCGCCGATCGCCGCGGCCCGCCAGTAGGCCTCGATCGCGTCGGCGAAGAGGTCGGCATAGGGAATCCCGTTATGGTTGCGGAACGACTCGGGCAGGTCCAGCAGGGTCTTCTGCTCGCGCAGCCGTTGCTCGAAGACGCGGTTGCGACGGCTGAGAGCCTTCAGCTCCATGTGCTTTCCGAACATGATCGTCCAGGCGACGAGGCTGAAGATGCCCAGCAGCACGGTAATCACCTGGCCGACCGGATCGCAGCGCACGAACAGCAACCAGGGATTGGTCGTCGCAAGGACGGGAATCGATAGAACCGACAGGGACATGAGGCGGAGTGATGGCGCGAATGCCGAAAACGCGCAACGAAAATGGTCGCGCCCGTCTGCGCGAATGTGATTGCCGCGGTTCGCCGGCCGACTTCTCCTTGGCAGCGCCTACGCCATGAGTTTCCAGTCTCGCACCCTTGAAGAATTCCGCACCCGGGACGCCTCCGTTTCCGGGAAGTGCGCCGTGGTCGGCTTCGACGGCTTTGTGGACCGGATCGTGCACCCGGTCGCCACCCGGCACGGCCCCGGCGACGCCTTCACGCCGATGGCGACCATCGAGGAATTCGGGCGGCGCATCCTGGCCGCGGCGGGCAAGAGCACCAACATCGAATTGTACCCGCGGTTGGAGAAGCTGGGCGGCAACGGACCGATCATGGCGAGCGCCCTGCTGGCCGCCGGCTTGCGCGTGAAATATGTCGGGGCCCTCGGCTGGCCCACCGTTCAGCCCGTCTTCCAGGAGATGGCCCGCCGCGCCGAAGTGGTGTCACTGTGCGAACCCGCCCTGACCACGGCCCTCGAATTTAGCGATGGCAAGGTCATGCTCGGCCAGACCGGCAATCTCGATGAGATCACCTATGCCCGGATCATCACGGTGATGGGGGAAGGCGCGCTGTTCGACAGCCTCTCCCGCGCCGACCTGGTCGCCATGGTCAATTGGACGATGATCCCGAACCTGACGGCCGTCTTCGAAGAGCTGGTCGGCCGCGTGTTCCCCACCCTGCCACCACACGACCGGCTGTTTTTCTTTGATCTCGCCGACCCTGAGAAGCGCTCCGCGGCCGACCTGGCGCTGGTGCTGCACACCATCGCGCGATTCTCGAGCTTTGGCCGGGTGACGCTCGGTTTGAACCTTAAGGAAGCGCAACAGGTCTTCGCGATCCTGGGCGGCAGCCCGGAAACCGAGGACGAACGGGGCCTGCGATCCCTCGCGCGCCAGATCCGGCAGAAACTGGGGGTAACCACCGTCGTCGTCCATCCCACCAAGTCCGCCGTGTGCGCGACCAAGGAGGACACCTGGTGGGTGCCAGGACCTTTTACCGACAAGCCGCTGATCACCACGGGCGCGGGCGATCACTTCAATGCCGGCTTTGTGACCGGCCAGCTGCTCGGGTTCGCGCCCGAATCGTGCCTGACGCTCGGGGTTGGAACGTCGGGATATTATGTGCGGACCGGCCGCAGCCCGACGCTGGGCGACCTGGAATCGTTTCTCGCCGAATGGCGGTGAACTGTTAGGGTTTACTTTAAATGAATAAGCCAAAGCAACCGGCCAAGACGGTCGCCCGGGCCAGCGCCCAGCCGACGGGGACCAATCACCGCGGTATTCTCATTTCGTTTGAGGGTTCGGAAGGCAGCGGGAAATCCACCCAGATCGCCCACCTGGCCGAGCAGCTGCAGGCGGCCGGGCGCAAAGTGTTTTCCACGCGCGAGCCGGGCGGAACCGAGATCGGCGAGCAGGTGCGGAACATTATCGTGCATAATTCGAAGGGGGATGAGATGTGCGCGGAGACAGAACTGCTCCTCTTCGCGGCTTCCCGCGCGCAGTTGGTGCGCGAGGTAATCGCCCCCAAACTTATCAAGGGCGTGATTGTCGTCTGCGACCGCTATATCGATTCGAGCACGGTTTACCAGGGCGTGGCGCGCAGTCTGTCGCTCGATCCCGTGCAACAGATCAATCAATTCGCCGTCGGCGATGTGCTTCCCGACCTGACCATCGTGCTCGATGTCCCCACCCGGGTGAGCCTGGCCCGCATCCAGCAGCGCGCCTCGGACCTTCCGAACCGGATGGAGCGGGAGAACATCGATTTCTACAAGAAGGTTCGCGAAGGCTATCTGGTCCTGGCGCGATCCATGCCCAAGCGTTTCTTTGTCGTCGACGGCACGCTGCCGGAGGAGAAGGTGCGCAAGGTCATCTGGGCGGAAGTGCGGAAACGGATCAGCCTCTAGCAGCCTGGTGCGGGCGTCCGACCGTCTGCGACCCATGTCCCTCGTCCCCTGGCCCGAATCGCTCGCCGGCACGCCGGCGGTAGTCGTGATTGAAAAAGCGCTGCAGCGAAATCGGCTGGGCCACAGCCTGCTGCTGCACGGCGGCGATCTCGAGACGCTGGTGCTGGTCGCCCGGGCCATCGCCGACCGACTGCTCAACGAGTCGCCGGACACCCGGCAATTTCCGCCCGAACAGCATCCGGATTGCTTCGCGCTCCGCCCGGCGGGGAAAATGCGGCAGATTGGAGCCGATGCGACGCGCGAGCTGATTGGCAAGACCCAGGTATCCCCCGTGGTGGGCCGCCGCAAGGTGGCCATCATCTACGAGGCCGACCGGATGCCCCCGCAGGCGGCGAACATTTTTCTGAAGACGTTGGAGGAGCCTCCCGGCCTGACCACCTTGCTCCTGCTGACCACCCGGCCTTACGCGCTTCTGCCGACCATTCGCAGCCGCTGCCTGCATTTTCGCTTTGCGGCCTCCGCCGTGCCGCTGGCCCACCCCAACCTCCCGGCCTGGAAAACCGATTATCAGGCCTGGCTCGGGCGCCTGGCGGACGGGGTCGCAGGGAATC
Source organism: uncultured Acidobacteriota bacterium (assembly GCA_963800405.1). GTDB lineage: Bacteria > Acidobacteriota > Terriglobia > Terriglobales > Acidobacteriaceae > Sulfotelmatobacter. Next base: position 3,145 of record CAWDBW010000091.1, read on the forward strand.
AAGCCGTAGCGGGGCAGGTTTTCGCCCTTTACGGACTGGTGGCCCGCTTCAACGCGATCCTTGCCGGAGCGACGGAGGAGATTTGGAATGCGCAAAAAGGGAGCCTGCCGCCCGATCTCCCCGAGGAAGAGCAGGTCGCCATCGAGACGGGCATTGCCAACGGCATCCGCCAGCGGCTGTTCACGGAGGTTGAGCGGGCCACGCTCGATTTTGCCCGTCCCCGCCTCGCCGGCCGCGACAGCCTGGTCCGCCGGGCCCTGGCCGCCGCCGTGGCGGAATTGGAACGTTGCAATTCCCTGCTGCGGGTCAATCTCAGTGAATCCGCCGCCCTCGAGGTGTTCCTGCTCGCCTCCTTGCGGCTCTGGACGAGGCGATAGATGCCCAGCGGCAGTTCGTTAGCGGGGTCGGTGCAGTTCTTTGTCCCCAGTGTTGCGGTAGATCTGCTCCAAGATTGGAATTTCGCAATTTGACCATGAATGAACAGGAAGACGCAGGCGCCCATTCAGTGAAGGCAGGGTCGGCCCTTGCGGCCGGACCGTCTGCGCTCGGCGGCGGCCCATCGACAAGCGACGGCCCTACATTCGATTGCATCAATCCAGCTGAGCACTGGTGCCGCCCATGACGTGGACGGAAGTTACCCTGCTGGTGGTGGCCGGAGCGGCGGCGGGCCTGATCAATGCCGTGGCCGGTGGCGGCACGCTCGTCACCTTTCCGACGCTGCTTTTGATTGGCACGCCTTCGGTGATCGCCAATGCCACCAACACCCTGGCCATCGTCCTCGGGACCTTCGGCGGCCTGTTCGGCTACCGGCGGCAGCTCGGTGCCGTCCGGGAGTGGCTGCGGCGCTTCATCCCGGTCAGCCTGCTCGGTGGGCTGGCTGGCGCGGTGCTCCTGACGGTCGGCGGCGAGAAGATTTTCTCCCGACTGGTTCCCTTCCTGCTCCTGTTCGCCACCATGCTTTTCCTGGGCCAGGGCGCCTTGCGGCGATTCGCCGGCTTCGCGGACGACCCCGGGGTCGCCCCGCATCCCCACAGCCGGGCCATCTGGGTCGCCATCGTCTTCCAGTTCCTGGTGGCGGTCTACGGCGGTTATTTCGGCGCCGGCATCGGCATCCTCATGCTCGCCTCGCTGGGATTCCTCGGCCTGTCGGACATTCACGAGATGAACGCACTGAAAACCGTGCTCGGTTCGCTCATCAATCTCGTGGCCGCGATCTATTTCATCTTTGCCGGGCTGATCGACTGGCCCAAGGCCGGCGTGATGACGGTAGGCGCGCTGGCCGGGTATTATTTTGGAGCGCGCTTTTCCCAGCAGATTCCGCAAAAGCGCGTCCGGCAGATCATCACCGCCATCGGTTTCACGATCTCGGCGGTCCTGTTCTACCAGCAGTTTTTGCGTTGAAGTGACCTCCGCCCTCACCCCACGGAATCAGGCGTCGCCGCGGATGCTTCGATCCGTTGCAAATGTGGGAATCAGGAAGGCGGGAACTGGGGTCGAGGGGCGGCTGCTCGCGGAGGCAGGGGCAGCCAGCTTTCCTGATCTCCACATAGATTCTCACCCGCCGATAGCAATCAGGCGCCGCCCAGCACGGCCTGAACGAAAGCCGCCCGCGTTTCCAAATGCGTTGATGGTGTTCGGAACCGCCTTGATGGTGAATCCCGTGTTCACGCCGCCCACCGCAGCACCCACGCCGGTGGTGAACTGATATCCGCTCTTGCCGCCGCCCGCCGGGTTGCCGTTGTTGGCGAGCACGGAGTCAATCAGGCAGCCCGTGGTGGAACTGGGCACACAGGCTGCGCCCAGCGCGCCTCCCAGGTTGACCAGGGCCGGCGCATAGCCGACTGTCGGATGGCGCTCTGGTAAACGATTTCTCCGGTGGTGATGGTACGAATTGATGCCACAGCAGACGATTCATTTGCCGCAATGCGCGCCCGCAGCAAGTTCGGAATCGCGATGGCCGCAATGATCAGAATGATGGCCACCACGATCAGCAACTCGATCAGTGAGAAACCCTTTTGCTTGCGCATTTTGTCCCCTGGATTCTTGCCGTGAATTGCCCGGGCGATGATCCGCCAAAATCAGGGTCAAGCAAAGTCACGACTGGCCGGTTCCCGCGACGGACGCCGGTTTCGCGGCGCGCTCATTCTACCTCTTGGGCGTCCCTAGTGGCAATGCGGCGTCGGACACTGCGGCGTCGGACCTGGCATTTCGCCGGTCCAGGGCTAGAACGCAATGGGAGTTCGAACTTGCAGCGGGGCAAGAAAATAAAAGAGCAGCGAGCGTGAGCTCGCTGCCCCGGTACTTCGCTGAATCAGACGTTAATTACTGGTTGAGCGGGTTGAAGACCAGGATGCCCGCTTCCGTCGCGGAGCAGACGCCGGCTGGGTCGACGCGAACCACTGCATCTTCCTCAGCGCAGAACCCGCGAATACCAGTCTGGTTGATCGTGTTCGGAACGCCCTTCACCGTGTAGCCGGCGTTCACGCCGCTGACTACCGTGCCCGCGCCCGAGGTGAACTGATAGCCGCTCTTGCCGCCGCCAGCGGGGTTGCCGTTGTTGGCCAGTACGGAGTCAATCAGGCAGGCTGTGGTCGAGCTGGGAACGCAAGCCGCGGCCAACGCGCCGCCCAGGTTTACCAGTGCCGGCGAAAACCCGACGGTCGGATAACCGGTGTTGTAGGTGACTTCGGCAGTGTTGATGGTACGAATGGATGCGACAGCAGACGACTCGTTAGCCGCCATACGGGCGCGGAGCAGGTTTGGAATGGCGATCGCTGCAATGATCAGGATGATGGCTACCACGATCAGCAGCTCGATCAGTGAAAAACCCTTTTGTTTACGCATTTGGACTACTATCTCCCTTTGGTAAATCTTGCGGCCCGGTTCGGACGCCTGCACTTTGTATTGCACGCCCTTGGCCGTGGGCTGAGGCGGTATGCCCGCGTGGCCCGGGCTGACCTAAATCGTTTGTTTGTAACGGAAGGCGCAATTCCTTGGTAGTGTCGGGGCCAGGAAAACCACGTCACATCAACAATTTATGTCCCATGACTGCCATTAATTGGCAGGAACGGGATGGCCCGACTGAGGCCCCAAAAGCGAAGGGAGCAGCGAACTTTCGTTCGCTGCTCCCACTTGTACTCTCCCCGAGTACTTCGCCGAATCACACGCTGATTACTGGTTCAGCGGGTTGAAGGCCAGGATGCCAGCTTCCGTGATCGAGCAGACGCCGGCCGGGTCGACGCGAACCACTGCATCTTCCTCAGCGCAGAAGCCACGGATACCAGTCTGGTTGATCGTGTTCGGAACCGCCTTCACCGTGTAGCCAGCGTTCAAGCCGCTAACCACCGTGCCGGCGCCCGAGGTGAACTGATAGCCGCTCTTACCGCCGCCAGCGGGGTTACCGTTGTTGGCCAGTACAGCGTCAATCAAGCAAGCTGTGGTGGAGCTGGGAACGCAAGCCGCGCCCAACGCGCCGCCCAGGTTCACCAGTGCGGGCGCAAACCCGACGGTCGGATAACCGGTGTTGTAGGTGACTTCGGCAGTGTTGATGGTACGAATGGAAGCGACAGCAGACGACTCGTTGGCCGCCATACGGGCGCGGAGCAGGTTAGGAATCGCGATCGCTGCGATGATCAGGATGATCGCCACCACGATCAGCAGCTCGATCAGTGAGAAACCCTTTTGTTTACGCATCTCGAATATTTCCCCTTAGGTTTGTTTTTTAAAATCTGCTGGTCACGAATGACCTAGTCGTGATCGATATTTGCACTTGCTGTTCCAAAACTGAAAGTTACGTTAGTTTCAGGCAGCCGTTTCGGAAGCGCTTTATTTTCATTGGAGGGGCAAACTTTTGTCCCTTTCTGGACCCGTCCGAATTCCTAAAATGCTGGCAAAATTCGGCGGCCACACTGACAATTCCTGTCAGTCTGGAACCGCGCCCCGTTCCATTCTGGGACGCAACTCGGCCCCCTGCGCGTTGCATGGAGGGCTGCTGGTCTTTTTGGGATCTTGGGTGAGCCGTTGACGAATCCTGGGGCTGCCCCTCGTGTCCGGGACCCGACCGCGTAGAATGTTGCGGCGAGGTTCTCAGAAGTAACGAATTGTCGAGTAACTATATGGATCGTGGGAAAGACCCATTTCAAGTCGAAACCCAGATTGCCCGAGCCTGGACGCTGCCGGCAGATCTTTATACGGACACGACCATCTTGGCCGCGGAAAAAGAAAAGATATTCGCCCGAACGTGGCAGGTGGTTGGTCATGCCAGCCAGGTCGCGAATCCTGGCGACTATTTCACCACCGAGTTGATCGGCGAACCGCTCGTTTTCGTGCGCGGCCTCGATGGAAGGTTGCGAGGTTTTTATAATGTCTGCCGGCACCGCGCCGGGCCTCCAGCGGAAGGCTGCGGTTCGTGCAAACTGTTTCGTTGCGGATATCACGGCTGGACTTACGGTCTCGACGGCGCCCTGCTGAGCGCGACCGAAATCGAAGGCGTCGAGGGATTTCGTCCTGAAGACTTTGCGCTCCAGCCGGTCGTGACGGAAGAATGGTTCAACCTCGTATTTGTGAATCTCGACCCCGCGGCCCGGCCTCTGCGCGAGAGCCTGGGCGAGTTGCCGAAACAGGCGGAGAAGTTTCCCTTCACCGCAATGAAGTTATTCGAGCGCCGCACCTACGACATGAAGTGCAACTGGAAGACCTACGTGGACAACTATCTGGAGGGCTACCACCTGCCCAGCGTGCATCCCGGGCTGAACCGCGAGTTGGATTACAACGCGTACGTGGTTGAGCCTTACGCGGGGCATGTGCGCCAGTTCAGTCCGATCCGGGGTGCGCAGCCGGGCGATGCCACGCCCCGGCGCTATCAGGAGGCCTGGGAAGACATGACCACGGATTACTTCTGGATTTTTCCCAACTGGATGCTGAACTGCTATCCCGACAACGTCTCGCTGAACATCGTGTTGCCGCTCGAGGCGGAGCGGTCGCTGGCCATCTTTGAATGGTATTTGCCGGAGAAGGATCACAGCGCTCCTTCGGCGAAGGCATCAGTGGATTTCAGCGATCAGATTCAGATTGAGGATGTCGCCATCTGCGAAACCGTGCAGAAGAATCTACGGTCCCGCAGTTATTCGCGGGGGCGGTTCAGCGTGAAGCAGGAAAAAGGCGTGCACGCGTTTCATTGCATGTATGGCGAGCTCATGCGAGAGTAACTCACCCGCCATACCACCACGGCAATTGTCCACCACAATTGTCATTACGAGCGCCTTGTTTCTGGCGCGAGGAACCTGTTTTTTTCCTTGGTTCGAGTCAACAGCAGTCGGAGTCAACAGCAGCTTCCTCCACTACGCCGTCGCGTTCGCTCCGGCTCCGGTCAGAATGACAAATCTGCTGAATGACAACTCCGTTGAATGACAAATCTGTTTAGGAACAATCTGATGAATGACAATTTTTGTTCGGTCGCCCGTGAGCTTCGCTAGAAACTCTCAGCTTTCAGCAGCATGCAGGTTACGTCGTCGTGCTGGGGCGTGTTGCCGACAAACAGGTCGAGTTCGGCGATGAGGCGCTTGAGCATTTCGGCGGGCGCCGTTGATTTTCCGGCTTCGATCACGGCCAGCAGGCGGCTCTCGCCGTACTCTTCCTGGCGAAAGTTTTCGGCTTCGATTACTCCATCGGTGAAGATGATCAGCCAGTCCCCGGGCGCGAGCGTGACGGTGGCGGATTCGTATTTCGCATCGGGCAGGATGCCGAAGGGAAGGCCGCCGACATCGAGGCGCTCGATCGGTCCGCTGGCGCGGCGCAGGATGGGATTGTTGTGGCCGGCATTGATGTAGTCGACCGTACGGCGAACGGAATCGTATTCCGCCAGAAACGCGGTGGTGAAACGCAATCCGCCCTGGCTGTTGCCGCAGGCGTAGCGATTCATGTTAGCGGCGAGCTCGGGCAGCGCGACGTGCGCGGTGGAAAGCGTTTTCAGACTGGCCTGAAACGTGGCCATGAGCATGGCGGCGGGAATGCTCTTGCCGGCAACATCGGCCACGGCGAGCACCACGCGGTTGTCTTCGTTAGTGCGGCCGGGGCGCGGAAAAACATCGTAGTAATCGCCGGCCACGGTGTTGGCGGGGCGCGTGGCGTAAGCGATGGTGAGTCCCGGAATCTGCGGCGGGACTCCGGGTAAGAGCCAGGTCTGAATCTCACGCGCGATCTGCAGGTCGCGCTTCATGACGACGCGATCGGCGATCTCCAGCATGAGCAGGATCAGCAGAAGCAATCCCGCCCAGAAATGCAGATCGAATTCGACGCCCTGGACTTTTCCGGCTTCTCCGGTGTATTCGAAGGCGACGTGGGGAAACACCAGCAGGATGAGCGCCAGCAGCAAGAGCACGCGGCGCGCGGGCGAGAGTTTCTCGAACACCGCCCAGAAGAATTCCTTCACCACATGCAGACTGTGGCCGCGAGCGGTAAGACCGTCCGGGGTTTTGGCCTCGACGTCCTTTGAGTACAGGCGGTAGCTGGTGCGGGCTTCGGACTCGAACTGCGACCAGAGCTGGCTGACCTCAAGACCGTCGGTGACGCGCCGCCAGAACCGGTGCAGCCGCACGCCGAACGTGGCCGGTGGGCCGGGTTGTGGCGCAGGAGGAGAAGCGGTGACCATGGGAATCTCGATTATAGAGGATTGAGTAATTGGGGAAATTGGTAATTGAGTAATTGAAAGACGCTCGATTTTCAAATTACTCAATTACTAAGTTACACAATTACTCAATTCCTCAATCTTCAGAACAGCTTCAACTGTTCGTCGAAAGGCTGCACGGGCCACTTGGTCGCGAAGGACGGGCGTTCGCCGCGGGCGCGCGCGATCTTGTATTTTTCACGCAGACGACCGACTAGTTGCGAAAGGCGTTTGGCGTACGCGGGCGGAAGGAAGGCGCGGTCCTGGTAGCGCTCGCGATAGTTCTGGGCGAGATGCGGGAAGTTTATCTCGAGGAAGGGAAGAAACACGGCCGCCGAGCAGGGCTTCAGAAAAAGCGGATTGGCGAAAACGTAGTCGGCGCCAGCTTCGGCGGCGGCGCGGATCACGGCCTCCAGGTCTTTGGCGGAATCTGTGATTCCCGGGACGACCGGCGAACAACTCACGCCGACGCGCAATCCCGCCTGGCTCAAGGCGCGCACGGCTTCGAGGCGAAGATCAGGACGCGGGGCACGGGGCTCGAGAATGCGGGCGAGTTCGACATTGAGAGTCGTCACCGTGATGTGGACTGACAGCCGGTTAGTCTTCGCAACTTCCTGCAGCAGCTCGAGATCGCGAACGATCAGATTCGACTTGGTGACAATGCCTAGCTCGAAGCCGCGCTGGCGTGCGAACTCTTGCAGAATTCCGCGGGTGACTTCGTAGCGGCGCTCGGCGGGCTGGTAGGGATCGGTAGCCGTGCCCAGCGCGATGGCTTCATCGGACTTGACCCGCTGCAGGTCGTGGCGCAGCAGGCCGGCGGCGTGCTGCTTGACGTAAATCTTCTGCTCAAACTCCAGGCCATCGCGCATTTCCATGAACTCGTGGGTGTAGCGGGCGTAGCAATATTTGCAGGCGAATTCGCAGCCGCGGTAGGGATTGATGGTCCAGGTAAAAGGCAGGGCGCGCTGGCTGACGCAGCGGTTCAGCAACGATTTGGCCGGCAGCGTGAAGTACTCCACGTTGTGCCCTTCGCGGAGGGACTCGCCTTCCGACGCTAGCCGTGCGATGCCGACGAGGCGAGGCTCGTCGGGAAGCGGAAGCAAGGGCAGGGAAGACATTTATATATTCGCCTTATGTTCGCCTATCATAGGACGCCCGGACCGGGCGCGTCAAGAGTCAGGGGGGTGGTGTATACGGACGGCAAAATGCCCCCTCCCCAGCCTGTCCCTTCCATGGGAATTCTTAAGCTCACATTTTGCGGTGTCGTTCTCGTGACGGCTTACCCTAATGAACTGTCAAGGCGTTGTCCAACGAGTAGGTTTCTCCAGTGGAGTTGGCAACGGTGATCTGGACGGGGCCTGCGCTAAGAGCAGGAATGACTACTTGAAGTGTGTTCGCGTTGACGAAGGTCGAACCGGCCGGACTTCCATTGGCGATCACGGAGGTTCCGGCCTGAAAGCCGCTGCCCAAGACTGTAATTGTTGTCCCAGAAGATGCCGATTTCGGACTCACACTTCCGATGGCTAACGGTGCTGAAACGAGTCTTACGACCGTTAATCCGGCATCCGTGATCAAGTAAACATTCTGGCCATAGGCGTCGACGGCCATTGCATTTGTGACCGATTGGACCTGTTCGGTCAGATTAATGCGGCGCAAGTGGGCTCCGTGATTTACATCAAAGATATCTACGACTCCAGGATAGGTGACGTTGAACCTCGTGTAGCTTCCATACGGGATGTAAACGAGGCTCCCGCCATCGGGAATCGCCTCCAGATTCAGAGAAGGAGATGGGCCGGGCGACTGTAGAACATCCTGCCAAGCTAAAAGGCCCAGAAGATTGGCCTTGGCATCGAATAAGGTACTTCCACCTACGAAGACGGTTCCATTCGCAGAGATCGCGGCGTTGCCACCAAAGTTGTCATTGCCTGCATTTCCAGTCCAGGTATTGCTTGCGGCATCGTAGATAGCAGTCTCCTGCGGGCCGCTGATGCCTGTGGTGCTGAGGAGCACTTTTGATCCGTCTTCCGACGCGGCTATTGGAAATCCTTGAGGTTGTTGGCAGATGGGAGGGTTCGCGGTTGTCACTTGCAGTGTTGACAGGTTCAGTTCGTAGAGGAGAGGTGCGCCGCACCCTTCAGACCCTGTAGTTAGTCCTTCAATGAAGGCCAGGCCGGTGTTCGTTGTCACAATATTATCGGCGCTCAGGTCGAAAGTGTTTCCCGGTGGAATAACTTCCACGGCAGTTGCTGAAGTCGGTTGATCCGGGTTGATCAATGCCACTGATCCATCCGCAAAGTCCGCAGCAAGCAATAGGGAACCGTCGGGCGTAAGCGCCATTCCATGGAAGTTCGCGGTCCCATTTAGAGCTGGAGGAGTGAAGGGCGTAAGAAATTGAAAAGTCGTCAAGGAAAATACATCGATGTTGCTGCCCGCAGAAAGATACAGCTGGTTGCGTTTGCGATCCAGCAGAATTGACTGGAACAGGCCATTCGGCGAAGCATAATCTGTGACACTTTGCACATAGTGGATTGCTTTTGACAGAGTCGAAGAGCCCGCAGAGGTGGTGACCACGACGTCCTGATCCCCGGTACCTGGAGGAAGAGTGACTTTCAACTCGACAGCCGGGTACGGGTACGAATTAGGGAACTCGATGCCATAGAACGGGGCTGGAACCGCACTCACAATGGTTGCGTCCTGACCACCGACTGTCAGTTGTATTTGGCTCGGATCGGCGGGCAATCCCAGGCCGGTGATGTACGAAGTGGTCCCGCCTGCTGGTGTTGAGGTTTCGCCATTTACAAACATCAGGCTGGGCCCATAGCTGAAGTCGAGAGGGTTGTAGCTTTGTTCTCCGTCAGGAGTGATCAGCTTGACATCTACAGGGCCAGCCTGACTTGATGGAGGGGCGATAGCGCTCAAATTGCCAGCCAGACCCGGACTAACGCTGGCTTGGGCGCGTAAAGATCCGAACCAAACGTCTGGTACAGAACTAAAAGCCTCTCCCGGCGGGAATGCTGCGGGGGTCGCGGTATTGAGCGGTCCGAAACTAGGCGTCAGTGTAAAGGCCAGACAGATGAACCCGCCGCCATAACCAAAAATGGTGTTGACCGCGTAAGTCGAATCGTCGAAAGCAATTCCGTGATCGGCGGAGCCAAAGATAATTCCATTGGAATCGACGGCACGCGGCGTCTCGACATCTGGGCATGGGCTGAGCTGTGTTCCGGGCGGGATGGTCCCAAGTGTTGGCGCCTCGCGGATGAAATTCCCCGATGAGTCGAAGACGCCGAGGATGCCAATCTGCAAATAAATACGCGAGCCGTCGCTACTATAGATGAAGCTGCTGTAGGGGTCCGGGGGAATCAAGAAACTTGTTGCTTGCAGTTGGGAGTTGTAAAGCCCGACGCCGTAAGTGTCATCGGAGATGATGAACTGTGAGCCGTCCGGGCTGGATGCGACATTCAAGACAAATCCTGGAAAATGCAGAGGCGCGGAGAAGGTCCCTGTAGCTGTGTTGTAGAGAAGAGCCACGCCTGGCTCACTACAACTGGCGATTAACACGAGGGTGCTCTCGGGCCCTGCCGCGATGTAACAGGCAATATTGCCGAGGTTGCCAGGCATGGACATCAGCGATGTCGAGTTATTCGCCCGGTTCCAAATCCCGAGTTCGCCGGACAGGACACTGTACCCGGACGGTCGGAATGCCACGGTGCCATCCGCAAGCGGGAACGGCGTTTGGATTCCATACCTGCTGCCTGAGATCGGTGACAGCAGCCAGCGGTTCACAATCTGCAGACTGCTAGTGCTGATAGCCTGCACCTGCTGCGTATCACTACCTACCAGCACCTGGCTTCCATCCATCGTCAGGGCGAGTCCAGAGGGGTTCAAGACGGGAATGCTCTTCACAAGCTGTCGCGTCGCCGTCGACACTACATCAACTCGGTCCAGGAAATAGTCGCTGGAGAAGATCTGCTGGTGCACTGCGTCGTAGACGATCGACTGTGGTGTGTCGTCGGTCCGAAGATAGCTTGTCTGGTTACCTGGAATACTTCCTGGAGGAGGCGCTACCACCAAGTCAAGAGTGAGGCTTTCCGTCGAGACGGCCGCGCTGGGAGTGGCAATAACATTGATCAGCACACCTTGACTCCATGGCGAACTCGCCGGGGCGGTCACAGTCAAGTTAGTCGTTCCACCCACGGGAGTGGTCTCGGGTGAAAAGCTGGCGGTGACGCCTGAAGGGAGACCCGTTGCTGTGAATGTCACCGAGTAATTGGAAATCCCCAACCCTTGCTGCCTTGTCTGCAACTGTATCTGAGCTGTTGAACCAAACCTTACTACGACCTGGGATATAAAAGGTTGAATAATGACGAAATTTGCTAGAGATTCAATTCCCACACTCACATTTGCTGAACTGGTCAAGCTTCCGCTGATGCCATTGAGAGAAAATGAGTAGTTGCCATCTGCAAGGGTGCTGGCTGCCGTTAACGTGACGCTCTGCGACGTATTCTGCACCGAGAAAGACGAGGGTGTCGCAGTGAGCCCAGATGGTAACCCGGCCACAGTGACGGCGACCGTATCACTGAACCCGTTTTGTGGTGCAATCGAAACTTGAAGGGTCGATGAAGTTCCCGGAGCTATGGAGGGGTCCGACGGTGTAGCGACTATGCTAAACGACGGAGGTGGAGGTGGCGGTGATTGGCCGCCCGATCCCCCGCCACAGGCTGCCAGGATGAGTGCCAAGCAAAACCCAAGAGCGGTCGCGGCACCGCTCGAAACCAACACCCTCGACTTTTCCCAGATGTCCATCCGCGCGCTCAGCTGGATTTTTGTGCTCGTCTTCATTGTCGGCCTACGGTTCTGTGACCTGTACTGTGCAAACCTTGTTTCGAACGGCAATCCACGGCGAATGATCTGCGAATGAAACGTGCACAACATCTACCTCCATTGTCCCGTTAAACGTTCTCTCTGAGACGTTTGGGAATACCGCTGTCTGTTCTTGTTTCGGACGAACGGGTTTTCTTGCAGAAAAAGCACCTACCAGTGACTGTTTTTGTGTTCCATCTTCACTTATTAAAACGAATTGAACATCGCGGACAACGTGATCGCCTGAGTTGTAATATCGAATGGTTACGCTTTTCAACGCCGGATCGAACGATGCTTGGCGCGGTTGGATCGGACACTGCGCTGCGGCGCTCGCTCCGGCCAAACAGGCAATAAACGCAATCAGAGACCAACGCATGTATTGTTTCCTCGTAACTCAGGAGCTCCGCTGAGAGTCCCCCATGCCACCATCCAACCTACTTAGAGAACTAGCGATTCTCCTCCGTAGTCTGGATTTGGTCAAGATGCACTTGAATTGTAGTCCTTTAGCCAGCGCGCAAACTCATTGTAGGAATTGCGCTTCACAGGGAGATCGCGAACTAGCTTTCTGATGAAGTTCTTACGATCAAATCCGCTCTCGCGAGCGCACTTGTTGATTCCGATGCTGCTGATTCGTGCCTTCACCTCCTCACTGGCGACAACTTTACCTTTTCGCCCGTATTCGGTAGCTGCAAATTCCAAAAGGCTAATTCCGTCGCCTTCTTCCCATTTGCGATCTGTTTCTTTACCGATGTAACGGATTTCTCCCACGATGACGTGTGCGCGTTTTAGCAAACCTTTCGTTTCTGCTCCGCAGGGAGCGCCGTCCGGAGCTAGGCTCTTCGCTTCCGGGTGCCGCTGGTACTGAATGATCAAATGTGCGAATTGCGAAGGAAAGACCACGTTATAAGGAATGTTTCCGTTTGTTTTCTTGCAATTAAGCATTTTGTATTTCTTGCTGTCGTAAACATTGATGCATTCCAGGTCGAGCCATTGCTCCTGTTTTGATGAAAATGCACAGACCAGGAGAACTTTCTCGTTCGCTTGGCGATGAAATGCAAATCCATGTAGAGGGTCGACCATTGGCAACAGGAGAAAGTTGTATGGACGTGCGATGTCCCACTCTCCAAGCATTTCTAGAACGTTGCACGTCGTTATGGTGAGACGCATCATCTGCGGCACGTCAAGCCAAGATGGTGGTTTGTTTGGCATCTTCAGCGCCCCTCGCAGGATGTAATCCCAGAGTTGATAAATCCAACGCGGGACCTCTTTTCCCCAATCCTTGGGAGAATCTTGTGGTGAATAGAGAAATCCAATTCCGTGTGCTTTTGGGTCAACGATGGTGATGTTTGATTTCCCCTTTTTCTCGTACAACGCATATCGTTTCGCAGCGATGCTGTAGCCATAGAGCTGGCGTTGTGCTTCCGCAGGATCGGAATCCAGGTAATTTGCGTCCACTAGGTTCAGAATCGATCCTTTTACGGCTTTTGGATCGTAAGGATTCAACGACGTGAATTTGTTCGCTATTTTCTGCGCCTCTGCCCACGGCAGAATTCGTCTACCCTCGCTGCCGGGGATGTCGAGCATCCCACCGTTCTTGGAGCTTACGATTGCAAGCGAATCCGTGTCGCAGAACAGGTATGTACCCTTTTTTCTGCTTACGCATTCCTCTGTCATCGCAAGCAACAATCGTCCTGCCGAAGTGATCATTGATGCCAACGGCGGAAAGAACCAGAGTCCGGCTTTTTCAATCACGTCTGACGAATCCGAGAACTTCTTGTCGCCTGAGTACACTTCGAGCGGAACGTTCTTGTTTTGCAATTCGGGGATGAGCTCAACAAAGAATCCGTAAATCGAGTTCGCAAGGATTTTGAGCCAGTAGTAGAGTTTTTTGTCTGCCTTATTGAGTTTTCGCTGTTCGATCACTTTGCGGAATAGATCATCCTTGTAGGGGTTAATTTCAACCATGCTCCCGCGCAGATTTACCGTTTTCATGCCAGCCTGTTTGCCGTGCGGAACCATTCGAACTGCGCGCAGAATGCGGGGAGGCTTGCCTGTTCGGATGGCCGAAGCAATCACGTCACACCCTGCAAACCAGAGCGGAGTGTTGGAAGTTAGGTAGTTGTTGCCGATGTTCTGCGTTACTCCGTCGTAAACGGTTCGGACGGGCAGGATGTCGTTGTCGGGCTCTACCAGGGTAAAGAAATCAAATTGTTTCCACGATTCGGGATCAAAGCATCTCTCTAGAGAGATTTTTTTGATCAGCCGACGAATCTTGTTCGTATCATCTTCAAACGTCACTCTCGCCGCTGTGAGGACATCGAACAGGCCCAGCAATGCACAGCACGTCGGATACTCACTCGTGAAATCGACGGGGACAACCGGAACCTCCGTGCAACGTATGCGGGTCTCAGACCGCCCTCCGTAATATGACTGCATTGCGATGGCGAGATACTTCGGTGGAACCATGAATTTGTCTGCGGGTCGAATGATTCCCATTGCATCGAGATAACTCTTCGCCACGCTCGCCGGGGAATACGCATTGCACGGTTTCAAACCGATCGGATGTTTATCGAATTCCTGTTTCAGAGCATTGAGGGCATCAACCGTACAGCGTCCGTCCTGTCTTGCGTACTCGATCTCCTCGACAGTAACTCTGCCTGTCGGTTCGTGATCGATCTTGCGCTGCTCGGTTTGGAGCTCTTCGCAGAGACGTTTCAGAGAAAATGATCGGTTGAACAGCGCCCAGGCAAGTGTTCTCAAGTCTAAGAAGTGTGCCTTGCCGTTGTCCCTCCACTCTTCCGGCTTCCACGGCTTTGCCAATCGGATGAATGCTTTCTTGCTGTCAATGGGCGTGATCAGGATGCGGGGAACGTTTCGGTTCTCCACTCCGTTTGAATACTGCGACATCGTGAGGGACCACTCGTCGTGCTCACCTCGATTCCAAGCCAGTGCGAGGCGCGCAAGGTCGAACGGCAGATTTAGTCCACAAATCAGAGCTCCGCTGCGTTTGATTGCAGGCCAAAACACTTTCTTCATGAAGTCAGAACGTGAATAAAGTGGAAACTCGGGCGGGAACGCCTTCGCATCCGAAACAGCCGTCCGCGTGTAGTTCTCAAGGACTTTGCGTTCTGTCGTTGGCAGATCATCGGCGTAAAAGAGGCCCTCACGGATCAGCGTGTATTTGCCGTTCTTAAGTTCGCAGAGGCGGAAAACCCCGAAAGTCAACGATTGATCTGCTGTGATCCGCGTTTCAGTGTCAAAGACGAGTACGTAACGGGGCCATTTGGAAAAATCAAGGCTGTAGGATTTGCGTTGTTTGTTGGGTTCGTTGGTAGCAACTGCATAAGCGCGAACGAATATGTCATGTTTTTCGGTCATTTTATTGTTCCTTCTGCTTTTCTTTGATTTCCTCTTCCATTGCGTCAACTACCATCCACATTCCGATCAGTTGTGCCTTCAGTGCTTGTATTTGTCCGATCAGCTTGTTGCTCTGTTTGCGAAAATCGATGCCCGCTCGCCGACAGTTCGCGTGAAACTGCGCATGAGTGGGCGTGCAGTGTGGGAGCCAGAGCCAAGGAACGTGCTTTCGCCCTCCGAGGTGGTTGTCTTCAAGGTGTTGCGAACTTCCGCAGAAACACTGCTCTGGACAATCGGGGCAATGCCTGCGCTTTTGCTTCGATTTCATGCCGTACCACCAGCGAGCGAACGATAGAGCGAATACGGGAGTATTTCTTTGCGAGCTTGCTCGACCAGAAGCTTTGGATCTGTTACGAGTTGAATGCCTTGGATTGTCTTTCCGTGCCAGCGGTCCAGAGCATGACGATCATCGCGAAGCAGCCGATTAATGGCGGCTTTGTAATTTGCAAACTGGCTTGCTGCTTTCGATCCTCGAACTGTTACGTCCCGAGGACCATCGGGGCCGGGAATCTGGAGGTATCGGACGAGTCGGTCGCTTTTCGTTGCCCGTATGCGTCCGCCTGGACGATCTTGCACAAGCGCTGATCCGGCGTAGCGCTTGATCGTTCGGGTTGTGACGCCGTTGTCACGGGCTGCGCGTGATAGAGTGTCACCGCGTCGCATTGCCGAAATCGCCCTGAGAGCACGCTCACGGGCGGCATTGTCGCGCCGGGGTTGTGCGGCTGGGCTCGTGAACTTTCTGGTAGTTCGATGTTTTGCCATAGGCTTTCAGCGGAATCACGTCCGCGCCAAGACCAGAAGTAGCATTCCGGTTCGGCACGATTTACTCTGTTTGCTGCTGGCAATGCGGATAAACGGTTAAAAAGCCCATGGCGAAAGGCGGAAAAACGCAAAGAACTGGGGAAGCAGAAGCGTTTGATTTTTCGCTTGGTACGAAAAAGAAACTCAAGGCGCAAGTGAAGGAATGGGTTCTTGGCAACAGTGAGAATCTTTGTACCGAGTTTAAGAGACTCCGAGACAAGATTGACTGGGATGCGCTACTCCAAGCCTCGAATGAAGATGATGTTAAAGTGGCTTTATCAGCGGTCGATCAATACGCTCGTGACCGATTTCCCAGCGCGGCCGCAATTTTGGCGGCAGTCCATGACCCGAAGTACCCGAAACTACGCCCTATTCGTTTCCTTGCTGACAGCTGTGCCCTCGACCGGACTTACCCGAATACCGGTGAAACATACAGCCCCCGGTATTCTCGGGATATTTGCTATCGAGAGAGGAAACGGCGCGGTCCAGGACCGAAGCCCATACCAAATCTCGAATATTGGCAGGGTCAAGCTGAATTGGGGCAGAGAGTACCCCGCAAATATCTTCGCCGAATCAACAAGCTCCAAGCTGAGAAAGAGGCGCGAGCCAAAGCTCAGAAAATATCTACGCAGTTGACATACGTTGACATACCTGAAAAAATGGCCGGTGTGAAGAAGAAACGCACAACTGTCTGGCTCCCAGAGACCGCAGTGGCAAAGCTAAAGAAGTTATCAGCTGTAACCGGTGCTCCAATGGCAGAGCTTTTCCGTCGCGCGGTCGAGGCATTTCTAAAGACGTCTTAAACCAAAGCGGGCCTGTCGAGTGTTCGAGCACACGACAAGCCCATGACCACCACGGGAGGATAAGCTCCAATGGCAGCTTCAGGCACCCTACCGCAACAAGAACTTTCCCGCAAATCACCAATTGGCAAGAGTGGCGTTTTGACGCTCTCCGGCTACGGCATAAAAGTGCGAATGCAATGTGGCCATCTCGAAATCGAAGATGGCATCGGTCCCGAGCGGCGCAGAATCAGGCTCGCCCGCGTGGGCCACGGGCTGACGAGGCTTGTCGTGATCGGATCGGACGGGTTCGTAACGCTTGAATCGCTCCGCTGGCTGGCCGACCAGAAAGCGAGCTTTGTGATGTTGGAGCGCGACGGTTCTGTCCTCGCGACTACAGGCCCGGTGAGTTCTTCAGATGCCAAGCTGCGACGGGCGCAAGCACTGGCTCACGTGTCCGGAGCCGCGTTGCGCATCACGCGCGAGCTTATCAGGCAAAAGCTTCTAGGACAGGAGCTAGTTGCTAGAAACAATCTCCTCGACTCGACAACCGCTCACAGAATTGCAAGGTTCGCCGCTGAATTGCCGAAAGCCGACGACGCTGCATCAGTTCGGCTCATTGAAGCCCAAGCTGCGTCAGCATACTGGTCAGCTTGGCGTACCCTGCCGATCAACTTCCCAAGGAACGATCTTGCACGAATTCCGACGCATTGGTTGAGTTTCGGCGCTCGCATCTCTCCGCTCACGGGATCACCCAGGCTCTCAGTTAATCCTCCAAACGCCATCCTCAACTACCTATACGCCTTGCTTGAATCGGAAGCGCGGCTTGCTGCGACTAGTCTAGGACTTGATCCCGGACTGGGCGTGCTGCACGTCGATGCTGGGAATCGGGACAGTCTTGCGCTGGACCTGTTGGAACCGGCTCGGGCACAAGTCGATGCTTACCTGCTGAATTGGATAACGCGTCATCCCCTGAGGCGTGAGTGGTTCGTCGAGCAGCGTAACGGCAACTGCCGACTTTTGGGCTCGTTCGCAACGCGCCTCTCCGAAACCGCTCCGATGTGGGGACGGACTGTTGCACCGATTGCCGAGTGGGTACCCAGAAGAGCTGACATCAGAGGTTGTCCTCGCGGATTCGGGACTCTCCGCGCGCGGGCCCCATGTCAAAATCGGGAGTGCTGTGGGGGGAGGGAGCATTTTGCCGTCCGTATACACCACCCCGTCAAGAGTCAGGGAAGTGAGTTGGGCTACCCCATAGGCATGTTCGAGCGCCCGTCATTCTCGAACGTTCATGCTCGAAGATGACAAAAGTGTAATTCGCTTGTCATGTCGGCGTTTGGACTCCGCGACTAGGCTGGCAGTCATCAAGGTGCACCAGGCGCCTGATGAGAGAAATCCTAAGGAGAACTGTATATGTTGCGAAAATCCCCTCGAAGTAATTCGAGGATCAATCTGCAGCTCTTGTTCGCGGGCCTGCTGGCGATAGGGCTGAGCATTCCGGCGCTCGCGCAGTCCGTGCCGTTCCCGACCTACCAGGTAGGCCAGAACCAGAACGGGTCGCAGGGCCCGAACTACCCATCATCCCTGACCATCCCCTGGGTCGTTAGTAGCGGGCAGATCATCACCCCCGCCGGCACGACTGTTTACCTCGGCACCACGACCCGGGCCAAGGCGGTCGCGCTGAACCCGAATACCGCCACGCATACCGCCGCCGTCCTTCAGATGGGTGCGCCACAATCCGTTACCGTTTTCAACACCCAGACCGGCGCTGTAGTGCAGAACTAGCCTGCCATTCGGCAGCAAGAGCGGCAGCTCCACCGGCATTACTTATACGTCGGATGGCTTGCATCTGGTGTTCAGCCAGGACGGCGGCTACGGGCCGGCCTACGTGGCCATCGCCAGCGTCGACCCGGTGGCGGGCACGCTCACCGACCAGGCCCATGTTGGGGTTTCGCTCGACGTCAATGACGGCGGTTATCTGACCACCGTTACCTGCTTCCCGTACAATCCGACGGCCACGCCGCCCTCAGGCAGCCCTCCGGGGACCACCGGCAGCATCGAAATCCCCTGCGGTCAGACCGTCTCGCTGGTATCCGACGGCGCACCCACTGCCTATCCGACCGGCATCGCGATCTCGCCGGATAACACCACCGCTTACGTGGTGCTGGACAACAACGACACGCTCACCAAGATCAACCTGACCGGGGCGCCCCCGACGGAGGGTCCAGAGATTCGCGTGGGGAACGTCCCGCACAGCGTCGTGATCTCGCCGGACGGCACCACCGCCTACGTGTCTAACGAAGCCGGACGAATTGCTGGCCCGAGAGGACTTCCAGGGCTACTCGAACGGCACTCCGGTCGTCGCCGAGTATCCGACTGGCTCCACGGCCAGCGGCACCGTTTCGGTGGTGAACCTGGCCACGTTCAAGGTCATCAGGAGCATCGGGACCGGTCTGCACCCGACGGGCATGGCGTTTTACGGAACCAACCTCCTGGTCGCCAATGCCTATAGCGACAGCATCACGGTGATCGACACCACCTCCAACACAGTGACATCGACCATCAAGCTTGTGCTGCCGGTCAAATTGCCCGACGGAAACCTGGTTGGTGCAGGGCCGAACTCGATCGCCGTCGATGCAGTGAACGGCATCGCCTACGTCGCGCTCTACAATGCCAACGCGGTTGCCGTGGTGAACCTGACCTCAGAGCAGGTCGAAGGCCTGATCCCGGTCGGCTATGCGCCGAGCTCGGTTGTGCTGGACGCGGCGGACGGTGAGCTGCTTGTTGCCAACGACAAAGGCATCGGTACCACGGGCTTCTCAGTGGCACCTCCTCCGACCAATACGGCCGAAAACTCGTACGCCAAAGAATTTGGGGTGGTCGACCTGGAGACCCACCAGGACCTCGGCACCGTTAGCATCGTTCCCATTCCGAACAGCTCGACTCTGGCGGTGATGACGACGCAGGTGTATGACAACAACCATTGGGATCTGGCAGAGAATATCGAGTCTGCCTCCGGTGGCAAACCGAATGCTACCCCGGTCGCGCTTCCGGCGAAGATCGGCAGTCCGTCGCTGATCAAACACGTTTTCGTGATCATCCGCGAAAATCGCACCTACGATCAGATCCTGGGCGACGTGGTCGGCGGCAACGGCGATGCCACGCTGGCAGTATTCGGCGACGGCACCGCAGCCTCCAGCTACGGCATCGGGCCGGATACCACAAACGCGCACGCGCTGGTACAGCGTTTCCCGCTGTTGGATAACTTCTATGACCCCAGCCGCCAGTCGGCCGACGGTCACAACTGGATCACGCAGGCCATGGCGCCTTACTCCGACGACATCCAGTCGCCGGATTGGCTGCGCGACTACCCCTCCAACGGCGGCGATGCGATTGCCTACCAGAAGGTCGGACACCTGTGGGACGTGGCTGCCAAGGCCGGCGTTTCGTTTAAGAACTACGGCGAGTACATCGAGTACAACTCGTTCCTGACGCCGACCGGTTCGACCACCGAGCCCCTGTGGATCGACTTCTTCAACGACATAACCGCTTACGAGTGTGGCGCCGAGCCCCAGCTCTACAACTACAGCACGGTCGCCTCGCACTCCCCGCTCCCGAACCTGATCAGCCACACGGTCCAGAACTATCCGCAGTTCGATCTGGGGATCCCCGACCAGTTCCGCTTCGACATCTGGAATCAGGACTTCCAGAACGACGTCACGAATGGTACGGTGCCTCAGCTGGAGTTCATGTGGATCAGCTCTGACCACACCGGCGGCCCGCCGCCGGCGCAGGTCATGCAGGCCGATAACGACCTGGCCCTTGGCCGCTTTGTCGCGGCCATCAGCAACAGCCCCATCTGGTCCTCTTCGGCGATCTTTGTCGAGGAAGACGATGCGCAGACCGGCGTCGACCACGTCGACGGTCACCGCAGCCCGGGCTATGTCATCAGCCCCTACGTCAAGCAGCAAGTGAACCCGGATGGCACCGGCGCTGGGGTCACGGAAGACAGCACCTTCTACACGCAGGTCAACATGACCCGCACCATCGAGCAGATTCTCGGTCTGAAGCCCATGAACCAGTTCGATCTGGTGGCTTCGCCGATGCAGACGCTCTTCATCAATAATCCCCCGGCAAATAACTTCCTGCCGTGGAACTACGTACCGGCCGGGTTCCCCCTGAACACGGGCGTTACGCAGACTCCGACTCAGACTGCCATCCCCTCGTGCCCCGCGCCTGCTGCGGCCCAGAAGGTCAAGGCTCAGTCCGTCCGGACTGAGAGCCCCGCGGTTAAGGCTCTCAGGGCGGGCTGGATGGCGAAAAAGGCCGAGGTCTTCGCTGGCAAATATCACACGCCAGACTCCGAAGACACGGATACGGTCAACCACCTCAACTGGTACGAAGCCACCGGCTTCATGCGCCCCTACCCGGGCGAGAAGACGGTTCGTCCGGCAAGCGATTTCAAAAACGCTGCGCCTGCCAAGGTCGACAACGACGACTAAGTCGCGTTCCGGCTGTAAGAGGCCCTCTCTCCGAACGGAGAGAGGGCTTTTTTTCGTGCCGCACAGGCAAGCCTCGGTCCGGAGTGGGGATCGAAAGCAGTTTTCAGTGAGGCGATCGCCTGGTTGCGTACGTTGAGAGCGGCAAGCGCGCCTGCTTAGGAATTGGCCGCTTTGAACTGTTGCAGAAGCCGGATCACCAGGAAGGGCAGAAAGACGGCAGCAACTAACCCAAGGTAAGTATGGGCTAGTATCTCTTCGCCCACTCGGGCCTGCAGATTTGGCATACCGGCCGAGAGGGTGTGACTCACGGCGCTGCGCAGAAGAAGACTGAGTCCGCCAACTACCAGCAGGGGCAGCGATCCTAAGCAGGCCGCTGCCACCGGCCGGGGTTTGGCCGATTGCAGGTACGCCACGCGCAGATAGAGACAGGTATCCAGCAGGAAAGTAAAGATCATCATGAGGGGCATCAGCTGGCCACGCTGCCAGCTGCTGACGATCATCTGCGGGAACAATACCGGGAAAAAGACGAGCAGCAGGCCAAAGATGAAAGAGAGCGCGGCTACTGCTTCGGATGCATCCGCCAGGCGCACCACAGCGAGCTGGCGCTGCGTTTTCGCCAGAGCTGGAGCCGGAGCACTCACTGGCCCACCACCTTGGAGAAACGATCCAGAAGAATTTCCAGGACCGCTGCCATACTGAATACCAGAAGAGCCAAGCTCTTGGAGTCGCGCCAGGCCCGCTCGGGGCGCAAGTCGTTTCCGGCGGCTTGCCGGCAGTAGGTCTCCACCCAAACCGTGACCGCCATGATTCCGCTTAAACCCATGATGACAGAGCCCAGCGCGACCGTGTGGGCCGTGAACTGAGACTGAAGGAGATTCCAGATGACCGAACTGGCCAGGATCAGGCTGGGCAGGCCTAATTCGCCCCGCCGGAACAGCTGCTGGGGTTTGAGATGAAGCCCTTTACCGTGCTGATACTCCCAGGTGCGCGAAATGGCCCAGGGCAAAAAGACGACTGGGATCACGTACAAGCTAATCCATAACAGCCACTTGAGCGAAGTCCAGCTCCGCATGATTTTCTCCTGCCCTGGCGCCAAGAAGGCACCAAAGCGCAATCTAGCTTCCTTACCTAATCGGCATCAAGTTACCCCAGGCGTAGCACGTTGTTGCTCCGCGTTTATTGCTGTGCGTTATTGTTGCACCCACGTGTTTCCGCTCTGGTTATAGAGCCGCCATCCCCGGATTTTTCCAGTTGGGCCGATCACAGAGACCGCCCGCGAGCTGTACAGGTCTCCGGGACGAGTGAGATAAACCACACCCCCGTTTATGTTTCCCGCATCGTCTTGTGCGGATCCGTCGGGATAAAAGAGCAGACAGGGCTGACCCGACTCTACGACCGCGCAAGGGCTAAAAGAGACAGGCGCCGTTCCGTTGTCGAGGCCATCCGGCCCGGGATTGGGAAAACCCGCCTGCACTCCGAATTGCATGTCGGGGGGCAGTGCGTAGGTGGCGATGGTTACGGGAGCCGGGGATACCGGTACTCCTCCTGCCCAATACTGCACCGTGATCGTGCCCGGAGGGGAGAACGTGAGAATGTAGCGCCGGGTCTGAGAGGTAGCCTGACTTCGATAGGTGCTAATCACCGAGAATGTGGTGTCGTAGGCAGCATCCACATGGTTTTGGTTAAACAAAGGCATCAGCGCCATAAACGTAATGCCCGCCATGGTCAAGGCGATAGCCAGGGTAATGAGCATTTCCGTCAGCGTGAACCCGCGATTGTTTCTCGATGTCATAAATCGCTCTTTGGGGACATTCACGTCAGCACGGCACACACCGCTGGCCGCTGATTAGAACAATCCGCCTCAACTCTGCGGAGGATCACGCTGGGGGATACGGCACCTTGCGTATCGTAAGGAGGGGCTTAGAGTGAGTCAAAGCACTAAAGTGCAACTCCGGCGCAGTTACTTTTTCCCGGAGTGAAGCTGGCCCACTTTCATCGCGGCGAGTCAATGCACGGTTTGAAGGACTTATCGTTCCAGCGCCTTGCGGTCCCAATTTCCCAGGTCGGCCGCCGCGTCATAGGTGCTCTGCAGAAATTCCATCAGCGCTGTTTTTGGAGAGTCGGCAGTTCGCACGTCATCGTACAGCAGCAGGAACTCTTTCAGTTGGGGATGATAGAAAGCGGCCTGCGGACGAACCGGGCGCTGCGCGAAGCCGGGCGGCTCCGGCGCCGCGTAGGAATAGAAAGCTGGCCCGGTGATATCGCCGCCGCCGGGCCAGACTCCCGCGCTACTGACTTCGTGCGAGTAGCCTTCGCGAGTGATGGAATCGGCTCCGGGCCGCTCGGGCGCCCTGCGGCCGGAGAAACGAGTGACCGCAAGATCAAAAGCTCCCCAGAAAAAGTGTGTGGGGCTGACCTTTCCCAGAAAGCTGGTTCGGAATTCCTTGAACACCTGATCGGACCACACCAGGATGCGCCAGAACTTATAGACGGCGTCCGCGTCATAGGAGGCATGCAGGTGGTCCTGCTCAAACGGGATGGGATCGGCGATCTCGCAGGGCTTCGTCCAGATCTTGCACGCAACCCCGAGTTCGGCCAGCGCAGCCATGAACTTCCCGTAGAACTCAGCCACACTCTGCGACTGGAGCGCGATTGTAACGACGCGGCCTGCGCTGGTTTCGATCAGGAGCTTATGCTCAATAAAATCAAACTGGATCTCGACTGTTTCCAGGGCAGTTCCCCGCGAGTACGGCATGGCCGAGGTCGTCAGTCCGCGCGCGGTCAGGTAGAACGTGACATTCCACCAGTGGTTCACCAGCGGGCACAGTTCAAGCCGCACTTTCCCGACAATCTGCGTCCACATGTGCACCGTGGCGAGTGTGTTTTTCCAGCTATTGAAGGGCAATGCCGGCAGCAGATCGCGGTCACTTGCGTTGTTCTGTGTCATTGCTTTTCTGCCGGGGCCTCCGCGGGCTTGGCGAAGAGCTTGGGGTCGAGTGTGGGATTGAGTTCGATCTTTTTGAATTCCGCGTTGCTGGTTTCCTGGCCGTTCTGTTTGTTCTGATGTTTGTAGGGCATGGTCAGGCCGTCGGCGGTGCGCCAGTCGGAGAGATCGGATTCGCCCTCGAACTGCCCCATTTGTCCCATAGCCTTGTATTTCTCGCGGAGAATGTAGCCGGTCTTGGGATCAACGTACCAGCGAACCCAGGGAACGGCGCCGCCGATATCGAGGATGGCAGCATCGACGTCGCCGATTTTTTCCGTGCCCGCAGCGGTGAAGGTGAATGACGGATCGTTGGCGTGTTGCGCGATGTAAACCAGATCGTGGTGGAGCTGCGAGAGCATTTCAGCCTTCTGCTCGGGCGGCATGCTGCGCGTGCCCATGCCCGCCATACTCATGAACGCAGCGTCAGGCGCAGCGACAATGGTCAGCGCGCCCTGCTGGGTTTGCACCTCGACGTGCATGCGGTCGGGGAAGGCGAGGATCACATCGACTGGGCTGGGCGGGCCGCCGCCCTCGCTTTCGGCGATGCTGACGTGCATGGCCTTGATGGACTGCAGCTTAGCCATGCCTCCCATGGCGGCGGCGACTTTCGCGGCCAGCGCTTTGCCTTCTGGATTGGACGCCGCAGGCTTGGCGGCGTCATTATTCTCCGACTTCTCGGCCGGTGGGGGCGGAATCGTGATGTCGATTTCTTTCACCGCGCCGAGAGATGAGAGCGGCTTATCGAAATCCTTGGTGTTGCCGACGACCAGCACGGCCAGCTGATCTTTGTGTAAATACTTGCCGGCCACGCGGTTCACGTCGGCGGCCGTGACCTTCTTGATTTCTCCCTCGTATTTGTCGAGCCAGTCAGCAGGATATCCGTAGTATTCGTAGGTCATGCGCTCGCCGAGAATTTTGTCGGGCGAATCCAGCCGGAAAATAAAAGCGTTGAGGATGGCGTCTTTGGCGTGCTGGATTTCGTCGTCGGTGAAGGGTTGCTTGGCCAGGTTGTCGATGTTTTCATCGGCGGCCTGAATGGCTTCGATGGTGGTGCCGCTCTTGGTGCCGATGGAAATCTGCAGAATGCCGGGATGGCCGAAGTTCGTGCCAATTGAGCCGCTGACGCCGTAAGCCAGCCCGCGCTTGGTGCGGATGTCGTTGACCAGGCGCGAGGAGAAACCGCCGCCGAAAGCCTCATTGAACACGTTGATAGCATAGTAGTCAGGATTGTCGCGCGTGGTGCCGAGCCCGACCATGTGGATGGTGCTCTGGTTCACATCGTCTTTCGGCACGAGATAGTAGCCGGGCTTGGCGGGTGCGAATTGAACTTCATCTTTCGGCAGCGCCGGGCCTTTAGGCCAGGCGTCGAAGGCGGCGCGCAGCCGGGCTTCCATGGCGGCGGAATCGAAGTCTCCGCTGATGCCGAGAATAATGTTGTTGGGATGAACGTAACGGTCGTGCCAGTCGATCAGATCCTGACGCGTGATGGCGGCGACGGTGGAGTATTCGGGAACGCGGGCGTAGGGATTGTCAGCGCCGTAAGCCAGCTTCACGGATTCGCGGTGGGCGATTTCGCTGACGTCATCGTTGCGCCGGGAAATGCCGTCGCCTTCTTCTTTCTGTGCGATGTCGATTTTGTCTGCGCGGAATTCTGGATTCTCCAGCACGTCGACAAAAGCCTTGAAGACGTCGTCGAGGTCAGCCTTGAGGCAGGAGAAACTGATGGAGGTTGAGTCGGAGCTTCCGCCGGTTTCTACCTTGGCGGCGCGAACTTCGAGGAAGTCATCGAGTTGGTCGCCGGACTGCGACTTGGTGCCGCCGGTGCGCCAGACTTCACTGTAGATATCGACGAGGCCGGTTTTGCTGACGGGTTCGTTGATCGACCCACCGCGGATGCGTGCGCTGCCGTCGATCAAGGGCAGTTCGTGATCCTCTTGCAGAAAGATCACCAGGCCGTTCTTCAGTTCAATACGCCTGGGTTGCTGCGGTTTGAACGCGGGCAGCGGTGGAATGGGAACTTGCTGCCAGCTAGTGGCCTGAGCCGCGGCTTGCGGAATGGTTGCCAAGATCGCGGTACCAACTAGCATCAGAAGAAGAATCTCTTTCAGTTTCACTGCGCACCTCCCTGGTCGGCGGAACCGCTTGAGGCTTGACCGCCCCCGCTTGAGTTTTCGATGACGCCGACGGTCCGGTTGGTGTCGACGAAAACCTCGTTGGCCACGCGGCGAATGTCGGCCTTGGTGACCTGGTCGATGCGGTCGACTGATTTGAATAATTCGCGCCAGTCGCCGTAGCGAGTCTGGTAGGTGGCGAGCTGCGTGGCCAGGCCTTCATTGTCGGCGAGGCCGCGAATCAGGTTGGCTTTGCTGCGCGTCTTGATCATCTTCAGTTCGTCGTCGCTGATGTCTTCCTTCTTCAGCCGGTCGATTTCCGCATGGATGGCGTCGGCCATTTCCTGCGGGCTGTGTCCGGGAAGGGGCACGGCAAGAAATGCGAACAGGTGGGGATACTTGATGCCGGGGTAACCGGTGAGTCCCTCGGAGAACGAGGCGATCTTCTTGTCGCGGACCAGTGCGCGATAAAGGCGCGAGGTGCGGCCCTCCGACATGAGATCAGAGATGGCTTCGAAAACGGCGTCATCTTTGCTGCGGTAGTCGGGGCGATGGTAGCCCTCGATGTAAATCGGCTGCGAACGATCTTTGAGCGTGACTTTGCGTTCGGAGTTCTGCGGAGGCTCGGTCGTAGTGGTTTCGTCGGGCTGCGGACGCGTGGGCAGGCGTCCGAAATATTTTTCGAGCATCGGCATGGCCTGGGCGGCGTGTATGTCACCGGCCACCGCGACCACCATGTTCGAGGGAACGTAATACTTGTCGAAGAATTTCTGGGCGTCGCTGGCGGAGAAGGAGTTCAGATCGGACATCCAGCCGACGGTGGGCCGATGATAAGGATGTGGCGGCGAAGGCCTCTTCGGTGAACTGCTCGAGCAGGCGGCCGAACGGGGTGCTGTCGGTGCGCATGCGGCGCTCTTCAATAACCACATTGCGTTCTTTATAAAACTCGCGCAGCACGGGATGCAGGAAGCGCTCCGACTCAAGATAGGCCCACAGTTCAAGACGATTTTCCGGGAGCGAGTAGTGATATCCGGTCTCGTCGTAGGCGGTGAAGGCGTTCATGTCTTCGCCGCCGTTTTGTTCGACGATCTTGCCGAAGTCGTTGCTGACGACGAATTTGTCGGCCTCGGCGATGGCGTCTTTCCAGGCCTTTTCGAGCTGCTTCAATTTGTCTTCGTCACGGCCCACGGCCTTGTCGCGTTCCGCGATATAAGCGGCGTAGGCGACCTCGACTTTTTCGAGCGCCGGCTTTTCGGCGGCATAGTCGGTCGTGCCAATTTTGTCGGTGCCCTTGAACGCCATGTGCTCGAACATGTGGGCGAGCCCGGTGGCGCGCATGGGGTCCTGGGCCGACCCGGCGTCGACCAGCGTAAAGAAGGAGAATACCGGGGCTTCCGGACGTTCGCAGATCATGAGCGTGAGGCCGTTGGGCAGTTTCTTGACCGTGATGCGCTTTTCGAAGGATGCGACGTCCTGCGCCAGTGCGGCGACGGAGAGAAGAAGAAAGAGAACGGCGATTTTCAAAGTGCGGTGTTTCATCGGGCGTATTTTCATCGGACCTCCGGCGGTGGGGCGAGCGTGACGGGCATCTCCGTGGACAGACATGTGTTGGGCGGACCAGCGGGGCAGAAGTCTGAAAGTACGTGGAGAGAAGGCCGGTTGTCAAACGGTGGAGCGGGACGAACCGTCATGGATCCCTGCATGCCAATTGCATTGGTCCTTAGATTCGCTCAGGACGACAGATTTATTTTGTACACCATGGGCTTTCAGGCACAATGACAACCGGAGCGCGCATGACCGACTCAGCCGTCGACATTCAGGGTAGGCATCTCAAGCTGTCGAACCTGGAGAAGGTGCTGTATCCCGCCACGGGCTTCACCAAGAAGGATGTCATCGATTACTACGCGCGGATCGCGCCCGCCGTGATTCCGCATCTGGCGGGGCGGGCGTTGACCCGCAAGCGTTACCCCGACGGCGTGGACGGCGAACCGTTCTTCGAGAAGAACGCGCCGACGCACAAGCCGGAATGGGTGAAGACGGCGCCGATCTGGAGCGGGCGTAACCGGCGGACGATTCACTACGTGCTGGCGGACGATCTGCCGACGCTGATATGGTTGGCCAATCTGGCGGCGTTGGAATTGCATCCCTCGCTGGCGCTGGCCACCGACATCACTTGCCCGACAGAAATGGTGTTCGATCTCGATCCCGGGCCGCCGGCGAATATTGTGCAGTGCTGCCAGGTGGGGCTGTGGCTGCGCGAGATTTTCGAGCACTTCGGGTTGCGGAGTTTTCCGAAGACGTCTGGGTCGAAGGGGCTGCAGATTTACATTCCGCTGAACACGCCGGTGACTTATGACGTGACGAAGATGTTTTCGCACGCGCTGGCGCAATTGCTGGAGCACGAGCATCCCGAGTTGGTGTTGTCCGAAATGAGCAAGCAGGCCCGCACTGGCAAAGTTTTCGTCGACTGGAGTCAGAATGACGAGCACAAGACGACGGTGGCGGTTTATTCGCTGCGGGCCCGCGAGCATCCCACGGTTTCGACTCCGGTGACGTGGGAGGAAGTCGAGCGTGCGTTCAAGAAGAAAGATGCGGGCCTGCTGGTGTTTGAAGCGCCACAGGTCATTGCTCGGGTGGAGAAGCTGGGAGATTTGTTTGAGCCAGTGCTGGAGTTAAAGCAGCGGTTGCCGGACTTGAAGGGTGGGGCGAAGGAACCGGAGCACATCGAGATTGCGGCGCAGGCGGATGAGGATGATACCCCGCCACAGACGAAATCTGCGCGCAAGGGTCCAGTTCGAAAGAAGCCGGGCAAGGTATAATCCCCGTCTTGGGCAAGGTCAGTGGCGCAGCCTCGCGGGCAGAAGTGCCCGCGCCACACGAGATCCGCACTCTATGCCGCAATTCTCTGCTGGAACTTCCGGATGGGCTTATCCGACATGGAAGCCGGATTTTTATCCCGCTAAGCTGGCGCAGAAGAAATTTCTCAGCCACTACGCCACGCAACTCAATACCGTCGAAGTGAATTTCACGTTCCGGCAGTTGGTGAAAGAAACGACCATCCAGAACTGGTTACACGACACTCCAGCGCATTTTCGTTTTGCCATCAAGGCCCATCAGGTCATCACGCATATCAAGAGGCTAAAGGCGACTGAGGACTTTGTGCCGCGGTTTCTGGCAACCATTGAGCCGCTGGCTGCGGCGGGTAAGCTGGGTCCGGTGCTGTTTCAACTTCCGCCCAATCTGAAAGCGGATGCGGCGCTGCTCAAGGATTTTCTGGCGATCCTGCCGCGCACCCTGCCGGCGGCGTTTGAATTTCGGAATGCGTCGTGGTTCGCTGATTCGACCTGGGATCTGCTGAAGTCGAGCAACGTGGCGTTGTGCGTGGCCGAGACCGAGACCATGACTACGCCCGAGGTCGCGACGGCCGGCTTTGTGTATTACCGCTTCCGCAAGCCCAGCTACTCTGGAGATGAACGGCGATCGATGATCGGCCGCATCGGGCAGCATCTCGCCGAAGGGCGCGATGTCTTTGCCTACTTCAAGCATGAGGAAACGCCGGAGGGCGCACTGTATGCGGTCGATCTGCTGCGGGAAGTGAGCGGCGGGGAGGGAACTTGATCCCTCGGGGCGGATTGCTGATCCTGGCGTGCGCCGGGTTCTTGGCCGCGGGCGGTCGGGCTCAGGATTCCGGGCTGCGCACGGTGCACGTTTTCGTGGCGCTGGCTGACAACCAGCATCAGGGAATCGTCCCAGTCGCTGCGATACTCGGCAATGGAGAGGATGCGGAACACAACTTGTATTGGGGCTCGGCGTATGGCGTGAAGACATTCTTTACGCGCAGTGCGGACTGGGAGCGGATCTCGTGCGGGGAAAAGCCCAAGGCAGAAATTCTGCAGCGTTGCGTGTTCAAGCACCGCGCGGCGAATGTCTATCTGGTCGCCGATGCTTATCGCGGCATTGAAATCAAGCAGGCAATCCTCGATTTTCTGGATGCCGCTGCCGGAGATGGCGCAGAGATAGTGAGTGTTCAGGGCGCGGTGAAGTTGCCGATCCGCGGGGAGCGAATCTGGTCGCCTATATTGGTCACGACGGGTTGATGGATTTCCAGCTTTCGCAGTTTCCTCGCAAGAAGAATGAAGTTCATCGCGATGCAGTCGTGCTCGCCTGCGCCAGCAAACAGTTTTTCGCCGAGCCGGTGCGAGCTTCCGGTGCTTATCCGCTGCTGTGGACGACGGGCTTGATGGCTCCCGAGGCCTATACGCTGAAAAGCGCGCTGGACGGCTGGATTGCGGGCGAGAGCAACGAACAGATTCGCGACCGGGCGGCGGGGGCGTATGACAAGTATCAGAAGTGCGGGTTGCGTGGGGCGCATCGGTTGCTGGTCAGCGGTTGGTAGTCGGGCGAGAGAGACGTAGCCCGCTACGTCTCTACGAACGGAGTCCCTTTAGCCGCATCTGCTTCGCCACTTCTTCTTGTGTCCGATAACGCGCATACTACATCTCTTCCACTATGGCTTCCGCGGCCAATTCGCGCGTGCTTTCGGGATTTCTCGATTACCTGCGCATCGAGAAGGGGTTGGCGGCGAATTCGATTGGGGCCTATACCACCGACATCCTGCAGTTTGCGGAGTTTCTGGAGAAGCATAAGCGGCTTCTGCTCACCGCGCAGCGCAACGATGTGCGCGAGTTCCTGCAGCAACTTTTTTCGCATCAAGTCGACGGGCGCAGCGTGGGTCGCAAGCTTTCGGCGCTGCGCCATCTCTACCGGTATCTGCTGCTCGACAAGAGGATCGACCATGATCCAACGCTGAATATTGAAGCGCCGCGGCAATGGAAGGTGTTGCCGAAGTCGCTGGCGCACGATGAAGTGGAATCGACGCTGGCGTCTCCGGCCGCCACGTTGTCGAGCGGGCATCGCCATTCGAAAGATGCAGCCGCACTGACGGCTCGCGACCGGGCCATGCTGGAACTCTTATACGCGGGCGGGCTGCGGGTTTCGGAGATGGTGAATGCCACGCTGGAGGATTTGAAGCTGGACGCGGGATACATGCTGGTGCGCGGCAAAGGGGACAAGGAACGCATTGTGCCGCTGGGCAAGCCGGCGCAAGACGCGCTGTCGGAGTATCTGGCACAGGGGCGGCCGATGCTGGCGGAGTTCAGGGCGAGGGAGAATCTTCACATCTCGCAAGAAGCGCGAGATAGGGGGGACTCGGCGAAGGGCAAAGTCAAAAATCCCCACCCTCTCCCAAAGAACGCGAGAAGGATGGGGCACCCTCCCGACTTTTCGGTCTCGGCGGATAGTTCGTGCTTTCTGTTTATCGCCCGGGGCGGGCGCAAGTTGACGCGGCAGCGCGTGTGGCAGATGGTCGGAGAATCGTCGGTGGCGTCGGGACGGCATGCGTCGCCGCACATGCTGCGGCATTCGTGCGCGACGCACATGGTGGAGAACGGCGCCGACCTGCGTACGGTGCAGACCATTCTGGGGCACGCCGACATTTCGACCACGCAGGTGTATACGCATCTGGCGCTGGATCGGCTGCGAACCGTGTATCAGAAACATCATCCCCGGGCGAAAGCGAGATGAAGCAATTGCTGATTGTTGATTGCTGATTGAAAATCGGCGGCGTCGCGTTTCACGAGCTCTTAAATCAACAATCAAGAATCAGCAATCAAGAATCGACAATGACCAGAGCCAACACAATTGTCGGCAAAGCCGTGGCAGACTTTCTGCGCCACCTGCGCGAGCGCAACGCTTCGCCGCACACCATCAAAGCCTACAGCGGCGACCTGGCGAACTTTGCTGGTTACGCCGGGTCACGGGGATGGAAGTCGATCGACCACATCGCGATTCGCGGATTTCTGTCGCAGCTCTACGAGAAAGGATTGGGCAAGACTTCGGTGGCGCGGTCGTTGGCGGCGGTGCGGTCGCTGTATCGCTGGCTGGCGCGGGAGGGCGTGGTCGAGCAGAATCCGGCGAAACTGGTGGCGACGCCACGACTTCCGAAAAAACTGCCGCGGGTCCCCACCATCGAAGAGATGAATTTTGTGCTCGATGGGCAAATGCCGGAAGCAGCGGCGTTTCCGGAGCGCGACCGGCTTATGCTCGAACTGCTGTATGGGTGCGGCATTCGCAACTCGGAGCTTACCGGAATCAACCTGGACGATATTCGGCTGAGTGCGGAGGCGATCCTGATTCGCGGCAAAGGGAAAAAAGAGCGGTATGTTCCGTTTGGCGATTCGGTGAAGATCGCGCTGGCGGCCTATCTGCCGGCGCGGCAAGCGACTGTGGCGGAAACGCGCAAAAATATGAACACGTCGGCCTTGCTCATCAACCAGCGCGGCGGACGGCTGACCACGCGCAGCGTTGGCCGCATCATCAAGAAGATTGCCGTCGCCAAGGGGCTCTCGCCGGATGTGCATCCGCATACTTTGCGTCACGCGTTCGGCACGCACATGCTGGAGGAAGGCGCCGACCTGCGCGCCATTCAGGAATTGCTGGGCCACGAGCGCCTGGCGACCACGCAGCGCTACACCCAGCTTTCGATGAAGCATGTCTTGCAGGTCTACGATCAGACGCATCCTCGCGCGAAGTAGAAGTTGTTCATGAACGCGATTACCTCAGTAATTTGGGTTTTCCCGCCTGAACTTCGAAAATGCTAAGGAACGGGTAAGCTCGGGACCTGAAGTTTCCTGATTAAGCTTCGGGTTACTGCCTCTAACCCCCGGGAGGGGCTGTGCGCAAGATTAATCCGGAGTTGTTGCTGCTGCTGTTTCTGCTTCTGATTGCCGCCATGCTGAATTTTCTGGTGGCATCGCAGAAGATGGCGCTGGTTTTCTATTTCCTTCCAACCCTTTTCTCTGCCTATTGTTTTGGACGACGGCACGCCACGCTGACTGCGGTGGCCAGCGTGGTGCTGGTTGTTCTGTTGACCTACCTCAACCCCGCGATGTTTACCCGCCGTGTGGATTTGCCCTTCGATCCCCGGTGGTTCGACCTGACGGTGTGGGGCGGAGTGCTGATGGTGGCCGGGTACGCCACGGGAACGCTGTACGAGCGCAATCAAAAAACGCTGCGGGAAATGGAAGACGGCTACGACGGGATGCTGGTGATCCTGCAGAATTTTCTGGCCAGCCAGAAACATAGCGAAACGCACGCCTACCGCATTTCGATGTGTGCCACCAAGATCGGGGAAGCCGTGGGCCTGGACGCGGGAAGCGTGGAAGACATTCGCCTGGCGGCGTTGTTGTTTCACATGAAAGAGCTCGGCATCACCAACGAAGTGTTGTGCAAGGCAGCGCAGGTGTCGCGGGAAGACTTGCAGCAGGTGGCGCATAATCGCGGCAAGGAGCAGTTAAAACCGGGCGCGACCAACGGGGCGTTGCGGCGGGCGATCCCGATCTTTCTGACCGAGCGGCAGTTGCGGCAAAACGGAGGTAAGCCCGAGGATGCTTCTCTGGAAGTGCAGATTCTCGCTCTAGCCGAAGAGATGAAGGGCTGACTACCGGGCAGCGGGGCGCGAAGATGTCGCCCTCGCAGGCGGGACAGGAAGTGATGAAGCGCGCGGAGAAACACTACGATTCGCTGGTGGTGGACGGGTTCGGCAAGTTCTTCGGGGGACAGGCGGCGAGCGCGGGCGCCTGAGCGCTCCCCCATCACTGAGTAGTTCGCAGTGTCTCCCACATCTCGACGATTCGAGCCTTCAAGTTAG
>CAWDBW010000092.1:0-4968 GCA_963800405.1 uncultured Acidobacteriota bacterium
TCAAACGACCGGAACACGATCTTCGGATTATGTTTCTGCAACACCTTCGTGATCGCCGCCGTCAACGTAGTCTTGCCATGATCGATGTGACCAATCGTCCCCACGTTGCAGTGCGGCTTATTGCGATCAAATTTTTCTTTCGCCATAACTCAGCTCTTAGCTCCTAGCTCTTAGCTTCTAGCTAAACCCTTTGCCACTTAAACTCTGTCATCCTGAGCGGCGTGGTTTGCCGCGAAGGACCTATGCAACTTCTTTTCGCGGCCATATCACGCCGCAAAGCGCGATCACTTCGCCGTGCCCTGCACCTTCGCGATGATTTCCTCCGCGACCGAACGCGGAGCCTCCTCATAGCGGGCAAAGTGCATCGAGTATTCCGCGCGGCCCTGCGTCGAAGAACGCATGTGGGTCGCGTAGCCAAACATTTCCGCCAGCGGCACGATGGCCTTGATCACCTGCGAACCGGCGCGGTGCTCCATGCCTTCGATGCGTCCGCGGCGCGAACTCAGATCGCCCATGATCACGCCGGCATAATCTTCCGGCGTCACTACTTCGACCGCCATCACCGGCTCCAGCAGCACCGGAGACGCCTTGCGGGCCGCCTCTTTGAATGCCATCGAACCGGCAATCTTGAACGCCATTTCGTTCGAATCGACGTCGTGATAGCTGCCGTCATACAAGGTGGCCTTCACGTCGACCATGGGATAGCCCGCAAGAATGCCGCCTTCGAGCGCTTCGCGAATTCCCTGATCGATCGGCTTGATGAATTCTTTCGGCACCGAGCCGCCCGTGATGTCATTGACGAACTCGTAGCCCACGCCCGGCGGTTGCGGATCGAGATAAATCTTGGCGTGGCCGTACTGGCCTTTGCCGCCGGTCTGGCGAATGTATTTGCCTTCGGCTTCGGAGTGTTTGCGGATGGTCTCGCGATACGCCACCTGCGGCTTGCCGACATTGGCCTCAACTTTGTACTCGCGCATCATGCGGTCGACGATGATTTCCAGATGCAACTCGCCCATGCCGCTGATGATGGTCTGCCCGCTGTCGGGATCGGTGTGAACCTTAAAGGTGGGATCTTCCTGGGCCAGGCGGCTGAGCGCCATGCCCATCTTTTCCTGGTCGGCCTTGGTCTTCGGTTCGACTGCAACCGAGATCACTGGAACCGCAAACGTGATCGACTCCAGCGCGATGGGATGATCTTCGTCGCAAATCGTGTCGCCGGTGCCCACGTTTTTCAAACCAACCGCGGCGCAAATGTCGCCCGCGAGAATTTCGCTGATCTCTTCGCGCTTGTTGGCGTGCATCTTCAGCAGACGCCCGATGCGCTCGGTCTTGGTCGTGCGCACGTTCAGCACGGAATCGCCGGTCTTTAATTGTCCGGAATAGACGCGGATAAATGTCAGCTGGCCGACAAACGGATCGGCCATGATCTTGAAAGCCAGCGCGGAGAATGGCTGCTTTATCGTCGGCGTGGCGGAAAATCTTTTCCCCATTGTCGGGATTCAGCCCGTGGGTTTCGGGCACATCGAGCGGCGACGGCAGATAATCCACGACCGCATCGAGCAGCGGCTGCACACCTTTATTTTTGAATGCCGTTCCCACTACCACCGGAAATACTTTCAGCGCGATGGTCGACTTGCGCAGCGAGGCGCGCAGTTCGTCGGCCGTGATCTCTTCGCCTTCCAGAAACTTGTGCAGGATTTCGTCGTCGTTCTCGGCGATGGTCTCAACCAGCTGGGCATGAAACGCTTCCGCTTTCTTTTTCAGTTCGGCGGGAATTTCTTCGGTCAGGTATTCCGCGCCCATGGTGTCGTCCTGCCAGACGATCGACTTCATGTTGATGAGGTCGATGACGCCGCGGAACTTGTCTTCCTGACCGATGGGAAACTGAATGGCGACGGGCTTGGCGCTGAGGCGCTTGCGGATGGTATCGACGGCATGCTCGAAATCAGCACCCATCTTATCGATCTTGTTGATGAAGCAAATTCTTGGCACGCCGTATTTATCGGCCTGGCGCCAGACTTTTTCCGATTGCGGCTGCACCCCGTGCACCGCGTCAAACACGGCAACAGCGCCATCCAGAACTCGTAACGACCGTTCGACTTCAGCCGTGAAATCGACGTGGCCGGGCGTATCAATAATATTGATGCGAATGTCGCGCCAGGTGCAGGTGGTCGCGGCCGACGTAATCGTGATGCCGCGCTCCTGCTCCTGCTCCATCCAGTCCATGGTGGCCGTGCCTTCGTGCACCTCTCCGATGCGGTGCGTCTTTCCCGTATAAAACAGGATGCGCTCCGTCGTAGTGGTCTTTCCGGCATCGATGTGGGCCATGATGCCGATGTTCCTGCAGCGTTCTAATGGGACTGTTCTGGGCACGGCTCTCTAGCTTCCTTCTGGGCTCCAACTGCGTTTCTGATTTAGCGATTGCGCGATTTTGTGATTTAGCGATCGAAAAACTTCCGTTCTTCAATCACCCAATGACCCGATCACTCAATGACTCAATTCCCTACCACCGGTAATGCGCGAACGCCTTGTTGGCTTCCGCCATGCGGTGCACGTCTTCTTTCTTCTTGATGGCCGCGCCCTTACCAGCGGCGGCGTCCAGCAACTCGTTGGTCAACTTCTCAACCATTCCCTTTTCGCCGCGGGCCCGGGCGTAAGTAATCAGCCAGCGGATCCCCAGCGACGTCCGGCGGTCGGCATTCACTTCCACCGGAACCTGATAGTTGGCGCCACCCACGCGGCGCGTCTTGACCTCGAGCAGCGGCTTGGCATTCTCGACGGCCTTCTTGAAGAGCTTCAGCGCTTCGTCGCCGCCTTTTTCCTGCACCTTGGCCAAGGCCTCATAAAAAATACCCTCGGCGGTCGAGCGCTTGCCCTGCCACATCATCGAGTTAATAAACTTCGTCACCAGATCCGATTGATACACGGCATCGGCCGGGACGGTCCGCTTGGCGATATGTCCTTTACGAGGCATTCAGCTTCTAGCTCCTGGCTCATAGCTTCTAGCTTGAGCTCACCAACCACTGGCCACTAATCCCCAGCCACTGGTTCTTAGCCCTTCTTCGGTCTCTTGGCGCCGTACTTGGAACGTCCCTGCATGCGGCCGGCAACGCCCACCGCGTCCAGCGTTCCGCGAATCACGTGATAGCGCACGCCCGGCAGATCTTTCACGCGGCCCCCGCGGATCAGCACAATCGAGTGCTCCTGCAGGTTGTGGCCTACGCCGGGGATGTAGGTCGTCACTTCAATTCCATTGGTCAGCGCACGCGCGCCACTTTGCGCAAAGCCGAGTTGGGCTTCTTGGGCGTCTGCGTGTACACGCGGGTGCAAACCCCGCGCTTCTGCGGACATCCCTGCAACGCAGGGCTGGCCGTCTTGTAACGGGGCCGCTTACGGCCCTGAGCCACCAACTGGTTAAACGTAGGCACGCTTCATCACTCCTTAGCCGCGCAACATCCTGCTTGCTCGCGCAGGCGGCACAGCTAGTTTCCTGCTGCAAGATTTCCTACCGCAAACCTGTTTCAGACGCGCATCCGTAGGCATGGCCGGCTCATAATTTAGAAGGCCAACCATTACTTCTCGCCGCGCAGCAGAGTTTCGCCTGCTCGCGCCGGAGAGATTCTGGATTCCCTTAGACTTTCGCCGCCGACGGTGGCGCCCGGCCAAACTCCGGGGGCACTCCGTTTCGTCAGCCTTGCCCTGCATATCCTTCCACAATAGGGCGGAAGGCACCGCAGGAACGTTTCAGCGAGGAAAGTTTCCGGAACCTGCTACTTCCAATCTGCTATTTCATCCGGAAACGTATTTCTCTTCGTCTATAGCTCCACTGCAAGTTGTCTGTGCACAAACCCGCACAGCTAAACTCACAGCACACAGCAAGCCTGGATGTACTCGCGGAACCAAACTACTATAGCAAGTCTCTGCAAACATCGTCAACCCGTGTTTTTGCATCCCACCATGACGGGAACTGGAACCCGGGGTAAAGCATGGTTGCGTGAGTAGACCAGGTGCATTTGGCGAGAGATCCTTCGCACAGAACGCTCAGGATCTCGGCAGGAGGCTCCCGCGCGCAAAGATCGCGCGCAAAGATCGCGCGCTCACGCCTCCTCAGCGCCTCGACTTGCCGATTCCGCTTCCAGCCTCTACACTACAAGTTTTCCAACTCATTCAACGCTTGGTCCTGCGCCATGTCGGGGCGCGAGGCCGGGACAAGGCTCAAAGAGGGTGCATGGGTAGGTCGCATTTGAAGGTTTGGTGGTTGCTGGTTGCAGTACTTTGTCTATGGAGCGCCGGCGGATGCGGTAAAGGCGCCAAGTCAGGCACTCCCATTTTTCCCACCAAGGTTAGCCTCAACCCCGCGAACAACCTCTCCCTTACGGTGGGTGGTACGCAGTCGTTTACGGCATTCGCGCAATCAAGTACCGGCACCAATATTAATACTCCCATCACCTATACATCGAGCGACACTTCAATCCTGACAATCGCGCCCAATGGCGTGGCGTGTGCCGGCCACTTCAACGCCGCTTATACCAGTTGCGTGGGTGGCTCTACCGGCGTGGCCCTGGTGACTGCGTCCGCCCTCGGCCAGTCCAGCGTCCCGACCTGGGTCTTCGTGCATCCCCTGATCGATAACATCACCGTGACCGGGACTACCCTTAACGGCGCTCCGATTATCGAGCCTTGCCTTTCCCAAACTCAGTCCATGACCGTGGAGGCCCACGCTTTCAGCCAGGGCACCGACATCACAGCTTCGGTCGGTCCTTTTACTTTCTCCGCGAATAACCCGACCGTGGTCACCCTGGTCCCGATCGACAATACGGTGTACAGCCCCATCACCAATCTTCCGTACAGCCTCCCCACCAATCAGGCCAAGGCGATAGCTTCGTATCCGGGAATCACGCAGATCTACGCCTCGGCCGGCGGCGTTACGAGCTCTTCCTTTCAGCAGCCGAGCTACCAGAATGCGCA
>CAWDBW010000093.1:0-4602 GCA_963800405.1 uncultured Acidobacteriota bacterium
GCCTAATTCAACGGCAGTGCACCCCGGCCCTCTCCCCGAGGAGAGGGTGAACCGGAGCCCGCCTCGATGTAACGGCCTTCGGCACAGATGAAGTTGCCGGGCCAGCCGGCGAGGGAGGTAAAGGTGATGCGGTCCTCCTTGTGGGCCTGCTGGACGCCCGCGAGTTTAAGATCGTCCAGGATGACCGAGGCGAAGTCGGGCGTGCCGGCGAGGCCGGCCTTCGCCTTCTTTTCGGAAATCTTCCAGCCGTCAACGACGTTGTCGTTCTCGTCCACGGTGAGGACGCGGTGGGGCGAGACGCTCTCGACCGTAAGGGGGCCGGCGACTCGGACCTTGGTCTTGTCTTCGTAAGGCCTGTCGTAGAGAAACTCAGATTCCCCTTTGGATGAGATCGAGGCGTCTATCTCCTTTTGGCGGGCGATGCGGGCTTCCCACCAGGCCTTGTGCAGTGTGTGGGCTTTTCAGGCCAGGGGTCAATGGGGTGCTCGGGCAGGGTTTTGGCGGTGTAGGAGCGCTTGAGGTTGTGGTTAAGGGCCTGCAGCGATTCCCTCACGGTGGCAGGGTTGCCGTCCTTTCCCTTGGCGATTTCCGCTTTGAGGGCGTAGAAGGTTGTTTGGTCAGCTTCGGGCCACGGATCACCGGGTTCGCGCGGGATTTCCCATTCCTGCCATGACTTGTTGAGGGCCTTGTTCAACTGCTCGCGGAGCGGGAACCGCCGTTAACCTCATTACGCGCATCACCGGCGACGACTACAACGTGGTGCTGGCCGACTGCCGCGCACACAAGACTTTCTGCTGGGTAGCGCGCAAGGCCAGCGACGAAACCATCGAGCGCATCAATTCCCTGAAGCTGCAGGGGATTCACTTCCAGAAAGAGCCGAAACGTTTTTATCCGGCGCGCGACTTGGCGGCGCAGGTGCTGGGATCGGTCGGCATGGAAGATTCCGGCCAGAGCGGCATTGAGCACGAGTTCGACGAGCAACTGCGCGGGCGTCCGGGGAAGATGTTCATCTCAGTGGATGCGCGCCGGCAGTGGTTTGCCGACGTCGAGACCCAGCCCGACCCTGGCGACAATCTGGTCCTGACCCTCGACAAAAACATTCAGTACATCGTCGAGAAAGAGCTCGATCAGGCGATTCACGATACCCAGGCCATCGCCGCCACGGTGATTGTCGAGAATCCGCACACGGGAGAGATTCTGGCGCTGGCCAACCGGCCGACGTTTAATCC
Organism: uncultured Acidobacteriota bacterium; assembly: GCA_963800405.1. Taxonomy (GTDB): domain Bacteria; phylum Acidobacteriota; class Terriglobia; order Terriglobales; family Acidobacteriaceae; genus Sulfotelmatobacter. The sequence continues at coordinate 1,230 of CAWDBW010000093.1, forward strand.
GAATGCGCGCAAGCAGATCACGCCGGGCGCGCTGACCAATCGCGCGGTCAGCTATATCTATGAGCCCGGCTCGACCTTCAAGCTGGTGACTATCGCGGCGGCGCTCGAAGAGAAGCTTACAAATCCGGACGAAGTCTTCGACTGCCAGATGGGATCGATTGTCTACAACGGCATGCGCATTCGCGATTCGAAACCTCACGGCCTGTTGCCGGTTTGGGGCGTACTGTCAAAGTCGAGCGATGTGGGTTCGATCAAAATCGCGCTGCGCCTGGGCGAAGACCGCTACTACAAATACATTCGCGCCTTCGGCTTCGGACAGCAGACCGGCATCGAACTGCCCGGCGAAACCCGTGGCATGACCAAACCGCCGAGCCGCTGGTCGAAAGTTTCGATTGCCGCGATTTCGATAGGACAGGAGATTGGCATTTCCGCGCTTCAACTTGCCGGCCTGACCTCAACGTTCGCCAACGACGGAGTCTATGTGGCGCCGCGCATTGTCGCGGGAACGGTGCCTCCGCAAGGGGCGGTGCAGAATGTCGCATTTCATCCGGTCGAGGGCAGGCGCGTGATTTCTTCCTACACCGCGGCGGAAATGCGATCGATGATGCAGAAAGTTGTGCTGGATCCAGCGGGCACTACCGGAGGCCGGGCGATTCTCGAAGGGTATTCATCCGCGGGAAAAACGGGGACGGGGCAAAAGGTCGACCCGGCGACCGGAGCGTACTCGAAGACGAAATATGTTGGCTCGTTCGCGGGATTTGCTCCGGTGAACAATCCGCAGGTAGTGGTCGTGGTGATTGTCGACTCAGCGGTCGGGCTGCACCAGGGCGGTCAGGTCGCGGCGCCCGTGTTCCGGCGCATCACGCAGCAGGTGCTGGAATATCTGCACGTGCCGCACGATCTGCCGCTGGCTCCGCGGCACCAGTTGCTGTTGGCACAGGCCAAGACGAAAGATCAGGATCTGGAGGAAGGGACCCCTGATCATCCCGGCGAGCCGCTGGAAACCGCGGAAGGGAATGCAGATTCCACGGACTCGGTTAAGCCTCAAGATGGAGCGCGGGCGCTTTCTTCGGCAAGTTCAGGGCAAGCTCCGCTCGCGAATGCCGGCTCTGGCAGTGATCTCGTGCAAGCGGCCCTGCGCGAGCCGGTCTCGCCAAGCACAGCCACAGCACCGGCCGCGAAGCAAGTTCCATCGAAAACAAAAGACGCGGCGGCCGCGGAACCAGCAAAACTGCCAACCACTGGAACCGTGGTCCTGGATGTGGAACAGGGCGGAATCGTAGTGCCTTCGTTCGTAGGCAAGACCGTGCGCGGCGCCGTGGAAGCCGCCCAGGACGCCGGCCTCGAAATCGATGCAGTCGGCAGCGGCGTTGCCAGTAAGCAGTCCCCCGTAGCCGGAACCCACGTCGCCGCCGGAGCGCGGGTGACGGTGCAGTTCGGGCAATAGAGTCAAAATCTTAACCACAGAGGGCGCAGGGCAAACAGAGGTTCTTGCTCGATCTTCTTTCTGTGTCCTCCCTGCACCCTGGGGTGAAGTCCTTCTAGTTTGACCCGCCGAAAAAGCGCGTGATACGGTAATCAGTCACACCATCCCAGCAGGCCAGCCACTGCTCGCTGGTCGAGGTTTGCATTTTGTCTTCTGTTGAGGCGACGCCCGCCGGCACCATCACCAACGTCCGCAAAACCGCGCTGAACGCCGTGCATCGCGCGATGGGCGCGAAGATGGTGGAGTTCAACGGCTGGGACATGCCGGTCGAGTATCCCGCGGCCATCGGCTGCGGAATCATCAACGAGCACATGGCGGTGCGTACCGGCGTGGGCATCTTCGACGTCAGCCACATGGGCGACATTCGGCTGGCCGGACCGCAGGCTCTGGCCGCGGTGCAGCACATTTCCATGAACGACGCGGCGAAGCTGGCCATTGGGCAGGCGCAATATTCCGCTCTGCTTTATCCTCAGGGCACATTTGTGGACGACGTGATCGTCCACCGCCTCGCCGAGGACGATTATCTTCTGGTGATCAACGCCGGCACGCGCGAAAAAGATTTCGGTTGGGTGCGCGACAATACCCGCCAGTTCGACTGCGCGGTCGAAAATCTTTCGGATGACTTTACCCAGATTGCGATTCAGGGGCCGAAAGCCGTGAACGTGCTGCAGAAGCTCACCGACGCCGATTTGAGTGCGGTAAAGTTTTATTGGGTCACGCAGGGCACGCTCTGCGGCCTCCCCAAAATTCTCATGGGACGCACGGGATACACCGCCGAAGACGGCTTCGAGATTTATATTCCGGCCGACGAGGCGACCAGTTCGCGCGTGTGGTATGAGATTCTGGCGGCGGGTAAGGAGTTCGGCGTCGTGCCCTGCGGCCTGGGCGCACGCAACACGTTGCGCCTCGAAGGCAAGCTTCCGCTCTACGGGCACGAGATTTCCGATACGATCAATGTGTGGGAAGCCGGGCTCGACCGCTTCTGCAAGATGGAGAAGCCCGAGTTCATCGGCCGGTCGGCTCTGGGTAAGGCGAAAGCCGCGGGAATAACGCGCACGCTTGTGGGACTCGAAATGGTCGAGCGTGGTATCGCCCGCGATGGATACAAAGTGTTAGAGAGCAGTGGACGCGAAATTGGATATGTAACGAGCGGGTCGCCCGCGCCGTTCTTGAAGAAGAATATTGCGCTGGCCTACGTTCCGCCGGAGTTCGCGGCGGTTGGGGCGGGAGTCAAAGTGGAGATTCGAGGACAGGGCGTGGGAGCGGTGGTTGTGCCCACGCCATTTTATAGACGGCCGAAGAAGTGAAGGAATTCGTAGCGCCCTTTCGAGAGCCGGCAGGATGCCGGCGCTACAAGATTCGCTAGAAGCCAGGAGCTAGAAGCTTTTATGCCCTACCCTACAGATCGCAAGTACACCAAAGAGCACGAATGGATTCAGGTTAACGGCAATTCTGCCACGGTCGGCATCACGGACTACGCTCAGCAGTCGCTGGGAGACATTGTCTTCGTCGAGACTCCTAAGGTGGGCGCGGAGCTGACGGCCGGCAAGACGTTTGGCACGGTCGAGTCGGTAAAGGCCGTGTCGGACTTGTTTGCTCCCGCGTCGGGCACCGTGACCGAGGTCAACGCGGACCTGGCCACATCGCCCGAGAAAGTGAATAAAGATGCGCACGGCTCGTGGATGGTGAAGCTCACTCTGAAAAACCCCGGCGAACTAGATGGCTTGCTCTCGGCTGCGGACTACGAGAAGTTTGTGGCGGAAGAGGCGGGACACTGAAAAACCGGACCTCAGCCGCCGGACCTCGGACCTCTACCGTGTCTTGTCGGGGTCCGAAGTGCGAGGTTCAACGCTGTTTGAACCCTCCACCCCTCTTCGTCATGAATTT
>CAWDBW010000094.1:0-18783 GCA_963800405.1 uncultured Acidobacteriota bacterium
GTGAGGATGCTAAGCTGTTGGTCTTGAATGCGTTCGTGCACGTGGTGGAGAACGGCTTGCATGTTCATTTGGATCGATGCTCTCATGTGCTCGGCGACCGCGGCCTGCATCGTATCGGCGAGCTCCACGTTTCCCAGTGGGTGAGGATGTTTCACTTGGAAAGTTTGCAGAGCCAGGTTGCGTTTCAATGACCGGTTGCGCGCCCACTCGGTTCGACGCAAGCCCGCGATTCGACTTCGGCGGCGCGCACAAGTCGCAATGGGATTCAGACGGCCCATTGAGGTTTGACGTCAGACTAGCGCGGCATCTTCAGGCCGAGAGGAGTCCGGTATTCAGGCCGCTTGGTTTGAAACCGGACGGGTCGTTGCAGCTTGTACATAGCCGGTGGTGGCTGATGCTTGTTGGTGAGCATGTGTTCGGTGGCATCGACAGCGCGAGCTCGACGACACGCTTGAGCGACACAGCTGGCCGCCAGTGAGGCGGGGAGGAGAACAACTCCAGAATCCACTTGGCGGTGCGCGCACCGCGGATCGAGGTCTTCATTGCGTTCCTTTCAGTGCGATTGGAAATGATTTCATGAACCATGGGCTGTCAGCGAGATTTTAAATGTCCCGACCAGAGGACGGGGGGGTTCGGAAGAGTTGTGAGGAAGAAAATAGCCACCCTTCGGCAAGCTCAGGGCAGGCTTTCTCGCGCACAGAACGGGCGAGAAATAGGGCACCCTCCGCTTTCATACCCGCAGACCGCAAGAGTTTCACTGATCGACTCGTTTAAGATCTTCGCGCGCCCTGCTGTAGGTGTGAGAGAGGGCGAGGGCGTCGCGGTATTGTTCGGCGGCAGCGCGACGGTCCCCCTGTTTCTCCAGTGCCTGGCCGAGCAGATCATGCGCTTTGAAGGCTGGGCCTTCCTCGACCGGATTCATGAGATAGTGGCGGAGCAAGCGCATGGCCATGGCACTGTCGCGGCCGGTGCGAAGCAGCAGGCTGGCGCCGTCCATCAGCGCTTCGGGACGGTCGACCGGGCTGGACTCCATGGTGTGGAGTGCCTGCTCCATTTCGTCGAAACGTTTGTTGTGGGCCAGGAATTGTGCCAGGTGCAGCCAGGCCTGCGCAGTTCCGTGACTGATATCAATCGCGGCGCGGTAGGCATGTTCGGTGGTCGCGGTATCTTTCTCTTTTTCGGCGATCCTCCCCGTTACGTAGTCGGCGAGTGCGGGATTGAAGGCGGCCAATGCCTCGGCCTGGGCGCGGGCTTTGTCCTTGCCTCCGCCCACGATGCCGGGAGCTTCCAGATAGAACTCGGCGAGATCGGCGCGAGCTTCCGAGTTTTTGGGATCGAGTTCGACGGCGCGCTCGAACTCCATGCGAACCTTTTTCGCCAGTCCCGCCGCAGCCATGAATCCGGCGCGGTCGGCCTTCTCGCCATAGATTCGTCCCAGCCACAAATGATAGAGACTCTTCTGGGGGTCGAGGTCGCGGGCGCGTTCGCAGGCGGCAATGCCGCGGTCCCACTCCTCAATCATGAAGTAGGCGCGGCAGAGCAGGTTGTAGGATTCAGCGTCTGGCACAGGGCCGCTGACGCGCTGCTCCAGAGTCTGGATCGCTTCGTCCACGCGGCCGGAGGCGAGAAGTTCCTGGGGGGATGAGGCCGCTTGAGCAGGGAGCAGGGGGACGAGAAAAAACAAGAGCAACACCGCGAAGCGTGATTTCATCAATGGCAAGTCCGGCATCTGAAGCAATGGGCCTTTCGGGAAAATGGTTCTCCCCGGAATTTAGGGAACTACCTTGACGGCGGCGCCGTCGAACAGTGGCTTGTCCTCCGCCGGTAAGGCCACCGAGTCCCCTTCGGAAAGGCCGGAAGTGATCTCAACCCGAGTCAGATTTTGCAGAGAAAACTCAATCGTCTGGTGTTTCAGATGGTTGCCGACCAAGCGGTAAACGTAAGGCTTGGCCTCATCAATGCGCAATGCGTCGCGTTCGAGAGTAAGGACGCTGTTGTGTTCGGCAACCACAATGGTGACGCCTACGTTGACGTTGGGCAGGAGCCGGAGATCTGTGTTGTCGAGGATGCACGTGGTCTCGCCCACATTTCTGGAGAGGCGTACTTTCACGGTCGAAGGAATTGTGGTGACGGCTCCGATCCAGGTGCGGCCCAGAATTGCGTCCCAGGTGATTTCGACGCGTTGTCCAGGTTGCAGGCGGCCGATGTCGGGTTCGTCGACGAAGGCTCGCACCAGCACGCGCGACAGGTCGGCTTCCTGCAAAAGCAAGTCGCCAGCCTGGACGAAGGCTCCCTGTTTGACGGGAAGGGAATAAACGATTCCGTCGAAAGGAGCGCGCACGCTGGATTTGCGCAGAGCGTCTTCCGCGGCGTCGTAGGCGGCCTGGGCTTCGGCGGCCTGCGCCTCAATGCGTGCCGCTTCCGGCTTGGAGTAGCGGTCTTTCTGCTTTTGCTCAATCAAGCTGAGGTCGGCTTGAGCGCCCCGTAGGATGTCTTCGGCCTGGCGAACTTCGCCCGGGGAAGCAGCGCCATCTTTCTGCAGGCGGCGCAGGGCATCGAGACTGCGCCGGGCTGCCTCGCGGGCGTCGCGGGCTTTGATCAGTTGCGCGTGCAAGGTGAGCACTTCTTCTTGCGTGCCTTCGGCTTTGAGAACGGATTGATCCGCCTGCGCGGTCTTTACCTGAGCCGCGGCGCGCGCAGCCTGGGTACGAATGTCGGCGTCGTCGAGTTGCAGCAGCAGCTGGCCCTTACGGACGTGGTCGCCCTCCTTCACCAGCAACCGTTTTACCGTGGTGGAGATGGGCGCGTGGGCTTCAAAGTTCTGAATGGGCTCAATCTTGCCGTTGGTGGAAACCAGGCTGCGGATGGGGCCGCGCTTGACTGTGACCACTCGCACCTTCAGAGGCGTCTGGTGAAGATAGGAGTACAGCACTGCCAGTACTACCAGGACGATGATCGTGGGCCAGATCCACCGCGGTCGAGGCGGCGTGTGCGAATTGTTCGTCAATGCCAACCAGTCGTTCTTTCAGGGTGCGGCAGGAATAACTGTAAGAAGTAATCTACCATTCCGCGGGCGGCGGCAGATACACCGGGGCGCCCCAAGCACCGTATCAGGTTGGATGCGGGCAAAGGAGCTTCGGGTGCAAATCGATAGTCGGGTGCTGGCAGTCGCGGGAATCGTCGGCTGAGCGAATCGGGTAAACGCTACAATGTGGGGATGGCTAAATTACACCGATATACGCCTGAACATGCGGCTGCGGGTCTCGACGCGAAGTTTCCGGAGATCGAAACCTGGCCGAACCAATTTCCGGGATACGAGATTGCAGTGGACGATCCTGAGTTCACGTCGGTGTGCCCGAAGACCGGGTTGCCGGATTTTGGCGTGCTGGCCATCCGGTACATGCCCGAGAAGAGTTGCCTGGAGTTGAAGTCGCTGAAAGAGTATCTGCAGTGCTACCGGAATCTCGGAATCTTTCAGGAGAACGTGGTCAACCAGGTGCTGGAAGACGTGGTGAAGTGGGCGAAACCGGTGTGGGCGGAAGTGCGCGGGGATTTCCGGCCGCGCGGTGGAATTTCGACGACCATTGTGGCGCGGTGGCCCCGGCCGAAGCGAAAAGATTCGCGGTGAAGCTTTCACCGTTCAGCGCGAGGCGGGAGTGGCTCGGGGCTGGATGCGCTCAATTTCTGCGGCCTCTTGGGCCATCACGCGGCTGACTTCGTAAGCACTTCCCGCAGGATTTCGCCGGGATGAACCCTCCAGTGTGGTGCGCCTTTTCGAACTGCGTGTTTAGTCTTCACAGCCTCAGATTATCAATCGGCTGAAAATCCTTCCAGTCCAGTGATGGCCCGTGATTCAGACGCCATGCTATAGTCGCTGGACCCGTGGCCCAGAACGACCTCCAGCCCCGTACCGCGCTGCTCGTCCTGACGGCGCTCAATCTGCTCAATTATGCGGACCGCAATGTGCTGTTTGCCGTTCAGCCCCTGATCCAGGAGGAGTTCCACGTCTCGAAGGAGCAGATTGGATTTCTGACCAGCGCGTTCTTGGCGTTCTATATGATCGCAGCCCCGTTCGTGGGGCCGCTGGCGGACCGGTACTCGCGCAAAACCATCATCGTTCTGGGAGCACTCTTCTGGAGCGGGCTCACGCTGCTCACGGCGGTTACCCACAACTACACAGAATTGCTGATCCGCCACACTCTGGTCGGAATCGGGGAGGCGACGTTTGTCACCATCGCGCCAACCTTTGTATCGGACCTGTTCGCCGAAAAAGTGCGTGGGCGCATTCTGGGAGTGTTCTATCTGGCAATTCCAGTGGGATCGGCGGCCGGGTATCTGCTGGGTTGGTGGCTGGCTCCGCATCACGGATGGCGATTTCCGTTTTATGTAGCCGCGGTTCCGGGATTCCTGCTGGCCATCGGGGCGTCATTTCTTACTGAACCGGAGCGCGGGCAATTCGACTCGCACAAGGACGAAGCCGACTGGCTGCCTGCAGGTTTTCAAGGCAGCAATTTCCGACGGTTCCTGGTGCGGAACTATTACTTCACCAGGAAACTCTGGTTCGATGTGGTGCTGAATCCCGCATTCCTGACCGCCACGCTGGGCATGGCCTTCATGACGTACTCGCTGGGCGGAATTCAAGTATGGATGCCGCAGTTTCTCTACAGCGAGCGCCACTACAGCCTGGCTCGAGCCGACTTCCTGTTCGGCATTATCGTTGCAAGCGCCGGCCTGATCGCCGCCATCACGGGCGGATGGCTGGGCGATTATCTGCTGCCTCGCATGAAGAGTTCTTATTATCTGGTATCGGCTGCGAGCATGTTGCTGGGCGTTCCGGTCATGATCGTGGCTTTGTTTGCCAAAGGGCCGTTAATGATTCCGGCGATCGCATTGGCAGCGTTTTTTCTCCTGCTGAATACCGCTCCGCTCAATGCCGCGGTTATCAATTCTGTGGGGGCGCACATTCGCGCCACGGCGCTGGCAGTGAACATTTTCATCATTCACATTTTGGGCGACGTGCCCTCGCCCACCATGATGGGCTGGGTGGCGGACCGGCGCTCGCTGCAGGTGGCGTTTATTCTGCCGATCATCGCCATGGGGATTTCTTCTGCCATACTGTTTTATGGGATGAAGTTTGCGCCATCGGTTGCGGTGGACGGAAAAAGCCTAAACGACTAAGGACACGAAGGCGCACGAACGAGATCCTGAGACTCACCGCGAATGTCTTATTTCTATTGGATTGCGGGAATAATTCTGGCGCTGGCATGGTTTTCCCGCATCGTGGATGCTGCGCTCGGCATGCCCAGCGTGGCCGATGTTTCGCTGCCGGAGTGGGACCGCAATCCCGTCCTTCCTGCGGGTAATCCCCGGGTGTCGATCATTGTGCCCGCCCGCGACGAAGCAGAGACCATTGCGCAGGCGCTGCATCTTCTGCTGGCGCTCGACTACGACAACTATGAAGTGATCGCCGTGAATGACCGGTCGAACGATTCGACCGGGGAGATCATGGAGCGGGTTGCCGCGAGTCAAAATCAAAATCCCCACCCTGTCTCTCCAAAGAACGGAGAGACAAGGGTGGGGCACCCGCGCTTGCGGGTCATTCATCATCGCGAACTGCCTGCGGGATGGCTGGGAAAAACTCATGCCATGTGGACGGCGGCGAACCAGGCCACCGGGGACTGGCTGCTGTTTACCGATGCCGACGTACTGTTTAAGCCTGATTCGCTGCGGCGCGCGCTGGCTTATGCCGAGAGCGTGCCGGCGGATCACGTGGTGTTGTTTCCGCGGATGATCATGAAGCAGCCGGGTGAGTACATGATGATCGCTTTTTTCCAGACCATGTTCATGTTCGGGCACCGCCCGTGGAAGGTGGCCGACCCAAGCACCGACGACCACATGGGCGTGGGCGCGTTCAACCTGGTGCGGCGCCGGGTGTACGACGCGGTCGGAACCTATGAAGCCCTGCGCATGGAAGTGCTTGACGACATGAAGCTGGGCAAAGTGGTCAAGAAATCGGGCTTCGCCCAACGCAATGTTTTCGGCGGAGACCTCATCTCGATTCGTTGGGCCAAAGGCGCGATGGGGATCGTGAATAATCTGACGAAGAACTTCTTTGCGGTGCTGTCGTTTCAGTGTTGGCGCACGGTGATTTCTGCGTTCGGGCTGGCCTTTCTAAATTTCGGGCCGTTTCTCGGAATATGTCTGGCGCAAGGATGGGCGCGCGTGCCCTACGCGGTCGCGCTAGGATCCATGTTTGCGATTTATGTCGGAATGTCCTGGCGATCGGACGTCCCCCCATATTACTTTCTGCTCCATCCGGTGAGCACGGCGCTGTTTATCTACACGCTGCTGCGGTCGATGATTCTCACGCTGAGGAATGACGGGATTACATGGCGAGGGACGAAGTATCCGCTGGAAGAATTGCGCAAGGGGATGGTGTGAGCCGCGGGGTAAGTTCGGATGTCCGACGAATGTCCGACGAATGGGTGTCATCCCGTTTTGCAGACACGAGCGCAAAAGTCCGAGTCAATAAGCGTAATGGGGATCGTGCAACAGCCGTCCTTCCGAGACGCCCCAACTCTGTGGCTTTCATCGACTTGCCTCTTACACCGGCGTGAACTGGTATTGTTCCTTCGCATTTGATCCTACTGAACATCGAATCGGCCATCCCATCTACAATCGGTCTATGGCCGCGGATTAGACCTTAGGACACAGGCTACGAGTCATTTATCGAGGCTCCTGAATGAAAATGAAATGCTTGCTGCTGGTAACTGCCTTCCTGACGAGCTGCTGTAATCTTGCCCTCTGTTCCAGCAACGATGAATCTTGGCGGTTGAGCACCGATGACACGACAGTAGTGGTCGAGGTACAACGAGGCGAACCGGTCGTGACGCTGGTCGGCTCCGCAAGAAAAGATGGATCGAACTGGCTGTTGGCGCCGGCACCAGAAGTCCTGTTGCCCTCGGTCACACAGCAAGGATCGTCGCTGCCAACCAAGTGGCAATTTCAAGGTGGAACGCTTGACTCCAAAAGTGGCCAGCTAGTATTGCGGTTTACTAACGCCTCTCCCGCTCTGGAGTTGCAGTCGATCTGGCGCGCCCGCCCGGGTCACGGGCCAGTTGAGCATTGGTTGACGATTGCCAACAATTCTGGCGCGACGATTACAATTGGCCACCTAGACAGTCTGGTGCTGAATCACGTGGCCGTTCCCGCAGATGAGTCCATGGATGCCTGGTGGGTCAAGCGAGGCGCAGGAAACGCGGCCGTCGAAGGCGGCACGATCGTTCGCAGTGTCGGCCGGAACTCCGATGAGACCATCACCAGTGATCCCAATGAAGGCTCCAGTCCAGTACCCTGGATGGCGCTGCAAGTCGGCAGCTCCCACGGAATGTACGTCGGCTGGGAATTCTCCGGCATTGGACGGATTCATCTGCATAGTCTGTCCGCCGAAGGCCAAGCCGGGGATACTAGACCGGCGCAGATTGGACTTGAAGTCGGTAATGTTCCCGCCTTCAAGACAGATGTCGCGGCCGGCGAGACCTTTCTGGTTCCTGCCGCGTTCGTCGGCAGTTATTCTGGCGATATCGACGACGGCAGCTACACTCTTCACCGCTTCATCCTCGACAAATTGCTTCCCAGATTTCCCGAGGGATACGTGCATCCCACGCTAGCCTACAATCCTTATCTCGATGGGGGAGCGTCCAAAGCGGACGAACAGAGCGTTCTTCGCAATGCCGCATTGGCTCATGAGCTAGGCTTCGAAACCTTTGTTGTGGACGCGATGTGGTTCCCGCAGTCAGGCGCGTGGTTCTGGGATCCAAAACGTTTCCCTCATGGCTCTAAGCCAATCGCAGACTATCTGCATTCCCATGACATGAAGCTTGGCCTCTGGATGGCCTACACTCACGGTTCGAATTCAGACGATCCCAGAGCACTCAGCATCACCAAGCATCCGGATTGGTTTAACGCGGCGCCCAAGCTCGATCCAAATGGTGAAATCAATTGGGATGCCCTCATCGACTTAGGCTACGACCCCGCACGCGATTGGGCTGAACAAGCCACTCAGCGGGTTGTTGCCGAAGACCGTATCGATTATTTCAAGACCGATTACACTCCCGTCGTCACTCACTGCGAGCAAACCAATCATCGCCATCATTACGGAGTCGATGTGAGTTATTGGTCCACGCTCGGTTATTACGCCGTACAAGAGTCGTTGATGCAGAAGTATCCTTACCTGATCATGGAAGGATGTTCCGGCTCCGGGCACCTGAAGGATTTCGGCGACATCCAGCATGTCCATATGATCGCAATGAACGATACCCTCTCGTCCTTACCTAATCGCCAAGGGACGTATGATTCGACCTTCGCTCTTCCACCTGCAGCTTTGATGAACTACACCTACGAAAACTTCTACGATACGGTATCCGACGCTCCGGCACCTTATTTCTGGCGATCTTCCATGATGAATCAGTGGCAGATCGCCCCCACACACACCGCAACCTGGACCCAGAAGCAAAAAGACGAGGTCAAGCGAGCGACTGAAATCTACAAGTCCTGGATCCGTCCAATTCTGCTGGACGTGAAAGTCCATCACACGCTGCCGCGCCCCGACGGCTTCCACTGGGATGGCATGTTCTATTGGAGTCCCAGCCTGAAACGTGGCACTTTGTACATCTTCCGGCCGGACAGCGATCAAGAGACCATGCTAGTTCCGCTGAAAGGCCTGATGCCGGATGCGAAGTACAAACTTCGTACTGAAGACCATTCCACGCCAGACGGCACCTACTCTGGAGCGCAATTGATGAACCCGGGCGTGACCATCGCCCTGCCGGGCAAGTACACCAGCGACTTGATTTATCTGGAGGAAGTGCACTAGCGACCCCTTACGGCTTTCAAGCCGCCGGCTCTTTCTGTCCAGCCTACTCCGGGTCGTCGCCTTCCACGTCGTAGCCGTAGGTTGCGGTTGTGTTGGGCGTGGCCTTTGTCTTGGCTGGCTTCTTGGTGGGGCGAAGGTGGCCGGCACTGTAGTGGCCGCGGTTTTCGACGTCGTAGTTTTTTGGGAGGGGCGGGATCATGGCGGCGCCTCCGGTGATTTGGCTGATGTGGTTCAGGATGATTTCAGCGCGGCCGTCGTAGAGCTTGACCGGGCCTTTAATTTCGATCATGCGGCCGGCCAGGCGGCGCACGTCGCCGACATCTTTCAGATCGCGGGAAAAGACCACCACGGTGAAAGGGCAGGCCATCTGATCTTCGCAGAAATCGAGAAAGTGGACTCCGCTAGCGCTCAGCTTGACTCTGAGCACCTTTCCCGCCACGCACTTGGTTTCGCCGACATGCTGGCTGGCCTGGTGGATGGCGATGCAGTCGGAGGCCCAGGACGGACAGGCGGCGACGACGAGGAGTAGCAGCACGATGTGAGCCGGAATCCTAGGGAGAGAAATGCAGGCTGCTGGTCTTTGCACGGTTGGACAACTCCTTGGGCGCTGCCTGGAGCAATGGTGGCCGTCATGAAATGGGCTTTCGCACCTGCGGGAACGTCAGTCCAGACTTCACTCCAGCGGAACATAGGATGATTCTAGAATCACCCTATGGCGAAGTCTGTGAGGTGGGTCGAATTATTTTTAGGATGATCCCGGAATGGGATTCGTGACTTCGTTTCGATAGTTGCCGGAGTTGGGCGGCGGTTCAATCCACATACGGCGACCACGTCCTATCTCTCGGCCGTGCAGGCGTCGAGCGCGACCGAATTAATCATTCTTGTAGTGGAAATCAATCCGCTGTTGGGAGCGTTGGGGTCCGCGGGAGCCATCGCGATTGTTGAAGCAGGTGGTGGCAATACGTCCAATTGGACCACGCAAGGCTGAGTCGTCAACGTATATTGCGCTGGCGGAGGCACCGTGGACCAGAAGACCGGCAGCGGAGTTACGGTGGTTGGTGGGGTGGAGAAAGTACCAGTCGCGATGAGCGCGCTGCCGTTCCCCGTTGCATTGACGGTGATGGATTGAAGCTGCCGGTGGCTGCTGCCGCAGGCCAGCGTCAAAGCAGTGGCAAAGGCGATAAGGAAGAAGGCCAGGGATCTTTTCATGGTGATTTCTCCTGAAAATAATTCCGGCTCTCCCTATTTCGGAATGCAAGAAGGGCAAAAGGTTGCTGACGATCCGGATTCTGGCTGGGTGTAGCCATAGGGGGACCGGCCACGCCAGTCCCCAAAAACCTGCTTCGACAAGCCTACCTGAACGACTTGACTGCGCGGGCTTTGGTCGTCCTTTACGTCGAAGACGGTGTAGAGCTTGGTGATCTGCAGCAGGTCGTTGACCTTCTTGGTGAGGTTGAGCAGTTTGAGTTCGCCGCCCTGATTCTTGGTGGTGGTGAAAGGCGCTGACCAGTTCGCCGATGCCTGAGCTGTCAATGTAGTTAACGTCCTGAAGGTTCAGGACAATCTTCTTGTGCCCCTTGCTCAACAGGTCGCGCACCGTATCGCGAAGAATGACGCTGCCTTCGCCGAAGGTAAGACGCCCGCTGCAGTCCACAATCGTAACTCCATCTACCTGCCGACTACCAACCTTCATGCTCACTGGGAAGCCTCCTTGCCGCCCTCGTTGGCCCGTGGACGTGCTTGATTAATTTAAGTTCGGTGCCCGATTCGGAAGGGCGAATTTCTGACCGCATCCATAAACGAGCGCATAGAAATAAAATTCCCCGGCCCGACGTTTTGAGCAGGTTCTCGGGCGCCAGAGGATTGGGGATCTTGCTCAGATCCATCCCCCGGCCCTGATCGCGAATGGTGATGATCAGATCGTCGCCCGTGCGTCCTCAAAGACCAGGATTACTTTCTTGTCCGGGCATACGCCATCGCCTGTGCAACACCGCATTGACCGCAGCCTCGCGCACGGCCATGGAAATCTGCATAATCTCTTCGTCGGCAAAGCCGAGTTGAGTGATGGTGGCCTTCGCCTCCCGCATTGTCGATCGTCTCCAACGAGGAGTCGAGCGTGTACGAAACCCGTTGCTATGTTATGGCCATGGACGAAGAGTAAAAGCGATTATACGGCCTGCCAGGCCATTCCGGCTTTTCCCGGCTGACAGCAGGCGATCGCCAAGAGACGATTCCCAGCGAATGCGGTAGTTTGCCTGTCGGATGGCCGAAATGCGGACGTTCGACGGCCTTGGGTCGTGGCAAGTAGTTCGGTCCGATGTCATCGTGAGCGCGGCGACAGGCGGGCGAGGGATCTTACGCCGACCCAACGCCGTTGACGCCGTAGATGGGAACGCCTGCATTTCATGCAGTGCGGGCGCTCCTCGCCAGTACAACCAATGTATGGGTTTCGTAAGGTCTCCGGAGCGCTGGGCGCGCTCCTCCGGGATGACGCCTCTGTGTAGGCCGAACCTTTCAGACTTTGCCGTTACGGGACTCCCGCGAGGGCTTATAATTTGGCGCGTGACTCCGGCAGCGGCGCCAAACCTGCGAGAAAGGCTGCGACGAACGTTTGTCGCAGCTGTCGTCATTGTGGCCGGACTGTTGGCGGTAGGATACGGTCTGGACTACGTGGTTTTCCGGATTCGGGTGGCGGCCAATCGGAACGCGTACGGCTCGGTGATGGTGAACCACTATACAGCCGTGCTGCAGAAGAACGGAAAAACGACTCTAACCTTTGATCCGCCGCAGCCCTGGACTTGCGTCAACGCGTTTTTTCCGCATGCGGGATCGTTCCCCTGCTGGTACTTGAGCCGGCATCCCGACCAGCGGACCAATATCTGACTCTGCTAGCCTTGCTGCGCGACCTCTGATCACGCTCCACAAAAACCAAAAACTGCCTTGATGCCGGCAACTTCGATTTCGTCACCCATTTCGAGTTGCTTCTTGCCGCCCTCGACCACGGCATTATTCACTTTGACCTTTACGTTGTCTCCGGAGGCAGCAATGGAGTATCCGTCCTCGGAGCGGTAAATCGACGCGGCGACGTGGGGAGCGAACCACCGCTTCAGCCGGATCCCGGCCATCTTCGATTTTCCAATTACGGTCAGCCGACTGGTCAAAACGTAGTGGTTCTGGTCAGTTCGGCCGTCCATGATGGTCAAGGTACCAATAGTTTGATGGGCCACGTGCGCGACCGGCGCAGGGCTCTGAGGAATGCCCGGGTTCTGGACCGCCGCCGAACCGCCGGAGGACGAGGCCGCGACTGCCATGGCAATCAGCTCTTTGGCTTTGGCCGTGTCCAAGAATGCGGTGCGATCGAGTTGTGGCAGTTTGGCTTTCGCCCCTGCCGCTTGCCCGTCGACCGTGCTTACAGATCCGTGCCAGATCTCCTGTTGATCACTGAATTCGATGGTGTGCTTACCGATCAGGGCTTTGTCTCCGTCCTTGAGCACGACCTTGTTAATGCGGTGGCTATTAATGTAAGTGCCATTAAAGCTCTCGTCATCCTGAAGCACGTAGTGACCGCCTTCGAAGTAGACCTTGGCGTGGTATCCGGATACGGCAGGGTTATCGATGCGCAGGACGTTGTCGGGCTGACGCCCAATGGTTACGGTGCCGGCGGAAAGAGGGACCTCTTGTATGACTTGGTCCTCAAACTTAAGAAACAGCTTTGCCATTGCCCACGCTCCAAGATGCGCGATCGGGAAAGACAACCGCGGCCCGCAGAGGGAGCTTTCCGTAGCGCTACGAATCGATGATCACCCTCTATTGTGCTTACGAAAGCACGCAAGGGAAGAGTACCAAGGTACCCTGCACTTGTTGGGGGCCGGCGGAGACGTTCCTCCAGCGCTCGGATGGAAGGCCTCGCCGTGCCAGGATTGCTGACGGAATGCGCGCAGAATCCTTCTGAGAGCCTGGCTGTAATCGGCGATTCCGCTCAGTGGACCCATAACATCATCGAGCATGGGATAGAATGGTCCGGCATCAACACCAGCGTGAGGATTTCATGAACAATAATTTGGCGCGTGGTGTCTGTACGGTCGCCATCCTGCTAGGGCTGACGTGCGCCGCGTTCGCCGCAGCCAACCAATCCGATCCCCGCTTGCAAAAAGCCTATCGCTTCCAGCAAGGGGGATGGACTTATGTGCACCTTGAGGGATCCGCGGCGGATATCGGATTTCAGCATGGCTATCTGCTCGCGCCGGAAATTGCCGATGCGTTGGAGGTGATCAAGCTGTTCGACACGCGCGAAACGCAGCGCGATTGGGAATTCTTCCGCACCACGGCGCGGCAGATGCTTTGGCCGCACCTCGACGCCGAGTATCAGCAGGAATTGCAGGGCATTGCCGACGGGGTAAAGGCCCACGGAGTGAATCTTGACGTCTACGACATCGTCGCGCTCAACGCGTTTGAGGAAGTGCCCGACTATTATGTACCGTGGCTGAACAAACAGAACAAGTCGGCGAAGAATCCGAAGCTGGCGGCTCCGGGCAACTGCAGCGCGTTCATTGCCACGGGAAGCATGACCAAAGATCACCAGATCGTGATCGCGCACAATAATTGGACGAGCTATCTCAACGGCGAGCGCTGGGTGATTGTGTTCGACATCCAACCCGAGCACGGCAACCGCATTCTGATGGACGGCTTTCCCGGCGTGATTACCAGCGACGACGATTTCGGCGTGAACTCTGCCGGCATCATGATCACCGAAACCACCATCACGCAGTTTGAAGGCTGGGATCCTCAGGGCAAGCCCGAGTTCATGCGCTCGCGCAAGGCGCTGCAATACGCCAGCAGTATTGACGATTATGTACGCATCATCAAAGAAGGCAACAACGGCGGCTACGCCAACGACTGGCTCATTGGCGATCGCAAGACGGGCGAAATCGCCTATCTCGAACTCGGCCTAAAGAACACGCCTCTCTGGCGCACGAAAGACGGATATTTCGTCAGCTCAAATTTCGCCCGCGATCCCAAACTGATTCACGACGAAACCAGCGGCTTCGATGTGAACGACGCTTCGTCGTCGCCCAACGCGCGTCACAGCCGCGCGGAAGAAATCATGCAACAGGCCAAGGGCAAGATCGACGTCACCCTGGCGCAGCAGTTTCTCTCCGACCATTTCGACAGCCGAGAAGAAAGAGCAGCCCAACGAGCGCGGTCTGTGCGGCCACGTCGATGCCTCTGCGCGCGGCGTGAAAGAGTGGGACTGGGCTGCAAACTATCCCGGCGGAGCCGTGCAGGGCAAAGCCACCGACAGCGCCATGGCCGCGAAGATGAGCTTCGTGGCCCGCGCCGGACACCCCTGTGGAGCCTGGACTTTCTCGCAGAGCCGTTTCTCGACCAGCATCCCGAATACTCGTGGCAGAAGCCGCTGCTGCACGACATGAAGGCCGGGCCGTGGACGGTGTTTACGGCGGGGCAGAAGCAGGGGGGGGGGGGGGGGGGGGGGGGGGGGGGGGGGGGGGGGGGGGAAAAAAAAAAAAAAAAAAAAAAGAATATTGATCAATGTGGCCAGTGGCTGCCAGGGGTCGGGGAGGGGGACGGGGGGGCCGGCCGTTGAGGTTAAGAAGATTTACCTCTCGGGTCGTGGCCGACCCCGTGTCGGCATTTCGACTGCCCACTGATCACCCCCCTCTGCCTACACTGACCACTGGCCACTGATTTCCAAAAAAAAAATCCCTCCGATAAACAATTTCGATTGGACTCCGGCGCGGGCCGCCCCCTAAAGTCCTAGGGGTGCAGACTAGCCGTACACGAACTCGCGGACTTGTGCGCCGGATGAACCCTCCCGAGCCGCTCACCCTGTTTCGTCCGCCGTTTCGCAATTATGAGTTCGATCGCCGCCTATGATGAGATGTTCGCTTCCCCCGGTGTGCCTCGCCAGCATTACCAGGCGTTATTTCAGCGCTCCTGGAGCTTCCTCCCGAGGAGCTGCGCCAGAGCCAGCAGGCAGCGAACCTCTCTTTCTACACCAGGGAATTACTTTCACCGTCTATGGCAATGACGAAGGTACCGAGCGGGTTTTTCCGAACGATCTGCTGCCGCGCATCATTCCCGGCTAGGAGTGGCGGAAGATTGAACCGGGCCTCACCCAGCGGATCGCCGCGCTCAATTTTTTCTTGAAGACATTTATCACGAAGGCAGAATCCTGGCGGATGGCGTTGTTCCTCGCGAGCTGGTTTACAGCTGCCGCCACTTTCGCCGCGAGATGCGCGGACTCACCGTCCCTCGAGGAATTTACGTCAGCATCTGCGGCACGGATTTAGTGCGCTTGCCCGATGGCAGTTTCGCCGTGCTCGAAGATAATCTGCGCGTGCCCAGCGGCGTTTCCTACATGCTGGCCAACCGCAAGGTCCTGAAGAAAGTTTTTCCCACGATGTTTCGCGACTACGGTGTTAGTCCGGTCGATCATTACGCGCAAGCCCTGTTGGCCACGTTGCGGGCGCTGGCGCCGGCAAACTCTTCGGCGCGGCACGAGCCGAAAGTCGTTCTGCTCACGCCGGGAGTTTTCAACTCAGCGTATTTCGAACACACCTTTTTGGCGCAGCAGATGGGGATCGAGCTGGTCGAGGGCCGCGACCTGCTGGTGCACGACAATGTCGTCTACATGCGCACGACCGCCGGCCTGCGCCGCGTGGATGTAATCTACCGCCGCGTCGACGACGATTTCCTCGATCCCCTCTGTTTCCGCCAGGATTCGAGCCTCGGCGTGCC
The DNA here is from genome assembly GCA_963800405.1 of uncultured Acidobacteriota bacterium. Lineage (GTDB taxonomy): Bacteria > Acidobacteriota > Terriglobia > Terriglobales > Acidobacteriaceae > Sulfotelmatobacter. The sequence goes on from CAWDBW010000094.1 coordinate 15,635, forward strand.
CGGCCTGTTCAACGCCTATCGCGCCGGAAATGTCATCCTCGCCAACGCCATCGGAACCGGCGTCGCCGATGACAAGGCGCTCTACGCCTATGTGCCCGCGATCATCCGCTATTACCTCGGCGAGGATCCCATTCTCGCCAACGTTCAAACTTACCTGCTCAGCGACCGGGCGCAACGAAGCCACGTACTAGAACATCTCGATGAACTCGTGGTGAAAGCGGTCGGCGAGTCCGGTGGCTACGGGATGCTGATCGGCCCGCACAGCACGAAGGCGAAAGGGAAGATTCCGGCGCAGGATTGAAGCGGAGCCCCGAAACTATATCGCGCAACCCACACTGAGTCTGTCGCGCGCACCCTGTTTTCTCGATGGCGAAGTGCAGGCGCGGCACGTTGATCTGCGGCCTTACATTTTGTATGGCGAGAATGTCACGCTGGTCCCGGGAGGGTTGACGCGCGTGGCTCTGCGCCGCGGATCGCTGGTGGTGAATTCCTCGCAAGGCGGCGGCAGCAAAGATACCTGGGTGCTGCGCGCGACATCTGAACCAACGAAGGCAAATGCCATGCTTTCCCGAGTCGCGGACAGTTTGTACTGGATGAGCCGCTACCTGGAGCGCGCCGAACATACCGCGCGGCTGATCGATGTGGACCTGCAACTGCGCCTCGACCAATCGCCGGAAGTAGGCTCGGTACGCTGGTTGCGACTGCTAAAAGCCTCGCAGCTCCGGCGCCGGAAGACGGGCGGATTGAGCCGTGTCGCTCACCCAGTTCTAGACTCGACCGGACGAATCCATCTTCGATTTTGTCCTGCGTGGCCGCTGCCGGGAAAATCTTCGCCAAGTGCGCGAGCAGTGCAGCACGGAAATGTGGGAGCAACTCAACCGGCTGTATCTGCAAGTGAACAGCACCACGGCGAGCGAAGCCTGGCTGCTGCACTCCCACGTTTTTTCCGTGCGGTACAGGAGGGAGCACACCTGTTTCAGGGCGTGACCGATTCGACCATGTCCCATGGCGAGGGCTGGCAATACATCCAACTCCGGACGCTTTGTCGAGCGGACCGACTCACTGGCGCGGCTGATCGGAACGCATTTCGGTCGGATGCCCAACCTGGACCAGGCAGTCGAGAGCGAAGAATATCTGGAGTGGGTCGGGATGCTCAAGTCCTGCGCCGCATTTGAGGCGTAGTGCAAGACGTACACGGCGGAAATCGGCCGTTGCGCGTGGCGGAGTTTCTGCTGCTGAACCCGGAGTTCCCCCATTCGGTACGATCTCGGTCGAACGCGTGCACTCGGCGCTGGTCGCCATCGGGGATAACCGAACGCAAAGCGGAAGAGCCGGTGCGCCTGGCGGGCCGTTTGCGCGCGACGCTGAGCTTCAGCCAGATTGAAGAAATCATGGTGTCCGGCGCAACGGATACGTCGACAGCGTCCGTTGCCAGTGCGCCAGGCCCACACCGCGATCCAGCAAGAGTATTTCGATTATTCGGTCGAGGCGGCGCTGGTTTCGTAAAAGCATTGTGTAATTGGGGAATTTATTTGGTAATTGAGAAATTGAAAGTCGGTTGCGGTTCTAGGTTTTCAATTACACAATTACAAAATTCCCCAATTACTCAATTTTTCTCTATAATTCTTTAATGCTGAGGACTAAGCCTTGATCTACTCCGTCCGCCATACGACGACATTCCGCTACGAGCCCGCCGTGCGCGAGAGCCTTATGGAGGTTCGCCTGCAGCCGCGCAGCGACGGCGAACAGCGCTGTCTCAGCTTCACGCTCGACGTCGAGCCTGCCGCCAACATCATGCAGTACCGCGATTTCATGGGCAACACGGTGCATCACTTCGATATCGCCGGGCGCCACTCGCAAGTGAAGGTCACGGCGCAGTCGGCGGTGGAAGTGCAATCCGTACCTGCGCCACGCGCCGCTAACAGCGGCGACTGGACCGACCTGGACGCCCTGGTTGCTGGCAACGATTACTGGGAAATGCTGTTGCCCAGCCACTTCATACAATCCAGCCCGCTACTCGAACAGCTGCCCGCGAAGTCAACTGCGAGCGGCGAGACAATCCACTGGCTTTGCTGACGGAACTCAACGAAGCGATCTACAGGATATTCGCGTACGTGCCCAACAGCACGAAAGTCGATTCTCTGATTGAAGAAGCGCTCCGATCCCGCCAGGGCGTCTGTCAGGACTTTGCGCATATCATGATTGCGCTGGTTCGGCGTTTGAAAATCCCTGCCGGTATGTTAGCGGATACATGTTTCATCGCGATGAAGACGAGCATGACCGCTCGGTCGAAGGCGCGTCCCATGCCTGGATCGAAGCGCTCGTCCCGAACCTGGGCTGGGTGGCATTCGATCCGACAATAATCTGGTCGGAGGCGACCGCCACATTCGCGTGGCCATCGGGCGCGATTACGCCGACGTCCACCGACCCGCGGCGTCTACAAAGGCGAGGCGCAGAGCGAACTCGAGCGTGGCCGTCACCGTGAGCCCCGCCGACACCGCCCCTCCCGAGCCCGTCATGCCGAGCTTCGTGGTGAGGTCAAGGCCGGTGCTGGTGCGAGCATCCGCGCGCGGTCTGAACAGGAACAACAGCAGCAACAGTGAAATCAGATGTTCGTGCCCCGAATTCTTCCTCGCCCACATTGCACTTGAACCTCCGCTCTTAGCGGGTTCCGTTTGGGGCGCGCGGCGGAGCGTCCTTCACGTATTTGTCGAACCAGCGCAGCATCTCGTAAACCAGTTGCTCGTTCGATTCCATGGCGGTATACCAGTGGGGCTCGTGTGGCAACAGAACCAGGCGAGCGGCGCCGCCATTGCCGCGAATGGCTTCGTAGAGCTTGCTGGCCTGAATGGGTGTTGTGCCCGGATTCGCGTCTTCCGCGCCGTGCATGATGAGCAGCGGAATCTTGATTTTGTCGGCGAAGAAAAACGGAGAAACTTTCAAATAGACGTCGGTCGCCTCCGCATACCGATCGCCGCTCGTTTTGGAAACCGAAAGGGGTGAGGGTTTTGTTATAGGAGCCACTGGTAGCCACGCCAGCGCGGAACAAGTCCGAATGCGCCACCAGATTTGCGGTCATTAAAGCGCCGTGGCTGTGCCCGGTGACTCCGATGCGATCGGGATCGGCCACGCCCAGCTGCACCGCCTCA
>CAWDBW010000095.1:0-60166 GCA_963800405.1 uncultured Acidobacteriota bacterium
TTGTCGCGACGCGTCTGGCTGCCGGGCGGCCCAAAAATCGAGTTGTAGTGGCGGGACTGCTGCAGCCGCCGGATGGGGAAAAGCGCGCCGGGGAACGTCGATGGCGGAACTGATTCCGCCCGCGAAGGCAAACAGGGTTGGGATGACGCAACGCCAGTTTCACCGCTCCGAAACCTCCCATAGAGACGCCCGCAATCCCGCGGTTCGAACGGCCAGCCGCCACAGGCAACTTGCTCTCCACATCTGCAATCAGGTCTCGCACAATGTAGTCTTCGTAGCTATCGGTTGGCGGGTCGACCGCATTGGTGTAATACGATGAGCCGCCCTCGGGCATTACCAGAACCAGTCCTGATTCGGCAAAACTGAGCGACATCCGAATCGTTCGTCCAATCCCGAAACCCTCCTCCGCCGCCATGCAACAGGTAGACCACCGGCAGCTTTTGCCCCGGTACCACGCTCAGAGGCAACACGACGCGATATTGCATGTCGCGATTGAGAGCTGCGCTATGGAATGTGATGTCGCGGAGAACCACCTTCGGAGTCAGCCGGGGACGGTCAGGTTGCTGCGCTTCGTCTTTCGTTTTGCAACCCGCCGCCAGAAGCAAAATCGCGGCGAGAAGCGCCCAGCTAGAGCGGCGATGAGTGGCAGCCCGCATGGAGGCTGCGATCATAGCCGAAATGCACCGTTGCGGTCCCTCAGAAGTGGGCAAAAGTTCATTCCATGTCAACATCGACCCCCGCAAGAATGTCCATATCCCGCCGTTTGCAGTTTCCGGGAAACGCTGATCGCACGTATGATAGGGAATTCGATTTTCTCAGTGAGAGATCCTTGCGCAATCAGACCTCAAACCCGTCGACCAATGTAGCCCCAGCCAAGCCAGATCGAAACTCTGCCTGCCGCGTCGCCCTGATCGGCTGTGGAACGGTGGGCCGCGCGGTGGCAAGAATATTGTGCGAGAACGGTGACGGCTCTCTGCGCCTCACTCACATCTGCAACCGCAACGTCGAAAAAAAGAAGCAGGCCTGGGTGCAGAACAATGTTCAGAACAACGTTCAGAACAATAATATTAATATTCCCAGCGACATCATCTGGACCGACGACGTGGCGTCAGTTCTGAGCTCCGACGTCGACATCGTGATCGAGCTGATTGGCGGCCTCGACCCCGCCGGCAAGATCGTGCGCAGCGCGCTCGAGTCCGGCAAGTCCGTGGTCACGGCCAACAAGCAGCTGATTGCGCGGCATGGCCCGGAACTTCTGCAACTGGCCGCCCGCAAGGGATGCCAGATCGAGTTCGGTGCCTCGGTGGCCGGGGCGTTCCGGTTCTTCCCGCGCTGCGCACCGGATTGTGTGGCGACCGCCTGCACGGCATCGCAGGCATTCTGAACGGCACCTGCAACTACATTCTGAGCCGCATCGAAACCGCGCGCATCCCCTTCAGCGAGGCGCTGGAAGAGGCGCAAGCCCGCGGCTATGCCGAGGCCGACGCCTCAGAAGATTTGGATGGCGGCGACGCGCGCGCCAAGCTCGCCATTCTCGCGCTGGCCGGACTGCACACCCAGGTCGCGCCAGAATCGATTCGCGCCCGCACTATCCGTGCCGTCGACGCGGTGGACTTCGACTATGCCGCTGAACTGGGCTGCACCATCCGCCAAATTTCGCGCGCCGATTTGAAGGACTCCGCTTTGTTCGCTGACGTGGGCCCCTGCCTGGTTCCCACCGACTCGCCCTTCGGACGCGTGCAGAGAAATCTCAACCTTGTCCTCACTTCCGGCCAGTACGGCGGGGATATGGCGTTTCTCGGCGCAGGCGCGGGCGGCGATCCCACTGCTGTGGCCGTGGTTTCCGATTTGATGTTCGTGGCCCAGAGCTTGGCCGGCGGTGCGGGCAAGAAAGACGCAGCGAGCTACGTCTCTACGCCTGCCATCTCCACCCCGCCGATCAGCAGCGATTTCGAGACGCCGTGGTACCTGCGCTTTTTCGTGCGCGATCAGCCGGGGATCGTGGCGCGACTCGCCCAAATCATGGCCGCGCATCACCTGAACATCGACTCTTTACTGCAGAAGCCGGGCTTCGACAAGTCTTCCTTGCCGTTTGTGATCACCCTGGAACCTTGCCGCGATTCCCTGCTGCATCCCGCGCTGGAAGAAATGTCCGGGCTGGAGTTCTCCCTCCGGCCATGCCTGTGCCTGCCGATCCTGCGGTAAGTTAGTTTGCGTGGGAGAACGCAGTTCAAAAATCAGCGCCGGCCGTCGCGATGATTCTGCGTACGACAAACCGGCGCCAGCCGAGATGCGCTCGGAAGAAGCTAGTTCCAGAAAGGATTCTTAAGACCCGCCGGCCGGAGCGCGCTGTCGGTTTGCGTCTCCGTGCCCGACTCGTCCGAGATTTTCTCGTCGATGAAGCGGGATGCGGGTGGTGCACTGATTTCTTCTTTCTTTCCGGGAGACGGATTGAAAGGATATTCGGATTTCATGGCCTGAACCTCCATCTTAATGATCTTGGTCCATTTAACACCTCGGCGGCCTTCCGCGGACAGCGAAAGTTTAAATGGCTCGCATCGAAAAATCAGGTGTCGGCACGCAGCCAGGCCCGGGTCAGAACAATCACGGCGATCCTCGGTACGCTTCCCGCGTGATCGCGTAGAGCTTTTCCTCGGCCGCGCCTTCGGCGCCAGCAATCATGCGGTCGAATAGCATCCCGGCCTTCTGCAGCACACGCTCCGAACTCACATTCTCGGGAGCACATCTGCCCTGGATTCGGGTGAGCTTGATTTCGTCAAAACCGAATCGCAAAATCGCCTGCAACGCCTCCGTGGCCAACCCTTTTCCGCGATAGGGCCGGGCCACGTAGTAATTGACTTCGCCGCAATATTCCAGTGCCTCCGAGTCGCGCTCGTAGCCGATCCGGCAGAAACTGCAGTTGCCGGCAATCACTTCCGTTTCTTTGAGCACCAGCGCCCACGGCCCCATTCCCCATTCCCGGTACGACCGCAGGCAGAATTCAAGAAATTTTTCAGCGCGAGGCGTATCCTCCCACCGGGCGACGTCGGGAAGATCGCATTCCCGAAACTCCCGCAACCGCAGGCGTTCGGTCTCAATTTGGCTCATCTTCAGCAGCATTGGAAATTAGTCGCTCTGTGCGAGGCCGCCCCGAACGCCCGCCCCGCAACCAGAGACCCTCGTCCCCGAGTTATCATACTCAACGAGCTTCAAATTGATGATTGATGTTGTCGTAAATTTGGGTGGTGGCTCAGTTTGAAACTTTCAAAAGCCTGGCGCATCCCGAGCGGAGCCGCTTTTCAGGTGGAGCGAGGGATCTCTCTAAAATCGTGCCTGGGGAGGTCCCTCCCGCGGCTGAACGGCGCCGCGGTTCGGGATGACGCAAGGACAGAGATTCAAACTGAGCCACTACCAAGATTTGAAACAAATCGCTTCGAAAACAACAATTCGGAAATTATCCCAGGAAGGCTTCTTATGAAATACCGCAAATTTGGCCGTACCGGTTTCGAAGTCAGCGACATCGCCCACGGATTGTGGGGCATGAGCGGCTGGAGCGGCTCCGACGACAAGGAATCCCTGGCCGCGATGCAATTAGGCGTGGACCTCGGCTTAAATTTTTTCGACACCGCCTGGGCCTACGGCGAGGGCAAAAGCGACGGCCTGCTAGGCGAGATCATGGCTCGCAATTCCGGCAAGCGCCTCTACGCTGCCTCGAAGATTCCTCCCGCCAATGACCGCTGGCCCGCGTTGCCCGAGTATAAGTACAGCGAAGTTTTTTCGCCGCAGCATGTATTTAAGTACGCCGACCTCATCCGCCAGCAACTGCGCGTCGACACCATCGATCTGCTGCAGTTTCATGTCTGGGACGACAGTTGGACCAGCGAGCCCGACTTCCGCTCGACGATAGAAAAACTGAAGCGCGACAAGTGGATTCGCTTCTTCGGTCTGAGCATCAATCGCTGGCAGCCGGAGAACGGCATCAAAGCGTTGCGCACCGGGCTCGTCGACGCGGTGCAGGTGATTTACAACATCTTCGATCAGGCGCCGGAGGATGAGCTTTTCCCCGTTTGCCAGGAACTCAACATCGGCGTGATTGCCCGCGTCCCGCTCGATGAAGGCAGCCTCGGCGGAAAAATGACACTGGAAACCACCTTCCCGAAAAACGATTGGCGCGCCGGATATTTCGGTCCCGAAAATCTTGCCAAGACCATCAAGCGCGTCGACAAGCTGAAAGAAATTCTTCCCGCCGGGATGACTCTACCGGAGATGGCGCTGCGCTTCATCCTCTCGCATCCCGCCGTGAGCACCACCATTGCCGGCATGCGCAAGCTGGAAAACGTGCGCCAGAATATCGCCACCAGCGACGCCGGCCCGCTCGACAAGACTTTGCTCGCAGAACTGAAAAAACATCGCTGGGACCGCACCCCGCAGAAGTGGTCGGATTAAGTTTCCTAAGTCAACGTAAAATTGAGCACTTATAGATTGACCGATGACCGATCGATGTCATCCCGCAGGGGCGCGCCCAGCGCTCCGGCGGGACCCTACGAAACCCTGCACATCGGTTGTAGAGTTGCGGGGAACGCCTGAGCTGCATGCAACTTGGCTGTCCCGTCCACTACATCAACGTCATCGACAGGCCGTGAGATCCCTCGCCCGGCTATCGCCGCCCTCAGGATGACATCGGGCTGAGCAACCATTTTGAAATTGAGGCCAACACTTGCCCCTACGACTGCTGGTAGTAGGCTGCTCCCTTCCGTTACGCTCGATTCCTGCTCGGCGCTTGCCGCCCCTATGGGAATCAATCGTTTGCTCGGGAGATCGTTTCTCGCAGTGGTCTCGCTGGCCGTGCTGGCGACCACTCTGCAGGCCCAGAACCCGCGCGGCTCTCTGCGCGGCACGGTGCAGGACGCGACTGGTGCCCGCATTCCCTCCGCTAAAATCCTGCTGCGTTCAGTCGATTCGTCCGTGCAGCGCGAGGCCGCCAGCGAAGACCGCGGCGAGTTTCGCCTGGACGATCTGCTCCCCGGCACTTACCACATGACGGTAAGTGCCGCCGGCTTCGCGCCCGCCGAAGCGGACGTATCGATTGCCGTAAGTTCAGTCCGCGATGTAACGGTCACGCTCAAACCCGCAGCCACATCGCAAACGGTCACGGTTCAGAGCCTTGCCTCCTCGATCACGACTCAGCCCATCGATCTGGCCAGCGCCGTGCATGGCGGAGTCGTCGGCAGCCAGGACCTCGAAGCCCTTCCGCTCCCCGCCCGCAGTTTCGCCAACATCGCGTATCTCGTGCCCGGCACCGAGCCGGTTGAGCCGTCCGATCCCACCAAGGCGCGCATCACCGCCGTCTCCACCGGCGGAAGTTCCGGCCTGAACAACGAACTCTCGGTCGACGGCGCCGACAATTCCGACGACTGGATTGGCGGCTTCCTGCAAAATTTTTCTCCCGACGGCATCCAGGAATTCGCCGTGCGCACCTCGAATGAAGACGCCGACACCGGCGGCACCACCGCCGGCTCCGTCGTCATCACCACCAAGCGCGGCTCCAACGAGTGGCACGGCGACGGCGCGTTCTATGACCGCCAGGCTGCCCTGAACGCACGCTTTCCCATCGAGAATCCCGCGCAGACTTGCACCGACGGAACCTGCGTCAACAATCCCAAGCAGCCCTTCTCGCGTCAGAACTACGTAGCCACGCTCGGCGGACCGCTGGCAAAAAATAAAGTGTGGTTCTTCACCTCTTTTGAAAACGTCCACGAGAATGCCAGCATCGCCTACAGCCCCGCCAGCACCACGCAATTCGACGCTCTGGCGCAGTTGGCTGCCGACGGCCTGATTTCCGGCGTCTCCTCCGTCGCCGTCCCGCCCAACGTTCCCATTCCCTTCCGCGACTACCTCGGCTCTGTCCGTTTTGACTGGGACGAGTCGTCGAAGTCGCAGTGGTTTCTGCGCGCCTCCCAAGACAGCTACCTCACGCACAACGCGCTGGTCGAGCAGGGCACGCTGCCCTCGACCGGCCTGACCACGCACAACAATTATTGGAACATGGTCGTCAGCAACACTTACACGTTCAGTCCAACCTGGCTTGGCACTCTGGTGGTCGGCGCCAGCCTGCTGCATCTTACGCAGGCCCGCAATTCCGATCTCGGTTTCGCGCTGGCGTTTCCTTTCAGCTCCACCGCGCTGACGATTTCTGGTTTCGAGACTTTCGGCGACAACCAGTTCGCCACTCCCATCACGCTATTTCCCGACCTGCGCAACCAGGATAAATATCAGTTCCGCTACGACCTGAGTCACGCGACCGGCGACCACGCTTTCAAGTTCGGAATTAACTTCATTCACGAGCCCGTGCTGGGCGGCGCGTTCGCGTCCACGGCCGAGCAGATCATCAAATATCCCTCGAATCCCGATTGCTACCTCAATCCTCCCGGAGCCGACTGCGGTGGCATCACGACTCCCTTGCCGTTTTATTACGTTCCCGCCCACAGCGCAATGTAATCCGGAACCCAGCACGGCATCCAACATCACTTGCGCGTTTTCTCCCGCGGGCGACGGCAGCTTCTCGCAGAACGTGCAGCGTCTCGCGTTCTACGCCGAGGACTCATGGCGCGTCTCGCACCAGTTCACCATCAACTACGGCTTGCGTTATCAAACCACCTGGGGATTGTTCACCGGCTCCGGCCGCGGCGAAGCCGATAATGCCGCGTACGTAACCCTGCAGGCGTTGCAGATTCCGGTTGTGCCCGGCGCCCCGCAGAATTACCGCAAGCAGATCGCGCCGCGCCTGGGCATCGCGTACTCTCCGGGCGGCAGCTCGAAGACCGTGATCCGCGCCGGTTTCGGCATGTTCTACGACGATCTCGCGCAGAACGGATGGGCGACCGCGTTTCAGGGAGTGAACAATTCGAACTACGCCACCGGACCGTGCACCTTCAGTGGCGCTCCAGGTGCGTATGCGCTCACCGGCTCAGGCTGTCTGACAGGCGGTTCCGGAAGCACCGGCAATCTGGTCGGCTCTCCTTACAAGACGCCTTACGCCATCCACATTACCGGCGGCGTGCAGCACGCCTTCAACGAACACTGGCTATTCAGCGCCGACTATACGCATGAACAGGGCAATCACGGGTACCGCGCGTTTCCTTACAGCAGCTGCGTGCTCCCTGCCACAACTCCACCGCAGAACAGCTGCGTGACTCCCCCCACCATAACCTCTCCGCTGATTCCGGCCGCCGACGCTACAGATCAGGCAGCTGTTGTGCCGAACGTGAACGTGTTCGAGTCCGACAACCGCTCCAGCTACAACGCGCTCATGCTGCATCTGCAGGCCAACACACACCGCTTCAATCTGGTCGCGAACTATCAACTCTCCAAGGCGCAAACCTGGGGATGCCTGCTCGGCGAACTCTTTGACTATGTGGATGGCGTCTGCCAAATACCTGATGGATATCCCAACGCCGGAGCCCTGAACGCCTTCGGCCCCGGCGACTACGGGCCTTCGGGCGAAGACGTTCGCCATCGTTTTGTACTGGCCGGAACGCTGCACATGCCCGGCGGATTTGAAGTGAGCAGCATCGCGCAGTTCGAGAGCGCACGCCCCATCACCATCACCAACGCGAATAACACCGGCCGCATCTGGGTGAATGGCGTGTATACCAGCCTCGACGAATTCCGCGGCACGCCTTACATGCAGACCGACCTGCGGGTCACGCGACCCTTCAAAATCAACGAGCGCTGGCAGATCAGCCCGTTCGCCGAATTCTTCAACATCTTCAACCGCAACAATCCCGGCGCGAATTACGCGGTCAACGTCGTCCAGCTTCCAATTCCCTCCGCGCAGATGCAGCCCGATCCCGTCACCGGCATCACCAACGTCACCAGCATTTGTACGGTGACCGACTGCTCGCCAAACCGCTCCCGTCACCAGCCTGAAGCAGCTCGAAATTCCCGAAGGCGCTCTAGGAGATTTCTTCGGCCCCGGCACAACCGTAGGGATTCCCTTCGCCGCGCAATTGGGCGTGCGGGTGAATTTCTAAGCCGAATGCTGAACTCTAATTTTGGTTGACCCTGATTTAGGTTGACCCTGATTTAGGTGACGCTGATTCGCTTCGCTCTCCGCCCGCCACCAGGTTCGTCTTCCAGGTCACGATTTTGGGTGGCGCAGCGCTTTTAGCGCTGCGATATCGACCACCCTGTCGCCGCGGGCTTCAGCCCCCAGGTACGTTCCGCAGTGCTCACACTATAATGCCCGAAGATGATCCGGCTACGGTTCCTCGCCCTGCTGACTCTCGCACTCTGCAATCTCGGCGCGGCGCAATCGACTCCCAAGAAGCATCTTCTCGTCATCGGAGAAGAAAAAGGCTATCGCCACGAAGCCGTTTCCCATGCCATGGCCACCCTCGAACGATTGGGAACGGAAACCGGCCTCTGGGAAACCACGCTGCGCACCGATACCGAAGCTCTTACCAAGAAAAAACTGGAATACAACGCCAAGAACTTGAACGACTTCGACGCCGTGCTTTTCTTCACCGGGGGCGACCTTGAAATGGATGCCCAACAGAAAACCGACTTCCTATCGTTCATTCACGACGACGGCAAGGGATTCATCGGAGTGCACAGCGCTTCCATTACTTTCGTGGACTGGCCAGAGTATGGAGACATGATCGGCGGCTACTACGACGAGCACCCGTGGTTGACCTTCGATGCGCCTATCCTTGTGGAAGATCCGCATTTTCCCGGCATGCAGCAGTGGCCGCATGCGTTTGTGCTTCGCGACGAAATTTATCAGATGAGAAATTATTCGCGGGACAAAGTGCGCGTGCTCATGCGCCTCGACGTCAGCAAACTCGATCTGAAGAACAAGAACGTCCACCGCACCGATGGCGACTTCGCCGTAACCTGGGCCAAGATGTACGGCAAAGGCCGCGTCTATTACACGACGCTGGGCCACGTGGAAGCGAACTGGGACAAACCGGAATTTCAGCAGATGATGACCGAGGCCATCAAGTGGGCCATGGGCCTGGAAGATGCGGATATAACGTCACGCCCGTTGCCCGTGAACACAAACGCGGTGCGATGATGCGGCTACAGCCGTGGAGGAGCGGCCCTTCCAGGGCCGCGGTACCAACACAGAGATATGACGCTGGCTTTAGCCGCAGGACGCGGTATTCGCACGCCGGCTCGCCTCAGCGCCAAGGGGGAAGGAAATCTCGCTCTTACTTTATCAGCCACTCCGTCGCCGTGTGTACGTGCACCAGCAACCGGCCGTAGGTGATGCCGAACACCGCGACCATGGCCAAGCCTGCGCCCAGCCCGTACCACGGAGAAAATCTTTTCGGCGACGCGAACCGTTCGTCGCTCCACGCGATCAGGCGCTCGATGCGCGCGTTCACCACCGCAACCGGGCTATGCAGCAGGGCCGTAGTCAAATCGGCGCGGCCATCGGCCCATCCCAGTCGCACCGGCTCCAGCCGCGAAAGCTTGATCAGCGCTGCCGCCAGGTCGAGAGCTTCTCCGGCGTTTGAGACCGCGGCGTCGTCGGCCGCCATCTCGGTGGCTTCAAGCCACGCGGCTTCCAGGCCGGCCATCCCGGGAAAGGCCACGCAGCGCAGCAACAGTTTTTTCAGATTGTCGCAGCGGCGCACGTGCGCAACCTCATGATTCAAGGCCGTCCGCAATTCGCTGGCGCTCAGCACGGATTCCGCCGCCCCTGACAGCAGGACCTTCGGACGAACAATGCCAGCGACCGTCATGGCCGGCACCGTGATTGCTGAAGAAGTCGCCCGCGGAAAAGCTCCTCCCCGACCAACTGGAAAAACTCGCAGCACCGGAACCGCCGCGCACGAGTCGACTGGCTGCGCCGCACTCGTCCATCTCGCAACCATGCGAGAAACTCTGCGCAGCGCGAGCCCAGCGTTCATCCCGCCAAAGATTCCCAGCCCAGCGCCGCAGATCGCCAACGCCAGAGGAATCCCGCCGAGCGGCTCATCGATAGCCCGCGGCTCCAGCAGAAGAAATGACGGCACGGTGAACGCCACTGTGATCACGGCCGCAGTCACCAGCGGAAACATTCGCCAGGCAAACAGCAGGTCGGCTCTGCGCCGCACCAGATGCCGCTGGCCGTATCGCCACACACTACGCCAGGACAAGCACACCGCAAGCGACAACCCGCAGTACACCATCGCAAAAACCGAGAGCGCCACGGCGATGCCGCGCACGGCAAACATCAGGCTTTCTCCTGATTCTTGGAATCCTGGGTTTTCGGATCCCGAGCCTTGGAACTCTTGCAGTTGGAATCCTCGCGGCCTTCGGTATCGCGCAACTGCCGCCGCTTGGCCTCCACCACCTGCCCCAGTTCATCGAGCAACTGGGCGTCGCGCCCGGTCAGCACCTCGACCAGATAAGACAGCGGCAACGACTTCGCTGGGCTCGCGTCCATCAGCTGCCGGACAGCTTCGCCGGCAATTTCCCGGTGCAATTCTTCGCGAGTGAATCGGGCCGCGTAGCGGAAGGCCCGGCCCTCGACCTCGCGCGACAACAGGTTCTTTTTGAAGAGACGGTCGAGCGTGGTCATCACCGTGGTGTAGGCCAAGTCCTGACCGGCGCCGTCGGAGTTCAGCAGATCGCGCACCGTGGCGGGTCCGCGCTCCCATAGAGCCTCAAGCAGGCGTCTCTCCAGCGGCCCCAGCCGCGACAAAGATGTTTGGGAATGGAACCAGCGTTTCATATGGTGGCCCCGGAGGGGCTCGAACCCCCAACCCTCAGTTCCGAAGACTGATGCTCTATCCAATTGAGCTACAGGGCCGTGATCTTAGAGCGCTGGAACGGATCGCCACCGCGACAGAACCGCGCCCGCGAGTCCGCCGGGAAGGTCCTCAGAAAAAATCTGGGGTGGGAAACGGGAATCGAACCCGCAACCGTCGGAGCCACAGTCCGGTGCTCTACCAGTTGAGCTATTCCCACCACTACCCTTGATTATAGCAACTGAGGTTCGCCGATGTGAGAGTTGAATTTCGCGCGTGTGAGGACAGCCGGGTGCCCCATTTCTCGCGCGTCCTTTGCGTGAGAAGTGGGGACTTTGAAAGTTCGGGGACAAAAGCAGTTCGTAAGTTCGACCAGCCTCGGGTTTTCCACAGAAATAATCACGATTATTCACTTGACACCAATGATAAACTAATCATGCCGTGACAGGGATTTTAAGTGGGCTGAGTTTCTTCCAGTCCACGCTATCCTTCTCCAATTGTTCCTCGGCTGCGTGGTCGTATTCAAAGACATCTCCATAAGGAAAGCCCACTGGATCAAGGGCTTTCTCGCCCCTCATTCGCTTATTGAATTCTTCTTCGCTGTGGATAAAGACTCCTGAATCGTTGTAATCCCAAGCCCGCACCACTAGTGGAGACCCGTTAAACTCTTTTGCTACAACAAGTTGTCCTCTCATCGGCCAACATTAGCTAACCCGCCACAGCAGCCGCAAATCTTTGTCGGATAGCGTACTTGACACGTATACGCCGTATTACGTAAGATTGCAGTTGTGTACGGCGTATAGCTAAGGAGAGATCGCCATGGAATCCGAAAAGAAAGCTGCCACCCCGCCCTATGCGGCATATAAGACCGTCAAGAATTTCTTGGAGAAATTCAAACAAGGTGTGCCGGGGCGAATCGACAGGGACTTGATGGGCACCATGTCAGGCGCAGCGCAATCGCAAGTGACCACCGCGCTCAGGTATCTCGGGTTCATTTCAGATAACAATCTTCCGCTAGAGCCGATGAAGGCGTTCGTCGTGGCAGAAGGAGACAACCGGAAGGCGCTCCTCAAGGCCGCACTCTACAAAGCCTATCCGTATCTCTTCGGAGAAGAGTTTGATATTTCCAGCGCCACGGCTTCCCAATTGCGCGAGACAATCGAAGCGAAAACGAGTGCATCTGGCGAAACGGTGGATCGCTGTATCGCCTTCCTGAAAGATGCTGCGCAGGATGCTGGTATTGCCGTATCCAAGTACATCACGCAAAAGAAACCCCGGAGCGGTTCTCCCAAGAAGCGAAACGGCTCTCCGAAGGAGGTCATCACGGAAAAGGAGACTGTGCTGCCGATCCAGCACCAGCAACCGCAGCATCAGCCGACAATAGAGGCTCAGAACAGCATGCTGCTTTGGGGGCTATTTCAGCGACTCCCAAAACCGGGGAGTGTTTGGCCGAAACAGCAGCGGGATCAGTGGACCGAAACGCTGAACAATGTTTTGGCTCTTGAGTACAAGGAGCAATAGATTATGACCAGAATAGCTATAGCCTGATTCCATCCCAGGTTCACCGTGAGATCAGGCAATAACGAAAAGGCCCCAAACCAGAAGCCTTGGAGGGAAGCTGGTTTAGAGCCGTGGTGATCCGCTTTATTTTTGCCTGACCGGAGGGCGACTAGTTGGCACTAGGAGCGGCCTTATAAGCCGCAGTTCCTTTACTGGAACGGGGTCCGATCCCCCCGCCCTCCGCCATTATAACGCGAGACAACGCGCAGATCCACAATATGCCACTCACTGAGCGAGCGGAAAAACGAATCCGCAAGAACCTTCAATATGTTAGGAATGGCCGCAAGGCGCATCCTGTTGTAATCGGCTACTTGACGGATGCTCAATTAGCTAAAATGAACCAAGAACGAGCACAGCGAGGATTTCCGCCCATGGGCGCGAACGTCGTATTCGTGGGACAGCATATCTACAATAGTCGAATTCGCCAAGACGGATACTCGGTGGATGATGTGATTGCACAAATCAACAGTGCGATGGATGCTAGTAGTGTTTTTCACGCGAATCCGAAAATGAATTCCCTGGTGAGTGACAAAGCTAGAGATGATGGCTACGGAAACGCGGTATATGATGAGGCCGTATTTGAGTGTACGGTTCGTTATCCAAGGCCAGAACTGCTTTCGGTAATTCCGAAAGGAGATAAAATAAAACCGAAAGAATCCCCAAAAAAAGAATATGGACCGCGCTAACGCAGTCCATATCCAGAAATCAACGAACCCGCCCGGGTAACTTCTAGCATGTCCGGCGCACTGATCCGCTGCCAATATGATGCTCTCTGGCGTTCAAAGATTCAAGAGGGAAAAGAAAACGAAAGTAATAAAACGAAAGCTAATGAATTCAGTCACTTGCGAGCTTTCTGGTTACTACGGGAACCCGACATGAAAACCGATAAGAGCCAATTCGATGAAGTTCTCCGCCGGATGCTAGAGAAACCTCCACAGAAAACCGCCGAGATACATGCTAAGAAAGAGCCTAAAAAGGCTCCGAAAGCTCGGCAGTCAACGTAGCGAACGGCAATGGTTTGAACCCCGCCAGACGGCGCACTGTTTCTATGAATGCGCCATCGTCATTGCGGCGATTGAATCGATACGTAAACTCGTTCAAATACCGCTGCAAATGCTTTATCGACACTTGGTGGAAATTGCCAATGATTCCGCGTTTCAGTAGCGAGAATGCGGATTCAATCGTGTTCGTGTGGACGTTGCCGCGCACGTAAACGCCAGCCGAGTGATTGATTATCACGTGGTTCTCCACCACCGATTTCACGGTATCGCCGCGATAGAGCGCACTATCATCCGTCACAACGAACTTCGCTTCCGGGCTGAGGTGGTCTGCGATGATCTTCTTGAGATTCTCTTTTATCACCTTGGGAGTGTGAATCAGGCGCAGATCGCCTCCGCGTGAACGTAAGCCAACGACGGGCTCTTTGTTGTCCCAACGGCGATTGCCGCGATTGTTGTTCTTTCCCTTTTTCAGTTTCCCGCCGATGTACGTTTCGTCGATTTCGACGACTCCACCGAGCTTGGGCGCGTTCGGGTCAATCATCACTTCTCGGATGCGGTGATTCAGATACCACGCGGTTTTGTATCCGCCGATCCCCAGGTCGCGCTGCAATTGCTTCGCGCTTATTCCCTTTTTCGCATTGAGCATGATCGCAATGGCGTGGAACCACACTATCAGCGGCAGGTGCGTATTGTGAAAGATCGTGCCGGATGTAGGAGAGAACTGCTCACGGCAATCAGCATTGCGGCAGATGTAGAACCACAGGCGCTTGTTTTCTTTTTCGGGATCACGCTGCTTTGAGCGCCGTTTGCGCGATAGGGTAGCAGGCCGCTCGTACTTCTCGACGTTCTTATCGCCGCACGTTGGGCATCGCACGATTCCATCCGGCCAGCGCATCTTCTCGATGTACTGAAAGCACTGCTCGTCAGTCCCGAACTTCTCATGTGCTTCCCTGATATTCATGAGGCAATACTAGACCTTGGACCACGTTTGTGTCAAGTGAATAATCGTGGAAATAATTCGACGATGTGACGAATGACCGTGACTGAGAAATCCATCCCCTCTACGGTGGAATTGCAGGCCGAGATGTTCAGCCGCGCAGTTCTAGACACCACGCGGACCCGTGTACGCACCTTCGGGAGTGACGATGCGGGACATCTTGTGCGGGCGCTACACAGATAGGTCACCCTGGATAACCCAGGGCTGGCGCCCGTGGTGGGAGTGATCGCTCCCCAGCTATAAATCACCACGCAAGGCCAACAGTAAGGAAACTCGGCAAGAAGGGCTCAGGAAAACAGAAAATTGAAGGGGAGGGCAACCAACAAGACCACTGATCACTGATCACTGACCACTAACCACTGAATTCCTACCCGCGACCCACGCCCACGTATTCAAATCCCAGGGCGCGCAGCCGTACCGAATCCAGCAGGTTCTTGGTATCGACGATGACGGGTCTTTTCAGCAAGTGCTTGATGCGGTCGAAATCGAGGGCGCGGAACTCTGGCCAGCCCGTGCCCACCACCAGGGCATCAGAACCCTCCGCCGTCGCATACGCAGAGTCGCAATAACGCACCGTTCCGGTGAGACGTATCTTGGCTTCGGGGATGGCCACGGGATCGTAGGCCCGCACGTGCGCGCCTTTCGACACCAGCGTTTCGGCCAGCCGTACGGACGACGATCCCGCCACAGAATTCGTGTTCGGTTTGAAAGCCAGCCCCAGAATGCCGACTTCCTTGTTCTCGACGGAATTCAGGGCCACCGCAATTTTGTCGACCAGGCGCTCGGCGAGCAGATGGTTCACATCGCGCGCGGCGCTCAGCACTTTCAACGACACGCCATGCGCTTGCGCCAGTTCGGCGAGCGCGTCCATGTCCGATTCCGCGAATACTCCGCCCATGCCCGCTCCCGGCTGCAGGCAGCGCGGAGCGATTTTCTTGTCGAGGCCGAGGGCCAGGGCCAGGTTCACCGCGTCCGCGTTCACCCGCTCACACAGCGCGGAGACTTCGTTGATAAAGGAAATCTTGGTGGCCACGAAAGCGGTCGCCGCTTCGCGCACCAGTTCCGCCGTCGCCTGGTTGGTCACAATGACCGGAACGCCCCGCATCACCAGGGGATGAAAAATCTGCTTTAGCATCTGTACGGCTTCACCCGAAGTCGATCCCAGAATCAGCCGGTCGGGCCAGTTAAAATCCTCGACCGCGCAGCCATCGGTGAAGAACATGGGCTGCGACACGATCGTGGCCTGCAGGCCGGCGTCTTTGATGCTTTTTTCCAGCGCGCTCGCCGTACCCACCGGACACGGCGTCACAAGAGTCAGAATCGGAGGCTTCCCGGCCAGCCGGGCAATGCGCAGAGCTATATCGCTCAGGCCGTCCGCTTTGTCTTCCGCCAAAAATATAACTTGCGTCTTGCGGGCAAACGACTCAATGTCAGTGGAATACGCCAGCCGTCCCGCCCGCACATTGCGCCGGATAATCTCTTTCAGATTCTTTTCGAAGAAGGGGACATTGCCCTGAGCCATCTCGACCATGCGCGTACGGTCGGGATGACAGCAGGAAACTGGAGTGCCAAAATCCGCCAGGCAGGCCGAAATCACTGTTCCCAGGTAACCCGAGCCGTAAACTCCGATCTGCATTTGTCTCTCCCCATTCCTAGCCGGAAACCCGCACCAGCAGTGGCCTTTGAGTGGAATCGCCGGATACTTGCCCTACTCTTTATCTACAGGCACGGGTCTGGCTTTTCAATGCACGGGAGGGAGATGTACCTGGGGCCATGCCGACGCAGCGAGAGTAACTAGAGGCAGTAGTAACGGGACGGCGATTACTGCAGGCGATCGCGCACCCCGGCGTCTAGCCGGAAACCAGAGTGCGGCCGAGCCGCACCGGCGCCAGATCGACCCAGCAAGTGGAAACATCTTCGCGGACCTCTTCGCGCACTTCTTCGCGGACAAAGGTCAGCCTTTCCAGCAAGATGCGACGGCTGCCCGAATAGTGCGCCCAGCGTTCGCGGGCCATCTGAAAGGCGCTCTGAGCGGCCTGTTCGGCGGTCATCTTCACGATGGTGAGATGCGGAATGTACGGCCACTCTTCCTGGAACGACAGCGCTTCGGTATTCAACTTGCTATGCAGTTCGCTCATCCGCCCGGCCCCGCCCTCTACCCGGATGTACACCGTAGGGGTCACCGGAGCAAATGTCTCCACGTTTCCCAGGGTCACCTCGAAAGGCTCCTCGCGGCCGCAGATTCGCTCCAGAACCTGCAGCGCCGCACTCTCGCTGCCCTGCAATGGACGCGGCGGCAGGATGGTCAGGTGAGCCGCCAAAAGAGGAAGGTCGGGATGCAGCTCGCGCCGCAGATTCTCCACGAACTCTCCTGCGGGATTTTTCAGGTACGCCACCAGCGCGTAACGCGGCTTCTGCATACTAATGGAAAATTATACAGCCCCCGGGCCCTGTAATAAGCGCTTTGAGGAGCGGCTCAGTTTGAATCTTTAGTCCTTGCGTCATCCCGAACCGCGGCGCAGTTCAGCCGCGGGACGGATCTCCCCAGGCACGGTTTTCAGGGAGATCCCTCCCTCGGCCTGAAAAGCGGCTGCGCTCGGGATAACGCCACGCCATGAAGTTCAAACTGAAGCCGACCACCGCTTTGAGGTCTGCCCGCTCAACGCCAGGGGGGCCGAGCTTACTTGCGGGCCTCGTTAAGGACGCTGAGGTCCACTCCGGACGCCGCCAGTCTAACCGGGCCGCGAGCGTCCTCTCATTTATAATGAGCCTGTCGGGGCGTAGCGCAGCCTGGTAGCGCACCTGCCTTGGGCGCAGGGGGTCCGCGGTTCAAATCCGCGCGCCCCGACCAGTAACTTCTTCCGCAGCAGCCAATTCTGGGGAACATTTGGAAACGGTACGGATCGGCAACAACCAACCCAAGTCACGCTCGGCTGAGCGGCTGCCTGCGGCGGTCCTGCTGATCCTGATCGCGCTGGCCCTTCCCGGCTTTTCTCAGTCGAGTCCTGAGCTCGAAACATTCTTTCGGCAGGACATCGGGCTGAGTTCGGATCAGATCTCCGCCATACGAACTGGAAAAGCCGTGGCCAAGGCGATGCCCTCCCGAAGCCCGTCCGAGGTCTTCTTGTTCGGCGCCATCTACATCCATGCGGCTCCGGAGAGCTACGTCAAGTTTGCCGGCGACTTCGACCGCCTGCGGAAACTGCCCGGCTATCTGGCGCTCGGAGTCTTCAGCAATCCGCCCAAATCCTCTGACCTGCAGGGGTTCACGTTCGACGAGGATGACGTCAAGGCACTGAAGAATTGCAAGCCCGGCGATTGCCTGATTCAAATGCCCGCCAGTTCCATCGAGTCGCTGCAGCAGTCGGTTGATTGGTCCGCTGCCGGCGTGGACGAACAAGTGAATCAACTCCTGCAGACAGCCGCACTACAGCGTCTGCTCGCCTACCAGCGCGAGGGCAATCAGGCGCTGGGGGTTTATAACGACAAGCGTGACCCGACCGTAGTGCCCCAGCAGTTTGCGTACATGCTCAGTTATGACAAGGCTTTGCCGGAGCGTCTGCCGGATTTCTACCATTACCTTCTCGCCTATCCCAATGCAAAACCTGCGAACGTTGAAGACACGTTCTATTGGGCGCGCGTGAAATTCGGATTGAAGCCCACGCTGCGGGCCGTGCAGATGGTGACCATGCGCGGAAACCCGGCGGACCGGGTCGCTTACGCCATCGCCGAAAAACAGCTCTATTCGAGCCATTACTTCGAAACCGCGCTCGACCTCTCGTTCTGTGTGCGCGGAACTGACGACCCCAAACAACCCGGCTTCTACCTGATCATGGCCATGGGTTCGGAGCAGGCGGGCTTGACTGGTATCAAGGGATCCATCATTCGAAAAGCCGCGGTCGGCCGTTCGGTTTCGAATCTTCAAGACGCGCTCACGGCCATCAGAGACACGCTGGAAGGTAGCCCGTAGTGCGCAGATTGCTTTCGGGCGATGCACTCCGTTGAATTTCCTTCTTCGAATTTCGTTTTGCTCGAATTCCAACGCTCGGGGTGGAACATGCTGATTGGAATCGCGGCAAATTGGAATTGACAAGCGGAATCTGATGCGAGTATTTTCCTGTTGCACTCCATAAAACGTTTCAAATTGTAAGCTGAATTCCAAGTTGATGAGTGGCCCGGTGCGCGGCCCTTGGCCGTAGCTCCCGGGACTCGTACAAACCGCGGAAAGAAAAGAAGCGTTCCAGCATGTATCAGCCAGAAGCTTACACCATCGCCCTCGCCTTCATGATCATCAGCATGCTGTGCTGGGGATCGTGGGCCAACACCATGAAACTCACGGCCGGATATGCCTTCCAGCTTTTTTACTGGGATTATGTCATCGGCATTGTTCTGGCCAGCCTGGGTTGGGGTCTCACCCTGGGAAATTGGGGCGGCGGCAATCTCTCATTCCTGAATAACATCAGCCAGGCCGATTCGCGGCACATACTGTTCGCCATTGCCGGCGGGGCGGTATTCAATGTCGCCAACCTTCTGCTGGTTGCAGCCATCGACATCGCCGGCCTGGCGGTCGCGTTTCCGATCGGAATCGGTCTGGCGCTGGTGGTGGGCGTTCTATTGAATTACGCGCTCGCTCCCAAGGGTAATCCCGCACTGCTCTTCGGCGGCATGGCGCTGGTGGTGCTGGCGATTGTTCTGGACGCGCTCGCCTACCGCCGCAGAGAAAGCGAGCGGCGTTCCGTCAGCGTGCGTGGCATCTGGATCAGCGTGGCTTGCGGCGTGCTCATGGGAATTTTTTATCCGCTGGTGACCAAGGCTGTCACGGGAGAACATTCCCTGGGGCCATACTCCGTAGCCTTTTTCTTTTCTTTGGGAGTAGTCCTGTGCGCGATCCCGGTGAACTACCTGTTCATGAAGAAGCCTCTCACCGGCACTCCCCCGGTCAATATGGCGCAATACTTTCAGGCAAAACCGGCGTGGCATTGGTGGGGAATCGTCGGCGGAATGATCTGGTGTACCGGAAGCGTGTTCAACTTTGTCGCATCGCACGCGCAGATCATCGGCCCAGCGGTCTCTTACGCCATCGGCCAGGGTGCGACCATGGTATCGGCGGTCTGGGGCGTGTTTATCTGGAAAGAGTTTGCCACCGCTCCGCCGGCTTCACGCAAACTGATTCCCGCCATGTTCATCTTTTTTCTGCTGGGGCTGGGATCGATCGCGATCGCGCCCATGGTGAAGTAGTCAGGGTGAAGTAGTCACAGTGAAATAGTTTATGCAGAAGCCCATCGTGGTTGTCGGCAGCATCAATCTTGATCTGGTGGTGGGAGCGGACCGCATTCCGCTGGTGGGCGAGACCATCATTGGCAACACGTTCAATACTTTCTTCGGCGGAAAAGGCGCGAACCAGGCCGTCGCAGCAGCCAAACTCGGTTACCCCGTCTCGATGGTGGGCAACGTGGGCAGCGACGCTTTTGGAACGCAATTGCGCAACGGCCTGAAAGACGCCGGCGTCGACACCGCGTACGTGACCACAGTGCCAGGGCCATCCGGGGTTGCGCTGATCACCACCGGACAGCGCGGCGAAAACAATATCGTGGTGGTGCCCGGCGCTAACGGCCACCTCACGCCGGAAATGCTGCAAGCAGCAGCGCCCCTTCTGCAACGCGCGGGATTTCTTTTGGCCCAGCTCGAGATTCCCCTGGAGACGGTTGAATGCTTAGCGGAGTTTGCGGAGCAGCACAACATCCCGCTGATGCTTGACCCGGCGCCGGCGCGCCAGTTGCCAGAAAAGCTGCTGCGCAGGTTGACCTGGATTACGCCCAACGAAACTGAAACCCAGGAGTTGCTGAAAGCCGGGCTTGGAAACGGCGAAGTCGGGAATGGCGACGAAAACATTTATGCGGCGGCCGATCGCCTGCTGGCTTGCGGCGTCAAAAATGTTCTGTTGAAGCTAGGCTCCAAGGGTTGTGTCATTGCCCAGGGAAAGCTCGCGAAAGAGCGCATCCCCGCGTTTTCTGTGGATGCCGTCGACACGACCGCGGCCGGCGATGCATTCAATGCGGGATTTGCCGTGGGCTTGATGCGCGGCGCGACGGTTGCGAACAGCGCTGTTTTTGCTTCTGCCGTTGCCGCGATTTCGGTGACGCGGCCGGGAGCTCAGCCTTCCATGCCCTCCGGCGACGAAGTCGATCGCTTCCTGCATGAGCATGCCATCACGCCGGCGAAGCCACAGTAGCGTTCGATAGCTGTCCCTGCCGACCCAGCCGATTAGTTCTTCGCGTACACCGGTCCGGCGTTGCGCGATGGCGGATCGGAAATCGCGCGAATGTAGGAAATCAGCGCCTGAATGTCGGACTTGCTGAGCGTGTTTCCCCACGCCGGCATCAGTGCCGACTTGTTGAGGGCCGGGCCGCCATGGCTGATGATCGCCGTGAGATCGGCGTCGCTGATCTTGTTCAGCGTGTCGCCTTCGGTAAAGGGATGCGGCTTGACTTCCAGGTTGTCGAAGTTCGAGACGCGCTCGACGGTCGACTCCGGATCGTGGCAACGCTCGCAGTACTGATCGTTGAGATGGCGTCCGAGCGCTTGCTGGTAGCCGAGCCGATTTCTTCCAGCTTCACGTCCACTTTGTTGTGGGACTTATCGAAGATGGACGAGACGATTATCATAGCGCCCGGCTCATGCCTCCGAGAGAAACGTTGGTGGTGACTTGCCCACTGGAATCGGTCAGGCCGTTGGGTGGATCGAAAGCAACTCCGGGGACGGCAGAGAATTCGACCAACGCTCCGGCCACGGCCGTTCCCTGCTCATCATTCACTTGCACGACGACAGGTTGCGGCAGCAAGCTGCCGGTTTGCGCGATCTGCTTGCCCCCGCTGGATTCCACAATGGCGGCGCCGAACGCCGTGGGCTTGGGGACAAGCCCCATCACCCCTCCGGTGCGAACAGGATGTGACCAGCAGCGCGACAACAATCGTGAAGATTGTCTGGAGTAGCGACGCTCATTGCTTGGCAACCTCCTGTTTAGCTCCGCCCTTCTGCGAAATCAGAAACGCAGTCAGCGCACGCGCATCTTCGTCACTCATGGCGCGATTCGGTTCGATCGTACCCGGGCGCAGGGATTGCGGATTTTTCATCCACTGGAAAATCCATGCCGCAGTCAGGCGCGACCCAACGTGCGTCAGCGTCGGGCCGACGTAACCTTTATCGGCCTTGTCGAGAATGTGGCATCCCTGGCACGAATACTTTCCGTAGAAGAGTTGCTTGCCGAGTTCTACTTCGCCTTGCGAGTATCCGCTCAGCGGCATCGATTCGCGATCAATCGCGGGATTCTGATAGACCGTCATGATGTAGTCGGTGAGTTCGTTCACCTCGCCGTCGGTCAGGTTGAAGCGCGGCATGCGGCGAATCAGCGCCGGGCGCAGCGTTCCCGGATTCTTGAAGAACTCGACCAGCCACTCGCGTTGCACCGAACTGCCTTCCCAGGTCAGATCGGGCGCCATATCTCCGCCATGGCCGTTGATGCGGTGGCAACTGAAGCAGGCCAGGTCGGTCATCAACTTCCCGGCTTTGCCCGCGGGTTGGTAGTCCGACTCGGGCTTGGCTGCGACGGCCAGCGCTGGCGGCAAAGTGTTGGAACGGTCATTCAATGAGAGTAGAGCGGTGGTCAGCGAGTCAATCTGCGCCGGCGTGAAGGTGTATTGCGGCATCTTCAGGCCGTGAGCGAAGGCGCGCGGTTGCTTGATCTTGGCCGCAATGTAATCGGGCAGAGTGTGGTGCATGCCGGGAAGAAAAATCAGTTGCGTGACCGGCTTGCTGCCGATGCGGCTGAGTTCGGGAGCGAAGTTCTCCGGCTTCTTGATGCCCGCGATTTCATGGCACGAGGCGCAGCCGTAGTCGGAAACCAGGCGCTTGCCGTGGGTGATCTGCTCGGGCGTTGCGGCGTCGAGATGCACGTTGGCGAGGAAATCGGAATCGGCCTTGGCTAGAAGGAATCCAGTGAGCGTCGCGACTTGACCATCGTTCAAGCGATAATGCGGCATGGCCGTACCCGCGTCGTAGGCACGCGGGTTGCGCAGCCAGGCCTGTAACCACTCGGGCTTGACCTTGCTTCCGACCCGCGTCAATTCTGGGCCCACGTCGCCGCCCACCATGTTGCCCGCAGCATTCTGCACGGCGTGGCATGAGGCGCAGAAGGACTCTCCGTAGAGACTCGCGCCCGCGGCAGGATCGGCCGCGGCCTTGGCAGAAAGCGTGGCCGTATCTCCCACCTGGGGCGTGCTGTTGGCGATAAGAAACGCGGACATGTCGCGCGCGTCGTCGTCGCTCAGCTTGAAATTCGGCATGGTCGACGTGGAGGCGTACGCCTGCGGATCTTTGAGCCACGCGAAAACCCACTCGCGACTGGTCTTGTCGGCGATGTGCGAGAGCGACGGCGGGTCGTCATCGGCCTTCATCGTGGTGCCGTCGGGCAACTTGACCGTGTGGCAATGCACGCAACCTTCGCGAGACAGTAGGTTGCGACCTTGATTCAGTTGCGGCGTGCCCGGCAGCGGACCACGGTGGCACTCGCCGCACGACGACTCCATGTATTTGGCGGGAAGAATCGGCTGCTCCCAGGCCAGCGTGCTGTTGTGCGCTTCAGTCAGCGTGGTGGCGGCGCCCTGCCCGCGATGGCAGACCGTACATCCGAACTGGTCAAGCTTGTGCGGAATCACGGGATGGGTGCGGAAGGGCTGCGTCGAAACATCGGTCAGGCTGGGTTCTTTTAGGCCGACGTGGCAACTGGTGCAGCGGTCGACCACGCCGAGTTCCGGCAGCCAGATCTGCTGAATGCCGCCCTGGAAGTGCCGTTGCAGCGTGTTGGCATCGCTGCGGTTGCGGATCATCCGCAGATAGCCGTGCTGGTAGTGACGCCATTCGCTGAAGAAGTTCTTGGCGGGAGCGATGGCCAGCGAGACCAGGAAAATCAGACTCACCACGCCGAAGGCGCGCACGCTGTCCCCGAAAAGTTTTTGCCAGAGCGACGAAAGTTTTTCTTTCATGAGCGCCGCATCCTTATGAGCACTTTCATAAGCATCTCTATGAACCCTGCCACGGCCAGACGAAAGCCCATCCCGGCCCGCGGAAAAATGTTCCGATGGCGGTCAACACCACCAGTTCGAACAAGAACCAGGTCATCACCCAGTACGACAACGGCCTTCCCGCCAGGTACCGGCGGAACGGCGAAGGCGATTGCGGAGAACTTTGCGCCGCCACCAGCATCACGGCGGCCATGATCAGCGTCGGCACCAGAGCCGCATAAACTTTGAACAGAAGCAAGAACAGCGATAGCAGCGTCGCGACCACATAGAAAATGCGCAAGCGCCGCTGGCGGTCCTTCAGGAAAAGTCCATCTGCCTCGATATTGACTTTGAAGTACGGGATAACGATGAGCGCCATCACAACCAATCCCGGAACAAGCACGCCCGCCACCACCGGCGGAAAGTAATGCAGCATCTCCTGCAGGCCGAGGAAATACCACGGCGCCTTCGCGGGATTGGGTGTGTGCGAGGGATCGGCGAGGCCTTCGAGCGGAGCGTTGAACAGCAGCGCGATCCAGACCAGCACCACAGCCAGCGTCATGACCGCGACGGCCGCGCGGAACAGCACTTCGGGAAAGGTCTGGACTTGATCTTCGGTTTCGGCCTTCACCTGCGCCGAGGTACGGCGCGTGATGAAGACGATGCGCCGTGGAGATTTTTTCGCGTTGGAATCAATGCCGGCGATGAAGTCTTTAGAATCGGCCATGACTATTGCCCCTCCTTCGCAGGCTTTGCGCTGGAAACGGCATTCGCCCGCACCGTCGCTGGTTCACTGTCGTGCGAGTAGAGGCCGCCATCTTTGCGGATGCGCCAGAAATGGATCGCCACGAAGAACATCGCCGTTAGCGGCAGAATCATGCAGTGCAGCACGTAGAAACGCAGCAGCGCGTTGGCGTTGACGGCGTTGCCGCCGAGCAACAGGAAGTGAATTTTCTCTCCGATCACCGGAACGGCCGACGCAATGTTCGACCCCACGGTGATGGCCCAGTACGCCAGTTGATCCCAGGGGAGCAGATATCCGGTGTAGCTGAGCAACAACGTCAGCAGAAGCAGAACGACGCCGATCACCCAGTTGAATTCGCGCGGCGTGCGGTAAGCTCCGCGATAAAACACTTTGAACATGTGCGCGAACACGAGAAACACCATGGCATGCGCCGACCAGCGATGCAGGTTGCGCAGGAACATTCCCGACGACACGACGAACTGCAGGTCCTTGGTGTCGGCGTAAGCCTGCGGCACCGAGGGGTGATAGTAAAACATCAGCGGAATGCCCGTCGCCACCAGGATTAGGAAAGTCCCCAGCGTCAGAGTTCCCAAATACCAGGTCGCGCTGAAACTCAGCATGCGCGTTCGCACCTTGGTGGAGAACAGATGCAGAAACACATTCTGCTGAATCGCGAGCGCGCGCTTCAGCGTGCTCGATCCAGTGCCGCTGCGGAAGATCGAGCGCCACACCCGGGTGCCGCGCAGGTCGTCGAAATGCTGGTCGATGGTTTTGGCCATTGGTTAAACTCTCAAAGTTAGACTCTCACAAAGGAATCCCGCGCCAGCGCCGGCACGTCGGTCGAGCGATCCACGAGAAGGTCGCCGTCGTCGTTGAGCCAGATGCGTTTCCACGGCAGGGGCTTGGGCGCGGGACCCTCGATCTTCTTGCCGTCCTCATTAAACTTGCTGCCGTGGCAAGGGCACGCAATCAGGTTCAACTCGGGCTTCCACGCGGTCATGCAGCCGAGATGCGTGCAGACCGCGCTCAGAGAAAAATAACCTTCGTCGGAGTGAATGATGTAAATGCCCGAGTTCACGTCGATGGTAACGCTGCCCAGCGGATAGCGATCGGGCTTGCCGGCGTTCACCACCGGCGACGGCTCGTAGAGCACATTGGGATCGAGATACTGATACGCGAACGCCGCCGTGCCCGCAGTCGCAATGCCCAGAGACCCTAGCCCCAGCTTCAGAAAAAACTGGCGGCGGTTCACGTCCTTATTAGGCTCACCGGTTTTTTTGGTTTCGTCTGCCATCTTTCCCTCGCGCCTACTTCTGCAATCCCACGCCAATCGACGCCACTGAAATCAATCCAGTCGGCTCGGCGGGAAGCAGATTGTACGACTCCATCGTGATGGTGCCCACCGGACAACGCATGGCGCACAACCCGCAGCGGATGCAACGGGTTTCGTCCTTGAGCATGGCCGCTCCGGTCACCACGCCGAGCTCGTCCGCCGCAACTTCGTCGAACTCCACGCCAAACAATTCCTGGTGATCGCGGATGTGCTGCACGGTCTCCGGCTCGAACGCGATGCGGTCGAGCGCAACCAGCTCCAGACATTTCTCCGGACACACATCGACGCATCCGCCACACAGGATGCACATGCTGCCATCTTCCGGCACGCCTTCGAAAATCGTGTTCACCCAGCAGTGCAGGCAGCGCTGCGCTTCGGCCATCGCGGCCGGCGCGTCATAGCCGATCTCCACCTCGGTCACACCAGTGCGGCGCTCCAGCGGAAGCATGGGAACCGGTTGCCGGTTGAGATCGAGGTACCCGAGTGGCATCGCGTGCCGTTTGAGTAGTTCGACTTCGATGACGGGCTCCGGATGTTTTCCGCCTCGCAGATATTCGTCAATGCCCACGGCCGCGCGTTTGCCGTCGCCCACGCTGTCGATGATCAGGCGCGGTCCAAAGACGCAGTCTCCGCCGGCAAAAATTCCTGCAGCGGAAGTCATCAGGCTCTGCGGATTCACCGCGATCAGCCCGCGCGGCGAAAGTTCAACCTTATCCTCGGGCGTGAAGAAGTCGAGCCGCGGCGCCTGCCCGATCGCCATGATGATGGTGTCGCACTCGATCTGGGTTTCGCTGTTCTCGTAAAACGCCGGACTGAATTTCTTGTTTTGATCGAACACCCACTTCGTCTTGAGAGTTTCGAGTGCCGTGACTTTGCCGTCTTTGCCGATGATCCGCTTCGGACCGAGGCCGGGACGCATGATGATGCCTTCCTCTTCGGCCTCAATGATTTCTTCCAGGGCCGCCGGCATTTCCTCACGGCGTTCCAGGCAGACCAAGTCTACTTCGCGCGCGCCCATGCGCAAGGCCGACAGGGAAATGTCGACCATTTCTTTGGTGGCGACGGCCGAAACATTCTCGTCCGAAGGCTCCAGGTCCTCGACGCCGCCGGCATGCTGCTTCACGACTTCGCGCGCGGCCGAGCGCGCCACATCCATGGCAACATTTCCGCCGCCAATCACAATGACTTTCTTGCCGATGGTGAACTTGTAGCCGAGATTCACGTTGAGCAGAAAGTCGATGCCCTTATAAACTCCGTCGAGATCGACGCCGGGAATGCTGAGATCGCGGCTGCGGTGCGCGCCCACGGCGACGAGGACGGCATCGAATCCCTGGCGGCGCAAATCAGAAATGGAAAAGTCGCGACCCGCGGCCTGATTCAGCTTCAGAGTGATGTCGCCAGTCTCGAGAATTTCGCGGACTTGCGCTTCAACTACATCGCGCGGCAGGCGATATTCCGGAATGCCGAGATAAAGCATTCCGCCGGCAACCGGAGCGGCTTCGAAAATTGTGACCGCGTAGCCCATGAGCGCAAGATCGTGCGCCGCCGACAGTCCAACCGGGCCGCCTCCGACGATGGCAACTTTGTAAGGAAGTTTTTTCTGTCCGCGTCCTTCATTGACGTTGATGGGATGCTTCGACTCGGGCCCGTACTGCTCGGTCAGAAAGCGCTTCAGGGCGCGAATGGAAATGGGCCGGTCGATTTCGCCGCGGCGGCACGCGGTCTCGCAGGGATGCGCGCAGACTCGGCCGCAGATGCTGGCCAGCGGATTGGGCTCGCGCGCCAGCCGGTACGCCTCTTCGAAGCGGCCCTCGGCAATCAGGCCGACATAGCGTCCGGCATTGGTGTGGGCCGGACACGCCATCATGCAGGGGAAATTGGTGTGCAGCCAATCCCCGTCGACCTTTTTGTTTTTAAATCGCTTCAGCATTCGCGACGGTTCCAGGGCCTGACCACAAGCTCGGTTTTGTTTGCGATGAAAATGCAGAATGGGGAGCGGTGCCCCAAGCGGAACCGCTCCCCGTCACCCGACTGACTGCTTACTTCGTCAGGGTGAAATCCGCCTTGCCCCCGCCGGCCACGGTCACCGGCTTGGACTGATTCTTGGCGCCCTCGTGCCACACGACGAGCGTGTAGCTGCCATCGGGAACGTCTTTGATTTTGTAATTGCCGCTATCGTCGGTCTCGGCAAAATAAGGAGTGGGGCTGACGATGATGTATCCCGCCATGTCCGGATGGACATTGCACAGCACCGGCACCACGCCTGCCTTATCGAAAGTGAACGATCGTTTATCGCCCTTGGGCCAGGTGCCGAGATTATGTCCGGCTTTCTTGTCGGTGCCGATCGCGGTCCAGAAGACGTTGTGCTGCACCGTGTCGCTGTTCAGGAAGTCAACCGTTGTGCCCTGCAGTACGGGCATGATGTGCGGAGCAAACACCAACCCCTTTTGATCCATGACGGGGTGTTCTTTGGGAGCGGGAAAAGTTTTGCCGGCGATGACGTCGACGTAAACCACCGAGTGGCCTTTCATCCCGGTCACTTTGCCCTCGATGTCGCCAGCCCACGCCGCACTGCACAGCGCTGCGGTCACTACCACGAGTAAAAATGTTTTGCCCTTCATTGCACGTCCTCCTCTAAAGTTGTCGATCAAGCTGATTGTTTATCTGCTGATCATTCATTCGTTGATCATTCATTCGTAGAACTTTCATTCGTTGACCGTTCATTCGTCGACCACGGCTCACGGGCGCGTCAGAACCTGTCAGAAAATAATCTTCGCGTCCAGATAAACCGTGTTGTTGGCATTGGCGTTGCGGCCCGAGCCGTCGTAGTTGGTCGATGCACCATTGAAGCGCGTGTAGGCGGTGTATTGCGCCGCCAGCTGCAGATTCTGCCACGGCCAGTAGGAAAAGTTGAGCAGGTAGCCTGCGCCTCTCGGGTCTCCGTTGGCGCTGCCGCTCACTGGGGCTGGCCCATACAGTCCAGGATTCACGTTCCCGCCGGTATTGAACACACCGAGTGTACCCGTATATTTATTGCCGAGGTGGTATTCCGCATTGGCCATGACCGTGTTCAGGTGATTCGATCCAAACCCGCTGGCCAGCAAATCAGAGTTTTCGCGGATATACGTGCCCCGGAAAGAAAGTACATCCGTGCGGAATAGCGTCCGGTCGATCTGCGTATCGAAAGCGACGTCAGTGTATTCGTCCTGCAGGGTTCCGGGGGTGGTTGACATGCGCGCGTGCATGCCATACGTGCCGATCTCATACTGCGTCTTCGCAGTCAATTCCTGAAAAGCGAGGCGCCAGTACGGCGAAACACCGCGAATATTATTGGTCGAACCATCTTCGGGAAACGGCTGCTGACCGCCCACATGTGCCGACCGATAAACGGCGGCGTCAAGGTAGATATGGTTGTCCCACATGGCAAAGCCGCCGAACCCGGCGACGTCCTGCGCCAATCCGCCGTTAATGATGGGGGAGGCGGCCGGAGTCGGAGCAAAATCGCTGGCGATCCAGGGGAAGCCCCATGCCGGCGTGCTGTTCCACAGGTCCTCGACGGTGGGATTGTTATTGAGATCCAAACCGTAAACCAATTCCCTGCCGCCGAGTTTCGTCTTGTTCGCGAAACGGATATCGGTGTTGTCGCTGGTGAAATGGTCGTCTTGCGTGTCGTACGTCACCTGGAGAAAGCTGCCAATGTTGCTGGTCCACCTCCCAGCGAGGAAGAGCGAAATGTCCTGCGGAAGTTCAAAGCTGCCATTCTGGGTCGTGGGCAGCGGCGTCGAGGTGCTGCTCGTGTCCGGCAGCGGAGACTTGAGTGAGGTAAATGAAGTCTCCAGCATGACGGAAAGCGGCAACGATGAGAGCAGGTCAAGCGCGGCCCGCTTCTTGCCACCATCGGTCGTGATGACCTTGGTCTCATCCGCCTTGTCGACGTAGCCGGTCAGCTTGAATCTTCTGCCAGCGGGGTTGAGTTCAGGAGGAGCGTAGTGGCAACCGCTGCAGGCCAAACCCGTCTGCCGCGCGTAGCTTGGTACCGCCGCTACTTCCGGCGGATTCATCGCGGCAAAGAACAGTAAGACCGTGATCGGAACCGCTACCAGCAAGACGACCGCTAATTTCTTCATCGCAATTCTCCTTAATGTATCTGCCGCTGCGCTTTCTTGTTTGCGCGGAATGTCGAAAAATCGCACTGTCCGGCCCCGGTCCAACCGGCATGCGGTTGAATCGCTTCGAAAAATGAATTCGAGAGGATGGTTCGCCCTCTAGTCTTGTTGCAAAGATGGGCCTGATACTAGCTGCGGTAGTGGTAGCTCTGCCGGATGTTGAATCACACTTAAATGTGATTTCAATCACAAATCGATGGACATTCCGGAAACTGCATCCCCACTGAAGCCGCAGATTCTTGTTTGTACCGATGGGGCCTGCCCGAGGTGGGCCTAATGCCGAAGCCTTTCATGGTCTGGGAAACAGAAATCTGGCAACGGAAAGACTTAGCCGACATCAAGGAGACCGCGTGGGTCGTCAAACCTTGCCTTCGGCGTTCGGATTTCAAGTGCCGATCACCTCTGGCAGGATTCAAGATGGGCCTGATGCGAGCCAAGGCCGTAGCTGCACCGCTTGCCGTTAAATCACACCTCAGCGTAATTTTGATCACAAATATTGAGTAACGTTCGCAAGTGCGCACGAGAACCGCCATGTGCGTCCGGAAGGTAACGAGGACGGGTTCGCAAGAGCCTGCAACCCATGGCACCAGCGTGCCGGCCGCCTGACATCGGTGCCATGCCCATGGCACGTTCCGGCGTTGTAGCCACTACTTACGTTTGGTTACTGTTGGTGACTGCCGAGCCAGGCTTGTTCCCCCAGGCTTGTTCCCCCATGCTTCTCCCCCGATGATTCCGAATGGGTGCTCTTGAAAAAATTCCGATATTTCTGATCACTGGCGTGCTGGTGATGATCTTTGTCTGCCTGAAACACCACGCCCGCAGCGGCCGCCTGACCCTCTGGACGGTGGCGTGGACGCTGGTGTTCACCCATTTTTTGGCCCAGTTGCTGGAGCCGGATCACGGCCCGGTTAGTCCCTTTCTGCTGGCGGTTGATTCCGGATCGCTGCAAGCCGCAGTGGTGACTTTTCTAGTGTCAGTGTCTTCGGTGGCGGAAGACTACGCCAAGCGGACTCGCCTGCTGCTCGCACTGGGCGTGCCTTCCGTGGCGTTCGTGGTGTGTAACAGCTACGGCGCGCTGCGCGGTTCGTTTCAGGAAGGGGCGACCGCGTTGGTGGGAATCGGATTCGTATTGGCGGGGGTGTTGATCTGCCGCAATCGGGGGCGCTGGACGCCCGCCATCCTGACCGTCGCTGCGGGATTCCTCAGCTGGGGAGCGGCCTTTCCCATCCGGCTATTGCTCGATCGCTTCGCTCCGCATCTGACGATTCCCGGCGAACTGTGGGACGCACCGAAGATTTTCGTGGCGCTGGGAATGATTCTGGCGGTGGTGGAAGACAAATCGGAATCGATCGCCGGCATGCAAAACAAAGCCGACCGGCTCGACCGCCGCCTGGAACGGTTCTCGGCGATCACGACCCGGCTGCTGGGTGGGGCGGCGCTCGATACGATATGCCCCGCCATCGCCTCGGCCATTACCGAGGTCAGCACTTTCAGCATGGCGGTGGTGCAGCTTGAAGATCCGCACGGCCGGCTGCAGGTGGCGGGCTCCAGCGGACTGGCGCAAGATTCTTTACGAATTCTGCAGACACAGACCCAGCATTGGACGCTTGATTACGTGAAGAACTTGTGTTCCAGAGCGCAGCGCATGGGCAAGAATTCGTACTTGCTGCTCGAAGAAGAAGCTATTCTGTTCGCGCTTCCCGAGAACCCGAATGCGCAATGGCGGACGGGCGAAGAGTTATTGATTCCGCTGTGCTCGGAGGGAGGCGCATACCTGGGCTGCATCCGATTGGCGGCGCCGCGAGACACGCGCACGATCCACATGCTGGAGTTATCGCACATTGAACGGCTGGCTACCGACGTCGCGCTCGCCGTGGAACTTCAGTCCTTGCACGCGCAGCTGGTCTGCTCGGAAAAACTGGCCGCCCTCGGACGGCTGTTGGCCGGAGTGGCGCATGAACTCAACAATCCCCTGACCGCGATCATGGGATACGGCGAACTGATCAACGACGCGATCGCAGCGCCGCAGGCTCGCGATCAGCTGGCAAATCTGGTGAGCGAGGCGCGCCGCATGAACCGGATCATCGACAACCTGCTGCGCTTCTCGCGGCACGGGGCGCGCGACACGCCGGTCGCACAACTCCCTCCGGTGGTGCAGCAGGTGCTGGCACTGCGGGAATATTACACACGCACGCGCAACGTGCGAGTGGAACTCAACATCGCCCCAGACTTGCCCTGTCTCGCGGTCAGCGAGGATGAGATCAAGCAGATTCTCCTCAACCTGCTCAACAATTCCAGCGACGCTCTGGAAGGAGCTCGGGAAGGAATTTCCGGCGGCAAACAGATCAGCATTCGCGCTTATCGGCAAGGTTCACGGGCGGTCATCGAAGTCGAGGATACCGGCCCCGGCTTTGGCAATCTCAGCCGCGCCCTGGATCCGTTCTATACGACCAAACCCGCAGGCAAAGGAACGGGCCTGGGATTGAGCGTCTGCTACGGGATCGTCAAGAAACGCGGCGGCGATCTCGAAATCGAAAACGTAAAGCCGCACGGCGCGCGAGTCACCCTCAAGTTGCCGGTTGCGGATACGCCGGCCCAACCACTCTTCGTCGCCGTGGCCCGCGCCTGAGTGATCAACTGTCAGTTTTCAGTTAAACCTTTGAATGTCATCCTGAGCGAAGCGAAGGACCTGTGGAGTTGTTAGCAGCACCGGTGCTACCGGCAGATTGCATAGGTCCTTCCCGGCAAAGAACGCCGCTCAGGATGACAACGCGCTGCGGTGGGCGTACGACCCCTCCTCACGCCTTCGCGTGTTTCAGCCACTTCCTGGGTTAGTGCCTCACGTCAGCCGGGAGGCTTACGGCGAGCTTCTTCTTCGGAATGCCCTTGGTGTGGCAATCGATGCATTTCACGAAATGAATGTTGTGCGGGCTCTTGGCTGACTTGAACGTCGTGTCCATGGTTTCCACGTTCAATCCGCAGTTAGAGAGTTGCGGGTGACAGGTGGCGCAGGAGGCTCGTGTCTGCTGGCCGTGCCCCTGGTGACAGGCGAAGCAGCTCAGGCCTTCGTGAACGCCGACCGCGGTGCGATCGTCGCCCGAAGCAACTTTCATTGTGGAGAGAGGCGCGTGGCACTGGTAGCACAGCGCCTGGCGCGGGT
The DNA here is from genome assembly GCA_963800405.1 of uncultured Acidobacteriota bacterium. Classification (GTDB taxonomy): domain Bacteria; phylum Acidobacteriota; class Terriglobia; order Terriglobales; family Acidobacteriaceae; genus Sulfotelmatobacter. Next base: position 32,761 of record CAWDBW010000095.1, read on the forward strand.
CTGGGCTGATCTTGATGGTTCTGTCACCGGCATCTTCATGCATCGTGGGCAGCGGAAGATTTTCAAGCGCAACGTAATCGAGTTCCCGCCGGTCAAACAACGCCAGCGACGGCCGCGCGATTTCCTGGATGGGCCCGGGATTGTCGGGCTTCTCGGTCAAGCGAGTCAGCGGATTTCCCTGGCGATGCATCTGGTGACAGGCGAGACACGGGATGACCGGCTGCCCCGCCAGCTTGGGATCACGCAGCTGCCACGGTCCTTTAGTATCGAGCGGGCTTACCAGGTCACGGATGCCGCCGTTGAAGTGCATGCCATGGCAGCGCAGGCAATCGTCCATCAAGTGCTCGCGGTGATTGTGATCAGCGTCCAGAAAAATTTCCTTGTACGTGGCGGCGTGCGGACCCGCGGCCCAATCGGCATACTCCTGCTGATGGCATTTCTGGCAACGGCTGCCCATGCGCAGCACGTCATCGCTTTTGAGTCGAACTTGTTCGGGGATTTCGCCGCGCAAGTGCGCCGACAGGCGGCGAATGTTCTTGAGATGAAAGCCTAACTCGAGAGTGAAAACGTCTCCGTGGCAGTCGGAGCAGGGCACGTTGCGGTGAGTTGAAGTATGCCAATCCGTGTACGGCTGCCAGATTTCGTGACAGCGCGCGCAGGATCGCCCGCCGGAGTAGTGATAGTAAACGCTGGCGGCGGGCAGAAAGAGGATGACGATTGCGGCCAGCAGGATGGTCACGACCACGGAAAAACGCCGGTACCAGGGCTTGCGATCGGCGGTCATCGAGGCTCACCCCGAGGGTTCGTCCACGCTCCGCCCCTGCTAAGACGCGCCATGAGTTCCCTTCCACGACTTCACCAGTTGGTCAGAGGCATAATATGCAATCGCCATAATCGTCAGTGCAGGATTGAAGCCGCCGTTGGTGACGTGCACACTGCCGTCGACCACGTACAAATTATCGACATCATGCACGCGGCAATATTTGTCGACCACCGAGGTCTGCGGATCGTCGCCCATGCGGCAGGTGCCAGCCTGGTGCTGGCCTCCGCTCAGACCAGTGCCGGGCAGGAAAGCCCATGTCGTAGTCGCGCCGGCTTCCTTGAGCCACGCTTCCGCCTTGGACGCCAGAAACTTGCCCACGACCTGGTCGTTGGGATGACGATGCCCAGAGAGCCGCACCACGGGAATGCCCCAGTAGTCCTTTACCTTGGGGTCGACCTCGACGCGCGAGTCGAACATGGGCAACTCCTGCACCGGCCCCATCACGCCAATGCTCCGGCGATAAAACTGGCGCATGTATTCTTTGTGCGCCCGGCCCCAGCGCGGCACACCGGGCGCCCGCCAGCCCACGAACTGGTAGGGCAGGCGGATGAATTCATTCGCCAGCATGCCGCCGCTGATCAATCCCTCGCCGTTCAATCCGTGGTTGCCATGGTTGAAGTCGCAGATCGCGATGCCGGCGCCGGGACCCAGGTCATCGTAGACTTCGAAATCAAACAGCCCCACCGCGCCGGTGTAGGCATGACCTTGAAGATTTCTTCCCACCCAGTCGGAGCGATTGCCCAAGCCAGTCGGAAATAGCCGGCTCCTGGAATTCAGCAGCAGGCGCGCCGACTCGATGGCCGAGCCCGAAACCACGACCAGGTCTGCAGTCTGCTCCTGCAGACGGGACTGCGCATCGAAATAGGCCACGCCCTTGGCCCGGCCCCGCGAATCGGTGAGAATTTCTTTGACGATGCACTCGGTGCGCAGTTCGCAATTTCCGGTGGCTAACGCCGTGGGGATGACCGTGTTCTGCGTGCCATTCTTGGCATCGACTTCGCAGGCAAAACCCACGCACCAGCGGCATCGCATACATGCTGCCCGGCCGTTATAGGGAACGGAATTCCGCAGCATGGGAATGTCAAAGGGATGAAGTCCGAGGCGCTGGGCCGCCGGTTTCAGGATTTCGTATTCGCGGTTGGGAGGCAAAGGAGGCATGGGCAGCGGGCGGCGGCGCGGCGAGCGGAAAATGTTGTTGGCGTCGTCGCCGGAGACGCCGATCTCCCATTCGGCTTTTTCGTAATAGGGCTCCAGGTCGGCGTAGCTGATTGGCCAGTCATCCAGCGTGCTGCCCGCGATTGTTCCGTAGGTCGAGCGCATGCGGAAATCTTTTTCCATGTAGCGCCAGGCCATGGCGCCGTAACTGGCCGTGCCGCCTCCTACGCATGCGGCGTTGTTGCTATATGCACCGTCGCTGGGTTTTAACAGATGTTCATGGCCTTGCTCGTCGACGAAAACTCGCGGGTTGCGGTCTTCGTCGGGGCCGAAGGAATTGCCTAGCACCGTGGTCCGCTGGTTGCGCAGGTCGTCTTTACGGCAGTCGAACGCGGTATACCACTTGCCGCGCTCCACGAGCACTACGGTCAGTCCCGCGGTGGCGAGTTGCTTGGCGACAATGCCTCCGCCAGCCCCAGCACCCACCACCACCGCGTTGACGTGTTTGAGCGCCATTCACTTGACCTTTGAATCCACGACCATGTAGCTACCGCTTGTTCACCTCAGGTTTATTCACTTCGGCTTATTCACGTCATAGTGCAGTCTGCCGCGAATGGGCGGGTAGGGCGTGCCCAGCATCTTCCAGCTGATTCGGTCGCGGTTGCCGCCGTGGCGCGGATCGCCATAAAAGCCCTGCATGGTGTGATCCACCAGCAGCGCAAAAAAATCTGCGGAAGAATTCTGCTGCCACGCCTCGCTGGGCGCACGCCCTTGTTCCATCAGGCGCAGCAGGTCAAGCTGCCTGGTCTCGTCCAGAACCGCGAAAGTCATGCCGTAGAGCGCCCGGCTGCTTTGGTCGACCGCGGCCAGGCCCGTGCGATAAGAATCCCTCAGGTGCCGGAAGGGCCCGCAGAGCTGACGGTCGATGTAGTTCACCACGCCGGCCCAGGCGGCGCCGGGATGCTCGTCGGGAGGAATGATCTGATCGCAAATCGCGGCTAGAGTTCTGGCCTCATCCGCCGATAGAAACCTCCAGGGGGCCCGGCCGGCGGAACAGGCCAGGCCGGGGCCGGCTGCGGCTGCGGCGGCCATGGCTGCCTGCAAGAATTTTCGACGGCTGAGCCGGTAGGCTGGTGGCATTTGCAGTCCGCTTCTACTCGAACTGCAAACATGCGCCGGATCGGTGGTTTGGTCTGTGATTCCGGTCACGTAAGGACGTGCAGGTTGGAGCGAGCCCTTGGCGGGTCCGGCCGATTTGTAAATAGACTGTTACACTCCACAATCCTCTTCTGTTACCAAGTAGGTTAATGATAGTTTCTCGGGATACTAAAAAACGGCGGGGCGAGTGGGCGGCCGTTGTTGAGACGTTCCTATGGAAAGCAACGAATTTGACCTGGTAGTAATCGGCAGTGGCCCGGCAGGCCAGAAGGCCGCGATTTGCGCTGCCAAGCTGCGCAAGAAGGTCGCCATTGTTGACCGCAAGCGAACCATTGGCGGCGTGTGTGTGCACACCGGGACCATCCCCAGCAAGACCTTGCGCGAAGCGGTTCTTTATTTGAGCGGCTTTCGCCAGCGCACGTTCTACGGGCGCGGGTACGTGCTCAAAGACCGCATTGCGATGTCGGACCTGACGTTTCGCGCGCAATCGGTGATGCTGCGCGAGGTTGAGGTGATTAAGGCGCAACTTCGGCGCAACTTTGTGACGACGCACGAAGGCGACGCGCGCTTCCTCGACCCCCATACCATTGAAGTCAAGTGTGATGACGGCTCCCAATTGCTGCGCGGCCAGCACGTGATGATTGCCTGCGGGACGCGGCCGGCGCACAGCGACGATATTCCCATCGACGGCAAGCGCATCTTCGATTCTGATCAGGTGCACTGTCTGGAAGAAGTTCCGCGCGATCTGGTGGTTGTAGGCGCGGGAATTATCGGGCTGGAATATGCCTCGATGTTTGCCGCGCTGGGCGTCAAAGTTACGCTGCTAGACCAGCGGCCTATCCTGCTCGATTTCGTGGACCGGGAAATTATTGAGAGCCTGTGCTTCCAGCTGCGGCAACTGGGAACAGTTTTTCGGCTGGGCGAAAAAGTGGTATCGATCGGGCTGGATGAAGCCCGGGACCGCGTGTTTGCCAAACTCGAAAGCGGCAAGAACGTTCACGGCCAGGGCCTGCTCTACACCATCGGCCGGCAAGCCAACAGCGATTTGCTCAACCTCGAGGCCGCTGGGTTGTCATCGGATGCGCGGGGCAAACTGGTGGTCAACGAACATTTTCAAACCGCAGTGCCGCACATTTACGCCGCCGGCGATGTGATTGGGTTTCCTGCCCTGGCCAGCACTTCCATGGAGCAGGGCCGCCTGGCCAGTTGCCACATGTTCGGTACGCCTGGGAAAATGCCCTCCAACCTGATTCCCTACGGCATCTACACGATTCCTGAAATCTCCATGGTCGGATATACCGAAGAACAGTTGACGCAGAAGAAAACTCCCTATGAAGTCGGACTCGCTCGCTACGCCGAACTCGCCAAAGGACAGATGCTGGGCGACGATCAGGGCCTGCTGAAACTGATTTTCGATCCAGATTCGCTTAAACTGCTGGGGGTCCACGTGATTGGGGACCGCGCGGCTGAGATTGTGCACATCGGCCAGACGGTGATTGCGCTGGGGGCGACGATTGAGTATTTCCGCGACGCCGTGTTTAACTATCCCACACTGGCGGAAGCTTACAAAGTCGCCGCGTTAGACGGACTGAACAAACTATAGCCAACGAGCTTTAGATCAGTTGCACGTGGCGCGGGCCTTATTTTCCGGCGTCGTTTTCAGGTCTAGCTCGCATTCCATTGGAAACCTATCGCCCATGAATATACTGGATGTCGTAGTCGGCAAGCCCATCAAAACCAGTGACGAGCGGGCCGAGCAGATCGGCCCCGCGCAAGGCATTCCCATCTTCGGTCTGGACGGCCTGAGCTCCGCCGCGTACGGCCCGGAAGCTGCACTCAGCCTGCTGATTCCGCTTGGGCTGCTGGGCGTGCGCTACATCGTTCCTGTCAGCGCGGCCATTATCACGCTGCTCATCATCGTCTACTTTTCGTACCGGCAGACTATCGCGGCTTATCCTTCCGGCGGTGGTTCCTATACCGTGGCGCGCTTCAATCTGGGCGCGCCGGCCGGACTACTGGCCGCGGCCGCGCTGCTGGCCGACTACATTCTCACTGCCGCCGTGGGCATTTCCGCGGGAGTGGGCGCGTTGGTCTCGGCCGTTCCATCATTGCTGCCGCACATGGTTCCGCTGTGCGTGGGCATTCTGATCGTCATCACGATTTTCAATCTGCGTGGCGTGCGCGAAGCGGGCACTGCTTTTGCGGTTCCTACCTATCTGTTTGTGGGAACGTTGCTCATCACGATCGTCGCGGGCGTGGTGCGAGTGCTGCTTAGCGGAGGGCATCCCACCCCGGTTGTTCCACTTCCGCCTCCGCCGGTTGCGACGGCGGCAGTGAGCGCCTGGCTGCTGCTCAAAGTGTTCGCCAGCGGTTGCACGGCCTTAACCGGCGTCGAAGCGGTCAGCAACGGCGTGAAAGCTTTTCGCGAGCCTGCGGTGAAAAATGCCCAGCGGAGTCTTACGGCGATTATTTTTCTGCTGGCGGTGCTGTTGGCGGGAATCTCTTATCTGGTCAAGGTGTACGGAATCGCGGCGACCGATCCGGGCGCGCCGGGCTACCAGAGCGTGCTCTCCATGCTCACCTCCGCGGTTTTTGGCAAGGGAATTTTCTACTACGTGACGATTGGCTCCATCCTGCTCGTCTTGTCGCTTTCGGCCAACACCGCGTTTGCCGATTTTCCGCGCCTTTGCCGCGCCATCGCGCAGAACAATTATCTGCCGCACGTTTTCGGCTACCGCGGACGGCGGCTGGTCTATACCTACGGCATTATGGTGCTGGCCGTGCTCTGCGGCGGGGTGCTCATTCTTTTTGGCGGCGTTACCGACCGGCTGATCCCACTTTACGCCGTCGGCGCGTTTCTGGCGTTCACGCTCTCTCAGGCCGGCATGGTCATGCACTGGCGGAAAAATCGCGGGCCGGGGTGGGTGAAGAGCGCGATGGTCAACGGCCTGGGCGCGTTCGTTACCGGCACGACCACCGTGGTTGTGCTGGTGGCAAAATTCATGGAAGGCGCGTGGATTACGCTGCTGTTCATTCCCTTAACCATATTTTTCTTCTCCATCGTCCGCCGACATTACCACCACGTAAAGACGCTGACCACTTGCAAGACTCCAGTGGACGCCGCCGGTCTCAGCCAGCATCCCATCGCCATCATCGCGATCGACCGCTGGAGCAACATCACGCGCCAGGGGATTGAATTTGCCGCGCGGCTTTCTCCGGACGTCATCGCCCTGCACGTGGAGCCCAATGAGCATTCGGAATTGCTTGAAGGCGACTGGGAACACTACGTCGTCGAACCTTTTCGCGCCCAAGGCAAGCAACCCCCGGAACTTCACATCCTGCCTTCACCCTACCGCTTTGTCATCATTCCCGTGGTGCAGTTTGTGCTCGATCTTTCGAAGAAGAATCCCGGCCGCAGCATTGTGGTCGTCATACCGGAACTGGTGGAAAACCGCTGGTACGAATACTTCCTGCACAATCAGCGGGGCCGGCTTTTGGAATGGGTGCTGCTGGCCCGCGGCAACGAGCGCATCTTTACCGTGAGCGCCCCCTGGTACATCGGGCAACAAGCTCAGCCGTGTCGAAGCTAATCTGGCCGGGCTTCAGAATTTAGGGCACCCGTGACCACTGGTCACGCCGTTCTTAACGTCAAATTAACGCATGCTCCGTATGATGCGAGACTTCTGCGACTCGAGCTCTCGGCAGAAATTTGCGGAGGAACCTATGGTAGTGGCCCAACGTCGATTCTTTGACTCAGGAAGGCAGGCCAAGTTTTCGTGGATCCTGATGAAGATCGCGATGAGGATCGCGACGCTGGCTGCTGCTATCGTGCTCGCTTTCGCAGCGGCTATTCCTGGCTGGTCGCAAAGTTCCACCACATCGCTGCGAGGCACCGTCACCGACCCACAGGGCGCGGTGGTGGCCGGGGCAGAGGTTGTGCTCGCTGACCCGGCCACGGCCTTTAGCCGCACCCAGAAAACCGACGATCGCGGGGTGTATCAGTTTCTGCAGATCCCGCCGGCCAGCTACACGATTGCAGTGAGCGCCGCCGGATTCACAACTACCCGCAGGACCAACGTCGTTCTGCAGGTAAATACTCCCGCGACCGTGAATGTGATTCTGCAGGTCGGCACGACCACTACCACCGTCGACGTGCAAGGCGAAGCCCCGGCCGTCAACACGGTCGACGCCTCGCTGGGCAATCCGTTCGACGCCAAGCAGATTCTTGAGATTCCCTCGGAAGGCCGCAACGCCGTAGAACTTCTGAGCCTGCAGGCCGGAGTAACGTACGTGGGGAACCAGGTCGATGCGGCTGCCGACTCGCGTGGCGGGGCCGTGAACGGCGCGCGCAGCGATCAAACCAACATTACCGTGGACGGCCTCGACAACAACGACCAGTTACTCGGGGACGCCTTCACCGGCGTGTTGCGCATTCCCATGGACTCGCTGGAAGAGTTTCGCGTGGTCACGACCAACTCGAATGCGGACTCAGGACGCTCCTCGGGCGCGCAGGTGTCATTGGTCACCAAGAGCGGGACCAACCAGTTTCACGGTGCGCTGTATGAATACAACCGCTCCAGCCTGGGCACAGCCAACGACTGGTTCAACAAGCGGGCGGAGTTGCAGGCGGGACTGCCCAACAAAGCAGGAGAGTTGATCCGCAATACTTTTGGGGCTGCGGTCGGCGGCCCCATCGTAAAGAACAGGCTCTTTTTCTTCGCCAATTACGAAGGCCAGCGCTCGCGCGAGGCGACTCAGGTTGACCAGTCGGTTCCCAGCACGAATCTGCTGCAGGGAATCGTGAGCTACGCCTGCAATCCCGCGTTCGACAACAATCCCGGTGGCGATGCGACCTGCGGGCTGGGAACTCCCGGTGTGACCACTTCTAATCTGGTTCCTTCGGGCGATTTTCTGGTCACGATGCAGCCCGCGGCTATTCAGAGCATCGACACAAATTGCACCACCACATGCCCCAACGGAGGCGGCGTCAGCCCGGCCATATTGAGTCAATGGAGCGGCGGCGCGACCCTGCCGAATGGTTCGCCCATCCCCGCGTTTCCCCTGCCCAACACGAATATTTCCAACGGCTCGGACGGCATCAATATTCTGGGTTACACTTTCGCCGCGCCGCAGCCGCAAAATCAGAACACGTATCTGCTCAAGCTGGATTACAAGCTCACCGCCAACGGAAGCCACAGCCTGTTTCTGCGCGGCAATTTGCAAAATGACCGCCAATTGTTCGCTGCGCAATTTCCCGGCCAGCCTCCCGGCCAGATCGTTCGCACCAACAACAAGGGAATCGCCGCGGGATACACGGCTGTGATCAGCAACACTCTGATCAACAACCTGCGCTACGCCCTCATTCGTGAGGGAGTCGACACCGCGGGAGACAATCCTTATTCGAATGTGAGTTTTCAGGATCTTTCGGACCAAGTCTCGTTTGCGCGAACGGTGAACCTGAATGTGCCGGTCAACCAGTTGGTCGATGACCTGACCTGGACTCACGGCAAACATACTTTCCAGTTCGGCGGGAATTGGCGGCTGATCGATAACAACCGCTTCTCCAACGAGCAGAATTTTCTCAACGGTGCGACTCATCCCGACTGGCTTGAATATGGCGGCATTGCCAACACCGGACAAGACCTTGATCCTTCGCAGAGCCCGGTGCTGCCTTCGGTGGACCCTAGCTTTGCCTACTCCTACGACGCCGCCATCTCGGATGTAACCGGCATTCTGGGTTCGATCTCGGCCTGGTACAACCAGAACAAGTCGGGACAATTCGTGCCTGCGGGCAACCTGGTGCCGCGTCACTTCCGAGGTAATGAAGGCGAACTCTACGCCCAGGACGCGTGGCGAGCCACTCCCAATCTGCAACTCACCTTCGGACTGCGCTACACGCTGCTGCAACCGCCTTACGAAACCCAGGGCAACCAGGTGGCGCCCACTCCCAGCCTGAGCTCCTTCTTTGAAACCCGCGCGGCTGACCAGTTGCTGGGACAAACCTACGCGCCCGTCATTTCCTTCGCCCTGAGCGGCCAGGCCAACGGCAAGCAGCCTTACTGGAACTGGGACCATAAAGATTTCTCGCCGCGTTTCGCCTTTGCCTACTCGCCCAGCTTCGATTCCGGATTTCTTCAGCGGCTGTTTGGCGCGAAGGGAAAAAGCTCGATCCGCGGCGGCTACGGCATCTACTACGATCACTTTGGACAGGGCGTCGTCAACAGCTTTGACCGTGAAGGCTCGCTCGGCCTGACGACCTTTCTGGAGAATCCCTCCGGCGTATCCACCGTGAGCTGTGTGTCTCGCTTCGTCAGCCTTACGGTCATGCCCAGCGGCAACGCGTGCCCGACCACCCCTGGCGGGAATCCCGTGCCGGAATTGCCATCCCCGCCCGCCGGAGGTTTTCCTTTCGTTCCGCCCACCAATGGCAACGGCAGCTTCGCCATCGGCTGGGGACTCGACAACAGCATGAAGACTCCCTACTCGCACGTAGTCGATTTCTCCATCACTCGCGAGTTGCCCAATCACTTCGTGATCGAGTTGGCGTATGTCGGACGTTTCGGACGGCACCTTCTGCAGGAAGTGGATTTGGCCCAGCCGCTGAACCTGGTCGATCCGCAGTCGAAGACCAGCTACTACCAGGCCGCAACCCAACTCGTGCAACTGGCCAACGCCGGAACTTCCGAGAGCAGCGTGCCTAACATTCCTTACTGGCAGAATCTTTTTCCCGGCGCCGCAGGACCGGGAGGAGAATCCGGCTCTGCTCCGGGCATTCCGGCCAATCCCACGGCTACGCAGAATATTTACGACCTCTATTATGCCAACGGCAACAACGCCACCTATGCGCTGCAGGATCTGGATGCCTACTGCTTCCCTGCCTGCTCGACGCTGGGGCCGTTCGCATACTGGGACGACCAGTTCTCTTCGCTGTTTTCCTGGCGCAGCACCGGAACCAGCAGCTACAACGGAATGCACGCGACCTTGCGCCGCCACTTCGGCGGCCTGGAGTTCGATTTCAATTACACCTACTCCAAGTCGCAGGATGAAAATTCCAACGCCGAGCGGGTCAACGAATATGAGAACGGCAGCGGCGCCGCGGTTGCCTACAGCGGGCAGGTCGTCAACGCCTGGTCGCCCAAGGCGCTGTATGCGGTCTCTGATTTCGATACCACGCACCAGATCAACGCCAACTGGATTTATGAAGTTCCCTACGGCCACGGGAAGCGCTGGGGCGCGGGCTCCGGCAAATTGTTGAACGGCATGGTGGGCGGCTGGCAAATCTCTGGATTGACCCGCTGGTCCAGCGGCTACCCGTTCAGCATTTCGACCTACGCGTTCCCCACCAACTATGAGCAGGACAGCCGTGCGGTGCTGCTGGGAGCCGCTCCAAAAACCGGCGCCTACATTGACAGCAACGGCGACCCTAACGTGTTTCAGGCCGGACCGTCGGCCGCCAGCGCGTTTCGTTTCGCCTATCCCGGCGAATCGGGCGAGCGCAATAATCTTCGCGGCCCCGGCTATTTCGGCGTTGACATGAGTCTGGGAAAGGTTTGGACGATCACCGAGTCGCAGGCGGTGCGCTTCTCCTGGGACGTGTTCAACGTTACCAACGCCGTCCGCTTTGATGTGGGATCGTTGAACCAGTATCTGCTGTATCAGCCCACGTTGGGAGATTACACACAGACGCTTACGAAACCGCGCGTCATGCAGTTTGGGCTGCGCTACAGTTTCTAGGGCACAAACCGGTCAGAGAGAGCATGAACAAACTCATTCGTAGTACCGCCGTTTTTATCGTCGCGTTTTTCGTGGCCGTTGGGCCGCGGCTGGCGTTCGCGCAACAAACGGCGCCCGCACTCAAGACCCGCAACGTGGTGCTCATCGTCAGCGATGGCTTGCGCTGGCAGGAAATCTTCACCGGCGCCGACCCCACGCTGCTCAACGACAAGGATGGCGGCATGTGGGATGACGTCAGTCGAATGCGCCGCGACTACTGGCGCGACGATGTCGCCGAGCGCCGCCGGGCGCTGTTCCCCTTCCTGTGGAATGTGGTCGCGAAGCAAGGACAGATTTTCGGCAACCAGACCAAGGGTAGCGTGGCGCATGTCACCAACGGCCTCGCATTTTCTTATCCCGGCTACAACGAGATGCTGAGCGGGCATCCGGACCCGCACATCGACAGCAATGAATTCGGCATCAATCCGAATCTGACGGTGTTTGAGTGGCTGAACCGGCTGCCTGAGTTTCGAGGTAAAGTCGCGGTCTACGGCACATGGAACGTCTTCGCCGACATTTTCAACGAAAAACGCAGCGGCCTGGCGATGCAGGCGGGGTGGGACGTTCCGGAGAAAGGAAATCTCACTCCACGTCAGGATCTGCTGAACCGCCTGTACCGCACCACCACACGCCTCGATGACGACGACGTGTACGATTCGTTTCTGCAAATCCCGCTGCTCGATTATGTCCAGACCGGCAAGCCGCGGGTGCTGTTCGTGGGCTACGGCGAAACCGACAACTGGGCCCACTCCGGCCGCTACGACCTGGTGCTGGAGAGCGCCCACCAGTTCGATCGCTTCACCGAAGAACTCTGGAACACGATGCAGTCCATGCCCAAGTACCGTGATCAGACCACTTTCATCATCACCACCGACCACGGCCGGGGAAGCGGCCCGGTGGACTGGAAGGAGCACGGGGTCGATCAGAAGGGATCGGAGAATATGTGGATCGCGGTCATCGGCCCTGACACTCCGGCGTTGGGCGAACGCGCCCGGATCGCCCCGGTCACACAAGCCCAGATCGCAGCCACGGTGGCAGCCTTGCTTGGCAAAGACTATCCCAGGGACGTGCCGGCAGCCGCGCCGCCGCTGGCGGACGTCCTGCCCCATTGAGCTGTTCCCGGTGGCCGCTTTCCTCGGTAGTGGCTTAATTTGAGGTTCAGCGGTTACGGATTCACCGACCGATGTCATCCCGCAGGAGCGCGCCAGGCGCTCCGGGGGGACCCTACGAAACCGGAACATCGGTTGTACTGATGCGAGGAACACCTACGCTGCATGAAGCGCACGTGTGCCCAGCTGCGGCATCAACGGTGTCAGCCGACGTAAGGTCCCTCGCCCGGCTGCCGCCGCGCTCAGGATGACATCAGACTGTGAAATTGGGCGACCACCCATTCCTCAAGAATAGGAATGCTGACGCAGCTGTGCTAGCATGGATAAAGGCCGAATTCCACGCTTTCTGTGAACTTGCGACGCTAGACTAGCCAAGTTCCCTTCTCTCCATACAGAGGCAGCCCAGAGGCACTGAAGAGGCGTTCCACTTGGCGATAGACGAGACGAAGAACCGATCAATGTTGGCGAATCGAATGTTGGCGAATAGAAAAACCGATATTCCGGATGATGAGGTGAACGATCTGCTTCCCCAAGACGCACATTCCCCGCAAGAAGTTGACGATTTGCTTGGCTCCATTGCCACGCGCGGCCTGGACGTAGTGGAGGGCGAGTCGGCCTCGCCGTACTCCGCTCTGGAGCGCAGGCTGGCGCAGGACAGCGAGGAAGTCGAGCTCGATTTGACTCCGGGCGCGCCGGACTCGGCCAGCGACCCGGTACGGGTGTACCTGCGCGAAATGGGCGCCTCGCCGCTGCTGACCCGCGAAGAAGAAGTGGAGATTGCCAAGCGCATCGAGCGCGGGCAACTGACCGCGCTGAAAGCTCTGTCGCGTTCGCCTATTGTGATCCAGCAGGTGCTGGCGCTCGGCGAGGACCTGAAACACGGACTGCGCTCAATCAAAGACCTGGTCGCCTTCGACGAGGAAGAGATTACCGACGAGATTCTGCAAAAGCGGGTGGACGACATTACGGGCCGCATTGACGAACTGAACAAGCACTACAAGACGGCGAACCGGCTGGCCGAAAAGCTGGCAACGATCCCGGCGAAAAAGAAACCGAAGGAATACCGCCGTTGCCGCGGGCAGTTGAGCCGGGAGATGGTGCGGATTTCGCTCATCATCCGCAATCTCGAGCTGAACCACGCCGAGCGCAAGCGCCTGATCGAACGGGTGAATAAGACCATCGAACTCATGCGGGTGCTGGACCGCGAACTGGTGAGTCTGGAAGCGAAGATTACCGCCACGCGCAGTGAGGAACTCAAGAAGAACTATCGCGCTGCCCAGCGGGCTCATCGCGTCGAGCTTAAGCGGCTGGAAGACGAGGCCGGAATGACGTTTCCGGACTTGCAGCGCACCCAGCGCAAAATGATTCAGGGCGACATGAACGCGGAGCAGGCCAAGCGCGAACTGATCGAAGCCAACTTGCGTCTTGTGGTTTCGATCGCCAAGAAATACGGCAACCGCGGGCTGCAGTTTCTTGACCTGATCCAGGAGGGCAACGTCGGCCTGATGAAGGCCGTCGACAAGTTCGAATACCGGCGCGGCTATAAGTTTTCCACGTATGCCACGTGGTGGATCCGGCAGGCCATCAGCCGGGCGATCGCCGATCAGGCGCGCACCATCCGCCTGCCCGTGCACATGATTGAGGTCGTGAACAAACTGATTCGCACTTCGCGGCAACTGGTGCAGGCCTCGGGGCACGAACCCACGTCGGCCGAGATCGCCAAGCAGATGGACATTCCCGAGGCGATGGTGCGCAAGGTGAAAAAAATCATGCGCGTGCCGATTTCGCTGGAGACACCCATCGGCGAAGAAGGAGATTCCCACCTCGGCGACCTGATCGAAGACCGCACGAAAATGTCTCCAGCTGAGGCTGTTCTGAATGTGAATTTGAAAGAGCGCACGGCGCACGTGCTGCGCACGCTCAGCCCGCGGGAAGAAAAAATTATCCGCATGCGCTTTGGCATGGACGACGGCTCAGAGCACACTCTGGAAGAAGTCGGCCAGTCGTTCGACGTCACGCGTGAGCGCATTCGGCAGATCGAGGCCAAAGCCCTGCGGAAGCTGCGGCATCCCTCGCGGTCGGGCAAGCTGCGCTCGCTGCTGGACGATGTGCAGGAATAGTTTCGAGGTATACCCTACGTCATCCTGAGCAAAGCGAAGGACCTCTGTAATTTGCTGGCGGGGTGCCAACAAATTACAGAGGTCCTTCGCTTTGCTCAAGGATGACATGCGGTTTTTGTGCCGCGTTTCTCAACAGCGCCCTGATCACTTTCTCAACACTTCTGTTGGCCGCGAACATCGTTCTCTGCCCGAGTCTGCCTAAATTTCTCTCCTTGCATGACCGATATCACGTGCAGGTGTGATCCCCGTCACTGATGACCGTTCTCTAATAGAAGATAAACACTGCAATCGACTCGATTGGTCTGACCATTGCACCGTAAGAGTCAGCCCAGGATTGGAGAGGTCGGAAGGCGAACCGGGTTTTGCAGGCCCCTGGTAATTTCATACGTTTTTATATCTCTCTGCCAGATCGATCCCGATCCGTCTCACCGACAACTCCCGCCAGCAGTCGATCGGCCCCGAAAGACGCAAGGCAAAGTCTTGGCGCATAACACTGCGGCGCCGTGACCTTGCTGGACCTCATCTCGGAGCTGGCACGCCCGATTTCGCTGACCTCGACGTCGCCAAGGGAGACTGTCCATGAAGACAGGCGAGAGAGACACGATTGCGGCACACTTGCAGAAATGTGGTGTGTCGCGACGCAGTTTTCTGCAACTCTGTTCCACCCTCATCGTGGCCGCGCCCGTCGGCCTGAGCCTGACCAGCAGAGCTACCGCGGCGCAGGTGGCCAAGATCGTGGGCAAGGTGCGCCGGCCCTCCGTGATCTGGCTGCACTTTCAGGACTGCACGGGATGCACCGAGACGCTGTTGCGGACTTCGGCTCCCGACGTCGCTCACTTAATTCTCGATGTGATCTCGCTCGATTATCACGAGACGCTGATGGCCGCATCGGGCGCGCAAGCGGAAGCCGCGCTGCGCTCCGCCATTGCCGACAACGCCGGAAAATATGTTCTGGTCGTAGAAGGTGCCATCCCCACCCGGGACGATGGGGTTTACATGGAACTCGGCGGGCGGCCCGCCATACAGGTTGTGAAAGAAGTCGCGGGGCAGGCGGCCGCGGTCATCGCCATCGGCTCGTGCGCGTCGTGGGGCGGAGTGCCGTCCGCCGATCCGAATCCTACGGGCGCGGTCGGAGTCGATTCCGTGATCTCGGGAAAACCGATCATCAATCTGCCAGGCTGTCCGCCGAATCCTTACAACCTGCTGGCCGTGGTTCTGGAGTATGTGACCATGGGCCGACTGCCGGAACTGGATCAGTTCAGCCGTCCGCGCTTCGCTTACGACCGCGTCATTCACGAGAATTGTCCTCGCCGTGCTCACTTTGACGCGGGCCGGTTCGCCGCCGCGTTCGGCGACGAAGGTCATCGCAAGGGATACTGCCTCTACAAGCTCGGCTGCAAAGGACCGGTGACGCACGCCGCCTGCGCGACCCGGCACTTCAATGAGATTCCCGGCGTGTGGCCGATCGGCACCGGCATTCCCTGCGCGGGGTGTACGGAAAAAGGCGTGATCTGGCAGATGGGAACGTTTGAGACTGTTCCCATCCATCTGGCGACACCGCCCGATACCTATCCTCCAATCTTCAGCACTTCGGGCCAACTCAAAGTTGGGGCCGCGGCGCTGGTGGGCGCGATCGCGGGTGCGGTGGGCGGAGCGACGTGGGTGGCCTCGCAGCGCTTCCAAAGCAGCGCGGAAGCGGGCGTGACGCGAGTTGCAGCCGACCGCGCCCACGCGGAGAAACTAAAAATGGCGCCCGAGAAGCCAGCCGGCAAGAAAGAGGACTGACGTGTCGATCACTCGGCGACAACTCTTTTCTGGCATCGCAGCAGCGGGAATCCCGGCCGCCGTGGCAGTCACGGTCGGCACGGATGTGCTGCACGCGGACGAACCGATCCCGGTGCCCAGCGCCGCCATCGGATTGCTGTATGACGCCAGCGTGTGCATCGGATGCAAGGCCTGCGTGGCGGCCTGCGCCGAGGCCAACGATACGCCGCCCGATACGCGCGGCGACCAACTGCATCAGGCGCCGTCCGATTTGAACGACATGACGCGCAACGTCATCAAGCTCTACAAGCCGGAAGATGGGTCGGCATATTCGTTTGTGAAGCGGCAATGCATGCACTGCCTCGATCCCGCGTGCGCCGCGGGCTGTCCGTTCCAGGCGCTGCACAAGGATCCGGAAAGCGGCATTGTCAGCTGGACTGCCGAAAAGTGCATTGGCTGCCGTTACTGCACCATCACCTGCCCGTATCACATTCCGCGCTTCCAGTGGATGGGATTCAATCCCCGCGTAACCAAGTGTGAGTTGTGCAAGGACCGTTTGGAAAAAGGCCTGAAGCCAGGATGCACCAGCGTGTGCCCGACCGGCGCGGTAATTTTCGGGCCGCGTTCGGTGTTGCTGCTCGAAGCCAAGCAGCGCATCCAGAAAAATCCCGGACGTTACTACCAGAACCGCGTGTACGGAGAAACTGATAACGGCGGCACACAGTCTCTGTATTTGTCGAAAGTTCCTTTCGAAAAACTTGGACTGCCGGAACTCGGACCGGAGTCGGTTCCGGCGCGAACGTTGCGCTGGCAGCGGCGCTTCTATCAGTACTTCGCGCTGCCGGCACTGCTCTACGCGGGGCTGGTCCAGGTGATTCGCAAGAGCCTGAAGGGTCACGAAGAAGAAGCCCACGAACGTGAACGACAGACCGGATTGAGGGCGCAATTATGAGGTGGCAATCATGAGCACCGCACCCACGAATGGCGGAGCGATGACCGCGGCAACGCCCAGCGTCGATCGCGAGCGCAGCACGCGCTGGGAACGCAGCGTGCCGGTCTACGGCTTTCCAGTCGTCAACGGTTTTTTTCTCGGACTCATGGCCCTGGTGCTGGTGGCCTTTGCGCTGAGCGGATACCGCGAACTGGCCGGGCTGGGCCCAGTCAGCGGGATGAATGACGCGTACGGCTGGGGCATCTGGAAGACATTCAATCTGATGGTGCTGACCGCGCTGGGCTCAGGCGCGTTCGCAGTGGGCATTTCGGCGTGGGTTTTTCGTTGCAAGCGCATGCACTCGCTGATGCGCATGGCGCTGCTGACCAGCTTCCTGGCCTATGCTTGCGGCCTGCTCTTGCTGGGCATTGATGCCGGGCGTCCCTGGAATTTTTACTGGATCGTTTTCCCCTGGCGATGGAACATGCATTCGCCGCTGGCGGAAGTCGCGATCTGCATGTCGATCTACGCCATGATTCCACTGGCCGTGGAAAATATTCCGCCGATCCTCGAGCGGCTGTGGTACTTCGATTCCCGTCTGCGCCCCGGCGTGGAACGCATCGAAAAAAAGCTGCACTACTTTTTCCCGTGGATCATTGCGGCGGCCTACCTGCTGCCCGGCATGCACCAGTCGTCGCTGGGAGCGCTGATGCTGCTGGCCGGAGAGCGGGTCCATCCGCTGTGGCAGACTCCGTGGCTGCCCGTGCTGTACCTGGGCGCGGCCACGTTCATGTCGTTCGGCTGCGTGGCCGGAACCACCATGCTGTGCTGCCTGGTGTGGAAACGGGCCATGGATATGGAAGTTCTCGACGAAGCCGCGCGCATCACTTCGTGGCTGATTTTTGGATGGATGGGGCTGCGCCTGATCGACATCCTGTTTCGCGGAGCGCTCGGCACTGCATTTCAGTTCGACCGTTTCGCCGGTGTGTTCTGGCTGGAGATGATTCTGATTGCCGCGGGCGGAGTGCTGCTCAGCCGCGCCGCGCGCGACAGTTCGCCGCAACCCATGTTTATCGGATACATATTGAGTTCGTTCGGCGGCATGATCTATCGCTTCAGCCCGACCACGCTGGCCTTCCGGCCGAATCCGCAGGCGCTGTATTTTCCGGCCACGATTGAAGTGCTGGTCTCGCTGGGCTTTATTTCTTTGGGCATCGCGGGCTTTCTGATTGCGGTGAAGCGGCTGGCGATTCTTCCCGCTCCGCTAAGCGAGTGGCATGACATGGCGAGTTACTTCCGCTTCCGGCGGCCGTATATCCGGTGGACGGGTTATTTCAAGTACGGACATTTCGGCGAGGACGAAACTCCTGAAGCTTCAGGCTCGGATTAACAGTCTCGAATTTAACTGCAGGCTCTTATGGCGAAACAAATCACCATTGATCCCATCACCAGAATTGAAGGCCACCTCCGCATTGACGTGGAGGTCGACAACTACGCGGTCAGCAACGCATGGGCTTCCTGTACCATGTGGCGCGGCATCGAAAAGATTCTTCGTGGGCGCGATCCGCGGGACGCGTGGCTGTTCACGCAGCGTTTTTGCGGAGTCTGCACCACGGTGCATGCCATGGCCAGTGTGCGTTCGGTGGAAGACGCGCTGAAGCTGGAAATTCCGCTGAACGCGCAATATATCCGTAACTTGATTCTGATCGCGCATGCTTTGCACGACCACATCGTGCACTTCTATCAGCTTTCGGCGCTGGACTGGGTCGATGTGCTGCAGATTCCGAAAGCCGATCCGGCCGCTACCTCGAAGCTGGCGGAGAACTCTTTCGCCGTGGACGCGCAACTCGCGCAACGAACTGAAAGCCGCACAGGATCGCGTGAACGCCGTCGCCGCCAGTGGGCAGCTCGGCATCTTCGCCAACGGGTACTGGGGTCATCCCGCAATGCGTCTGTCGCCCGACGTGAATCTGCTGGCCTTCTCGCACTACGTGCAGGCGCTGGAGTACCAGCGAAAGGCCCTGCAGGTCGTCGGCATCCTCGGCGGAAGACGCCGCACATTCAGAACCTGACGGTGGGCGGCGTGGCCAACGCCATCGATCTCGACAGCACCTCGGCTCTCGGCATGGGCCAGATTGGAAATGATACGCACGCTGCTCGAAGAGGTGGTGCAGTTCGTGCAACAAGTTTATTTTGTCGGATGTGTGTGCCGTGGCCGCCATGTATCCCGAGTGGTTCAAGATTGGCAGCGGCGTGAAGGAATTATCTTGCGGTTCCCGATCTGCCGCTGGATAGCCAGGGTTCTTCGTATCGATCTGCCGGGTGGCTACATTCGCGACGGTGATCTCGCCGGCGTGCAAAAGTTCCAGACAGCGTCCGACCCCATCTTCCGCAATGCCGTAACCGAAGATGTGATGCACGCTTATTATCAGGGCGAAAAGCCGCTGCATCCATGGGAGGGAGAAACCGAGCCCGCAGTTCACCGGATGGGAGGCGGACAAGAAATATTCCTGGGTGAAAGCGCCGCGCTTCAACGGCGAACCTATGCAGGTGGGGCCGCTGGCGCAGGTTTTGATCGGCTACGCGCAAGGGCATCCGCTGACCCGCAAGTACACCGACCTGGCGCATCGAGAAGGTCGCTGCGATCGGCGAAGTGCGGGCCACGCCCGCCGCGCTGCACTCCACACTGGGCCGCCACGCGGCTCGCGCGATTCGCGCCTGCATGCTGGCGGAGCTGGCGCAGAAGCACTTGCAGTTGCTGACCGATAACATCGCGAAGGGTGATTACACGATTCGCAACGCGCCCGTCATTCCCACCACGAAGTGGAGGGCGTGGGCACGCACGAAGCCCCGCGCGGAACGCTGTCGCACTGGATTGTTATCCAAGACGAGAAGATCAAGAATTACCAGGCCGTCGTTCCCTCGACGTGGAACGCCAGCCCGCGCGATAAGACAGGAGCGCACGGCCCCTACGAAGCGTCGCTGCTGCATACTCCGCTGGCCCGACCCGAGGAGCCCCTGGAAGTTTTGCGCACGGTGCATTCGTTTGATCCCTGCATGGCGTGTGCCTGCCATGCGTTTGACCCCTCCGGACGAAAGATTGGAGTCGCGAAAATCCTGTGAGAAGCGCGTCGTGAGAAAAGTGGCGTGAGAAAAGTGCCTTGAGAAAAGTATTGATTGGCGGAATTGGCAATGTGCTGCTCGGCGACGACGGCGTTGGGCCGTATGTGGTGCGGCTGCTGGAGTCGATGTATTCGTTCGAGGCAGACATCGAACTGACCGACCTCGGCACTCCCGCGCTCGACCTCACGCATCAGATCGTCGGATTGAAGGCGCTGATCCTGGTTGACGCCGTGACCGGCGACGACGCGCCCGGAACACTCGCGCTTTACAGAAAAGAAGAAATCTTCCGCGAAGCACCGGAGCAGCGACTGGATCCGCACTCGCCCGCTTTGTCGGAATGCCTGCTGACTGCCGAAATGCTGGGAGCCATGCCGCAGCACGTGCTGCTGGTGGGAATCACGGGCAAATGCTACGAGCCTGGGCACCCGCTGAGCGTGGCCGTTCGACAGTCGGTGGGACCGGCGATCGACGCGATTCTTCAGGAACTGGAGCGGTTGGGATTTGCGTTCCGGAAAAAGTTGACACCCGATGAGCCCGGCATCTGGTGGAGCGACTACCAGAACCTGACTCTCGAAACCGTAAGTTAACCGCGTCGGTTAGTCGCTCGGATCCTTTAGTCGCTTGGATCTTAATCGCTCGGATCTTTGCCGGCGGCGACTTCCAGCCTGCCGTACGCCAACTGGTAGTTGTAGCGGGCGGTGACTACTTGCGCGCCCGCGGAGGCGGCCAACAATTCCGCGTCGGTCAATTCAATAATGTTTCCCACGCCGGCTGAATAGCGGCCCTCGGCGAATGCCAGATTCTCCCGCGCCTCCTGGTCAGCCACCGTGGCCAGATCAATCTGCTGCTGGGCGACCGTCGTATTGGCGTAGTCGGTATAAACTTCGCGGTCGACCTGCAGCCGCGCGGATTGCAGATTCGACTCCGCCGCTTTCTTGGCCTGTTCCGTCTCGTTCAAATACGCGCGGTTGTAGCCGCCGGAAAGCAGGGGCTGCAGCAGGCTCTCGCCGAATCCCAGATTCCAGATCAGGGGAAATTTCAGATTCTCAAAATCGGCGAAGCTGGTGAAATTCAAACGCGGCTTGAAATTCGAGCGCGCGGCCACAATGTCCCCTTGGGCCGCGACGACCACCTGGCGCAGGGCCTGCAAATCAGGGCGGAGGGTTTGCCCTTCCGTAAGATAGCTATCCACCAGGTCGAGCGCCTGCGCCGTTCCCAATACATCGACGAGCGTGAATGTACTTTTCACCGGCAGACCCATAGCTGTTGCCAAGGCGGCCTGAGAAACCTTCAGATCGGATTGCGCCTGCACCAGATCGAGTTGCGCATTGGCCAGCTGCACTTCCTGCCGCGTGACGTCGATCTTGGGCACCCGTCCCACCTGGAAAAATGCATTGATCTGTTCCAAGTGCTTGCTCTGGTCCTGCACCGTTTTCTGCCGCACGTCCACCAGTTCCTGCGCGGCCAACACGCCGAAGTAGCCGTCGCGCACATTGAGCAGCGTCTCCTGGCGGACGCGATCACGGTTTTGTTTGGCCTGCGCCAGTTCCGCTTTGCCACGTTCCACCGAGCCGCGAGTCAAACCGAAGTCGTAGATGTTCTGGCTGAAGTTCAAGCCAGTGTAGTAGTAAGGAGAGTTCGACCACCTCTCGCCGTTGTACTGTGCGTTGGCCGTGGCAACGGAAGTCCCCGGCAGCGGCGCGTAATTGTAGGTCTGTTGGTTGTGCGTGGCGCCGAAGCTCAAGTGCGGAAGGTAGGGCGAACGGCGTTCCTTGAGATGAGCCTCGGCCACGCGGACTTGATCCTCGGCGGTAGCGAGGTCCGGCTGATTCTGCGCGGCAAGGCGATAGCAGTCCGCCAGCGACAGAGGTTGATCCTGGGCCGCGCACGCCGTGCAGAGGAAGATCAGGAACAGCGTGGCGAAAGCGGCGAGTTGTACGCATATCTTCATCACGAAGGGAACCCTGAAACAATTGAATCTCCGCAAGAAGATCCGGCGGCTAAAGCCGCTATGGAGCCTGCCTGCTTACGGCGCGGCTAGAAGCCGCACCCTTTCAAGATGGTCCGCATCAGCCGCCTGGCCGCACCGCCGGCTGCACTTTGCCGCCGTCCGGCACCCGCTCTCCGATATTGCGAGCGACGCGTTCGCCTTCGTCCAGTCCGCTGAACAGCCGCGCAGTTTCGCCGGTCTGCTCGGCAACGGCCACCTGGGTGAATTTAATGGTGTTCTCGGGAGTAACCACGGCCACGAACGTCCCTGTCCCGCGAACGATGAGCGCGTCGGACGGAACCTCGACGTAGCGCGGGGTCTGCACCTTCAACTCAGCCTGCACGAAACTGCCGGCGAGGATGTGGTTGTGCGGATTGTCCACATCGATTTCGACCAGCAGGGTGCGCGTCTTCGGATCAATCTCGCCGCTGGTGCGGGTGACTCGCGCCTCGACTTTCAAACTGGGGTTGGCCTGATCAAGAATCGTGACTTCATCTCCATTGCGCACGAACGGAGCATGCGCCTGATCCACATAAACGTAGATGCGGAGCCGCGAGGTTTCTGAAAGCTCGACTAGCGGAAGGGCGCTGGTCTGCGACGTGGCCGCATTCTGAATGAGCGCGCCGGGATCGGAATAGCGCGCGGTAACCGTCCCGCTGAACGGAGCTCGCAATTCCTCATACGACTTCAGGGTGCCGATCTGCTCCAGATTCGCCTTGGAAACAGCGGCGTCGGCGGTGGCCTGATCGGCGTCCTGCTGCGAGATCATTTCTTTCTTCACCAGCGTGGCAGCGCGGTTGGAGATGAGCTCTTTATTATGCGCATCGGCGACCGCGGCCTGATATTGCTTATCGGTTTCCGGCGATTCGATCACCGCCAGCAGTTGGTTGGCGCGGACGAAATCGCCTTTGTCCACGCTGATGCTGCGCAGGTAGCCGCTAACCTTGGCGTACAGAATTGCCGACTGGTAGGGGCGCGCCTCGCCGATCAGCCGCAGCGTGTTGGAGCCTGCGACCTTATGCGCGACGGCGATTTCGACCGATGGTCCTTTCTGTCCTTCGGCCGTCAGTTGCGCAGTCGCGGCCTCAACGTGGGCGCGCTGGCGGGTGAAAAGAAGGAAGGCCATCGCGCCCGCCACCAGAACCACGACAATGCCGCCGAGATAAAGCCAAACGGATCCGCGGCGTTGGCCCTGCGATTCCGGCATCAATTCCCCTCCACCTGAAATACTTCGCCGCGCGCTTCGGCGGCGAATTTTTCATCAAGCAAGTGCCGCGTGGGAAAATCCTTGCGCAACAGCGTGTAGACCACAGGCACGATGAACAGCGTGACGACGGTCGCCACCAGCAACCCTCCAATCACGGCGCGGCCCAGCGGAGCATTCTGCTCTCCCGCTTCACCCAGGGCCAGCGCCATGGGAATCATTCCGATAATCATAGCGAGGGCCGTCATCAGAACCGGCCGCAGCCGCGTCTTTCCGGCCTCCAGCGCAGCCTCTAGCGGTGAGATGTGCCGTTCCACGCGAGCGTCATTGGCGTAGCTCACCATCAGAATCGAATTCGAAGTCGCAATGCCAACCGCCATGATCGAGCCCATCAACGATTCTACGTTGATGGTCGAGCCGGTCAAGGCGAGCATCCACAGAATTCCCACCAAAGCGCCCGGCACCGCGATCATGATGATGAACGGATCCATCCACGATTGAAATAGCACTACGATCAGCAGATACACCAGCACAATGGCGAGAATCAGGCCCAGCAGCAGACTGCGGAACGAAGAATTCATGACTTCGTACTGGCCGTGCACGGTGATTCGCATGCCCACGGGCAATTTTCCCAGGCCATCGATTTTTTTCTGAATGCCGGCGACCACCGATCCCAGATCACGGCCCTGCAGATTGGCGTTGATGTCGATGACGCGCTGCACGGTGTAGTGATTGATCTCCGCGGGCACGGAGTCCGCGGTTACGCGCGAGACGTTGGCCAGGGTTTCATATTGAGGTTGCGGAACCGGCTGGGTCTGCGGCGTGCTGGCGGCCTGCAGCGGCGTCGCCGCTCCGGGCAGGCTCAGCGGAGTATTCATCAGGGTCTGGACGGAATCGAAACGATCCGGCGGAATGCGCACGGCCACGATGTAATTCACGTTGTTGGCCGGGTTCAGAAAGTACGACGGGGCAATCAGCGCACTCGACGACAGCGAGATCAGCATGCTGTTGGCGACGCTCTGTTCGGTCAGGCCGAGTTCCGCCGCTTTCTCGCGGTCCACACTCACGCGCAGCGCGGGATAACGGATGGCCTGTTTTACATGCACGTCGACGGCGCCGGGCACGGTCCGGATTTCATCTTTCAGCTTACGAGCGATTTCGTAAGACTGATCAAGGTTGGGCCCTTCGACTTGAACGTCGACCGGTGAAGGAACACCAAAGTTCAGCACCTGGCTGACGATGTCGGCCGATTGAAAATAGAAACTCGAGCCGGGAAACTCGTGCGGCAGTTGCTGGCGGATCTTCTCCATGTAGCCTTCGGTGGGATGATGCTTGGGCTTCAGCGCGATCAAGACCTCGGCGTCCATGTCGCCGACGTTGTCGGTGGGGACGTATGCCAGGTTGAATGAAGTGGGCAGACCCTCCAGATCGTTGATGGTGTCGATTTCATCGGGCGGGATGATCTCGCGAATCCGCCCTTCGACTTTCATTAACAACTGCTCGGTATCTTCGAGACGCGTGCCGATCGGGGCGCGGACATGCAGTTTCATCAGCCCGGCGTCCACGCTGGGGAAAAAGTCCGTGCCGATGATGAACGGCAGCACCGCGCTCACGGCAAACATCAGTCCGAAAATGCAGAGGGCGAATACGCGATGGTGCAGCACCAGATCAAGCACGCGTCCGTAGGCCTCTCGCAGGCGTTCGAAGGCATGCTCGCGCTTGCGGTTCAGTCGCCCTATCAGGTTCGGATGTTCTTCTTTGGCCTCATCGGCTTCGCGATGGCCTTCGAAAAGAATGCGCGACAGCGTCGGCACCAGCGTTCGCGAAAGCACGTACGACGACAACATGGCCAACACCACGGCCAGCGCCATCGGGGTGAAAAGATATTTCGACGCGCCGGTAAGTAGAACCACCGGGAAGAACACGATGCAGATGGCCAGGGTCGCGACGATCGCGGGCACGGCAATCTGGCTGGCGCCGTCGAGAATTGCCACCGTGATCGGCTTGTTCATGTCGAAATTGCGGTTGATGTTTTCGATTTCGACCGTGGCGTCATCGACCAGCATGCCGATGGCGAGGGCCAAGCCGCCCAGCGTCATGATGTTGATGGTGTCGCCGCTCAGGTTCAAGCCAATGATGGCAGTGAAGATGGCCAGGGGGATCGAAGTACAGACCACGATCACGCTGCGCCAGCTGCCGAGAAATGCCAGAATCATCAGCGAGACCAGGATCGACGAGAGCACAGCTTCGCGCACCACTCCAATGATGGCCGCGCGCACAAAAACAGATTGATCGAAGTCGATCTTCAGATCCATCCCCTGTGGGGCGGAGGCCTTGATAATCGGAATCGTGTCGCGCGCCGCTTCCACCACGGCCAACGTCGACGCGTCGGAATGCTTGAGGATGGCGAGGTAGGTGGCACGCTTGCCATTCACGTGCACAATGCCGCGTTGCTCGGCGAAGCTGTCGGAGACCTTGGCCACATCGCCGAGCAGCACGGGCGCCGAACCGACAACTTTGATTGGAATCCGGCTGAACTGCGGCACGTTGTCTGGACTGGAGTTGAGTTGCACGCTGTAGTCGGTGTTGCCGATGCGGGCATCCCCAGCGGGCAGAATGACGTTCGAGGTCTGCAGCGCACTGACGACGTCGCCGGCCGACAAACCCTTGGCTGCCAGGGCTTGCGGATTGATGTCGATAATGATCTGCCGTTCTTTGCCGCCGAAAGGCGCCGGCGTCGAAAGCCCGGGAATGGTGAACAGCCGCACACGAATAAAGTTCAAACCATAGTCGTAGAGCTGCTGCTCGGGAAGGGTCTTGCTGGAAATCGTCAGCTGCGCCACCGGCACATTCGTGGCATTGAACTGGATTACGTTGGGCGGCGTGATGCCCGGAGGCGCGATGCGCAGAATGGTGCTCGATACCGAAGAAATCTGCGCGATCGCCGCGCCAATGTCGGTTCCCGGCTGGAAGTAAACCCGTAGCAGGCCGACTCCCGGAATCGACTGCGATTCAATGCGTGAAATTCCGTTGACCGTGGTGGAGTAGGCGCGCTCGCTGATCAGGACGACGCGGCGCTCCATGTCTTGCGCCGAGAGTCCGGGATAAGTCCACACCACCGCGACCACCGGTATGTCGATGACCGGAAAGATGTCCACCGTCATGCGCGCCAGCGAGAGCACGCCGAGGATCATGATCAGCAGGCAAGAGACGGCGATGGTGTAGGGGCGCCGCAGCGCCAGTCGCACTAACCACATAACTTGATCGTTGACCTAACCGGAACCGGCAGCAGGCCAGGAACCGCGTCCGCTTTTTGCTTTTAGATTCGGTTCGATCTTCAGAGATCGTAAAGAAATGTAAGTGTCTACTATGCCTCAGAATTGGGGCGCACGTCCAACCGCGGGAAAGGCGGCGCTGCACCGGGGATAGGGCGAAATTATCATCCCGTCCATCCAGTCGTTCCACGAAATTGTCTACGCGTGGAATGGGAAATGAGCGGCGTACCTCCAAGAAAGGAAAGTATCCGAATGCCGGGGCTGTAATCGGGAGGTAATCCTTTCGTAACCTCCGGTGCACGATTTTTGTGGCATGTTCACATTCCTGAAACATCTTGCAGGTACCATAACTGTGGAGGGTCCTCATGGGGTCAGCCCGCGTCGCCAAGTCGTTGCCGCTGCAAGTTGCTGCAATTTGCTATCGCAAACGCGGGTCGGCCATTGAGTTCCTTCTGGTTAATACCAACGGCGGCAACAAGTGGACTTTCCCCAAGGGGTCGACCGACGCCCGCCTTTCGCATAGCCAGGCCGCGGAGCGCGAAGCCGCCGAAGAGGCCGGAGCCCTTGGAACCATTGAGCCGCGCCATTTTCACCTCTACATTCATTCCAAAGGCGTGTTCTGGCAGACCGGCGGAGTGCAGGAATTTGTGGTCAAGGCTTTCCTGATGGAAGTCCACCAGATGCGCCGTCCCGACGAAGGCGATCGCCATCCCACGTGGTTCAGTCCCGCCGAGGCCAAGCGCCGCCTGGCCAAGGGCCGCGAAGTGAAATATACGCACGAACTTGAAGCTGTGATCGACCGCGCTCTGGAACGCATTCAGTTCCACCACGAGCTTTGGGGAGCGTATCCCGGCCCCCGCAATGGTCGTCCCGCCGCTGCCCCGAAGGACCCCATCGCCGACGTGGTCTGGCCCTAAGCCGTACTTCTAGGGGCACTGACCGTCCAAACGAGATTCTGAGTGTAATGGCCTGTTTGCGTCA
>CAWDBW010000096.1:0-6176 GCA_963800405.1 uncultured Acidobacteriota bacterium
ATCTGACCTTTCTGGTCCGGCACATCACGAACGGAATACCACGCCCTCAGCAAACTCCTTCATTGCACTCCCCACTTGCGTGCCCCCCCAAATCCTTCAAATGTGGGAAATCTGACAAGCCTTCCCCGCATGGTACCGAAGTGTTATCCATGACTCAAAACCACTTAACCGCCAATCTCCCCAAAGAAAGTTGGCGGTTTTATCCTCTCGATCTGGTATTCTGAACTTAATAGGTGGAAAGAAAAAGCCTGCCATCCCGGCAGGCTTTTCTATTGCCGGCAAAGGAGGCGAGCCCAAGGCCCATGCAGCCCCAATCCAAAGCCACGCCGCCCGACCCGGCAGCCCACGCGCCTCGCCGAACGGCTGCTGACACCCGTGCCATGTGCGGTCCCCCGGCACACACTGATCGGGGGGGACCTGCGTAACCCACTCCGCAACCCCTTCGGAATCAGCAAGCACCCCGCACTTCCTTCCCCCAATGGTACCCCTAACCCCTCAAAAATCGAGCTGCGGTCCGCAACGCCGAGGATACGGCGGCCCGTACCAGATGACCCGTACGTGGCAGAAGAGAGGGATGGTCGAAGAACACGCCGGGAGTACAATGTTGGGATACGCGAAAGTCGGTTTTTGGCGCCGAGAGGTTCATGTCCATAAATTCCGGCGTGTCTCTGACTCCCCAGGCGGCTTTGCGGCGTCTAACGGGTGGAGAAATTGGGCTGTCAGTTGCGGATGCTCAATTTGCCAGGTTGTAAACCGTTTGGCGCGTGAAAAGAGAGAGGTCTTTTCCAGGTGAATTCTACCGTTAAGCAGATTCTGTTCTGGGTACTGATCATTGCGTGCCTTCTGGTGCTGTGGCAACTGTTCCAGAACAAAAACGTGATGGGCGGCCACGAACAGGAAGCGACGTTCTCGCAGTTCCTCAGCGATGTGGAATCGAACCAGGTGGCCGACGTCACCGTGAATGGCCCTGAGGTGCATGGGCATTTCCGCGCCGACAAAGGCGCCTTCCACGTGGTGGTACCGGCGAATTACCCGCATCTTTTCGACATCCTCGATCAGAACAAGGTCAGCGTGACGGTAAAGAACGCGGATGGGAACAGCTGGTGGGGGTGGTTGCTGCAGTTCTCGCCGCTGATCCTGATCGCGCTGCTGTGGTTCTTCATGATTCGCCAGATGCAGAGTGGCGGAAACAAGGCGCTTTCCTTCGGTAAGAGCCGGGCGCGGCTGCTTTCGATGCAGCAGAAGAAGGTCACGTTCAAAGACGTTGCCGGCGTCGATGAGGCCAAGGAAGAACTGAAAGAGATAATCGAATTTCTGCGCGAGGCGCAGAAATTTCAGAAGCTGGGCGGCAGGATTCCGAAGGGCGTGCTGCTGGTTGGACCTCCGGGAACCGGCAAGACGCTGCTCGCGCGGGCTGTGGCCGGCGAGGCGAATGTTCCCTTCTTTTCCATCTCGGGCTCTGACTTTGTTGAGATGTTTGTCGGCGTGGGCGCAAGCCGCGTTCGCGATCTGTTTGAACAGGGCAAGAAAAACGCGCCCTGCATCATCTTTATCGATGAGATCGATGCGGTCGGGCGGCATCGTGGCGCTGGACTGGGCGGCGGACACGATGAGCGCGAGCAGACGCTGAATCAGCTGCTGGTCGAGATGGACGGGTTCGAGTCGAACGACGGTGTGATTCTGGTGGCGGCCACCAACCGGCCTGACGTGCTCGATCCGGCGCTGCTGCGGCCTGGACGGTTTGATCGGCGCGTGGTTGTGGGTCGTCCCGACGTACGAGGACGCGAAGAGGTTCTGCGAGTTCATGCACGGAAGGTACCGATCGCGGACGACGTCGATCTCCGTGTTCTGGCGCGTGGAACGCCTGGTTTCTCGGGTGCCGATCTCGCCAACATGGTGAATGAGGCTGCGTTGAACGCGGCCCGTTACAACCGGAAGTCGGTGCTGATGCTCGATTTTGAGCAGGCGAAGGACAAGGTGCTGATGGGCGCGGAGCGCAAGTCGATGCTGCTGACCGACGAGGAGAAGCGGGTGACGGCGTATCACGAAGCCGGACACGCGCTGGTTGCGGCGCTGCGCGACCATGCCGATCCGCTGCACAAGGTCACCATCATTCCCCGCGGCATGGCGCTTGGCGTGACAATGCAGTTGCCGGAAGACGACAAGCACACCGTGACGAAGGACTACCTCGAGACCCAACTGGCCATTTTGATGGGCGGCCGCATTGCGGAGGAAATCTTCCTGAAGCAGATGACGACAGGCGCCGGGAACGATATCGAGCGTGCAACCGATCTGGCGAGGAAGATGGTCTGCGAATATGGCATGAGCCGGTTGGGGCCACTGACCTTTGGCAAGAAGGAAGAGCAGATTTTCCTGGGCCGGGAGATTGCACAGCACCGGGACTTCTCGGAAGAGACGGCGCGGCAGATCGACTCCGAAGTGAGGAGCCTGGTGGATGAGGCTTACAAGGCATCGTGGGAGATTCTGAATACGAACCAGGACGTGATGCACCGGCTGGCGGTTGCGCTGCTGGAGCGCGAGACGCTGGATGCCAACGAAATTCGCATGCTGATCGACGGCAAGGAACTCCCTCCGCTGCGGCCTTCCGGCGGCGGTGGAACAGCCGTCGCCGATGTGCAGCAGGTTCTGAAGCCGGAGCCTGGACGGACCGGCGGATTGCCGGAAGGTAGTCCTTCACCGGCTTAGTTCGGCCGGATACGAAGTTGAAGGGCGGCCCTTCCGCGGCTGCCCTTTTCGTTTCTGCGAGAATGTTTGCAGCGATGCGTCTGCGTTTTTCTGTTTTGTGGTTAGCGCCGGTTCTGCTCCTGGGCGGATGCGGGTATCACAGCGTCAACTCCGCAGTTCATCTGCCGAGCACTGTTCACACGCTGGCGATTCCGGCATTCAAAAACAATACGCAGTCCTATCAGACGCAGGCGATCTTCACGCAGGCGGTGATTCGGGAATTCACGAGCCGCACTTCGTATCGGATCGTAAGCGGCGAGGATCCGGGTGCGGATGCGACGCTGCGAGGTACCATCACGAATTTTCAGATCATTCCGCTGACTTACGACAATACGACCGGGCAGACTTCGAGCTATCTGGTGACGATTGCGACCAAGCTGGAACTTGTGGACCGGGCGGGGAAAACGATCTGGCAGAATCCTTCGTACTTGTTCCGGCAGCAGTATGAGCAGACCCAGGATTTGGCGAGCTTCATCCAGGAGGATTCGGCGGCGACGCGGCGGCTGGCGCAGGAGTTTGCTTCGGCTGCGGTTGCGGACATTCTTGAGTCGTTCTGATGCCACACCCCGGTAGGGTGGGGCTATGGCATGTGGTTGATCGCGCTGGCGTTGCAAGGATGTGGTTCTTGACTGTGGCATCTCCCTGATTCAGCGCGGCTTGTGAAGGCATTTTGGCAGTACTCCTTTGGGATTTGCGCCCTCGCTGGTGGATCTGAGCCGCAATCGAAGGGTGAGAAAGAGCGGGTAGCATGGGCCCGGGACCAGCGGCGGAGGCTGCAACGGAAAAGGACTCGCTCAGCGAGTCCTCCTGGTTCAGGTTCCTGCTCTCAGTCTGATTGTGAACTTGATGTATTGCAAGGGGAATCAGTGGGTGAGGCAAACGAAAGTAATGGGCGGTGGTCTGCGCTCGTTCCGAGCTGCGACCACGGCCTGCGGCAGCAAGGAAGGGCGCTAACCGCGCCCGCCTTTTTTTGTTTTAGAAACAAATCATTCGGCGCAGCTCATGTGGCTTTGGGGACAAACGGGGGCGGTCAGGAGCGGGATTTGCGGGCGTGAGGCTTGCGAGTGGCCCGTTCGATTTGCCTCGCGCTGCTCGGCGTTCTCTCAGCGCAGGCGAATTTGTGGGCCATGGCGAGGAGGTCGTGGAGGATTGCGGGGGTGAGGTGCTGGAGACGGACGAGGACGGAATCGTAGTTGAGGTAGTGGTCGGGGGCGTAGTAGAGGTGGGGCGCCTCGGCGAGTAGGGCGGGGCGGTCGCGGCGATCGATGCGGATGAGGATCGAGTTCGGTTCGGCGGATTTGTGGGTGGGGACGCAGGCCATCAGGTTGCCGCGGACCTTGAGGGCGGGGCTTCCCCAGTAGATGGATTTTTCCACGTTGGGGAAGGTCAGGCCGGTTTGCCAGACGGTTTCGAGGGAGACCATGAATAGAGTTTAGAGGTTGGAGTTTAGAGTTTAGGGGTTCGTTGGCGGGTTCGGCTTAGGGTCACCGACCGACTTTCCGGGCTTTGGCTTGGTTCATCTCGTGAAAGGTCAGGACTGGCCCGGACTTGCCGGCCTGGTCGGCTGCCGCCCACAGGTCTTCGAGTTCGCAGCGGACGGGTTGGGCTTCGCAGCCGCCGCCCGTCAGGGTGAAGCGAATGTGGATGCCGGTATGGATGCCGAGGCGGCTGCGCAAGGCGCTGGGGAGGGTGATTTGACCCCTGGAGGTGACGGTGGCCTCGATGGTGGGGGTGGGTTTGCGGGGCATGGTTCTCTGGCCTGACGTCTTATACCGACTTGCCCTACGTAGGTCTTTGCCGCCCTTCGCCCTGGCGAAGACAGCACCCCGGTGGGGCCCGGTTTCGCGCTGTACGCGATGCGGGCCGCCCTCTCGCCGTTGACCGTGATGGGCGCAGGCGCTTCGCTCTGAGGTGCGTGATTTGCAGCAAGTCGATGCGATTTTCTGCGTGCCGGTGATGGATAATCATTTCACGCGGCAGAAGGTCAGAACGCAACAGCACGCTGGGAATTGAGATCGGTTTTCGATGGCAGCTGAACTAAAAGATGTCACGGGATTTCGAGGAGAGAAGATTCTTGAACTCCGACTGACGGATTATCAGGAATTCGCTGGGCCGCTTTTCCGGCCTGGGTTTCTCGGAGACAAGTGGCCAGCCGTCGATTTTTACGTCGAATTGCGGCGAATACGCAGCAAGACTCCTTACTTCTTCGCGCAAGCCAGGACGACTGCTGGCTCGCTGCCGAGATCAGCGAATTCCTTGAAGATTTCGTCGAAAAAAGGAGACATTGAGCGCCTTCTCAAATTGCCTGGTCCAACATACATTTTCGGAATTCATGGAAAGTCCCAGCGCGTGTTTGTCCGATCGATTCACGATGGAACGCCGGCCAGAGCGATCACTCGTATCCCGGTTTCGCACGAGTTGACAGCGGCGAATCTTCGGAAGTTGCATGACGAGGTGAGGAGTTTTTGGGAAGAGAGTGATTTCAAACCGAAAGGATCGGTGTTCGCATGAGCGTTAGAGAGGCCTCTCAAGTTGGGCAGAGGAGCGAGCTGTTGGCGCAACTCTTCCTTCAGGATCTCAGCCCCGAGATCCTCAGTCGGCCCACGGAGGATGTCGGCTTCGATTTTCTTGTCGGCTTTAGAAATTCAGCGGGCGGGCTGAACATGTTTGGAATCCAAGTCAAAGGTACGGAGCGCCAACTGACAGGCTCATTTCCGCTCGATAGGCGGACATTTCTCCGATTGGCGGAATCGAATGTTCCGGCTTGCCTCCTCGTCGCGGATGTCAAGCGAAACCGGCTGTTTTACTCGTGGGTCAGCCGTGGCGCCAATCCAATCAGCCACGGAGCGGCGCAAGTCAGTGTTCCGGTTACCGAAATCAATGACAAAACCAAAGCCGACCTTCGCAGGCAGATGCTCAAAGAGGTTGCGTGAGCGCGGCTGACTTAACCGTGGGAAAAAAGGATGTAAGCAGTGATCGAGATCCTGCAAAGGAGTTGCGACATTGATCGCTCACTTTGGACAGCTAAACCTCCGGTTCCCCATTTTTGCTTCAATATCTTTCTTCGTGAGCCCGTTTGCAGTGAAATATTTGCGCGAGGAGTCGGCTTCCGCGAAATGGCTGAGAAGGTTGTCTTTCAGGATCCTCAGGGAGGCTTGACGGACGATCGAACTGAGTGCTTCGAGCAGCATCTCCACTCGTCGCAGCTCCCGCTCCCCGGAATCAACCCGTCCGCCTAATTGGTAATAATAATCTGGCAGTTTATCGCCGTGTGCGATGTGATTGCGTAAACAATAGATCTCGTCTATCACATCTGAAACAGTCAGGGAACTTGGAGGGTCGAGTCGTGTCAGTTCCCCGGATGGATAGATGGAGGCCCCTGGACCGAGTAGAAATTTGATCCGTTCCTTTGCGACTACGCTTCCACTGTG
>CAWDBW010000097.1:0-28752 GCA_963800405.1 uncultured Acidobacteriota bacterium
GATGAGAATATTGGTTTCGACTCGAACGCCCATCCCGGTTTGTGGCCCTTTGCAAAAAAAGTGCTCGGAGTGGAGGAAGGCGACGAACTCGAAACGCCGCCGGTGGCGATCGAAGCGGTTCGGCTGCACGAGGCCATTCGGCATGAGGGTTTCCTGGCTGAGTTGCGCCTGTGGATGCGCGCCGATCAGATTTGTGACAGCCGCCGCGAGCGTGTGGTTCACGCCTACGGCAAGGGTCTGCGCGATCTTTTTCGCCTGCGGCGGGGTATGGCGGAGGGTGCGCCTGACCTGGTGGTTTATCCCGAGAGCGAACAAGATGTACTCACGATCATACGGGCAGCGGCGCAGCACGATGTCGTGGTCATCCCGTTTGGCGGCGGATCGAATATCGCGGGTTGCCTGGAGCGGACTGAGACCCGCCGCATGGTGGTGTCGCTCGATATGCGCCGCATGCGCCGCGTCCTGGCGGTCGATCTAGAATCATGCACGGCGCGCATCGAGGCCGGTGCGTTTGGTCCCGATCTGGAAGAACAGTTGCGGAGCTCTGGGCTAACCCTTGGCCATTTTCCAGATTCCTTTCTGCACTCCACTCTGGGCGGGTGGATCGCCACGCGATCCGCCGGAATGCAGAGCGACAAGTACGGCAAAATCGAAGATATGGTGATTGCCCTGCGGATGGTTACACCAGTCGGCGTGCTGGTGACGCGCGTCGTGCCGAAGTCCGCGAACGGGATCGACGTCAATCATCTCTGCATCGGCAGCGAGGGCACGCTGGGAGTGATTACCGAAGCGACGATGCGGGTGCATCCCCGGGCCGAGTCGCATCGTACGCACGGCTACCTGTTTCTGGATTTCGAAGGTGGCATCCAGGCCATACGGGAATGCGTACGAAAAGAGTGCGTGCCATCGATGGTCCGGCTCAACGATGCCGGTAAGACGGCGTTGTCGCTGGCTTTCAAACCGCCTTCCTCGCGATTGTCGCAAGCGGTGAGCGGAGTGATGAAGGGCTATCTGCGAGTGAAAGGTTTTGATTTCATGCGGGCCTGCCTGATGCTCACCACTTTTGAAGGGAGCAACGCCGACGTGGCTCACCAACATCGGCAAGTCAGCGCCATTTACCGCCGCTTCGGCGGCGTGGACCTGGGCCCGAGTTCAGGGAAGTCTTTCGAATCGACCAAGTACGATTTTCCGCACATCCGCGATTTCCTCATGGACCGCGGCATCAGTGCTGATGTGAGCGAGACCGCGACCGTGTGGAGCAACCTCGTCCCTTTGTATCGCGAGACGACGACGGCCCTCGCGGCTGCGATTCAGGAGAGCGGAGCGAAACCTTGGGTGGGATGTCATATCAGCCACACCTATCACTCCGGGGCCAGCCTTTATTTGACGTTTGCGTGCCGGCAGCAGCCAGGGCACGAGATGCAGCAGTATCTGCGCGCGAAACGAGCGGTGCAGCAGTCGTTCATGGATCACGGGGCAACTCTGTCACACCACCACGCCGTCGGAACGGAACACCTGCCGTGGCTCACCGACGACATTTCTCCCGTGGGGGTGATGGCCGTTGCCGCGATCAAAGGAGGACTTGACCCGGGCAACGTCATGAACCCGGGACGGCTGCGGCCGTCCGCAGCGCCTTTTGAGGAGTGGTTGAAAGCCGGCAGGGACGCGCCATCCCCGGTGGCGGTTCCGCGCTGAAAGAGAAAGCATCAACCACGAAGGGCACGAGGGTTCACGAAGGGCTTGCTGGTTGTTTGTTTCCTTCGTGGGACTTCGTGTCCTTCGTGGTGAAGATCCCTCCCTTCGCCTGAACGGCGGATCCGCTCGGGATGACGCCAATATAAAAAAACTTTCTGCGTTTAGAAGTTGAACTTGATTGCCAACTGGATTTCCCGCGGCCCCTGCGATGTATAGCTGATCTGCCCGAAGCTGGGATCATCTACCGTGGTATCCGGCGTGCCGAATACGGGATGGTTGAGCGCATTTCTGGCTTCGATGCGGAGTTCCAAGTTCATCTCCTCGCGCACCCTGGCCAGCGAAATCAGCTTCGCCAGCGACAGATCGGTGGTGAACGACCAGGGCGTGCGGAGCCCACCATAAGCCCGCGGCGCATTGCTCAGCGTGAAGTCGGGCGTGCGCTGGAAAACATTGGTACTGGGATCGGCGAAGTATTGGTCGACCCAGTCGCCGGAATTGCGTTTCGGCTTTCCCACCAGGAGTGGCCGCTGGCCGGCGTAGGTCGGCAAAGGGATGCCATCGGCGAGGAAGAAAGTCATGGGCCGGCCGTCGGCAATGCGCCAGATTCCATTCGTCTTCCATCCGCCAATCACCGAATTCGCCCACCCCGGCAGGTTTCCCAGCAGAAGCTTACCGCGTCCCACGGGCAGATCGTAGGTGTAGCTGAACTGAGTCACGTAGGGAATGTCGAACGTGGAAAGACTGCGTTCCAGCCAAGGCTTGTTGGGATCCTGCAAGCTGGTGAAACTGCCCGTCCAGGTCACATTGTCGTCGGCTTGGGAAGAATCGTCGATCGACTTCGACCATACAAACGTCACCAGGAACTGCAGGCCGTTCGAATAGCGTTTTTCCGCTGACAGTTGCAGGCCGTGATAGATGGAATTGGCGATCATCTGGGGTTCGATGGTCACACCGGTGTACTGCGGATTAGGAAGCAGCAGCTGAACGTACTGAACTTGCGGGCTGTTAACACCGATGGGGCTGTTGGGGTCGTTAATGACGCTAGCGAAGGGATTGTTCACATAGGTATTGACGCAGGCGATGGTGAATATGGCGCAAGGGGGATCGTTAGGATTCGGATCCGAGGCCGGCAAACTCTCAATCCACGACCCTAGATGATTGATGTAGTTGGAACCGCTGAAAGGTAGATGCGTTCCCCTCTTTCCGATGTATTCCGCGTTGATCAACACATTCCCCGGTAGTTCCCGCTCGATGCCGAGGCTC
The DNA here is from genome assembly GCA_963800405.1 of uncultured Acidobacteriota bacterium. Lineage (GTDB taxonomy): Bacteria > Acidobacteriota > Terriglobia > Terriglobales > Acidobacteriaceae > Sulfotelmatobacter. The sequence goes on from CAWDBW010000097.1 coordinate 2,959, forward strand.
CAGCTCTGCTCGTTGGGCGTCTTGTTGGCATACGCGGTGCGCAGCGGGCCATTGGCGCCATAGCCCACGTCGTTCAGCAGTCCCAGAGAGTTTCCCGGAGGCTGAATCAAGCCGAAGGGGAAGGGATTGCTCAGGTGCAGCCAGGGAATCGCGCCGGCGTTTTGATACGTATTGATCACGTTGGTGTACTGATTGAACCCCTGTCCGCCGTAGGGCATTACTCCCGTTACACCTGACCGGGATTGTCCGTAGTAAATCCCGTAACCGCCGCGCAGCACCGTCTTGGGAGCAAACTGAAAGGCCAAGCCAAAACGCGGCTGAATGTTGGACCAGTCGGTTACATAGGTCGTGCGCTGGCTGGGAGTGGCAAACACCTCACCGCCCTGCAACTGGAGATTGACGTTCTGGCCAGAAACCGGGCTGGGGTAGCTGAGGGTGCCGCCGTTGAGCGGGTTGGTCGCGTTGGGATTGAACCAGTCCATCCGGTTGTAGCGCTCCGTGCGCGGCATGGTCACGTCGTAGCGCAAGCCTAGATTCAGGGTCAGTTTGCGAGTCACCTTCCAGTTGTCGAGAGCGAAGAAGCCATACTGGTAATTCTCGGTGGCGGGGCGGTCCTGAATTTCGTAAAACGAGTTGCCGTTCATGGTCCCCATCAGGAAGCTGGCCATGGCGTCTCCGCCGCAGTATTGAATTCCAGTGTTGCCGTAATTGGAACTGGCAGCGCCCGGGCAGGACCCGGAACCGCTGGTATCAAAGCTGAAGTAGCCGTTCGGCGCGTTGGTTTGAATGTAGTTGATCTGGTGCAGGCGGCCGTCAAAGCCGAATTTCATCTCGTGCGGGCCGCGTACTTTATCGAGCGCGACCGTGAGCTGCCCGGTACCCTGGCCTAAGCGGTAGTTGCCGTAGGGATTGGTGCCCATGTCGGCGAAGCCGGCAGAAAAGTAAGTGCTCAGAAAAATGGGTGGTACGCCTTTGAACCCGTTGTCGTCCAGATACGACGGGAATCCGAGAGTGCTCAGGGGATCGTTCACCCCTTGCGGGTTGTAGGCAAAGATGTTCCACGCGCCGCGCGAAAATCCCAGCGTCACGTTGAGCAACAGGGTTGGGGTGAAGGTGTGGGTGTCGTTGATGGCAAATACGTGGGCCGTGGTCTTATTCGGGCCGCCTTCGCAGGGATCGGTGAAGTTGCCGAAGCAGTTGAAACTGCTGCCGTGGCTCCACTGTTGCGAGTACTTTACGCTGACCAGGTTCTTTTCGCTGAAGCGGTTGTCGACCTTGATGTCGAACTGATCGTTGTAACCGTGGTTGGCTCCGGATGCGCTCCAGTTCTTGTAAATCGACCCTCCGGCAGCGGCGGAGAGGTTCGGCTCGGGAAAGTAGCTCATCATTTTCTGCGCGACGGGATCAATCAAGTTCCCTGGTACCCCCGGAGTGGGCTCGTTCGGAGGACAGTAACCTGTAGGAAGCAGGCCTACAGGGCAGCCCGGGCTGATGTATGTGCCGATATTGTTGAAGGGAATAAAAGCGTTGGGGGAGGTCCAGGTGGTCGCTCCCACATTGGAATCGTAGTAGCGCTGATAAGGATCCCAGATCTGTCCGCTCCCCACAAGCGTCGTCATAGTAGGGTCATCGGCCTGCACGCACTGGCCGTAGTTCGCGCTTCCGACGGTTGTGTCCCAGGCGCCGGGGTGATAATTGCCGTTGCTGTCGGTATTTCCGTTGGCCGGGCAAACTGCGCCAAAATCGCCGGCGCGCATGGCATCGCTGGGGACGCCGGCGGCGGAGGTTCCCAAACTGGCGCTGCGCGTACCCTCATAGTCAAAAAAGAAAAAGGTCTTGCTCTTGACGATCGGGCCGCCAATGGTTGCGCCGTAATCGTTGCGGCGTACGTGAGGAATCGGGATGCCATAGCGGTCGTTGAACCAGTTGTTGGCGTCGGTGAACTGGTCGCGCGAGAAGTTGTATAGGCCGCCATGAAAGCTGTTCGTGCCCGAGCGCGTAACCATGTTGACGACCGACGCGCCCGAAAAGCCGTACTCTGCGCTGAAATTGGTCTGCTCGACCTTGAACTCTTCCACCGCCTCCGGCGATGGGAGATAGGTAGCGGCGGTAATTCCACCGTTGGGCTCAGAATTGGTCACCGAGGCGCCGTCGCTCAGGATGTCTGCAGTAGAGCCGCGACTGCCATTGGAAACAAAATTTGTGCCCGTGCAACTGCCGCCGCCGGCGAATTCGGAGCACTGATCGTCCATCTCGGTGACGCCCGGGGCCAGGGCAGCCAGCGCCACGACGTAACGGTCAATCAACGGCAGATCATTGATGAACCTGCGGTTGACCACCTGGCCAGTTTCGGCATCCTCGGTCTGAATATTCTGGGCCTGCGCCTCTACCCGGACGGTCTGGGTGGCGCCGGAAATCTTCAAAGTCAGGTTCGCCGTGGCGTTCTCGTTGACGTCGACTCTGAAACTGGCGCTCTGCGCCTTTTGAAACCCTTTGGCTTCCCCCGCCACCGCATACACTCCCGGAGGGATGGAGCGGAACAGATAGCGGCCCTCGTTGTCCGAGGTGGTGTTGAACGTGTATCCCTTCTGCTGATCGGTGAGGACAACCTTGGCCCCTTGCACCACGGCTCCGGTAGCGTCGGCGAGAACGCCACTTACCGTTCCGAAGTAGCCCTGGCCAAAGAGCGTGGCCGGCAGCAGCAGTGCGGAAGCGACGAATAGGACCGGAAGTAAGGCCGAGAAATTCCGAAAAGCTGAGGTAGACGTTCGCATTGACCCCTCCTTAATCGCGATGGACAGGCACAGCCAGTGAGACCCGAGCGAAAGGCCTTCATTGAAACGATTTATTATGCCTTTGGGGGAGGAGCCATCGTCAAGTAAGTTTTTCAACTATCTCGACTTTTCGAAGGTAGGGGCGAGGGCTGGTCCACAGCTCCTATGGTCATAGGAGCGGCTTGGGCCGCTTCCGTTCCCAAACGATCCCATGATAATCTGTGAGTAGTTGTAGGCGCGTAGCTCAGTTGGTTAGAGCGCTACCTTGACACGGTAGAGGTCAGGAGTTCGAGTCTCCTCGTGCCTACCATTTATCTTTCTTCAATTTAGCCCCCCTTGGTCCCGCCCGCTTGCCATCCTCTAAATGGTCTCACCTAGAGCTTGAGGCCTTCCTGCCTACTTGTGCAGGAGAGTCACGACTTCTTCGGCGCGCAGGTTGGGGAACAGACGGACGGCGCCGCTGGCGTTGAAGCAGGCGCGTTTCACCTCGCGAACACCCGCCTCGCGGCAGAAGTCCTCAAAATCAAGCAAGGAGAGAACGTGCAAGTTGTGCGTGCCATACCAGGTTGAGGGCAGGGAGCGTGTGATTGGAGTGCGTCCGCGGAGTGCAACCTGAAGGCGGACCGAGAGATGCGCGAAATTGGCGTATGAAAGAATCACCTGACGGGCTACGCGAAATGCCTCGCGAATAATCTCCAGTGGAGACACGAGTTCTTGAAACGTTCCCAGTAGCAGAACGTAATCGAACGCTCCGGAGCTGTATTGATCCAGACCGTCGGCAATGTCGCTCTGATGTACGACCAAGCCACGTTCCACACAGCGGGCGACCAGAACGGGATCCTTCTCGACGCCCTCACCCCTGATGTGTTTGCTGTGCACCAGCCGCTCCAGAAATGCTCCGTCGCCGGTGCCTAAGTCGAGCACGCTGGATTTTTCTGGGATCCAGTCCAGAACGGTCTGGTAGATATTGGCATTCATAGGTCAGGAATTTATACGCCGGTATTCGTGATCGAGATAGTGTCCCAGGACCCGCGCGAAGGGAGGATTTTCAATCAGGAATGAATCGTGCCCATAGGGCGTGTCGAGATTGATGTAGGTGACGGCCACGTTCCCGCGTTTGAGCAAACGCACCAGTTCGCGCGACTGAGCGGGCGGATACAGCCAGTCGGACTCGAAGGAAATCACCAGAAAACGCGCCCGGATCCGGCCGACAACTTCAGCCACTTCTCCCTTGTCAAACAGATCGAAATCATCCAGCGCGCGTGTCAGGTAAAGGTATGAGTTCGGGTCGAAACGCTTGACGAAGCTTTCGCCCTGATGTTGCAGATAGCTCTCGACGGCGAACATTTCTGCGTCTTCTACCCGGGAGACGCTGGGCTCCTGCCGCTTGCGCCCGAACTTGTGGGTCATGGAGAACGCGCTCAGGTAGGTGACATGCCCCACCATGCGCGCCACCGCCAGGCCATGGGAGGGCCGTGGACCTTCGTAGTAGTTGCCTTGGTTCCAGTGGGTATCGCTGCGAATGGCGCGGCGTCCGATTTCGTTGAAGGCAATCTGCATGGCGCTATGCGAGGTGCAAGTCGCGAGCGGCACACAGATCCGAACCCGCTGCGGATAGTCAGCCGCCCAGGCCAGCGCCTGCATGCCGCCCATGGACGCACCGGTCACGCCAAACAAGCGGGAGATTCCCAGTTGTTCGATCAATCTCGTCTGGACTGCAACCATGTCGCGGATGGTGATCGCAGGAAAACTCATGCCATAGGGTTTTCCCGTATCCAGACGCGCCGAAGCCGGGCCCGTGGTGCCAGCGCAACCGCCCAGCGCATTGCTGCAGATCACAAAGAATTTGTCCGTGTCGATTCCCTTGCCCGGTCCCACGTGATAGTCCCACCAACCGGGGCGGCCGGTCTTCGGATTCGTTCCGGCAACGTGCGCATCGCCGGACAAGGCATGGCAAATCAGGATGGCATTATCGCGAGCGGGTGAGAGCGTTCCAAGAGTCTGGTAGGAAACTTCCAGCTGATCGAACCTGAAGCCCGACTCCGTGGTGAGGTCCTCGATCGTGGCGGTCTGGGTGTGAGTCACGCCCAGAGGGGATCGATACGAGGAGATCTTCTGATCCTGAAGATCTCCTTGATCGATCCTGATCTTCGGCACAGCGTTGGGCAGAGCGTCCGGCACAGCCATCCTGGTTCCTGCTTTGTTTCCTACTTTTGCGATGCGTGCAGAGCCTGGTCGAGGTCGGAAATAATGTCGCGCACGTCCTCGATCCCGACCGATAACCGGACATACTCGGGGCTCGTGCCGGTTTGCATCTGTTCCTCGGGTGTGAGTTGGGAGTGCGTCGTGGTGGCGGGGTGAATGATTAACGATTTTGCATCGCCGATGTTAGCCAGGTGGCTGAACAGTTTGACGTTGTTGATCAGTTTCTGGCCTGCCTCTTTTCCGCCCTTGATGCCAAAGCCGACGATTCCTCCCTGCCCGTCCGGTAGGTACTTCTTCACGTTGGCATGATCGGGATGGTTGGGCAACCCGGGGTAATTGACCCACACCACGGCCGGGTGCTTGGCGAGAAACTCCGCCACCGCCTGCGCATTCCTGGAGTGCCGTTCCAGACGCAAGTGCAGCGTCTCCAGACCCAGCAGCGTTAAGAACGATCCCCAAGGGCTCTGCGAGGCTCCCGTGTCGCGCAGCCAGTGGGTGCGAACGTGGATGATGTAAGCAATGTTCCCGATCGGACGCAGGGCTTCCTCGAACACCATTCCGTGATAAGCGGGATCGGGAGCGGTGAATTCCGGCCACTTCTGCGGATCCTTGGCCCAGAGGAATTTACCGCTGTCGACGACCGCGCCGCCGACATGCACTCCGTGGCCAGCGATGAACTTGGTGGTGGAATAGACGACGATATCAAAGCCGTGTTCAATGGGCCGGAACAGCGCCGGGGTGAGGGTAGTGTTGTCGATGATGGTGGGCAGTCCGTGCTGGTGAGCGAGATCAGTGATGGCGCGGTAGTCGGGGACATCGTTCTTGGGGTTGCCCGGGGTCTCCAGGTAAAGCGCGCGCGTGTTCTTGTCGACGAGTTTGCTGATCTGTTCGGGATGCGCCGGATCGAAGAAGCGCACTTCGATTCCGAGCTTCTGGAAAGTCTGCGAGAACAGAGTCCAGGTGCCGCCATACAGGCTGTTGGCGGAAATAAAATTCTGGCCGGAGTGCACGATGGTGAGCAGGGAAGCCGTGATCGCCGCCTGTCCGCTGGCGAATGCGAGAGCGGCCGCGCCGCCGTCGAGCGCCGCCAGGCGCTTCTCGAGCACATCGGTGGTGGGGTTCATCAGGCGGGTATAGATGAAGCCAAACTCTTTCAGGGCAAACAGATTGGCGGCGTGTTCGGTGCTGTTGAATACATAGCTGGTGGTCGAGTAGACGGGCACGGCGCGGGCGTTCGTCGCCGGATCCGGCGTTTGGCCGGCATGCAGCGCCTGCGTGCCCAGCCGGTAGGTTGGTGTTTGGTCTGACATGCAGCGTCTCCTTAAATGAATGAGTTTCTGACTGAGCAATGACTCTGAACGAAATTTGTTTCAGCGCAGGCTGCTACAGGCGAGATTCCCGTTGCATGACTGTACCTGAAAATCAGCCCGGTGCCTGTCAGCCGGCGTCCCCAAAGGAAAGGTGCTAGTTTACTAGAAACACAAGTCATTGACTAGACATGAGGCAAGAGACGTTTCTCTGAGGCTCGCCGCCCCACACAGCCACGAGTTCTGATGCTACGGGTACCCCGCGTGCTATCTTTACTCGCCTCAGCATTTTCGTTGGATTGGAAATTCTAATGAAGCGGTTGGAACTTCCAGACGCGCCGGCCAATCAGACTGGGCCTGTCAAGGCGTGGACGGAATCTGTCCTGATCCCAACGTACAACCCGCTGCCCCCCGACAAGAACCCGATGTTTCTTGAAAAACGGGTCTATCAGGGCAGCAGCGGGCGGGTTTATCCCTTGCCGTTTACGGACCGCATCTCGACGGAAGCGGTGGAACACGCATGGCAGGCAGTTCACTTGGAGAACGAGTTTCTGCGGGTCATGATGCTGCCGGAGATTGGCGGACGCATCCACGTTGGTCTCGACAAAACGAACGGGTATGACTTTTTCTACCGCCAGAACGTGATCAAGCCCGCCCTTGTGGGTTTGGCAGGGCCATGGATTTCCGGCGGCGTAGAGTTCAACTGGCCGCAGCATCACCGGCCGGCAACGTTCATGCCGGTGAGTTTTAAGATTGAAGAAAGTGCCGACGGTTCGCGTACGATCTGGTGCAGCGATCATGACCCGATGAATCGGCTAAGGGGCACGCATGGCGTCTGCCTGCATCCCGGGAAAGCTTGCATTGAGCTCAAGGTGCGCCTTTACAATCGCACGCCTCTGGTCCAGACATTCCTTTGGTGGGCCAACGTCGGCGTGCACGTTCACGAGTTGTACCAGTCTTTCTTTCCGCCGGATGTGCACTTCGTGGCCGATCATGCCCGGCGGGCGATGAGCCGGTTTCCACTTTGCGACGGTTCCTACTATGGCGTGAATTACGGAGAGCGTGGCCGCACGGGCGTGCCTGCCGAGGAGCAACCACCGGAGTTCATTCCGCCGGGAAGTTATCCTGCGAACGATCTGAGCTGGTACGCCAACATCCCCGTGCCCACCAGTTACATGGCGATGGGCTCAAGCGAAGACTTTCACGGGGGCTACGATCACAAGCGCAAAGCTGGATTGGTCCTGGTCGCCAATCATCACATTGCGCCCGGGAAAAAACAGTGGACTTGGGGCAACCACCCTTTCGGCTATGCCTGGGATCGCAATCTCACGGATGCAGACGGCCCTTACATCGAGCTGATGGCCGGCGTCTATACAGATAATCAGCCGGACTTTTCATTTCTCGCTCCCGGAGAGACGAAGACCTTCAGTCAGTTCATGTACCCCATTCGGGAGATTGGCCCGGCACATAAAGCCAACCAGGAGGTGGCCCTCAGTCTTCGGACGCTTGCGCGCCAGACGCACGTTGGCGTCTGTGTAACGCAGGCATTTCCAGCCGCTGCAGTTCGCTTAGAGACTCCGGCCGGACCTATTGCGGAGTGGCAGTGCGATCTGAAGCCTGGAAGCGCTTTTCTGCAAATTGCAGAATTGCCAGAGGGAATCGCGGAGAACGAACTCGGCGCCGTCGTCGAATCCCAAGACGGACGAGTACTGCTTCGCTACACACCACCCCCTCACGTGAAACAGGAAATGCCCGCAGCCGCGACGGAGCCCGGACTGCCGGAAGAAATCCTGAGTAACGACCAACTCTATCTCACGGGACTGCACCTCGATCAGTATCGTCATGCCACGCGTCGAGCTGACGACTATTGGCGCGAGGCGCTGCGTCGCGATCCTGCCGACAGTCGCTGCAACCACGCGATGGGTCTCTGGCATCTGCGCCGGGCGGAGTTTGCCGAAGCTGAGAGGTTTTTCCGCCAGGCGATCCAGACGCTGACCCTTCGCAACTCCAACCCGGCGGATGGGGAAGCGTTTTACAACCTGGGATTAACGCTTCGTTATTTGGGTCGCGACCAGGAAGCCTATGCCGCTTTCTACAAGGCTGCCTGGAACCACGCGTGGCGCTCGGCCGCCTATTTGGCGCTGGCGGAACTGGATGCGAAGAAGCGTGATTGGAATGCTGCCATCGAGCACCTCGAATCGTCCTTACGCTTGAATGCGGAAAATCTGAACGCAAGAAATTTGTCCGTGGTGGTCTTGCGTAAACTGGGCAGAGCCGCGCAAGCGGACACGCTGCTCAAAGAGACGCTGGCGCTTGATCCGCTGGATTCCTGGGCTCGCTATCTTGCAACCAACCAGTTACCGTGCGACAACCAGATGCTCTTCGATTTGGCCCTGGACCATACCAGTGCGGGCCTTTATCCGGAGGCCGTCGAGCTCTTGGGACACTTGGACCGAAATGCCCGAGACGGTTCCGTGCCGATTCTGTTGTATGCCACGGGTCATCTTTATATATTGCTGGGTGATACGGGCCGCGGCGAAGCACGCATATTTAGAAGCATCGATTGCGCCACCCGACTATTGTTTCCCCAGCCGGTTAGAAGAATTTGTCATCCTTCAAGAAGCGCTGACTGCCAATCCTGACGACGCCCGAGCAGCGTATTACCTGGGCAATCTTTTATATGACCGGCGAAGGCATCGTGAAGCCATAGCCTTGTGGGAACGAGCCGCGCAGGCCGATCCAACGTTCGCCACGGTTTTGCGCAATCTTGGAATCGGTTATTTCAATGTGCTCGGAGATGCGGCGTCGGCGCGTTCCGCGTTCGACAAGGCGCTGCGGGCGGATCCCGCAGATGCGCGCATCTTCTATGAGCGAGATCAGCTGTGGAAACGCCTTGGGGAGTCGCCGGAACGGCGCTTGGCCGAGCTTGAAAAATATTTCGACCTAGCGCGTCTGCGCGACGATCTGTCGGCCGAACTCGCCAGCCTGTATAACCAGACACGTCAGCCTGAGAAAGCGCTCTCGTTGCTTGCGGCGCGTAAATTCCAGCCATGGGAGGGCGGCGAGGGCTTGGCGCTCGGCCAGTATGTCCGCGCGAATCTGGCGCTGGGGCGGCGTGCGCTGGCACAGGGTGACTGGCTCGAAGCTCGACGTTGGTTTGAGGCAGCGCTCCTCTGCCCCGAGAATCTCGGCGAAGCCACGCATCCCCTGGCCAACCAGAGCGATATCTATTTCTTGTTGGGCTGCGCTTTCAAAGCCGGCGGCGATCAAGCCGCGGCTCAACCGTGGTTTGAACGCGCTGCCAGGCATAAGGGCGACTTCCAGGAAATGAGCGTGAAGTCGTTTTCAGAAATGTCCTACTACAATGCGTTGGCCTTGAAACGGCTCAATCGGACGGAAGAGGCTGAAGAGTTGCTGCGTTCCTTGCTGGCGCATGCCGAGGGCCTCTCACAGCAAAAGGCAAGCATTGACTATTTTGCGACGTCGCTTCCGGCAATGCTGCTGTTTGAAGATGACCTGCAAAAGCGAAATACGGTGACTTCAACTTTCCTGCGCGCACAAGCGTGGCTGGGACTCGGCGAAACCCAAAAAGCGCGAGAACTGCTTCATCAAGTGCTGCATCTCGATCGACACCATGCGCTGGCGGCCGACCTGTTGGCGGAACTGGAATTGCAGCCGGCCCCTAGTTTATGAAAACCGGGGAACACTATAACACCGGATACGTCTGGACCATCTCCGCGATTGCGGCCTTAGGCGGGCTTTTGTTTGGCTACGACTGGGTGGTGATCGGCGGCGCAAAGCCTTTCTACGAGAAGTTTTTTCAGCTCCGCTCCGAAGAGCTGATCGGCTGGGCGAACAGTTGCGCCCTGATCGGCTGCCTTTTCGGCTCAGTAGCTTCCGGAGCGATGAGCGACCGTTTCGGACGCAAGAAACTGCTGGTTCTTGCCGCTGTACTGTTCGGCGCGAGTTCTCTCCTTACGGGCTGGGCAAACCATTTTTCATCCTTCGTCTTCTGGCGAATCACCGGAGGAGTTGCGATCGGTATTGCTTCCAACGTTTCTCCGACCTACATCGCGGAAGTCAGCCCGGCGCCCTGGCGCGGACGGATGGTCACGCTCAATCAATTGACCATCGTGGTGGGCATTCTGGCGGCACAAATCGTCAATTGGCTGATCGCCGAGAAGGTTCCCGACGGCGCCACCGCGGAAATGATCCGGCAATCATGGAACGGACAGTATGGCTGGCGCTGGATGTTCACGGTCGTAGCCATTCCTGCCGTCGTATTTTTTGTCGCAGCATTGTTTATCCCGGAGAGCCCGCGCTGGCTGGCCAAGACCGGAGACCAGGAAGGGGCTCGCCGTACGCTGGCCCGCATTGGCGGGAAACAGTATGGCGACGAAACTCTGGCGGAAATTCAAAACGCGCTCAGCGCCGAGGCCGCGGGGATGGTCCCATGGCGAGAGTTGTTGACACCTGGTGTTTTGAAGGTGCTGGTGATCGGAGTTGCGCTCGCGGTGCTGCAGCAGTGGAGCGGCATTAACATCATCTTCAACTATGCCGAAGAGATCTACCGCAGCGCGGGTTACGGAGTCAGCGGCATTCTGTTCAACATCGTAATCACTGGGACGATCAACCTGCTGCTGACTCTGGTCGCGCTGGCCCTGGTGGATCGGGTGGGGCGCCGCTCCCTGATGCTGTTTGGGTGCGCAGGAATTGCGTTGTCACATCTGGTGCTGGGGCTCACGTATCGCGCCGGAATCAAAGGCCTGCCGATACTGGTGATTACGCTATGCACAATTGGCTGCTACGCGCTTTCGCTCGCCCCGGTGACCTGGGTCTTGATCTCGGAAATCTTTCCGAATCGGGTTCGCGGTATCGGCGTCTCGATTTCGGTTTCTGCTCTCTGGAGTGCTTCCTTTGTTTTGACCTTCACCTTTCCCATCCTTAATCGCGTCCTCGGCCCCGCCGGGACGTTCTGGACCTACGCGGGGGTTTGCCTCGCAGGCTTTTTCTTTGTACTTCTGCGTGTTCCTGAAACCAAGGGCAAAACTCTGGAGGAGATTGAACATGAACTCACCGGCGTGCGGGGAAAACTCTCAAGCGATTCCGAATGAAAGTCTGCTCACGAAGTATGTGTCACGAAGAAGGCGACGTTCGTAATCGCTGCCACAGTTCTCAGAGAAAGGAAACAGCACAATGGCGAAGCGGCCAATCTCTCGGCGTAAGTTCCTGTTGAACTCATCCGGCGCGGCGAGCCTGATGCTGGCGGGAGGTTCTCTCGCTGCCGCGCCCGTCCAAGCTGCGCCAAAAACGCCAACCAAATCAGCGGAGCAATCGCCAGCACCAACCCGGCGAGCGTGGGCAATTCCGTCCTGCGCCTGGAAGCGAACCCTCGGCGACTTGCCCAAGATCGCACTGATGCCGGAGGACGGCGTACCGCCGCCGGATCGGGCCGGACTGAATACTCTGGCGCGGGTGAAGAAAGGGATTCCGCTGGGCGGAATTGGTGCAGGGAATTTCATGTACAACCTCTGCGGTACGTTCGGGCCGTGGCAGCTGAAAGTGGGAAGGTACGAGGAACGATTTCTTCCTCAAGGCGCATTTCACATCCGGGAACAGGTAAGCGGCAAACCTGCAACCACACGGGCTCTCGCTACCGATGACGTGCTGCCCGCCTGGCCACGGCTCCAGCCTGGCGAGGGCGAATACCATGCTCTGTTCCCGCGCGGCTGGTGCACTTACAAGCCCTTCGAAACCAATATCACGTTGGAGTTTTTCACTCCGGTCATCAAAGACAACTACCGCGAAACGTCTTTGCCTGCCGCGCTCTTCCAGTTCAAAATTCATAACCCGTTGTCGTCGCCTGTCGAAGTCGCAGTTATGTTCACCTTTCCGAATGCGCCCTACACCGGACCGCAGAACACGCCGATGGGAAAGCCAACAGGAGCCGCTGACGAAACGGCGAGGGAGCGCCGGGGACTCACCAACGAATTGGTCCGCGAGGCCCGGCAAGGGATTACTGCGATCCTGATGAAGGCCCATCATCCAACGAATCCGCCGGAAACGGAAAACTCCGAGTGGTGCATCGCGACTAATGCCGCCGCATCGCATACCACCAGTTGGGATGGTGAAAGCGACGGGGCCGAGATTTGGCAGGATTTCGCTGCCGACGGGGAATTGGCTGATCAACCCTCAAGCGCGGAAAGCAAACTCCCCTCGGGAGCGCTGTGCGTAAAGGTTAAGGTTGCTCCGGGCTCTGAAGTGACTGTCCCCTTCGCACTCACCTGGTATTTTCCGCAGATTGAATTTGGACAGGGCACGCGTTGGTGGCGCCGCTACACCGAGTACTATCCGGCCAAGCCCGGGCAGGCGTTTGAAATCGCCAAGGAAGCCGTGCTCAAAACGGGGGAGTGGCTAAAGGCCGTCGACGCTTGGCAAACCCCTATCGTCGAGAATCCAGCTTACCCCGACTGGCTCAAGCAGAGCGTCCTGAATGAGCTGTACTACGCTACGTTTGGTGGATCGTTCTGGGAAAATGGCTGCATCACCAAACCCAAGAAATTTGGCAATCGTCCCGGCCAGCACCTTGCGTCGGTAATGGAGTGCCAGGAGTACGCCTTCGCGGAAACCTTCGACGTTCGCCATCACGCTTCCCGTAGCAGCCGGGATCTCTGGCCACAAATCGAGCGCGATACCCTGCTGGTTTTCTCCGACTTCATCAGAGACTCCCCAGACGGGAGTTGTCCACACGACGCTGGCTCTATCTCGGGAGACCCATTTTTTGATTACGATGGCTACGGCCGCTGGTACAACACGTCCCCCTTGGGAATTAAGGGCCGGATCACCACTCCCTGGTCCGAATTCTCGCCCAAGTTCATCCAGCAGTGTCATGCCTATTGGCACAAGACCAAGGACGACAAGTTCCTGGACGACGTCTGGCCGGCGCTGGTGCGCACCTATCGCTACCAGAAGACGACCGACACCGACGGCGACGGCTTGAGCGAAATGAAGAGCTCCGAATATAAGGAGAACAAGCTGTTCAACGCCATCCTCTGGCTGGGCGCGCTGGAAGCGCTCGAAGCGCTGGCTGAGCACAGGAAGGATCAAGCCTTGCTCGACGAATTCACTGCAGAGCGGAAGAAGGCGCAAGCCAGCACAGAAGAGCAGTTCTGGAACCAGGAGCTTGGCTACTACCAGTACAACGCCCATAACACTGACATCATGGCCGACGCGACGGTGGGCGAGCGTTATGTCGATGTGACCGGTCTCCGACCGGTGGTGAACGCCGATCGCCTGACGTCGCATTACCGGCAACTATTCAAGCGCGCGGTGTTGCCGCTCAAGGATTTTAACGGCGATGGAATTGGCGACATGGGCGCGGCGAACGCGCTTCACCCCGACTCGACTCCCGGAATCGGCGACAGCGAATACGCGCATCAGTTTGAGGTCTGGACTGGAGTCAGCTATTGCGCCGCGGCGAACCTCTACCATTGGGGCAAACGCATTCAAGATGGCTCTCTGCAAGCCGACGCTCTGCTGCTGGCGTGGGGTTTGTACTATCAAACTTGGGTGAATGAACACACTGCCTACTGGTTCAGTACGCCGGAAGCATGGCGGCTTGAAGATCCCAGGAAGTTTCGCGCCTTAATGTACCAGCGGGCGCGGGGAATCTGGGAACTGGCGATGGAGCTGAGTGATCCGTATCGCTCGTGAGTTCGGCATATCCCCAAGCAGGGGCTTCGAAGGCGGCCCTTGAACTTTGAATCTGCACGGCTAGCCCCGGGTGTCGTTGACTCGCGGATGAGGCGTCCGTAAGATAGGGCGACAAGAAAGCGAGCAGCGCCCGCCATCTCACGCCAGTCATGGGAATGATCCCAAAGGAATGATCGGCCAAACCATCTCGCACTACCGGATCATCGAGAAGTTGGGTGGCGGCGGTATGGGCGTGGTTTATAAGGCGGAAGACACTCGTCTGCGCCGTTTTGTGGCCCTGAAGTTTCTGCCCGACGATGTGGCCCGGGATACCCAGGCGCTGAGCCGGTTCCGGCGCGAGGCGCAGACGGCCTCGGCCCTGAATCATCCCAACATCTGCACCATCTACGACATCGAGGAAGACGCTGGCCAAACCTTCATTGCCATGGAATTGCTGGAAGGCCAGACGCTGAAACACCATATCGAAGGCAAGGCGCTGAAAGTCGATTCGGTGCTCGATCTCGGAATCCAGATTGCCGACGCGCTGGACGCAGCCCACGCCAAAGGCATCATCCACCGCGATGTGAAGCCCGCCAACATTTTCCTGAGCAAGCGCGGCCAGCTGAAAATATTGGACTTCGGTCTGGCGAAGTTGAGCGGAGGCCGCAAGCAGGCGGTGGACGCCACGGCGACCGCCGTTGACCCCGATCAGCTCACCAGTCCGGGCTCTGCTATGGGTACGGTGGCATACATGTCGCCCGAGCAGGCCCGGGGCGAAGACTTGGATGCGCGCACCGATTTGTTTTCACTCGGAGTGGTGCTTTACGAGATGTCCACGGGCCGCCGAGCGTTTGACGGAAACACCTCGGCAGTGATTTTCCATGCCATTCTGGAAGGCATGCCGGCCGCGCCCCGCAGCCTCAATCCCGCGCTTCCGCCCAAGCTGGATGAAATCATCAATAAGGCGCTTGATAAGGATCTGGAGACCCGCTACCAGAGTGCCGCGGAGATGCGCGGCGATCTCAAACGGCTCAAGCGCGAGATGGCCTCGTCACAGGGCGCGGCAGCCGGGGCAGTTTCTTCTTCGTCCACTTCTACGGCGGCCGCAGCGTTCTTGGGCGGGACCACGGGCCAAGCCGCAGTGATTCAGAAAAAACGCCCGCGATGGCTGCTGGTGTCGGTGGCCGTGCTGCTCGTGGCTGGGCTGGTTGGCGCGTTCTTCGCGGGCCAGCAGATGTCGAAGGCGCCGCTGCCCAGCTATCACCTGCTCACCTACCGCCGCGGCACGATTCGCATGGCGAGACTTGCGCCCGACGGACAAACCGTGATCTACAGCGCTGCCTGGGAGGGCGGACCAGTCGAGGTTTTCAGCACGCGTCCAGAGAGCCCGGAGTCGCGGTCGCTGGGAATCTCGGGCGCGGAAATCCTGGCGGTTTCGCCCACCGGCGAAATGGCGGTACTGCTCAATAGCCGCCAGATCAAGTCGCTGTATCACACCGGAACCCTGGCTCGCATGCCGCTGGCGGGAGGCGCTCCACGCGAAGTTCTCGAAAATGTGCAGTGGGCGGACTGGTCTCCGGATGGAACGACCCTTGCCGTGGTGCGCGAGGTCGCGGGCCGCAATCGTCTGGAATATCCCATCGGAAAAGTTCTCTATGAGACGGGCGGGTGGATCAGTAATCCGCGAATCTCCCCCAAGGGTGACTTGATTGCGTTCATGGACCATCCTCTGCAAGGCGATACCATTGGCGCCGTCGCGGTGGTGGATCTGGCGGGACACGAAAAAGCCGTCTCCAGCCAGCAGCCGGGGGGCGCGATTGGCCTGGCCTGGTCTCCGAAGGGCGACGAGATTTGGTTTACTGCCACCAAAGTGGGTCTGGATCGGTCTCTGTTTGCCATCACTTTGTCGGGCAGTGAACGTATGGTGGCTCGGGTTCCGGCGGACTTGAGCCTGCAGGACACTTGGCGCGACGGGCGTGTGCTGTTGACGCGGGATAACTGGCGTCGCGGCATGACGGCGCTGGCTCCCGGCGAAACTTCCGAACGAGATTTCACCTGGCTGGACTGGTCTTATCCCGTAAGTATTTCGGGCGACGGCAAGACTCTGCTGTTTGTGGAACAAGGCGAGGCGGGTGGGGCCAGCTACGCCGTTTACTTGAGAAAAACGGATGGATCACCTGCGGTTCGCCTCGGCGACGGAGCACCGGTGGCGCTATCCCCGGACGAAAAGTGGGCTCTCTGTACTCGTCCTGATTCTCTCGCAGAGCTTTTTCTTTTGCCGACGAAGGCCGGCGAGTCGAAGGCGCTGCCGCATGGTGGCCTGGTCCAAATTAATAGTGCGCGGGCCGCATGGTTTCCCGACGGCAAGCGATTTCTGCTATCGGGCAACGAATCCGGACACGGCGCGCGCCTCTACGTGCAGGATCTGGACGGAACAAAACCAGAAGCCGTTACTCCCGAGGGAACCGACGCTCTCACTTTTTCGCTTTCGCCAAACGGGCGCACCGTGGCTGCGGTTGGTCCCGATGGAAAAGGCTATTTCTTCCCCATTCCCGCTGGCGAAGCTGTTCCCATCAAAGGACTGGACGAGGGGGAAGTTCCGCTCAGCTGGACTGCCGATTCTTTGAGCCTCTATGTCTACCGGCCCAGCGATCTCCCCGCCAAAGTCTACCGCTTGAATATCGCGACCGGGCAAAGAACGCTGTGGAAGCAACTCATGCCCCCTGATCCTGCGGGCGTGGAACTGGTAGGTCCCATCCTGCCCAGTTCGGACGGCAAGGCGTACGTATATGGCTATCGCCGCATGCTCTCTGACCTATATCTCGTGGACGGCTTGAAGTAATCTTGTTGTTGAGCGGGCGCTCTTAGGAAGGAAACTCGGCCATTCATTAGGACTCATTACTACTGGAGGAGACTGCCATGGCAGCAAACGAATCGAATCCCCTCGCCGGCCAGTGGTTTACCAACCAACTTTTTCCCAGCCGGAGAAGCTTCCTGAAAGGGTCAGCCGCTCTTACAGCGGGTTTCTCCGGTTTGTTTGGAGCGCTCTCGCTTCCCGAGATCGCGCAGGCCAGCGACTCGAATCTCAACCTGCTTGGACCGAGGCCGGGATACACGCCTCAGGTGGGAACGTTCGTCTCGCTGCTCACCTGGATGCGCGAAGCCAACGGCGTAATCGCGGCCACCAAGGGCCTGACGCAGGCCGACCTGGATTACCTGATTGACCCCAAGGCCAATACCATCGGCGCCCTGATGCTGCACCTTGCGGCCACCGAGACTTACTACCAGCTCAATACCTTCGAAGGAAAAAAGTGGGGCAGCTGGTCCGATTCGGTGAAGCAGCAGTGGGACGCGGCGATGAACCTTGGCGACGCGGGCCGGAAGACCATCAAAGGCCACGATCGCGACTACTACCTGAACATCCTGCAGGAGACGCGCGCAAAAACGCTGGCGGAGTTCGGCAAGCACGACGACGCGTGGTTCATGGCCGTCGACCAAGAGTGGCACTGGAACAATTATTGCAAGTGGTTCCACGTGTGCGAGCACGAGGCGCATCACAGCGGGCAAATCGCATTCCTGAGAAAGCGCCTGCCCGGCGCGAAGCCAGACGCCGACTAATCCAGTTTTTCACGCGTTCGCCCAACGACGGGTGGCCCATTCTAAATTTCGCGTTCTTTGCGAAATTTAGAGTGCGGATGTTGGGGCGCGAAGACTCTGTCCATTTCTGACCTGCCCCACATCTGACCTGCCCCACTCAAGTCAAAAGATGGCTAGAGTGGGCCACCGTCGCGCGGTTCGACGTTGATCTGTAAATCTTGAGGCAAAGCCCCGAAGGGTTCCCGGAAGACTCATGGAGTTGCGAAACAGAATTGGACCTTACCCGCCGCCCGGCATTATCATCTTCACGATGTGAATACCTCACGAGTGGTGAATGTCGAGGACTTGCGCCGCATGGCGCAGCGCCGGCTCCCCAGGTCGGTGTTCGATTATTTGGACGGTGGCGCGGACGCCGAGGTTACGCTCAGGGAAAATTGCCGAGCATTCAGCGAGGTACTCTTTCGGCCTCGCAGTGCCGTGGCCATCGGCGATTGTGATCTGAAGACTCGCGTGCTCGGCCATGAACTTTCTTTTCCGGCCATGCTTGCTCCCGTCGGGTACAGCCGTTTGATGCATCCCGCCGGCGAACTGGCAGCGGCGCATGCGGCTGGCGAAGCGGGTACGGGGTACATCCTCTCGACGATTTCGGCCCACAAACTGGAGAACGTGAAAGCTGCGTCGAAAGGCCCGGTCTGGTATCAGCTGTATCTGCTGGGCGGCCGCGCGGCGGCGGAAGGCGGTCTCGAACGGGCTCGTCGCGCGGGATTTTCTGCCTTGGTCATTACCGTGGACACGCCCGTGGCTGGAATGCGCGAGCGCGATCCTCGCAATGGAATGAAAGAAATGCTGGGCACTTCGTGGTTTGCGAAGATTCCATACCTGCCCAACATCCTTGCTCATCCCGGTTGGCTGGCGTCGTTTCTGCTCGACGGTGGCGTGCCCAAGCTGGAGAACATTATTATTCCGGGGGAGGGCCCGATGAAGCTGCTCGACGTCGGCTCTGCCCTGGCGAGCGCAACCGTGACTTGGGAAGACTTGCGCTGGATTCGCGAACTGTGGCCGGGGCCGATCGTGGTCAAAGGTCTTCTGACTGGCGACGATGCCCGCCGCGCCGTGGACGAAGGCGTCGCCGCGGTGGTGGTCTCGAACCACGGTGGCCGTCAACTCGATTCGGTTTCCCCCACTCTGCGGGCGCTTCCCGAAGTGGTTGCGGCCGTCAAAGGCCAGGTTGAAGTGCTCATGGATGGAGGAGTCCGCCGCGGTGGTGACATTGTGAAGGCGCTTTGCCTGGGAGCGCGCGCCGTTCTCGTCGGGCGAGCGTACGCCTACGGACTGGCGGCCGCCGGGCCGGCGGGGGTGGCGCGAGCGATCGAGATTCTGCGATCTGACGTTGAGCGCACGCTTCGACTGCTGGGCTGTCCATCGGTCGCTGCCCTCGATCGCTCGTATGTTGACGTGCCTACGACCTGGCCGGTTCGTTGAACAACTTGCGTCGGCCAGCATCTATTTAAGAATCCTGCTCTCTCGCTGTGTCATTCCTGAGACAGTGTCTGCGGCAGCATACACTCTGATCCACACACTCCCGCCGTGAGACCCTTTCCTGACTTGGTCAAGAAGTTTGGTCCGTACCTTGCTTTCCAATTTGCACCGCCGGGTTTGCAGTTTATAGTTCACTTTCCCGGTCAGAGGAGTTATGAAGCGGCCTTTGTTCCTCTCCGCGCGTGTGGCAGTTGTGGTGGTACTGACGGTGGCTGTCGCGCTGGGAGCGCTGGTCGTGTGGCGCAGTTCGCGGGCCATGCGTTTCGCTGTCGAGGAGGTTCGCTCCGAGCACGAGTTCCGCTTCACAACGCGACCGCTGCCTACAGTACTCAACGCCGGATTCGAAGCCGTCAGCTCTCCCGCGGTTTTCCTACAGGCGGCACGTTTTCAGGATCATCTTTATCTCGCCGGACCTGCGGGGCTACAGGAATATACGCCGGACGGTTCCCTGCTCCATCAATATGCTGTCGGCAGCGAGCTTCCCGGGTCGCCGCTAGTTGCGCTCGCTCCGGCAGTTCTGGCCGACTCGCGCGAACCGGAGTTGATCGTGGCGACTGCCAACGACGGGGTCCTCGCCTTCAGCGGCCGCGCCTTCCGCCAGATCCTGCCCGCCAGCGCCGATGCCCGCGCTATCACGGCAATCCTTCCTGTTCGTTCGGGACATCTTTTGATCGGAACCAAGAAGCGGGGAGTTCTGGTCTACGACGGAAAGCAGATTGCCGTTCTCCATCCCACGCTCGACGCCCTCTACGTGACCGCGCTTGCCGGGAACGAGTCCGATTTATGGGTGGCTACGCTGAATCGCGGCGTGCTGCACTTTCATGCGGGCGAGACGGAAAGTTTCGCCGAGGCTCAAGGGCTGCCCGATCCGCAAGTGTTGTCGCTCGCCATCTCCGGCGAAAACACTTACGCGGGCACTGCCACTGGAGTTGCCGTTTTCAACGCTGGCCGCTTGTCCCGCGTGCTGGCTCCGGGAGTGCTCGCGACCGCGCTGCTAGCCGAGCCCACGCGGCTCTATGTGGGATCAGAGGACCAGGGCGTCATCGTGATCCCACTGGAAGGCCGTCGCCCTAATCCGAACCTCGACCCAGAAACACAGGGGCCAGGAACGCAGGGGCCGGGAGCGCAGTTGGCGGAGGTGCGGCAGGTCTTTGCCTCGGGCGACGCGGTATTCGCCGTGGTCCGCAACGGTCTCTATCGTATGAACCCTCACGCCTTCGGCTGGCAGCGCGTGCTCGAGGCGGGCAATGCTGTGTTGAACGACCGAAACATTTCTGCCCTCGCTGGCGACGCCAGCGGGCACTTGTGGGTCGGCTACTTCGATCGCGGCCTCGATCTTCTCGCATCCGACAACAGCCGCGCCCGGCACGTCGAAGACGAGCATGTATTCTGTGTGAATCGCATCTTTCCAGATGCGAAGACCGGAGCAATCGACGTCGCCACCGCCAACGGCCTGGTGCGCTTCGACGACTCGGGCAGCGAACAGCAAGTCCTGACCCGCGCCGACGGACTCATTGCGGACCACGTCACCGATGTGGTCGCCTACCGCGACGGCCTCGCGCTGGCCACTCCCGCGGGCCTGACGTTCCTCGACGCTAGCGGCGCGCGCAGCATGTACGCGTTTCACGGCCTGGTGAGTAACCACATTTATGCGCTCGGCGTTTCCGGCGACGAACTCATGGCCGGAACCCTCGGCGGCCTGTCGCTGCTGAATAAGGGCGACGTCACAGCGAACTATACGACTACAACTTCCAATCTGAAGCACAACTGGATTACCGCTGTCGTTCCGGTCGGCTCGCAATGGATGGTCGGCACCTACGGCGCTGGCATTCTCGGCCTCGACCGTTCTGGAAGGTTTAGTTCGTTTGAAACCGGTTCCGGCCCGTTCGAAGTGAATCCAAACGCGATGCTGGTCACAACCAACTACGTACTCGCCGGAACTCTGGGCGAAGGTTTGTATCTCTACGATCGCCAGTCGGGGCACTGGTCGGTCATCCACGACGGCTTGCCGTCGTTGAACGTGACTGCACTCGCCGCGGTCAACGGGTACATCTACATTGGCACGGATAACGGCCTGGTCCGCATACCAGAGCAGAAGCTGCACTCATGAAAAAACTGGTTTTGTCCGCTCTCCTTATGCTATGCACGTTCTTCTGGACGGCGGCGCCGCTCTTGGGCGACGCGGGAGTTCTCATCCCCCGCGACAAGCAGCAGCCGAATCCGGCAATCCTCTCGCTCGAAGAAATGGAAATCACCGTGCGCATCGACAACGGGGACGCGCGCGTCTTCGTGCGCCAGATATTTGCCAACCACACCGGCGCCATTGAAGAAGGGAACTACATTTTCGCGCTGCCCAGCCACGCCACGATTTCCGATTTCGCCACCTGGGACGGGCCTGTGCGCCTGCCGGCAGTGATTCTGGAACGCAAGCGCGCCGAAGAAATCTACAACCAGCTCAAGCAGCAATCGATTGACCCCGGCTTGCTGCAGATGGGCGAACGCGGCGCCGAGGAAGCCAAGCGCAGTTCGGTCTTCAGCGCGCGCATTGTTCCGATTCCGGGGTGGGGCACAAAGCGGCTGGAGATCGAGTATCACGAATCTATCCCGGTGGAGAATCTCAAATCGTATTTTGCGATTCCACTGCGGCCCGACGCTTACCAGGCGCAGGCCGCGGCTCATCTCCGTATCAATTTCGAATTGCACACCGCGCACGCGATCCGTAACTTCCAGGCCCCGGCCAAATCATTTCCTCTGCAAATCGACCAGAACACGCCTCACCTGGTGCAGGCTCACTTCGAAGGACAGAACGTGAACCTCGGCGAAGACTTTGTCGCGACTTACGATCTCGACCCTGCCGCGGCAGATACTTTGCAGTTGCTGACCTACAGAAACCCGGTCAGCGGCCAGCCTGCGCCGACCGAGACCGCGCCCGTCCGCAGCACCAACGAGCCGGGATTCTTCGAGGCTGAGGCTCTGCTGGGATTCGGGAGCGCTTCCGTTCCGTCGGCAGGCGCGCCCACCGGCGCGCCCAAGACGGTCATCGTGCTGTTCGATACTTCGCTCTCCATGCAATGGGAGAAACTGGAGCGCAGCTATCAAGCTCTCGAAACTTTGCTGCACACGCTGCGCCCCGCGGATCACTTCGGCTTGGTGCTGTTCAATAACGAAACTCAAGTTGTGCCGGTGACCGTGGCGGACGCCGGCAGCATTCAGCGCGCCATTGCCGCCGTCCGCGATAGCCGCCTGCGTGGCGGTACCGATCTGCAGCGGGCCCTGCAAACCGGCTTGCAGCAGGCTTCCGCGCCGGGAGCGGGCAACACATATCTGGTCATTCTCAGCGACGGAGGCGCCACTCGCGGTCCGATTCAGAATGGAAAACTCGCGGCGTGGTATGCGTCGGCGTGGCAGCAACTCCCCGACACACAGCGTCCGCGTACGTACATTTTCGCCGTCGGTGACGACGCCAACCTGCCGCTGTTTCGTATGCTCGCCCGTCAGGATGGACTGCTCGAGCAAGTGCTCTCGACCGAACCCATGGACTTCAAGCTGAACTCGTTCCTTTCCAAGATTGGACGCAGCCCGGTCGGACAACTCGGTCTCTCCATCACGCCCGATGCCACAGTCGATACGGTTTATCCGCTGCAGGCCTCAACGTTTTCGGGCTCACTGGCCTCCTGGGTGGGACGCTACCAGAAGCCCCAGGAAGACGTTTCTTTCACAGTGCACGGCGTACGCGACGGTGCCGCGGTTCAAATGACGGGCAAGACCAGCCTGCCGCGCGAATCGTTCGATCATCCGCAGTTGCCGCGGCTGTGGGCGCGGGCTCGTGTCGATGCCTTACTCGAAAAAATCGAACGCGACGGCGAGGACCAGGCCACCATCGACGAAATCATTCGCCTTGCCCGTCAATACAAATTTGTCACTCCATATACGTCGTTCCTGGCGGTGCCGCGTGCGTTGCTGCGGCCGCGCGTCATCCGCCCCGGCGATCCGATTCTGCGCGTCAAGACCGACGAATCCATCACGTCGGTCGTCGCCCTGTTTCCGTTTGGCCTGGTGCAGTCGCTTCGGTATCTTTCGTCCGAGGACGTCTGGCAGACGCGCTTTCTCGCGCCCACTGACATGCAGGACGGGACCTACACCGTCCGCCTGATCCTGCACGATCACGTCGGACACACCTATCGTGAGTCGAAGACCTTCGTGATTGCCAGCAAGCCGCCGGTGGTTCAGGTGAAGCTCGACCGCAGGCGTTATCAGCGCGGCCAGACCATCGATCTGCGAGTCGGCGCTTCTGAAAGTACGCGCACTCTCGTAGCGCGAATGGAAGGCACCGCGCCGGTAGCATTGCGCTGGGACGTCAAAGCCGCCGCCAACACCGGCGTGCTCACCATTCCCGACGAGACCATTCCCGGCACATACAAGCTGATTGTCACCGCCGAAGATATTGCTCACAACATTGGTACGCAGGAGGTGCAGATTGAAGTGCTTCCTTGATACGATGACCCGCGATTCAACGACCCGGCGCGTGCGCCTGGTCGCGGTGACCATCTTCTTTGCAGCCATTGGCTGCACTGTTTCCGCCGTCGGAGAGTTACCCTCGTGGATTCGCAACATCGACGCCGCCAGCGCGGTCGAAGCCGTCTTCTTTCGCATGATGTCGTTGCCCAACGGCGCGGTCGCGTTCCGCCGCCCTCCGCGCGAAACCCGGCCCGCGCTCACGGAGTTGATCAAGACTCAGCCGCATAATGCGGAGCTTTATTCATTGCGCGCCCTCGAAGATGAGCAGCAACTCGATTTCACTGCTGCCGAATCGGACTGGAAAGCGTACGTCGACAATTCTTCCGACAAAATCAGCGCTCAGCTCGCGGTCGCTGACTTCTACCATCAGCGTCTTCGTCCGGCGGACGAAATCAAGACGCTCTCCCTGATTGCGAATGCTCCGGCCATCGCCGCGGAGAAACTCACAGCACCTGCGCAACAGCGCTCCTGGCAAGCGTTTGAGCGCATCTTCGGAGTGATACAAACCCAAGGGCTGCCGAAGGACGTCTCCATTACCCAGTACCACGCCTGGATCGCACGCTATCCCGACGAACCGGCGCTCTACACTCGCCTTCTGCAATTCCTGGTTGCGGAGAAAGAATATTCTGCCGCTGGACAGCTCATTGCGGACTACCGCAAGCAATTTCCCAGCGATCAGATATTTCCGGTGAAGGCCAAGGCGATGCTGGAATATCGCCGAGGCTCGGTGCGCGAAGGCTTGTCGGTCTACGAGCAGAGCTTTCAGCCGCTCTGGGATCCGCAACTGGTGAAAAGTTATTTCGACCTTCTGCGCGACACGCAAAACCTGCGCAAATTCCGCGACGACGCCCATGTCGCCCTCGTCGCCAACCCGGAAGACCTCAACGCCACGGCGCGCATCTTCTATTACTACCAGCAGCAGGGCAAGATCGACGTCGCACAGCAGGCGATCTCCGACTTTCGCCTGCACAAGGAAGCCGCCAAGTCGCCTTGGACCGCGCAGGAACTCTACGTGTGTGCGCGTCTGTTGGAAGATGTTCACGTCTATCCCGAGTCGGCCCGCTACTACTTCGCCCTCTACAACAGCAACAGTAAAGATTTTCCGGACGCGCAGGCCACCGCCATCGCTGGCCTCACGAGTCTCCTGCTGACCGCGCCGGAAACGCCGATCCGTCTGGGTTCCGGCGAACTCTCCATGTATCGCGACATTGCCACCATGGATCGAGGGCCGGAATACTTCAACGGAATTCTGTCGCTGCTCCTGAACACCACGCAGCCTGCCTCGCAGTACTCGGAGGAAGAGCAGCGTGCGGTGCCGTACTTTCATCGCTCTCGCGCCGCGGAATTGCTGGCTTTGCTCGATTCGAAGTTTCCCAATTCCCCGCGCCGTCCGGAACTGCACGCGCAACTGCTTGAGTTCTACTCCAACTCCGGCGAGAGCGATGCCGTCATCCAGGGCGGGCGCGAATTTCTGGCGAGTTTTCCGAACGCTGCGGAACGTACCTCTGTCGCGTTGTTGATGGCGGACGCCTACGCCCGCAAGAACGACTCTAGAAGTGAGTTCGCGATTTACGATTCCGTGTTGCAGGAACTCGCCGACAAGGCGCAGAACGTGCCTCTGGGTTCGACCCAGGCTGCCTACGATTCTGGAAGCAACTACACACCGCGCTCGTTGTATTCCAATCAGAACGCCGCGTCGGACGCGGAAAGCGAAGATGGAGAAGAGGGAGTAGAAGGACAAGGCGAGGCTGCGGAAGCAAACGCTGTCCCTCGGCACAGAGCCGGCGAGTCCTTTCAATTAGGCGCGACCCAGGTGCAGTCAGGGCAAACCGGCGCGCGCTCGCCGGAGTACGCGCGCGTTCTGGAACGGTACCTGGCGCGACTGGTGCAGATGAAGCAGATTCCGCCAGCACTCGCCGTGCTGAGCCGCGAGATCGACCGCAACCCCGATGACCCCGGCCTCTATGAACGCCTCGCGGTGTTTCTCGATCAGAACCGGCTGGGCTCGCAGCAGGAAGAAATCTACCGCCGCGCCATGGCGCGTTTTCCTGACAAGTCATGGTATGACAAACTGGCGCGCTTCTACGTGCGCTACAAGAGAAACGCGGAATTCGAGCAGTTGACTCGCGACGCCGTCTCAAAGTTTAAAGGCAGCGAACTGG
>CAWDBW010000098.1:0-33254 GCA_963800405.1 uncultured Acidobacteriota bacterium
AGGATCTTCCCCAGGACGGTCTCGGGGCGCTGCGGAGCCTGGCGGGAGCGTTCCAGTTCTCCGGCGACGACACAGATAAAAAGATCCGCTCCCTCTCCGGCGGAGAAAAATCGCGGCTGGCCATCGCACGCATGCTCTTCAACCTACCGAACTTCCTGGTGATCGACGAAGCGACCAATCACCTGGATCTCGCGACCAAGGAAATGCTCGTGATAGCGCTGAAGGATTTCGAAGGCACCATGATCTTCGTATCGCATGACCGCATGTTCCTTCGCGGTCTCGGCTCACGCGTGCTGGAACTGGGCGGGAGAGCGGGACGGACCGCAATCCCACTGTTTATCCTGGCTCATACGTTGAATATGTCCAGAAGCTTGGACATAGGCGTCTGGAATCTTTTCGTAGAGCTTGCAGGGCTTTTGTGTGAACGAGCAGCCGGGCGGAGATCAGAAGCCTTCGTGGCGGCTAGAAGCCAGCTCGCCGTTCGAGAGCGAAGCTGGACTCCGATAGCGGCTGACAGACATTCTAGGGCTTCGCAGTTTCGCTGGTGCCGGGAGGGGGAATCGAACCCCCACAGGCCTTTCGGCCCTGCGGATTTTAAGTCCGCTGCGTCTGCCAATTTCGCCATCCCGGCTCGCGTTTCATTCTAGCCCAGGGATGCCGCCCGACGAATCGTCTTAACGTAGAAGACGCAGCGAGGCCTTTTTAGGGATGCTGATGCTGGATTAAGACGTCTGACGTAGGACGTACTGCAGTTAGCTGCAGCGGCCGCCGGGGAATTGCTCGCGGACGCGATGCCTCGCTGCTTATGCAGCACTTCGCGGAATTGCTCCGCCGTGAGCGCCTCGCCATAGAACAACTGCAGCAATGGATCATCGGTGTCGGCCGTCGCTTTGCCCGGGCTGGGCTCCGATTCCAGTCCCTCCGGTTCCACCAGCAACTCCGGCATCAGCGAGCGATTTTCGTTGAGCACTGCCAGAAATACTTCCACCGCCCTCCGATGTTCCGGCGTCGCCTGGGTGAATTCCACTCCCATCCCCTTATCCGGATGCATGATCCGCACCACGCCGTGGGCGCGCACTTCCACCCCGGCGGCGCGCATCGACAGGGTCACTCGACTCGACGCCGGGAACGGCGACGCCATCTCCAGATAGCATCCCCCCAGACTAAGATCGGTGAGCTGGCAACGAATCGGCGGATCGTCCTGCTCGGCGTCGGGTGAATTCTGTTTCAACCACTCCCGCAACTGCTGCGCCGCTGCCGGCGTGACTTGCTGGAAGCGCAGACCGGCCTGCGCCTTTTCCCCTTCCCAGGCAAATTCGGCGGGAAGTTCCAGCGCGGCTGCCGATCCCGGCAAAGTGAACACGGCCTGCCAGCGCCCGCTAGGCCGAAGCCGCTTGGGCACATTCACCGCCATGCCTCCTTCGCTCAGGTCGATGGTCGTCACCTTCATGTTGCCGCCGGCTTCTGGGCTTCGCATGATCACGGGAATCTCCACCGCGACCCGCGCGTTGCGCCGGCGTTCGCTCTTCATCAACGCCCGCGCCGCCCGGAAACTCGACTTCGCCCGCTCGCTCGACACCGGCTTGTACAGGACGAAATGGGCTCCCAGGCCGAACACCGCCTTCAGCCCAATCATAGGATCCACAATCGCGACCGCCACCGCCTGCCGGTTACACGGAGCGCTGCGCGCACTGCGCAGCACATCCGAGGCCCCGTCGTCGGTCACGTCCACAATGATGGCTTCAAACCGTTGCCGAGTCAGCTTGCGCAGCGCGCTGTCGGCGTCCCCGCACAAATCTACTTCAATATCCAAATCGCCCAGCACGCGGCGCAAGACCCGTACGATTTTTTCATCCGCACACAGCACCAACGATTTCAGACTCATGCCGGGCCCATCCTAATCAACCGCTCAGGGATCTGATTGCCAGACGATATTTTCCGCGGGCGCTGCCGAACCGCCCGGGGACCGCAAAACTGAGATACCCTCTCTGCACTCTAAGTCCATCCTGCCTCTCAATCAACGTCACTGCGGTTGGAGTGCGTTACCAATGTAACCTGCAGGAATCCCCGACCGACTCCTTACCTTTCCTGTCATTCCGATCCCCCTCCAAGACCGGTGAGGAACCTGCTTTCCCACACTAAGGGTCAGCCCCGCTCGCCGTTGCCTAACTAGTTTAATTTGCATGCTCTTGAATGACATCCCCTCAAGAATTTCGCAGCCATTCCAGGTTGACTTTCAAGCCAAAACCACTATAAGATGGTGAGTCTCCGATTAGTCATTGGGTGCGAAGCAGTCGTAGACCTAGTTTTGTCTGCCATCGGGCGCGGAGTTCCAGCTTCGCTGCGTGAATCCTGCAGACGACTCGGAGAATCATATAGTTAGGTGAGTTTGCAATTTCATTCCCCTGAGTGGAAAGGCATTTTTCATGGCCAAGCGACGCGGAAATCCGAACTGGGGCAAGCCCGAGCCGATCGGTCCCATCACCCCGACCATCACTGAATTCGAGCAGGTTGTACGCGAGTACAAGCTTTCTCCAGACCAGTACCTGCGGTCGACCCGCCTGCGCGAGTGGGCCCGCCGCAACAAGAACTCCAAGTACATCCCCGAGCCTCTTCTGGAAGCCTGGGGCTTCGAGATCGAGTCCACTCTGTAAATCCGGACTGGATGGCTTCTTAGGGG
Organism: uncultured Acidobacteriota bacterium; assembly: GCA_963800405.1. Lineage (GTDB taxonomy): Bacteria > Acidobacteriota > Terriglobia > Terriglobales > Acidobacteriaceae > Sulfotelmatobacter. The sequence goes on from CAWDBW010000098.1 coordinate 2,681, forward strand.
TCGCTTCTGCAATAAGGAGCGGCCCTTTATTTCTTGCTACCGGCACTGCGGTCTTCGGTGTTAGGTCTTAGGTGAGGAAAATGTCGCTGACAACTCAGAGTGTCAAGACCTAAGACCCAAGACCTAAGACCCAAGAGCTAAGACCCAAGACCTAAGAAGACCTGATTCCCGATGCTGAACGTCCTCGAAATCCCGCCCGCGGAACTGTTCGCCTTGCTGTGCGCCATCGGCTTCGCCGCTGGCCTCAATCTCTACGCCACCGTCGCCGTCCTCGGCCTGCTGGCCCACTTCGGCCATCTCCCGCTGCCGCCGGGACTGCATCTCCTCCAAGGCTGGCCCGTCATCGCCGCCAGCCTCGCGCTCTTCGTGCTCGAGTTCTTCGCCGACAAAATCCCCGCCTTCGACCTCATCTGGAACGCCCTGCACACCTTCATCCGCGTCCCCGTCGCCGGACTCCTCGCCTACCAGGCCACCGCCCAGCTTTCCCCCGATCACCAACTCCTGGCCACGCTCCTCGGAGCAGCCGTAGCCCTCATCGCCCACAGCGGGAAAACCGCCGCCCGCGCCGCCGTCACCCCCTCGCCCGAGCCCTTCTCAAATATCTCTTTGAGTGTTGGCGAAGACGTCCTCGCCATCGGCCTGACCTGGCTGGCCACGCGCCATCCCTACGTAGCCGGCACACTGGCCACGATTTTCGTCGTGATCATCGTGCTCATGATCCGCTGGGTCCTCCGCGCCATGCGCGCACTTTTCCGCGGCGCCGAACGTGAACTGGCTGGATAGCCGCGAAAAGCCTTCTGGAATCGTACTCGCCTACTCGCTGTGCAGTATCGCCATTTTCTTCGCGAGCTCCTTCGCCGACGCGTTCAATGCACCCATACCCGACAATCGTCCCGAACGCACAACCGACGCTACAAACTGCCCCTTGCGATCAAGAACGACAACTGCCCCAGCTGCTCCTGCCACAGAAGATTCCTGCACAACCACGATGTTGTAATCGAATGCAGTCTCGGGAGCCGCGATCTTGAGATCGATGTTCCTCTCACCGAACTCCTTTTTGCAACTCTCGACAAAATCGGGGAGTCGGCTGGTATCGCCTTGCACCCACACGCGCAAGACTGACCGCGAACCCGCGGACTGCATCGTCTGGGACATCGCAGGGAGGAAGAAGGTGAGCAGAATCAGTGCGAGCATGTACTTGGCTTTCATTTCAATCCGTCCCCTTTTTCTTAGGCAAAAAACGCAGCAGCCCCGCTAGAGCGCAGACCTCATGCCCCTCGATAAGCGGGAAGTCGCATTCAGGAACCTAAACGCATGTCCAGAGATATTCGAGCAGTCCCCCGAGAATATCGGCCTACCGCTTGAAGTAACACAACAACTGTCCCGAACCACACCAGGCAGGTCAGCGCCGATGAAGATCCTAAAGTGTATTCCGCGCGCTAAGACCCCGTAGCTTTTGATTCGGTTTCCGGTGACTTCACATGGAGAATAGAAGTTGTTTTGGGAATAAAAATCCGTGCAGACTGTTACGATCAGGACCAAGTCCCCTGGGAACACCGTGCGGCCTACTAAATATTGGCGGACCGCTTCCTCATGCTTTCCAAGGCTGTGATGAATTGTGCTACCGTCATGCGCAAGCCAAGTGTGGACAGAGGCCTTCCAAAACAAGCCAAGCGCAAAGTGCGCCAGCTTATCGGTCTCGACTCCGACCGAATCTCCGGAGAACTTCTCGACACCTAGTCCCGAGGACACCGGCATGGCCACGCTCAATCTGTCGAATAGCGGAAAGACCCGCCCGTTGTGGACCTGCGACATCGCGTATTTCTCGCCGTTCTTGTTTAGGCAATCCTCGCAAGTTACGCACAGCAGTTGATCTTGAATCTGTTTGTCGGTAGGCGTAACGGTCTTGCTCGTCAACACCAGAATGCGAGAGCCTCCGGGCCGATCGGCGCGCGTTTTCAAGTACAGCGCCGCAGGCATGAGATGGCTACGTACGATTGGGCCGGACTGAGGATTCTTACAGAGGGGGCAGGTGCTCATCGCCAGGTCCCTCCTACGGGACCTCCTCTACAGGATAAACCAGCAATACCCCGACGTCCCCCGGTTGGGCGGTGAAGCTTCCTTTTTTCCACAGCCGGAGGTGTGACGAACAACCTTTACTGAGGATTTGGAAACGCGCATACTTTCCTCATGTGCGCAAAGTCTCCCGAAAGCGAATCCAGCCGTCGGCCGGCACCGCCGCCGCATCGCCGCGCGTCCCGCTCTAACTCCTTACTCCGCAATATTTTGCCAGTAACCCATTCATTCTCAATATTTTACAGCCGAGCGCTCATGCCGCTTCTCTCTAACCCAAACAAAGCAGGGATTTTACCCGATGGGCCAGAAAAAAAAATCTGAGCGGATATTCAAGCCAATCCGCCCCGTTGTTACAATCACCCTAATATGAGCCCCCAGCACCCCTTCACCGACGTCCCCGACGCGATTGAGGAAATCCGCGCTGGCCGCATGATCGTCGTGGTCGACGACGAAGACCGCGAGAACGAAGGCGACCTCACCCTCGCCGCCGAAAAAGTCACGCCCGAAGCCATCAACTTCATGGCCAAGTTCGGGCGCGGCCTGGTCTGCCTCGCCATGACTGAAGAGCGCCTCGAACACCTCAACATCGGTCCTATGACTTCGGAGAACACTTCGCAATTCGGCACTGCATTTTGCGAGGCGATCGACGCGCGTCAGGGCGTCACGACTGGCATCTCCGCTCATGACCGCGCGCGCACCATTCAAGTGGCAATCGATCCCGCCACCAAGCCCAGCGACCTAGCTCGTCCCGGACACATGTTCCCGCTGCGCGCCCGCAAAGGTGGAGTCCTCGTCCGCGCCGGCCAGACTGAAGCTTCCGTCGATCTCGCCCGCCTCGCCGGCCTGGTTCCCGCCGGCATCATCTGCGAAATCATGAAGGACGACGGCAGCATGGCCCGCGTGCCCGACCTGATCGAATTCTGCCGCGAGCACCAGATGAAGATGCTCACTGTCGCCGAGCTCATCCGCTATCGCATGGCACACGAGCGCTACGTGCATCGCGTGGGCGAGGCCCTCATCGACACCCGCTTCGGCGAATTCCGCCTGATCGCCTACGCAAGTGAAGTCGACGGCGGCGAATCGCACGTCGCGCTAGTTAGAGGAGATATCGAGCACACTGAAACTCCAGTCCTGGTCCGCATGCACGCCCATTGCCTCATGGGCGACGTGTTCGGCGCGACCGGCTGCGAATGCCACGCCACGCTCGAAGGCGCTCTCCGCCGCATCGCCCAGGAAGGCCGCGGCGCGCTGATCTACCTGCACCAGACGTCGCAAGGATTCTCCGTCGAACGCGTCGGCGAGCGCACTGCCCTCAGCTTCCACCGCGGCCGCAAACTCCCAGCCCTGCTCGACAACGAAAAGCAGACGCAGCGCGAAGTCGGCATCGGCGCCCAAATCCTCTCCGACCTGAATCTGCACCGCATCCGCCTGCTCACCAATCGTCCAAAGAAAGTAGCCGCGCTTGAGGGATTTGGAATCGAGATCGTCGAGCAGGTACCGGTGGAGTTACAGCGAGTGAGCCATCGATGATCTCTGCGTGGCGCAGGCGGTGTCGCGCGCGAAAGGTCCAGGAAGCGCATGAAAGTGGCGGAGATTCTCAGCCAACCAAACCGGAAATGGCAACCCGAGCCGCCGGCCTCGGAATCGGACCTTGCCGAACTGCTATCGAGAGCGCGGGCGGAGTTGCCAACCGAGTATCTTGACTTGCTGCGCTTCGGCAATGGCGGCGAGGGCCCGCTAGCGTTGGCCCCGCTCTGGTTTCAGCTCTATTCCGCAAAGGACTGCTTAGAGTTGTGCCACAACGAAGACATCATCGAGCAATTCCCAGAATTTATGTTCTTCGGAGGCAACGGAGGGATTGAGTCGATCGCATTCGACCTGCGTTCCGGACCACCTTGGCCGATTGTAACGGTTGATCAAATCGCAGGGGCAGATAGCGCCGAAGAATTGACTCCAGACATTACAAGTTTTATCGCCGCCATCGGCCTGTAGAGTTTGAATAATGTGAAGCGGGCCTGTTGATTTCGCGGGCGAGGGCGCCCATCCCCCAATCTTAGAACGGTTTGCGCACCACCACTTCGCTCTCGCGGATGAAGAACTGCGCCGAGCAGTGCTCCGATCCGCAGATCACAGGAATGAAGCCGTTAATCTGTTTGCGCGTGATCAATCCCAGCATGCCGCACGACGGGCAGGACAGCACGGCCCAGTAAGGATCTTCCTTTTCGCCGATTTCCCCGGCGTTTTCCAGCACGAAGACGGTACCCGGCTGCATCTGCTCCGGAATCCACTCGTTGAGAAGGTCCAGTTCACCGACCATGTCTTCCTCCTGTGTCCCTATTCCCGACTACGAAGTCCGACTCCGAAGTTCTGGTTCGTGCTGTGATTCCCATCCCACTGCCTACGAAGCTTTTTTAGCACGCCTGCGGTGATCGGGCGAAGTTACTGAAGTATTCGTCTTCCCGGAGATGACCCCAGCCCGCACCTGCCGCACCGCGTCGCTCAGGCACACCGCCATAATCGGCTGGTCGGAGTTCTTTAGAATGTCGACGATCTGGCTGGCGGAAGTCTCCAGATATAAATGTGTGCCGTCGCTCAGCAGGTGATAGTCGGAGCCGTGGCTCACAATCTCGGCCAGCCCCTTACCAACCTCGCGCTCGAGAAAGCGCATGACCTTGCGCACGCTTTGCAGCGAAAACCCTTTACGCCGCAACTCGCAGATCACCGCCACTTCGGTCAGATGATTCATCGAGTACAGCCGATGATGACCCTCGCGCTCCGGCTTGACCACGCCGCGCTCGTCCCACCACTGCAGCTGGCGGGGCGTGATCCCCGTCAGAGCCATCACTTCGTGCGATGTGAAGCGGTCTTGCATAATCCCTCAAATATGTTTGAAACAATCCTCAAGTCGAATGTTTCAAACATTTTAGGCACGCCGCGGCGAAGGTCAAGCAGAGAATCGGTGGAAAAGGGGTGACTAACAGAGTTCCTACAGGAAGTTGGCGCCAACGCCGCCGCCAACGAAGTGGACAATCTCCAGCCGGTCGCCTTCGTTGAGCGCAGTCGCGGCCCAGCGGTCGCGGGGCACAATGTCGAGATTCAACTCCACGGCCACGCGATCGGATTTCATGCCGAGGATTTCGACGAGGGCTCCGAGAGTGAGTGGAGAGTCGAACGACTTTTCGTCCCCATTGATGTGGAGTTTCATGCGAGTGGAGTATCTTTCGCCCCTTCGGGGCTTGTGCAAGTCAGGCTCGCTGCCCCACGGCTTGCGCCGTGGGCTGTATTCTTGCGCCGCTCCGCGGCTGGACGCACGGAATGCCCTACTCCGCCTTGCGCAGCACGAACTTGCGGGTTGCTGTCCGGCCTTCCTGGTTGATTTGCACCAACAGCGTCGAATCCGGCAATTCGGCTTCGTCGACTTCAATTCTTATCTCGGCCGCGCCGCCCGAGTCGGCCACCGTCTGGGTATAGAAGGGCGCTGCCCCGGGACGGGCCAGGCGGAAGGTCAGGCGCGCCCCGGACGCCGCCGCGCCTCCTTCGGTCACGCGCAACTGCATGGTCAGGTTGCGGTCGAAGTGAATCGACTCCGCGTTCAGCCATTGCACGTCCAATTCTTTCACCGCCGCCAGAGTATCGGCTTCGGGATGGTCCAGTACATTGTCCAGCTTGCCTTCCCGGATCGCATCCAGCACCAGACGGTGCTGCTCGCGCAGGCGCTGCTCTTTCTGCGCGTCTCCGATGGGCGTCTCACTGGGCTTGCTGGCGTAAGAGGTCGCCCGCTTCCCGATGCAGCGCCCGCGCACGAAGACCTGGGTCTGCAGAAGGAGTTCGCTTTCACGCGCTTCGCTCTGCACGTGGTAGATCGTGTCGCCATGCTTGACGTCGGTATTGAAGCCAAAAATCATAGGGATTGTGTAATTTCGTAATTGTGTAATTGAGTCATTGAAAAATCCGCGAAGCCGGCAGCCCACGCTGATTCGGGGCCGGTTTTCAATTCCTCAATTACCAAATTACACAATTACCCAATTTGCTCGCTCGTTCGCTTGACACTCTGAGTGTAAGCCCATAATCTAGAACGTTTACCAACGCTTGGCGCGAATTATATCCATCTCATCCTATGCCCGACAATTACTTCGCTCGCTACCTCCCATTTTTGATCCATATTCTTATGGCGGGCGCTATTGCGGCTGCGATGGTGGTGCTTTCCTGGCTGCATGGGGCAGCGTAAGCCGACCCGCGCCAAACTCTCGCCTTACGAATGTGGCATGACCCCGGTGGGCGACTCCCGGCAGCGCTTCTCGGTGAAGTTCTATCTGGTCGCTATGCTGTTCATTCTGTTCGACGTTGAAGCCGTTTTCATTTATCCCTGGGCGGTCATTCTGCGCCAACTCAAGGATCAGGGTCAGGGCCATTTCGGCCTCTGGGAGATGCTGCTGTACATCGGGATTTTCCTGGTCGGATTCTTCTATATCTGGAAGAAGGGCGTGCTGGACTGGGGCGAAACCTCTCGCCAAGCGAGGAAACTTCTAATGCCGCTGGCCCCCGCCATTACCGATATCGAGCAACTGAAGAACCATCCCGCCGTGGCCCGGCTGCTCGCCTGGAACGCGGCGGCCGTGACCGGCGTAAAGTTCGATCGCGAGGAAATGACGATTTATGTCGATCGGCGCTTTCCTCCGCGAGGCTTGCTCGATGCTCAAAGATGATCCCGCGTGCCCCTACAATTTTCTTTCCGACATTACTTGCGTCGACTGGTATCCGACAGAACCCGGTTTGAGGTGGTCTATCACCTGCTGTCGATGCAGAAAAAAGAGCGCATCCGGCTGAAGGTTCACCTGAACAGCGACAGTCCGGCGGTCGAGTCGCTCACTTCCGTATGGCCCGGCGCTAATTATTTCGAGCGCGAAGTTTTCGATCTGTTCGGCGTACGTTTCACTGGCCATCCTTATCTGCGGCGCATCCTGATGCCCGAGGACTGGGAAGGCCACCCGCTGCGTAAGGATTATCCGGTGGAGGGCTACCGCTGAGGTTCAGGTAAAACATGGCGCATCTCACTCCCACTCCCGTGCTCGAACCCGGCCAGGATCGCACCATGATCCTGAACATGGGCCCGCAACATCCGTCGACCCACGGCGTGTTGCGCGTGCTGCTGGAGATTGACGGTGAAACTGTCGTCCGCATGATGCCCGACATCGGCTTCCTGCACACCGGGATCGAAAAGACCTGCGAGGCCAAGTTCTACCAGCAGGTCGTGCCCCTGACCGACCGCATCGACTATCTCTGCCCCATGACCAACAATCTCTGCTACGTACTGGCGGTGGAGAAACTGCTGGGGCTGGAGATTCCGCCAAAAGCGCAGTGGCTGCGCGTGTTGCTGAACGAGCTCACGCGCATCAATTCGCATCTGGTATGGCTGGGCACGCACGCCATGGACATCGGCGCGCTGACCGTCTTCCTCTATTGCTTCCGCGAGCGCGAAGAAGTGCTGCGCATGTTCGAGATGGTGGCGGGCAGCGCATGATGACTTCGTACTTCCGCGTAGGCGGAGTCGCGCTGGAACCGCCGCTCGGGTTCTTCGACCGCGTGCGCGACTTCGCCGGATATTTCCCCGACCGAATCGATCAGTACGAGAATCTGCTGACCGGCAATCCGATCTGGACGATGCGCACCAAAGGCGTCGCCCGCATGACCGCCGAAGATGCCATCGCACTCGGCGCCACCGGCCCGACCCTGCGCGGCAGCGGCGTGGACTATCGATCTGCGCCGCGATATGCCGTATTCGAGCTACGACAAGTTCCAGTTCAAAGTCCCGATATCGCAGGAAGGCGACGTGTTCGCCCGTTACATGTGCCGCGTGCAGGAACTGCGCGAATCGATCGGCATCGTGCGCCAGGCGCTGGACGGCATGCCCGAAGGCCCCATCAAAGCGGATGCGCCCGGAGTCGTGCTGCCCGACCGCGAAAAAATGAAGACGCAGATGGAAGTCGCTCATCTACCACTTCAAAATCATCACGGAAGGCTTTGCGGTGCCGGCGGGCGAAGTCTATCAGGCAGTCGAATCGCCGCGCGGCGAAATGGGCTACTACATCGTCAGCGATGGCACGGCCAAACCTTATCGCGTGCACATGCGCTCGGCGTGCTTTGCCAATCTGCAAACGCTGCCGACGATGTGCGAAGGACGACTGCTGGCGGACGTTGTGGCGGCCATCGGGAGCATCGATATCGTGTTAGGGGAAATAGACCGGTAGGGAAATTCCTAAAGTTTGTAATTGGGCGGTCATATGAAGAAGGTATTCCATTTCGAGTTCGACGACGAGTCAGCGGCGGAAAGCGGTAGCAAGCACGATCGGATTACCTACGAGTGCTCCACCGCGGAAAATGAACGTCTTCGCATCGACATGGTCGATGGCGTGCCCTTCATATTTGCGAATGGCTCAGGCCTTCTAACGTTGGCAAAGATTCTTCTTAAGATTGCACTGAGTAAATACAAAGATGGATTCCACGTTCATTTGCATCAGGACTTTAACGCGGATTCCCCTGAAGTACTGGCGGTTGGTTTAAGCGACTTGAGCTGACTCCTGGTTGTTTGCCGAGTACGAATTATCAAATGAAGTTTTCTGAAGAATTCGAAACGCGTTTCGCCGAGATTGTCCCGCATTATCCGACGAAGAGGTCTGCGCTCGTCCCGACGCTGCTGTATGCACAAGATGAAGTCGGCTACTTGTCGGACGAAGTTATCGCGGAGATTGCTTCGCGGCTGGACCTAACCGAACTCGAAGTACGCAACGTGATCAGCTACTACTCCATGCTGACCACCAAGCCGCGCGGCAAGTTCAATGTGCAGGTCTGCACCAACATCAGCTGCATGGTGCGCGGCGGAGAAGACATTCTGCATCACTGCGCGAAAAAGCTCGGCATCGGCCACAAACAAACCACGCCCGACGGCCTGTTCACGCTGGAGGAAGTGGAGTGCATCGGCGCCTGCAGCTGGGCGCCGGCGGCGCAGGTGAATTACGATTTTCACGAGAACCTGACCGCAGAAAAAATGGACCGGATTCTCGACGACTATAAGAAGAAGGGAACGCAATAGGAGAATTTGGCGATTGTGCGATTGGGTGATTGAGCGATTGAAAGGCACAGCGGTTTTCAATCACGCAATGACTCAATCACTCAATGACGCAATGACTTAATTTCATGGCTGACTTAGTCTCCCATCCCGACGAGGTAAAGGTCGTCTCCCGGCGCTTTGGCCAGGGTGCGGCCAATCTCGACCGCTATCTCGAGCTCGACGGCTACAAGGCCGTGCAGAAGGCGCTCGCCATGGAGCCCGACGCCATCATCAACGAGGTCAAGAATTCCGGCCTGCGCGGCCGGGGTGGCGCGGGATTCTCCACTGGGATGAAGTGGTCGTTCGTGCCCAAGCAATCGGCAAAGCCAAAATATGTTCTTTGTAACGGGGACGAGAGCGAGCCCGGCACCTGCAAAGACCGCCTGATCTTCGAGCACGATCCACATTCCGTGATCGAAGGCGTCATGATTGGCGCGCTGGCCGTGGGCGCGCAGAGCGGATACATCTATATTCGCGGCGAGTACCGTTATCTTTCGATCATCATGCAGAAAGCGATTCGAAGACGCCTACGCCAAAGGATTTATCGGCAAGAATATTTTCGGCAGCGGGCGCGATCTCGACATTTACTGGCATGGCGGCGCCGGTGCGTACGAAGTCGGCGAAGAGTCGGCGCTGATGGAATCGCTGGAAGGCAAGCGCGGCATTCCGCGTATCCGGCCGCCGTTCCCTGCTGTGGTGGGACTATGGGGCGGGCCCGACGGTCATCAACAATGCCGAGACTCTGGCCAACGTTCCCCACATCATTCTTGGCGGCGCGGATTGGTACGCCAAGCTGGGGACACCCAAGAATGGCGGCACACGCCTGTTCTGCCTGAGCGGCAACATCGCCAAGCCCGGCGTCTACGAGCTGCCCATGGGCTATAACTTAAAGAAAATGCTTTACGAAGTGGGCGGAGGCATTCCCAACGGGCGCGCGTTGAAGGCGGTCGTGCCCGGCGGATCATCGTGCCCCTGTCTCACGGCAAATGAAATCGACGTCGCCATGGATTTCGATTCGGTCGCCAAGGCCGGTTCCATGCTGGGTTCCGGCGGTGTAGTCGTAATCGACGACCAGCAGTGCATCGTGAAATTTGCCCTGCGCACCATGAAGTTTTATCAGCATGAAAGTTGCGGATGGTGCATCCCGTGCCGTGAAGGTACGGACTGGCTGAAGAAAACTTTGATTCGCTTCCACAACGGAGGCGGCCTGAAAAAAGACATCGACAACATGCAGTACCTGGCGGAGAACATGCTCGGACGAACTTTCTGTCCGCTGGGCGATGCGGCCGCAATGCCGACCATCGCCTTCGTGAAAAAATTCCGCAAAGAATTTGAAGATCACTTAGATGGCAAGCCGTGCCCGTACGAAAAAGAAGGCGCGGAGGAAGAGATGGCTGCATTGAGTCATTGAGAGATTGGGTGATTTTGTGATTGATAAGCCCCTCGCCTTTGGTTTTTCAATCGCGCAATGACCCGATCACTCAATCGCAAAATTACATGACTGAGGCTCCAAAACTCGTATCGCTCACTGTCGACGGCAAAAAACTCACCGCCCCCGCGGGCACGCTGCTGATTGAGGCCTGCAAGACCGTGGGCATCGAAGTGCCTTCGTTCTGCTATTACCCCAATCTTTCTTTGCAGGGCGCCTGCCGCATGTGCCTGGTGAAAGTCGAGAAAATGCCCAAGCTGCAAACCGCCTGCACCACGGTGGTGGGCGAGGGCATGATCGTCACCACCGACAGCGACGAGATCAAACAGGCGCGCAAGTCGATGCTGGAAATGCTGCTCGGTAATCATCCGCTGGACTGCCCGGTCTGCGACGCCGGCGGCGAGTGCGAACTGCAGGACATGACGTTCAGCTACGGCGCCGCCGAATCGAAATTCATGGAGGCGAAGAACCACAAGGAAGAGCAGCAGTGGTCTCCGGTGGTCTTCTTCGACCGGCCGCGCTGCATCCTCTGTTACCGCTGCGTGCGCGTGTGCGGCGAGGGCATGGACGTGTGGGCACTGGGCGTACAGAACCGCGGCGTCAGTTCACTCATCGCTCCCAATAAAGAAGATCATCTGGAGTGCGAAGAGTGCGGCATGTGCATCGACATTTGCCCGGTGGGCGCGCTCACTTCCGGCGCGTATCGCTACAAGACGCGCCCCTGGGAAATGAAGCACGTGGGCACCGTCTGCACCCACTGCGGCGACGGCTGCAAGACGACGCTCGGCGTGCGCCGGTCCGACACCGGCATGGAGATCGTGCGCGGCGATAATCGCGACAAGAGCGGCACCAACGGCGACTTCCTATGCATCAAAGGCCGCTACGCCTTCGATTTCGCCAATCATGAAGAGCGCCTGACGCAACCGTTGATTCGCAAGAACGGTAAGCTGACGCCATCGACCTGGGAAGAAGCATTCGAGTTGGTCGGAAAGAAGTTTGCTGAAGTTCGAGAGAAAGAGGGCGGCTCCGCGATCGGCGTGATCGGCTCGACTCGCACCACAAATGAAGAAGCCTACCTGCTCTCGAAGTTCGCTCGCGTGGTGCTGAAGACGAACAACGTCGATCATCATCGCACCGCCGACTTCCCTGCCCTGGCGCAAGCTCTGGCCGGAGGGCCAAACGCTACAGCAACCATAGCCGAGGTCTTCAACGCCCCGGCGATTCTGCTGATCGGCAACGACCCCACCGAGCAGCATCCGCTGCTGGCCTGGCAGATTCGCAACAACGTCCGCCTGCACCGCGCAAGGCTTTATGTCGTGAATTCCGAACCGATCAAGCTGCGTCGACAGGCGACAAGCTTCCATCAGATTCCTGGGGGAGCAGAAGGCAAAGTCGCTGCCTTCCTGGCCGGCGACGACACGGCCATGGAAGCTATCCCGGCCGATGTGGGCGCGGGCGACTCGCCCGCGCAGGATTTGACCGCCCTCCGCGACAAGCTGCGCGCCGAACAAAATCTCATCATCATCTTCGGCTCGGAAATTCGCGGCAACGACCTCGCCACTCTCGTCGCTTTCGGTTCGGCCCTTCCCGGCGCCAAATTCATCTGCCTGGCCGACTACGCCAACTCGCGCGGCGCGGCCGACATGGGCCTCTATCCCGACCTGCTCCCCGGCTATCACCCGACCGCCGGAACCAGCGAGTTCCATCAAGAATGGACGATCCCGCCAGCCGCCGGCCTCGATCTCGCCGGCATGGTCGAAGCCGGCAAGAGCGGCAAGCTGAAAGCCCTCTACGTAGTCGGTTCGAATCCCATCCGGCGACTGAATATTGATCCCTTCGCCTTCTCGAAAACTTTCGTCGTCGTGCAGGACATGTTCCTCACCGAAACCGCAGTCATGGCCGACGTGGTTCTTCCCGCCGCCAACGCCTACGAAAAATCCGGCACGATGACCAACACCTGCGGCGACGTGCAACTTGTGAAAAAGGCGGGAGAGATTTCCGGCACGAAAGCTGATTTCGAAATGATCGTCCGCATCGCCGATGCCATGGGCTTCGACGTCCGAAAACTTGTGCCCTTCGGTGGCGGCACTCGCGCCGACATGGGACAGTCGCGCGGCGCGCAATCCGGCGAAGCCGACCGGCACGCTGTCTGGCTTGAGAATCAAGGGTTGGAGCCGAAGTTGAGCCCGCTGGATCCCATGGCGATTCTCGATGAAATTCAGCGGCTGGTTCCCGGCTATGACGTTTCGCGAATCAATCTGCTGGCAGGTAACAGCGAGCATACGTCGCTCACGAAAAGCGGCCCGGGTGCGGCGCATCAGCCGGAATCCATTTCTCCGGCCAACGACAGCCTGTTCACCTCCGGCACTCTGGGGCGCTACTCACGCACTTTGCAATCAGTGATGGAGAGTCACGAAGTCAAACCCGCTGAGGTCGCGGCCGACTGATGCCCGAAGCACTGCAAAACTTGGCCAACTGGTTCGTCGCCAATCCGATCTGGATCTACGTTGTCGTGTCGGCCATCAAGTCGGCGGTGGTTATCGGCGTGCTGCTCACCGCGGTGGCCTACACGGTCTGGCTCGAGCGCAAGGTTGTGGGCCACATGCAGAATCGCTGGGGACCCACACGGGTCGGCCCGTTTGGGCTGCTGCAGCCGCTGGCGGACGGCCTGAAATTTATCTTTAAGGAAGATCTGACTCCGCCGCACGTCTACAAGCCGCTGTTCATTGCGGCGCCGCTGATCGCTGTCATTTTCGCGCTGACCTCGATCGCCGTGATTCCGTTCGGCAAGTCTTCACTATCCACGGATACCCCATCCCGTTCCAGGTCACCGACGTAAATACGGGGCTGCTGCTGATTCTGGGCGTAACATCGATCGGGGTTTACGGCGTCGCACTCGCGGGATGGTCGTCGAACAACAAATATTCCCTGCTGGGCGGCCTGCGCGCCAGCGCGCAGATGGTGAGCTACGAAATTTCTCTCGGCCTTTCGCTGGTCGGCGTGCTCATCATGTCGGGCAGCTTCAGCCTGCGCGACATTGTGCAGGCGCAGCAGGGACATTTCTGGGGATTCATTCCGCGCTGGAATATTTTTCACGGGCAGTTCATCGGCTTCTTCTGCTACCTGATGGCGGCCTACGCGGAAACCAACCGCATCCCGTTCGACCTGCCGGAAGCCGAAACCGAACTCGTGGCCGGCTACCACACCGAGTACAGCGCCATGAAGTTTGCCATGTTCTTCATGGCCGAATACGCCAACATGATCACGGTGGCGTGCCTGGCCACGCTGTTATTTTTCGGCGGATGGAACGGCCCGCTGTTCGGCCCTGCAATCCTGCAGGCATTCCTGCCTGTTTCTGGTTCGGGGCAAAGATTTTTGCATTTCTCTTTTTGTATATCTGGGTGCGGGGCACGCTGCCGCGCTTCCGTTATGACCAGTTGATGGCGTTCGGCTGGAAGTTTCTGCTGCCGCTGTCGCTGGTGAATGTGATTGCCACTGCGATCGCAGTGGCGTGGTGACAAAGATAGGGGTCAGGGATTAGGGATTACAGATCAGCGAAACACAACTTTAGACTTTCTCCTGGACCCTAGCTCTCTGTCCCCTAAGAACTCGATCTCATGATAAGTGTGCACTTAATTCTGTTTCTGGCCTTCGGGGCCGTCTGCGTGGCGGGAGCCATTAACCTGCTGGCGCAGACGCATCCCATCAACAGCGCGCTGTCGCTGATCGCGGTGATGGCCGCGCTGGCGGGCGAATACCTGCTGCTGGGCGCGGAGTTTGTGGCTGCCGTGCAGGTCATCGTTTACGCCGGCGCCATCATGGTGCTGTTCGTCTTCGTCATCATGCTGCTTGAATGCCGGAGTGGAAGAGCGCACCCAGGGCAGCCGCGTCGCTGTTTTAATTCGGCATCCCGGGCATGCTGCTGGGAAGCGTTCTGGTGGCCTGGGTTCTGCTGCGGCATTCGGGAACGGAAGCGGTCGCCGCTGGCGCCTTCCCGGCGATCCCAAGACGATCGGACAATTGCTGTTCCACGAATTTCTGCTGCCTTTCGAAATCACTTCCATCCTGATTCTGATTGCCATCATGGGTGCGGTGGTGCTGGCCAGCAAGCCGCCGACATCGCCGGCGGGCGGCCCGGCAAGGAAGGTGGACTGATGGTCCCACTCTCGTATTACCTGGTGCTCAGCGGGTTCCTGTTCGCCTGCGGCGTAACCGGATTCCTCATCAAGCGCAACATCTCACCATCTTTATGTCGATTGAGCTCATGCTCAACGGCGTGAATCTTTCGTTCGTGGCCTTCGCCGCGCACTGGCATGCGCTGGCCGGACAGATCTTCGTCTTCTTCGTCATGGTCGTGGCTGCGGCGGAAGCCGCGGTCGGCCTGGCCATCATCATCGCCGTCTACCGCACGCGCGAAACTCTCAACGTCGACCAGGTGAATCTGCTCAAACTATGACGTCCTCTCTCAATCTCTGGCTGATCCCGATCCTGCCTCTGGCGGGCGCCGCCATCAACGGCTTTCTCGGGAAGAAGTCTTCGCGCACTGCGGTCAGCGTCATCGGATTATTCTTTTCCGGCGCAGCGTTCGCCTGGGCGCTGTCGGTGGTCTGCCGCGTCTCGCTTAGCGATCTTCCCTATCGCGAATATGTCGCCCACTGGATCCGCTATGGCGCAATGGGCGCGCCCGGCAGCTTCAGCGCCGACTTCGCGTTATATCTCGATCAACTCTCTCTGATCATGCTGCTGGTCGTGACCGGAGTCGGATTCCTCATCCACATCTACTCCGTCGGCTACATGTGGGACGACCCCAGCTACTACCGCTTCTTCGCCTACCTGAACCTGTTCATGTTTTTCATGCTGACGCTGGTGCTGGCCAACAATTACCTGCTGATGTTCATTGGCTGGGAGGGCGTGGGCCTCGCGTCGTATCTGCTGATCGGATTCTGGTTCACGAAAGATTCGGCGGCGTCGGCCGGCAAGAAAGCGTTCATCGTCAACCGCATCGGCGATTTCGGATTCCTCATCGCCCTCTTCCTGATCATCCAGAATTATCACTCGCTGAACTTCACCCAGGTATTCGCGCAGGTTCAAACCGTTCCGTCCGAGACCGCCAGCGCCGGACTTCTCACCGCAATCGGAATTCTGCTGATGGTCGGCGCCTGCGGCAAGTCGGCCCAGATTCCGCTCTACGTCTGGCTGCCCGACGCCATGGAAGGTCCGACGCCGGTTTCCGCTCTGATTCACGCTGCGACCATGGTCACGGCCGGAGTCTACATGGTTTCGCGCTCGCATATGATTTTCGAGCGCGCGCCCAGGCCTTGATGGTCGTCGCCATCATTGGCACTCTGACCGCGTTGTTCGCCGCGACCATCGGCATCGCACAAACTGATATCAAGAAAGTCCTCGCCTACTCGACCGTCTCGCAACTTGGCTACATGTTCATGGCGTGCGGCGTGGGAGCGTTCTCCGCCGGAATCTTCCACCTAATGACCCATGCGTTCTTCAAAGGCCTGCTGTTCCTGGGCGCAGGCTCCGTGATTCATGCCGTTGGCGGCGAGCAGGACATGCGCAAGATGGGCGGCCTCAAGTCGTACATTCCGTGGACGTTTGGAACGATGTTTATTGCCACGCTGGCCATCGCTGGAATCCCGCCGTTCGCGGGCTTCTGGAGCAAGGACGAAATTCTCTGGAAAGCCTTCTCCAGCCCGCACGGCAGTTGGGTGTTCTGGCTAATCGGCGTCATCACCGCGTTTATCACGTCGTTCTACATGTTCCGCCTGCTCTTCATGACCTTCTGGGGTGACTATCATGGCATCCAAGTGGATGATCACGGACGCGCCCACCTAGCTCACGGTGACGATGCCCACGGCCACGGCGAGCCCCACGAAAGCCCGATGGTCATGCTGGTTCCGTTGATGATTCTCGCGTTACTGTCGGTGTTCGGCGGCTTGGTCGCTATCGGCAATCATTTTGAGCATTTCCTGGAGCCAGTATTCGGCACAGGATTCACCGAGGGCGCAGGAGAAGCGGCAAGCAGTGCCAAGGAATACACCCTGATGGGAATCTCGGTGCTGGTCGCTTTCGCGGGAGCTTTCCTGGCATGGTTCCTCTACGTCAGCAGGCCGTATCTCCCGCAGAAAATTGCTGACGGCCTGAACGGTTTCTACACCGCGGTCCTGAACAAGTATTACGTGGACGAGTTCTACGCGAAGTTATTCGTCAAGCCGTTGATCGACGGCTCGACCAGCGTTCTGTGGCAGGGAGTCGACCGCAAGGTCATCGACGACACGGTCAACAACGCCGCCGACGGCGCGCGCGTCATTTCCGATAATGTCCGCCACATGCAGTCCGGCAACCTGCGCTCTTATGCCGGCTGGATTGCCGCCGGTTCTGCGGTAGTAATTGCCTACATGATCTGGATGGGAGTGCGCTGAGGAATGACGACCGATAACTGGAGCCCCTACATCCTGACGCTCGTCACCTTCGCCCCGCTGCTGGGAGCGTTGCTGCTGGTGCTCTTTCCCCGCCGCGATCGCGACATCCGCATCTTCGCGCTGGTGTTTTCGTTGCTGACCTTTCTGCTCTCGTTGCATTTGCCGGTGCACTTCCATCGCGGGCAACCCGGCTTCCAGTACGAAATCGATCGCCAGTGGATTTCCACTCCCAACATCCACTACCACATGGCCATGGACGGCATCTCGATGTGGCTGGTAGTGCTGACCACGTTCCTTACGCCGCTGTGCGTGCTGATCTCGTGGAAATCGGTCCACGATCGAGTGAAAGAGTTTTTCATTCTTCTGCTGATCATGGAGACGGCGCTGATTGGCGTCTTCACTTCGCTCGATCTTTTCCTGTTCTATTTCTTCTGGGAAGCCACGCTGATCCCGATGGCACTGCTGATCGGCGTGTTCGGCCACGAGCGCAAGGTTTACGCCGCGGTGAAGTTTTTCATGTATACCATGATCGCCTCGGTATTCATGCTGGCGGCGATCCTGTGGCTGTATGCGCACACCGGTACTTTCCAATTCAACGAAATTCGCGATCTGATCGCGCGCGGCGAAGTGCCAAACTTCCCGGCCGCCGCGCAGTGGCTTTTCCTCGGCTTCTTCCTGGCCTTCGCCGTGAAAGTCCCCCTATTTCCGTTCCACACCTGGCTGCCCGACGCGCACGTCGAAGCGCCCACCGCCGGCTCCGTTCTGCTGGCCGGCGTTCTGCTGAAGATGGGCACCTACGGCTTGCTGCGCTTCAATCTCGGCCTGTTCCCCGACCAAGCCCGCCACAATCAGTGGTGGATCATGACCCTCGCCCTGATCGGCATCATCTACGGCGCCCTGGTGGCCATGGTGCAGCCCAACATGAAGAAGCTGATCGCCTATTCTTCGGTCAGCCACCTGGGCTTCGTCGTGCTTGGAATTTTCAGCTTCACGCCTCGGGATTAATCGGGGCGATGTTCGTCATGCTGGCCCACGGAATTTCCACCGGCGGCCTGTTCATGCTGGCTGGGATTCTCCACGAACGCCGCCACACTTACGAAATCTCCGAGTTCGGTGGCCTCGCTTCCATTGTTCCCGCGTACTCGGCGACCTATCTATTTATTGTTCTCGCCTCGGTTGGACTTCCTTTGCTCAACGGATTCATCGGCGAGTTCCTGGTGCTGAGCGGGGCATTCCAGGCCAAGCCCATCTACGGAATTCTCGGCGCGACCGGCGTCATCTGGAGCGCGGCCTACCTCTTGTGGATGTACCAGCGTGTCTTCTACGGCAAAGTCACGCACCCGATCAATAATTCCATGGGCGACATGATCGGCTTCGAGAAGGCCGCTGTATGGCCCTGCGCCGCCGCGGCCCTGGTCATGGGCGTGGCGCCGATTCTGTGGCTGGGGGCGATTGATCCCGCGGTGCAGGCCGCCCTGGTGCCGTTCCACCAAGTCGTCAGCAAGGTGGTGGGCCAATGATTCACCTCCCCGCCGCCTTCTCACAGATGATGCTGCAGACGATCCCGCAGGCGATTCCTCTGGGCGTCGACTACATCCGCATCCTGCCCGAACTAATTCTCTCGGCATTCGGCATCATCGTCATGTTGCTCGATCCTCTGGTCGACGAAGAGAAAAGCCAGAATACTCTGGGCCTGATCGCTTTTGTCGGCGCAGTCGCAGGTCTGCTCGCCACCTGGTACATGGCGCAATGCCCCGGCCTGGCTTTCTCGAACATGGTGAAGGTTGATAGCTTCAGCGTGTTCTTCCATTTTCTGATTATCGCCATCGCCGCCGTGGTGATTCTCAGTTCGTTCGAATACATGGCGGTGCAGCGGATTCGGGCTGGCGAATACTACGCTCTTATTCTTTTTGGAGCAGTCGGCATGGCCCTGATGTCCTCGGCCGTCGAACTGGTTCTGATTTTCATCGCGCTCGAAATCTCCTCAATCTCGACTTACATCCTCACTGGATTCCGCCGCAAAGAAGCTGCCAGCAGCGAATCGTCGCTCAAGTATTTCCTGCTGGGCTCCTTCGCGACCGCATTCTTCCTGTACGGCGTAGCCATGATTTTCGGCGCCACCGGATCGACCAACATCGATCGCATCAGCCAGACGCTGCAGTCCGGCCCCGTTCCGTTGCTGGTGTATGTGGCCATGGCCCTCATGTTCGTGGGCCTGGGCTTCAAAGTCGCCGCTGCGCCTTTCCACATCTGGACGCCCGACGTTTACGAAGGGGCTCCCGCTCCCATCGTCGGTTTCATGTCGACCGCGCCCAAAGCCGCCGCCTTCGCCGTGCTGCTGCGAGTGGTCTTCACCATCAATGCGCCCGGCCGTTTCTGGCTCATCTGGATGGCAGCCGCGCTCTCCATGACTTTGGGCAATGTGTGCGCTCTGGTCCAGACCAACATCAAACGCCTGCTGGCCTACTCTTCCATCGCCCACGCCGGATATCTGCTGGTGGCCTTCGCCATGACCACCACCGACAATTCCCCGGCCGGAATTTCCGCCGCCATGTTCTACACCGCCGCCTACGCTGCCATGAACGTAGGCGCGTTTGCGGTGGTCAGCCACTTCGCCAACGCCGGTGAACGCTACGTGACCCTGGAAGACTACGAGGGCCTGGGCCGCACGTCTCCGCTGCTGGCCGCTACACTCACCATCTTCCTGCTTTCGCTGATCGGCATTCCCATGACCGGCGGCTTCTTCGCCAAGTTCTACGTCTTCAGCGCCGCGGTAAAATCCAACCTGATCTGGCTGACCCTCATCGGCGTGGTCAACAGCGCCATCGGCTCCTACTACTACCTGCGGATTATCGTCGTGATGTACATGCGCGAATCGCGTAAGCCAGTCCCGGTTACTCCCGTTCCCTTTGGACTCGGGCTCGCCCTCGCTATCAGTCTCGCGGCCACTCTTTATCTTGGCCTTTTGCCCGGCCAGGTTCTGCAATATGTCCAGCAGGGCGCCCCGCGAATCCTTTCGCAACCGGCCCCCGCGGCCCCGGCGAATATCGCTCAAACCCCGCCCCCAGCGCCCGTTTTACAGCCTTGACTCACTCTGTGGAAAATGTCGAAACCCGCATTGACAAGAACGTCTGCCCACGTGCATCATGTGTGCACCCGGTCTGAGGTCAGTTTTTTCTCCCGGAACTGACGGCGGCGTGGAGGAGAGAAAATGTTCAAACTGATGCATAGGCTTTGGTCGCAAGAGGAAGGACAAGACATCGCCGAATATGCGGTGATGCTGGCGGTTATCCTGGTTCTGGTGGTGGGGACGGTCCGTCTGATTGGATCGAATGCCAACACCGCATTTTCCAGTGTAGCCAGTTCGCTCCAGTAGGAGCGAACTTCGCCGGTCGACGTCCCATCTGCGTAATTTGTACTGCCATGACAAATTCTGTGACACGATTTACCTCGGGCTTCGCATTTACCGCTTACTCTTGGTTTCGAGGAGCAGCGGCTGCGGCGCAGCTTGGGGTGAGGATGGGCCACTGACGGCCATCTAAACAAAACAAGCTTCCGCCGCAAGCCGCGATCCAAAGATCGCGGCTTTTGTTTTAGCTGCGAAGGATTACGAAGGACTAACCAAAGAGGAGAACCAGCCCATGATTGTCAACATGTCCGAGAAAGCCACCGAGCAGGAAATCAACCACATCATCGAACGCATCCGCGAGGCCGGCTACAACCCCCACGTCACCCGCGGCACCGAGCGCACCATTGTCGCCGCCGTGGGCAGCGGACGCCGCCACGAGATCGAAGCCCTCCAGGTCGCTCCCGGCGTCGACAACGTGGTCGCCATAGCCCAGCCCTTCAAGCTGGTCAGCCGCCAGGTCAAACCGGAGCGCACCGTCGTAAAAATCAATGGCGTGGCCATCGGCGGTCCTGAAGTCGTGGTCATCGCGGGGCCTTGTTCGGTCGAATCGCGCGCGCAATTGCTCGACACCGCGCACGCCGTAAAGCGCGCCGGAGCCGCCATGCTGCGCGGAGGAGCCTACAAGCCCCGCACTTCACCGTATGACTTTCAGGGCCTTGGCCTGGAGGCGCTGAAGATTCTGCGCGAAGCTCGCGAAGAAACCGGACTGCCCGTGGTCACCGAAGTCATGAGCACCGAGGACGTTGACGTCATCTGTGAGCACGTCGACATGCTGCAGGTGGGCGCGCGCAACATGCAGAACTTCGCCCTGCTGCGCCGGCTTGCCACCGTCAACAAACCCATCCTTCTGAAGCGGGGCCCGTCCGCGACCGTGAAAGAATGGCTGCTCGCCGCCGAGTACTTGTTGTCGGGAGGTAACCAGCAAGTTGTTCTCTGCGAGCGCGGCATCAAGACCTTCGAAACCGAAATGCGCAACACCATCGACCTCGCTGCCGTAGCTCTCGCCCGCGATCTCTCGCACCTGCCCGTGATCGCCGACCCTTCTCACGGAACCGGCAAGCAGAGCCTGATTGCGGCTGTGTCACGCGCCGCCGTCGCCGTGGGAGCCGATGGCCTGATCATCGAGGTACATCCCTGCCCGGAACGCGCTCTCTCCGATGGCGCTCAGTCGCTCGACTTCGCCGGATTCGGCAAAGTCATGCGAGCCCTGGCAGAACCGCTGCGCCAGACCGCCAGTCTGCCCGCGGCCGCGCAGGTGGCGTCCTGACTTTGAAAGTGTTGTTTTGAAAGGGCGCGGCGTCCAGCCGCGCCCTCAGGGCCGGAAATGATAGCGGCTTTGGCCGCTGCGGGAACTTACCATCGCGAAGAGACTCACCGCGGCTGGGATGCCTTAAAGGCCGGCGAGTTCGCCGTCGGCTGCTTCACCTGCATCGCGGGATCGCCGAACAGAATGAACGTCCGCCGCACGTCCGGATCGCTGATCTGCGACTTCGCCTTCACAATCGCATCGCCCAGCGCCGATCCCTTCACATTCAAAGCACCTTGCACGACCAGCGTGTCGAGCTGAGTTTGCGGCGGAGGCTGGTTCAGCCCGCTGGAGGCGAGCACCGCGACCGCACCGCCATTCGACGCCAGCAACAGCGTCACGCCCAGCGGCTGCGCGTACACATCCTGGAAGAATCCATTCAAGCAGTCCATGATCAGGAACACGGGAAGCTGCGATCCGTTGGTCAATGAACTCACCGAATTGGTGTCGAAGATGTCCGACCCCGACCACTGCTCTTCCGACCCGTGTCCCAGGTAGTTGACCAGCCCCTGTCCGGAGTTGATGGCGTTGACAATGTCGGTTCTCGCCGCCGTTGTGCCAACCGTATCGGTGAATACATCGGTGACTTGCATGGTTGCCGGCAGCTGCGCCTGCACCGTCTGGCTGTCCCCGGTAAAGTTCTCCGTGTCGTCTTTGTCGGCCACCATCAGCGCGTTCGCGGTCCACGCGCCGTTGGTCGACTGGCCCTCATAGGTGGCGATTTTTTCCACCACGGTCGTGGCTTCATCCACCGTGCTGACGGGCAAGCGCCCGGTGGCGATGGTTGGCAGGCCAGAGTCTTTAAAATCCGAGAACCAGTCGTCCGAGCCGGTCATCAGGCTGGTCGAGGCCACCATCCGCGTCGGAACCAGGTCCAGGTAACCGAAGCCCAAGTAATTCCGCGGATCAAGCGACGCCCGCCCATTCAAAAGCAGATAGCTTGGAGGCTTCTTCCAGTTCTGCTTCGCCGTCTGCAGGAACCACCGGATCGCATATGGTGTGCGCTCGCCGAAATTGAACTCGTCGTACAAATCATTGATCGGAATGACGGCTGAGGTTTTTCCTTCCGCCTGGTGCGCGCTCACCAGCGGCGTCAGCGCTGACGCAAACGGCCCGTAGGTAACCATCGCAATGTCGGCGCCAGCCTGGGCGCTGTGCCAGTGCGAGGGATGATTCGGCCATGCGCCAGCGGCGGAAGCAATCTGATCGGGCGCCACCGCCAGCAACGTATGCGTCATCGAGGCCGCGGGACTCGTCGAGGTAAACGGAACCTGCAGCGCAACCTCGTATTGCCCGCTCATCGAAATCACTTGCGGCGTCAACTGCACCGGACGGTTTGGATCCGTAATATCGAGCACTGCGGGCGCGCTGGTGAAACCGCTCACCATGAGCTCATCCCCAGCTCGCCCTGTGAACTTGAGCTGATCGGCGTCCGCCACGTACGAGTGCGGATACTTGATGCGGATGTAGTCGACCAGGCTGGTGTCGTACTCCCCGTTTTGTGCGGTCAGCGTAACCGTGTTGCTTCCGGATTGCAGCACGCCGGGCGGAATGCTGATGCTCAGCGTCCCTTGCGCCTGGCCGGTGAAAGTCACGTCTCCCAGCGGACTCCCATTGAGCATGACCGCGACATCGTGCGGGAAGGCCGTGATCACGCCCTGCAGCACCACTTCGAGCTGCGCAGTTTGCGTGGACGTCGTGCTGAGATGCGGGACCTGGAGCACCTGCTCCGCTGGCGTGGGCGAGACCAGAGCGCCGAAGAAGTTCTGACCGTTCGTGGTCAGCAGCGCCGAAAAATAAATCGTGTGCTGCTGAAGTTCCACGGTCGCCGAATAACTTGCAGGAGGTTGGTTCGATCCCGAGGAAATCGGTAGCTGCAGAATTCGCGCGCCGCGTCCTTCGCCGGCTGCCAGCCAGTAGACTCGCGTGCCCGAGAAGACTGTGTCGATCCCCGTCCCGTAGAAGTTGATCGCCGCCTGCGGCCCGAAGCCGCCCGGACCGGCCGTCGCGCCCGTAATCTGCAATGGTTGCTCGATCGCCTCGGCATACAAATGCAGCAGCGCTGGATCAACATTCGGATCGAGCCCAGCCTTCACCAGATCCGGTTGCCCCACGCGATACCAGCCCTCGTGCCGCACATAGATCTTCACGGCTGGATGCGCCGCCAGGTCGAACTGTTTCTGGATCTGGCTCGCAGACGGTGCAGATGCCTGAGGTAAAGTTTCGATAATGTGACTTTCCTGGCTGCCCGGCGTCGCTGGCACGGCCTGATTGATCTGGCTCAACATCCGCGTTTCTGACGCAGTCGTGTCGCTCTCGGCCGCAACTCCAGACGCCGCTCCCGCCGAAACCGAAACTGGCCCGTGCAGCGTGCGCGTGCCGTTCACGTCCACGTCTTCCAGCCAGTAAGAATCTCCCGCAACCCCCGCAGAATCGTCGATCCACGCGTAACTTCTGCCCGCATGCTTGGGCTGGGCACCGCTCATCAGCAGCGCCGACCCGGCAATCAGGGAAGCATTGATGCGCACCCGGTTCCCGTTCTGCTCGCGGTACAAATTGAACCCCAGGTTGTGTGCCTCGCCTCCGGTCTTCCAGGTCAATACGACTCGACTCGCGCCGTTCTTGTCAGTACCGGAGTGAGCCGAGAAGGACTGCAACGTGATCCGGGTCGGCGCCGTGATCGTCTCGGTTTGGGTTGACGTGTTGTTCGCCCGGTTCGGGTCCGTCTGGTCTGCCGTGACGGTCGCAGTATTCGACACGATGCCCGACGCCTGTGGGATTGTAAGAATCGAAATCGTGGCCGTAGTCGAATTCGCCATCGTGCCCAGCAGGCAGGTTACCGTTCCACCCGCCTCCGAACACGAACCTTGGGTCGTGCTCGTCGATAAGTACGTCACCACCGAGGGCAGAGTATCGGTGACCGTCACAGTCGTGGCCGACGTGGTCGTGCTGTTATTGGTTACAGTCAGCGTGTAGGTGAGCAGAGTTCCTTCGGTCACCGGATTCGGAGTCCCGGTCTTCACGATCGACATATCCACGCTGTTGGAAGTGCCGACGACCACGGTCGCGCTGGCGGTATTGGTCGTGATGCTGGGGACGACGTTGGTTGCCGTAGCCGTGACCGTATCAGTAATGTTTGTCCCCGACGGCGCGACCGAATTCACCTGCAGGACCAAGCTGAAGTTCGCAGTGTTCGCCGATCCAACTCCCAACGTACCGCTGTCGGTGCAGGTAATCGCGCCGGTGCTGCCCACGGCGGGCAGCGTCCCGCAAGTCCATCCCGCGGGAGGCGTCATCGACACGAAGGTCGTGTTGGGCGGCGTGTTCTCCGTCAGCGTCATCCCGGCCGTCGCTACCGCCGGACCGTCGTTTGTGACGCTCTGGGTATAAGTGACGTTGCTTCCTGCAGTAACTGGATTGGGCGAAGCAATATTCGTCGTGACCAGATCCGCTTGGGTCGCGAGGGCGACCACGTCGGCCGCAGTGGCAGTGTTGTTCGCCGAGTTCGGATCGGTGGTCGAGGAAGTGACGCTGGCGGTTTCGTTGACCGCCGTTCCGGCCGCCGTGCCCGCATTCACTGTCACCACGAATGTGATGGTCGCTGGCGCTCCAGGCGCCAGGCTCGGGTCAGTACAAGTGTATGTCGCCAGCACGCACGTCCATCCCGCAGGACCACTGAGCGATACCGCTGTCGTGTTTGCCGGGAGCGCATCTGTCAGCGTGACCGACGTCGCCGTGCTCGGCCCATTGTTCGTCACCACCTGCGTGTAGGTGATGTTGTTGGTGGCTTGCACCGGGACCGGACTCGGCGTGTTGGTCACCGCTAGGTCCGATGATCCCGCCACTTGAACGCTCACCGAAGCGCTGTTGGTTGGGTTCGAATCGCCCGTCGGAGCGGAACTGGTTGAATCAATATCAGTAATCGTTGTGCCGGGCGCGGTGCCGGGATTTACATTCACCACGAAGGTGAAGGTCGCGCTGGAGTTGGCGGCAAGGCTGGCGATGCTGCAGGTGTAGTAAGGCGCGTTGTACGCGTCGCAGGTCCATCCCGGGGGGCCAGTTTGCGAGACCAGGGTCGTGTTGGCGGGCACTTGGTCAAACAACACGACCACAGTTCCTCCCGCGGTGGCCGGACCGTTGTTCGTCAGAGTCTGAGTATAGGTAATATTGCTGCCCGCATTCACGGGATTTGGACTGGCCGAATTAGTGATCACCAAATATGCGGTGCCTGCCGTAACCACGTTAACATTCGCGGTTGCCGTGTTGTTGGCTGAGTTCGTGTCCCGCGTCGCCGTGGCCACGGTCGCCGTGTCGGCGATGTTCGTTCCGGCCGCTGTGCCCGCCGTCACTTTGTAAACCAAGGTGAAGGTTCCCGACGATCCGGCCGCGACGGAGGGATCGGTGCATTGCGGCGGGAACCCGGTGCAAGTCCATCCTGCAGGCGGCGTGATGGAAACAAACGTGGTGTTCGTGGGAGTTGTTTCGTTGAATGTTGCCGTGCTGCAGTTGCTGGGACCCGAGTTGCTTACCACCTGGGTGTAAGTAATGTTCGATCCGGCGGCGACGGGGTTGGGAGTTCCGGTGTTGCTGACCGACAGATCGCACGCAACCCCTACGTTCGTCAAGACGGTCGTGGTTCCGGTGCTGACCGAATTGGTCGCAGACACCGTGGAGGTCGCCGTAATTACGGTTGCGGCTACACTGGGCGCAACGTTCACCACAACCACGATATTGGCTGCATCGCCTACCGCAAAGGTGGGATCGACGCAGGTGATGTTTCCGGTGCCGCCGACGGCTGGCGTGGTACAAGTCCAGCCGACGGGTGCGATTACAGATTCATAGGTCGTGTTCGCCGGCGTGGCTTCAGTGAAAGTTGCCGTGGTGGCCGCTGCAGGACCGTTGTTGGTTATGGTCGACGTGTAGGTAATATCGTTGCCCGCCAGCACCGTGGCCGGAACCCCGGCCGTGCTCAGCACCAGGTCGGCCTGAGCTGCCGTTGCGACCACGTCGTTCGCTACTGCGGAATTAGCTCCGTAGGACTGGTTCGTTCCTGTGACCGTCGCCGTATCCACGATCGCCGTCGCGCTGGCCGTCCCCGCTTTTACCTGATAGATGACGGTGAATGTTCCCGAGACGCCGGCGCCCACACTCGGGTCCGTGCATGCAGTCGCCGGAAATCCCGTGCAGGTCCATCCCGCTGGCGGCGTCACCGAAACGAAGGTCAAATCCGCGGCCGGGGTCGCCGTCTCGCTGAACGTTGCGCCCGTAACCGCTGTCGTCCCTGTATTCGTGACCACTTGCGTGTAGGTGATGTCATTGCCAGCCTGCACTGGAACCGGTGATCCCACGTTTGTTACAGAAAGGTTCGGGCCCGTCGCGCCCACCAGCGTGCTGACCGAAGCCGTGTTATTTGCGGAATTCGGATCAAGCGCCGAGGAAGCTACCGACACCGTCTCGCCGATCACCGTCCCGTTCGGCGTCCCGGCGGTGACCTTGGCGACCAGCGTGAACGTGCCTGAACTCACCGCCGCCATGTTGGCATTCGAACAAACCACGTTGCCGGTCGCGCCGGCGGTCGTGTTCAGGCAACTCCATCCCGCCGGCGCAGAAAAAGATACCAGCGTGGTGTTCGCGGGAATCGTGGCCACCACCGTGGCGTTGTCCGCGGCGCTCGGTCCGTTGTTGGTGACCACCTGCGTATAAGTAATGTTGGCCCCGGCCGCGACGGTCGGGCTGGGCGAGCCCACGTCGGTCACGCTCATGTCAGCGCTCGAAATCACGTTAGCGGTATTGCTGGCTGTGTCGTTAAGCAGGTTCGCTTCGCCCCCACCACCAACTACCGCTGTGTTCGTCACCGTAGCCGGAGCCGACTGCGACACATTCGCAGTCAGCGTGATCGCCGCATAAGCGCTGCTCGCTGCCAGCGAGGTCGATTCCGTGCAGCTCACCGTCTGCCCTGAAACCGAGCACGTCCATCCCGTACCGCTCGCACTCGTCGGAGTCAATCCAATCGGCAGCGTGTCATTGACGGTGACTACGCCGCTGGTAGCGCCCAACGCGCTCACGTTGGAAGCTGTGATGGTGTAGCTGGCGCTGGATCCGCGGGTAAAGGTTCCCGAGCTGGTCTTGCTCACCGTCATATCCGGAACACACAATGCCGACGATTGCAGTCCGGTCACCTGCGACAAGCTCAAGTTGGCCGCGCTCGTCCCCGCCGCGCCCGGCGTGGCTCCATAGGCAACGCCTGGATTTTCTGTCAGCCCGTTCGTGCCACCGGTGACGCTGACGCTGGCCGGTGTGCCGGAAACCAGCACCACGCCGCCACCACCGCCTCCGCCCGGACCGTGCCGGTTTGCCAAGGTGTAGGTTTCGCTTTGCCAGGCGTTGCCGCCGCGGCCGCCATTCGCCTGCAGCGTCATTCCGCCCTCACCGCCGTTCGCCGAAAGAACCACGATGGTTCCGCCCGCGCCGCCGCCGCCACCCGCGTCATTGGCGGTCCCGTTGTATGCAGCTGCCCCGTTCGCCGTCAGAGTCGCGGTGCCGGTCAAGCTGTCCGCGCGAATAAAGATGATGCCGCCGCCCGCCGCTCCGCCGCTGGCCTGATTATCCCCGTCGGAATTGTTCCGCGTTCCCGCGCCGCCGCCGCCGCCCATCGCGAGCCGGTCAATCGTCGCCGGAAACTGCGATCCTCCTTCACCGCCCACGCTCAGGTTGGAGTTCCACGAGTCCCCGCCAAATCCTCCCGACCCGCCGTTTCCTCCTCCGCCACCGCCAGCGTTATCGTCGTTCGCCGCAGCATCCCCATCCGTGCCACCGCCGCCGCCATTCCCCGGTGCTCCGCGCGCCATGCTGCCGTCAGTTCCCGCTGTTCCGCTGGGATATCCACTCGTCGTCTGCAGGAAGGTCTGATTAAACTCAACCCATTCCGGCGTGCCCGCCACGCCTTCGCCCTTGGGAGCATCGACGCCCGCCTCACCGCCAACCGCGCCCGTGTAGGTTGCGGGCGAAGTGTGCCAGTAGTCGGTGTTCGCGCCGCCTGCGCCGCCCGTCAACTGCATTCCGGCCCCGCCCCGGAATCCTTGCCCATCGACGACTACTGACCCGCCGCCCAGATTAAGTTGTCCTGCAACGTCCAACGCCACAATTCCGCCCGTGCTCCCGTTCCATGGAGTGGCTACGAGTGCGCCCAGCGTGGCCGACAAATATTGCGGCACCAGCACAACCTGAAACGTGCTGAGTCCTTTGTTCGCCGAAGTCGCTGCCGCCGTGTACCCGAACACCAGGCCGCCGCCGGGCCCGGCTCCCTTGATGGGCACCGACCCTGCCGCAATCGGTCCCGTCGCGGTTACGAACTCATAGTTGCCGGCATTATTGATCGTCGTAAATCCCGTACCCGTGTAGCCGTTTCCGTAAGCGACCGTATTGGAATCGTTGATGCTGGCATCCTGCATCTGGATCACCAGCAACTCGCTGCCGTCGTGATGGTGCCGCCCGCCCCGGTCGCCGTCCCCACGGAAATCGATGTGGCCCCCTTCGCCACGGTCGCCGTTCCCGGATAGTACGTATTCACCACGCCAGTCAGCGTCCCGCCCGAGCTCGGAGTCGTCGTGAACAAACCACGCTCACCACCGGAGCCAGCGCCACATAAGTATTGTTGCCAGTATTCGGGTCGGGAGGAGTTCCGGAATCGGTCACCGTCGCCGTGTTCGGATAAAAGCCGGCTGCCGTGGTCGACACTTTCACCGCAATCGTCGCGACGGCTCCGCTGGCAAACGGAGTGGGAAGGTTGCAAGTAATGGTGGGTGCTGTTGTCGGACATGTCGTACCGGCGCTGGGCGTCACCGATACGAAAGTTAATCCCGTCCCCGCATACGTGTCGGTCAGGACTACATTATTCGCCGCTGACGGGCGTTGTTCGTCACCGTGATGGTGTATGTGGAGTTCTGCCCCAACGGCACGGCGCTCACGCTGGTCGTACTCCAATGTCCGCCGAACTGGGATTGATCCCCACACCTCCGTCGGACCAGTTCGAGGTCCCGCTGAACGTCTCCGACATCGGCACGCTGGGCGCTCCCGATCGCGCGCTGCCCCACCCGCTCACATCCGGAGGAGAAGTCCCGCCGCTTGCCAGATTCCACTGCTGGGCTTGCGTGCCCAGTCCCACGTTAATCGTCTGGTCCCCTCCCGTGGCCACGGTATCGATCACCATCCCGTTGACCACGCCGGGCACATCCAATGCGGAATAGGCGCCCGCCGCTCCGTTCGCCGACACGAACGTCCCCAACGGCACCGTCTGGTCCACCCCCGTAAACGTCGTCGCCCCCGCGACCACACCCACGGTCGCCGCCGCCGGAACATTCACGTTGACATGCACGGTATGAAGCCCCGTCGCCGGGGCCAGCAAGTACCACATCTCGACCCGGCGCGTATTCCCGGCGTCGTTATGCGCTCCCACAAAAGTGAACGTCGCGCCCGCCAACGTCACACTCGAAACCGCCGCCGTCGGCGAGTTCGTAATATTGATGGAAACCCCCACCAGCATCAGTAAATTTGTGCCGGTTCCGGTGGTGGTATGGCCGAAGAGAAGCGCACTCGTACCGGCGCCGGTCATCTCGGCCGAGCCGCTGGTCGAGGCATCCACCGCCACTTGGCCGTGGGAATACGCGGCCACCAGCAGCAACAGCAAAACGCCCAGCACTCCCAGCGCGCCCCGCGCCGCCTTTTGTGCCCGGCTTCCATCGTCCGTCCGCAAGGGGCCGTAGGTTGCGGCTCTCCAAACTTTCGCCATCACGCGCTGGCCGCGCGCCGCGCC
>CAWDBW010000099.1:0-158268 GCA_963800405.1 uncultured Acidobacteriota bacterium
TTCCGAGAACCCGGTCTACATCCAGGGCAACTACAACACTAGTTCGGTGGATCCATTCTGGGGCACCGCCACAGCCGCCACCCCCACCCAGACACCGCACTCGGCCGCTTCCATCATCGCCGATTCGGTCATGGTGCTGTCCAATCATGGGGTGACATGAACAGCCTGGTGTTCCCCGACGATCCGGCCGCCGCTCTCCGGCGGCGCAAGCGTATTACCGCACCGCGATTTCAGCCGGCAAGAGCATTCCGTTCCCGCAGCCGACCTGGACCAGCGTTGCCGAGGACTTCGGAACCGATGGCGGACTGCACAACTTCCTGCGCTATCTGGAGAGCTGGGGCCAGACGCTGAACTACAACGGCTCGCTGGTCAGCATGTACTACTCCGAGTACAACACGGGCACTTACAAAGACGGGCCGGGCGGCGACGTTTACAGTCCTCCACCCCGTAACTACTACTTCGACGTCCTGTTCCTGACGCCGATCAACTTACCGCCGGCTACACCGCAGTTCCAGGACATCGACAACTTGAGCTACCACCAAAACTTCACACCGCAGTAGTATAAAAAAAGCTGATGGATTGCCCCGGTTCCGCCTTGCGGACCGGGGCTTTTCTTTTACAATCGTGGGCGCGCAGCCTGGCCAGTCGACGCCTCCGCTACGGTTCAATCAAGCATGCAATCTGCTTCCCGTCCTCGCGGCTCTCTGTGGCTCCTCTTCGGCGCGTTCTCCGTGGCGTGCATCGCATTATTTTTCATTCCTGCGTTCATCATCCGTCCGTTCACTCACCAGACTTCCGCGGGCCTTTCGTTGGCGGTGGCTCTCCGACAGCGCGCGCCCTGGGGAACTCTCGCACTCGCTGTGGTGTGCCTGCTGTTCGCCCTCGTGCTCTGGCGAACTTCGAACCGGTGGCGCAAGATTGTGCTCGCGGTCGTGATGGTGTTGGTGGCGTTCTCCGCGGTCATGTCTCGCCTGAACTATTTCGAGTGGATGTTCCATCCCGTGAATAATCCGCAGTTCGAGCCCGCATCCGCCAGCAAGCTCGCTGGCGGAGAAATGATTCTCGCCGTCCGCTTCGGCGCTGAAGCCCGCGCTTACCCCATCCGCGAAATGGCTTACCATCACGTGTTGAACGACGTGGTCGGCGGCGTCCCGCTGGTTGCGACGTATTGAACGCTCTGTCACACCGGTCTGGTGTGGACACGAACCGTCAACGGCAGAGCTCTGAATTTTTATCTGGCCGGCATCAACAACCAGAACTTCCTCATGCGCGATAAAGAAACCGGCACCTGGTGGCAGCAGATCACCGGCAAAGCCATCTACGGCCCGTTACAGGGAGCGTCGCTGGAACTGGTTTTGAGTGACGAGCTGACTTTCAGCGAATGGAAGTCGGAAGTTTCGTCCAGCCCGGTGCTGGCTGAGGTGCTGAAAGAAGTGCCGAAGTACGCCAAGGAATACGACAGCAACTGGGAGCCGGAAGTCGCGAAGCTTCCAGTGGTGATCAGCTTTCCGGGGACCGAACTCAAGTCGCGCGACCTGATCGTAGGGCTGGAGATCGAGGGCGCCAGCCGCGCCTATCCCTGGGACACGCTCGTGAAACAGTCACCGGTTGTCGACCGCGTCCACGGCACGCCACTGCTGGCAGCGGTCGGCCCCGATGGAAAATCGTTCCGCGTGTTCATCAGCCGCATTGACGGGAAAGATGCCGAGTTTTTCCTGAAGGGCGAGACGGAGAGCGGCGGCGGCGGGACCGACGTCGAGACCAAGACTCACCCGCAGCCCGCGCCGGTTGCGACCGCAACCGCGAACGCGTCCGTCGCTCCGAACGTCCCGCCCCCAGCCGCATCTAAACCCTGGCTCCTGCTCGACACCACAACCGCCAGCGAGTGGAACTTCCAAGGCTGCGCCGTGTCCGGGCCCTCGCAGGGCAAGTGCCTCGACCGCGTCCCCGCCCTGAGAGATTACTGGTTCGACTGGCGCAACTATCATCCGGGTACGACGGTCTACAGGCATTAGCTTCTCCACTCCCTGTCATCCTGAGCGAAGCGAAGGATGACAGACTTATTTAATTCTCGCCCGTCACGCGTGTTCTTTGGAACAACACAAGGCCTCGGCTTTCGCCGGCTGCACGTACAACTGCTTCGGATCGACAATCTGCCCGTCGTACTTGTCGTGGTGTCGAACCCACGCCATGGTGAAGGCCAGCCCGTCTTCGTCGCGGCCCTTGGGTGCGAGGTCGAGCCAGTTGTAGGTACCCACCATCGTGTCCAGCCCGCGCGCATAGGTGGAATACGTGTGGAAGATCTCCCCCGCCGCGTTCTTATAAAACACACTCGCGCCCGGGCCTTCTTCCGACGGAAATTCCGTCATCTCATAGTTGTAGTAAACCTTCCCGTTTGCCAGTTGCTCCTTCGAAAACGATGCCTGGTAGTCATAATTGAAATCGTTGCCGAACGACGACACCCACTGAAACCGCCATCCCATGCGCTTCTTGAAGGCCTCGATCTCGGGAAGAGTCGCGCGGGAAATCGCCATAAACGTCACATCGCGATGCGCCAGATGCACCACTGCGCCGTCAAAGGTATCGGCCAGGTACGAGCAACTCGGGCAACCCTCTTTCCATCCCGGCCCAAACATGAAGTGATAGATCATCAGCTGGCTGCGGCCGCCGAACAGGTCGGATAGAGTTTCCTTCCCTCGGGCTCCGTCGAAAACGTATTGCTTCTCGACTCTTTCCCAGGGCAGGGCGCGCCGTTGCCGGCTGATCTCATCGCGCAGATGCGTCAACTCTTTTTCTTTGCGCAAAAGCTCTTTTCGTGCCGCCACCCATTCCGCGGGCTCCACGATCACGGGCTGTTCCCTCTTGCTATTCACTGTCACCGTCGCTGAAGCCAGGTTCATCGTTGCCATCGTCATTTCTCCTTTGCGTCATTCTTCGTTATGTTCTTCGAATTGTCTTCCTCGCCACTCTTCTTCCCGCGAACGATCTTCACGGCCAGCGCGGCGATCCCGCCGGTCGACATCACACTGCCCGCCATCAACGCTGCCCCGGCCATACATGCTGGACACATGGATTCCTCCGCTGACCCTTCATTGTTGATTTCTGATGGTGGATTGAAGACCGGCGTCGGTTGAATCGAAAGATTCCAGCGAAAGCTTTTCAATCAACCATCGCCCTACCGCCGGCCTTCCGCCCGCTCCCGAACGTGCGCGTGCATCTGGTTCCAGCCCTTCTGCATGCCTTGCTTGTGTTCGTCCGAAATCAGCCCGAGCGCGATGTGGTGAAACTTGATCAGCGTTCCGCCATTGTGCTCGCTCAACCGGTACTGCAAGTTCGAAACGGCGGCGTAGGACATGAATAACGGCCCAGTAATTTCCAGCAGCGTGGGACGCTTGATGGCCTGCACGTGTCCCCAGAAATGGCCGTTGTTGTCGCCCAGATCGCGATACCATCGTCCGCCCGGCCAGGCCTCAAGCTTCATCGGCATGGGGCGTTCGGGTGTCGAATTCTCCGGACCCAGCTGTTCCAGCAGGGCCGCGAAGGTCACCTCCAGCGAAGCCTGCACCTGAATTTCCTGTTCGATAGTTACGGTTAGATTCTCAACCCCTGCGGTTGCGGTCGAAGTCATCGTTCCTCCTTGCAGTCATTTGTCAGATTTGTTTGCCAGATTCGGTTCTTGATGCAATTCAGTTCAGTCGGAGTGGTCCAGCAACTTCTGTTTGGCCTCGGCGCGCTCTTTGACGCGGCTCAACTGGTGCTGCCAGAGCCGTTCGAAAGTCTTGGTCCACTCGTACAGCGGCCGGATCGCCTCTGCGTTGGTGCGATAAAACATGTGGCGACCGTGGCGCCGCACCCGCACCAGGCCAACCCGGCGCAGCACTCCCAAATGCTTCGAGACCGAGGGCTGCTCCATGCCCAGGCTGGTCACGATGTCCCCTACAGCCCGTTCCTCGAGCGCCAGATAGCTCAGAATGTCGCGGCGACGTGGTTCCGCCACCGCATTGAACGCATCCGACGTGGTTGCCGCTCTGGCCATGGACAGGAATATATATTCCTATATAGGAATGTGTCAAGCGAATTTTTCCCTGTCCCCACTCCCACATTCCGGCCAGCCTTCCTCTACACTTTCTTTGAGCACCTTAGGATAAAGAAGCATCAGAAAGGAAGAACCGACCCTTGCCTGCCATTCGCGCTCTTTTCTGGGACGTCGGCGGCGTGCTGCTCAGCAACGCCTGGGATCGCACTGAACGCGCAAAAGCGCTTGAGCATTTTCACGTCGACGAGGAAGAGTTCCGCGCACGTCACGATATGGTCGTCTCTTCCTTCGAGCGCGGCAAAATCACGCTCGACGAGTATCTGGACCGCACGGTGTTCTACCGCCCGCGCCCCTTCGAGCGCGACGCGTTCCGCGATTACATGTTCTCTTTATCACAACCGTTTCCTGACGTCCTGCAGTTCGCGCAGGCGCTGACCGACTCCGGACAATATTTCATGGGGACGATTAACAACGAGTCGCGCGAGTTGAACAACCTGCGCATCGAAAAGTTTGGACTGCGGAAGATTTTTCGCCTGTTCGTGAGTTCCTGCTACGTAGGATTCCGCAAGCCGGAACGCGACATTTACCGGCTGGCGCTGGAAATCACGCAGATCCCTGCGGACGCGTGTTGCTTCATCGACGACCGCGCTCTCAACCTGGAATGTGCCGCCAATCTGGGCATGCATACCATCCAGATGCAGGGGTTGGAGCAGTTGCGTCAGGATCTGGCGAAATTAGGTGTGAGCCTCTAGAGTCGTGGTAGCGCTCGCCTCGCTGCGCTTGGCGGGACGGGCGAAGGGCCCGTCCCCACACAAACTAATCCGCCACGGGCTTACGGATTCTTGCGAGGCAGGCCTGTCTTCACTCCGGCGCTCTGCGGGACGTCCGACTCCTGCAGGCTGAGCGTCAGATCGCTGGACCAGCAATCGGCGGCCAGTTTCCATTCGCCGTTACTCTGGCGCGCGCACACCCACAGGTATTTGCCGCGTTCTTCGCGGCGCTTGCCGCTGGCGCCGGGAATCAGGGCCTTGCAGCGTCCCGCCTCGTAGGCCAGGTCGCCCACCACTTCCACGCGCAGGGGTTCGACCTCCGCTTCTCCCAGCCCCGCGTCGAGCGCGCCAAAGAAAAACTCGCGCACCGCCGCGGCGCCGCGCACTGGAGGACAATTGGAACGCAGAACCAGCGCATCGGCCACGTAAAGGTCGAGCAGATCGTCGAGGTGCTTGGTGTTGATGGCCAGCACCCACTCATGCGCGATGCGCCGTACGGCAGCTTCAGCGCGGCTCATATCGCCACGCAGCGCCGCGATCGGCCGCAGCTTGTCTTCCCGGCTCAAATCCCGCACCGGCTCCCGCGCTGCATCCCGCATCGGATCCGCCGCAGACCGCGCCGCCATCGCCTCTCCGCCAGGAAAATAGTGGTGATGATAGTGATGATGGTAGTGATGGGTTTCCTGCCCGGACGGCCGGGTAGCTGCCGGCCGCGATTCGGGTTCGGGCTCGGGAAATAAATCCTGCGGAAGCGCGAGTTCGCGCGACCCGTGACGACGTTGCGCGGCGGCAGATGCGGACTCCACAGTCTCAGTCGCCGAGATGCCGCACATGCCGCAGAACTTGTGGCCGGCGCGATTGCGGTGCCCGCAAACCCGGCAGACCGTCGTGGAGGAATCGCTGATGAGTTCCTGCAGCGCATCATCCGAGGCCTGCTCCGCATCGGCTTCGGCAGCGAGACGTTGAGCCGCCTCCAGCGCAGCGGCAATCGCGTCTGCACTGGGCTTGGGACGCCGCATTTCAGGCTGCAGCTTACGGAAGAGTTCGTCCATCTCGGGGTTCGGCGCAGGCTGGTCCGAGGACAAATCGGAAGCTCTGGCATTTTTCTTGTCTTTATCCACGAAGTCAGTATCCACGCAATCGGTCCGCGAAGTCAGTTCCGAGCCAGTTCACGAAATCCGCCGCCGCATCGCACCACCCTGCGGCTGCGCCCATTCTAGTCCAGCGGCTGGGGATTCGCTATCGACCCACTATCGGCTGGAGAACTCGATCTTGCCTTCCGTCTCCGTCGGAACGCCGTTGCAAGTTGCGGGACGATATCTCCAGGTGCGCACGGTCTCGAGAACATGGCGATCGCCCGCGAGGCCTGCGCTCTCCAGAATGAGCGGGCTGTGCACCCGTCCGTCGGTTCCGATGATGAAGCTGACTTTCACTTTCTTGCCGTGGGCCGATGGAGTGAACAGCGGATCGGGCGTGGTCAGGGCTTCTGGCGGCCGAACCTCTTCGCAGTCCGGCCGAGAGCTGATGTGGCGCACGTCGACGAACTGCGACGCCCGGGTCAGGGTTCGCGACATCTGCCTCTCGCGCTGCACCAGCGTTACCGACGAGACGCGCGGCGCAGGCGTGCTTACTGCCAGCGCCACTGCCGACACCACCACGAGAATCGCAGGCCAGATGCGACGATGCATGAGCGTTTCGCGCCCTTCTTGTTCGGGAGCTACAGGGTTCGCTCCAAGACCTTAACTGGCAAATATAAGACCACTTCCGACGATTGCCAAGTCATTGCTTAGGAGGAAGTTACGGGCCAGATCGAGCATTCCAGACAATCCCGAATGAAAGAGATTGCACAGAAAAGACCGCGTCTTTCGAAAGACGCCCTCGCTCCTACTCCGGGCGATTGGCGGGATATGCCACCGAAGCTGCGATCGAAATCAACAGTACTCCGGCCACGACCGCCAGCATGGCCGCGGTAGGAACCCGAAAATGGGCGGGGGCGAGCATCTTCAGGCCGACCAGAATCAGCACCAGCGCCAGCCCGTAATGCAGGAAGCGAAAAACCTTCATCAGTCCCGACACGGCGAAGTACATGGAACGCAGTCCCAGGATCGCGAAAACATTCGAGGTATAGACGATGAAGGCATTCAGGGTGATGGCCAGAATGGCAGGAACGGAATCGACGGAAAAAACGATGTCGGTAGTTTCGATGACCAGAAGTACGAGCAGCAGCGGCGTAGCGTAGAGACGCGAGTTTTCCTGCGGTTTGCGGACAAAGAATTTTCCGCCCTGGTAATCGCTGGTCACCGGGATAAAGCGGCGCAGTAGCTTCACTAACGGATTCTTTCTGGGATCGACCTTGTGTTCCCCGAGTAAGAGAAACCGGATGCCGCTGATCAGCAGCAGCCCGCCAAAGATGTAGAGCACCCAGTGAACTCGGGAGATCAAGCCGACCCCGGTGCCGATAAAGATGCCGCGCATGATCAGCGCGCCCAGCACTCCCCAGAACAGAACGCGATGCTGCTGCTCCTCTGGCACAGCGAAATAATTGAAGATCACGAGGAAGACGAAGAGATTATCGACGCTGAGCGAAACCTCCAGAACATAGCCGGTAACGAATTCCAGCGCAGCCTGGTGGCCCATCCAGAAATACAAGCCAATCGCGAACCCAGCCGCCAAGCCAACATACATGGCGGTCCAAACAAGCGCTTCTCGAAACCGGATGACGTGGCCGCGGCGGTGGAAAAGGCGAAGATCGAGCGCCAGCAGCCCGAGCACGAAAAGGTTGAAGAGAATCCAGAAGTAGAGCAATGGAATTCCTGGAGAGCGACAAATTGTTGATTGCTGATTCTTGATTGTTGATTGAAAAACTGCGACCCCGGTGGTACGGGCCTTTCCATCAGCAATCAAAAATCAACAATCAATGATTTTATTTCTCCCTGCCTCGCCGGCCACTGACCCAATCCTCCCAAATACCGTCGGCCTTCAGCATGTCGACGCTGTTGGAGTCGCGCATGGTCTGCTCAATCTGATCGTGGGTAAGGCGCGGGCCGATCTTCACCGGCAGGTCTGCCAGCTCCAGGCTCAGCGCAGCGGCTTCTGCCACGTGCTTCTTCAGTTGAGGAAAATCCACCTTGTCGTAGGTGTCGGAGACGGCGTGATAATTTTCCAGATAGTTCGCCTCGTCCTGCTCGGCGACGAATGTGGGCACGCCTTCCAGCATGAAGTCGAAGTGGTCGGTGCCCCACTCCATGGTGGTCAGCAGGTCTTTCACTCCGAATTGCGCCAGCGGCGCGATCAGTTCTTTCGCGGTATCGACAACGTCTTTGCGCCCGCCCAGCGTAAAGCCCGTGGTCTTTCCCGTGCCCGAGTCGTACACGATGACTCCTGCGGCTTTGTCGAGTTCGGCGCGATGACTGTAGGCGTACACGCGGGAGCCGATCAATCCCTCCTCTTCGCCGGAGAAAAGAACGAAGCGGATGGTGCGCCGCGGCTTCACACCGGAGGCCTTAATAGCTCGCAGCGCATCGACCACCAGGGCGGCGTTGCAGCCGTTATCGAGCGCGCCCGTGCCCAGCTCCCACGAATCGAGGTGCGCGCCCACAATCACGAATTCGTCCGGCTTCTCGCTGCCGCGGATTTCTGCGACCACGTTGGCCGTCTTGATCGGCCCGCCCAGCTGGTTGGGAATCGAGAGGTCCGCCCACACTAGATTTCCAGCGGCCAGCAGGCGCGCCATGCGCTCGCCATCCTCGCGCGCCACAATCACCATCGGCAGGCGATCGATTTCTCCCGCGCCTGTGTTGGTGTGCCGGTAGAGAATGTCGTGTTCGCGCGTCGCCATGAACGCGATGGCCTTGGCTTTCCCCTTGACTGCGAGGTCGATCACCGGCGGAGCGTTGGCGTACTCGGCGAACAAGTCGTCCCAGGTTTTCAGCACGACCGTGTGCACCAGAACAATCTTGCCGGAAACGTCGCCCGCTTTTTTGAAATCGGCCGCAGTGCCGGCGCCCACGTCGACGACCGGGACGTGCTTCACCGGAGCCAGCGCGGGAGCCCATGCAATCGACACTGCGCGCACGAGGAAAGGCGAGAGCACCGTTGCGCCGCCCAACTTCGTGGGATCAACCTGGTACGCCGTGGTCGCGGTCATCTCGGTCGCGCCTTCAGCCCACGAGTTCGGAATGGTGAATCCTTCGGTATGCACGCTGTCAGCTCCGGCGGCCGCGAAGGCCTGCACGCCCCAGGTCACTGCATGCTGCATCGCAACCGTCCCGGGGACGCGTCCGCCGATTTCATCAGTTAAACGATGCAGATTCGCTTCCAGCGGCGAGGGCTGCAGCGCCGCCTGGATCACTTGATTGGCTTCGCTATCGGCGGTCGGCGTTGCGGCAAGGCATGCAAAGCTGAATACGCAGGCAAGAAAAAGGGTCTTCACAGTTCGCATATGGGGTGCATTAGAAACGAAAAGTTAGAAAAGCGCAAAGACCAGCTGGGAGCTAAATGCGACCCAGGATCCTCCATTTCGTTCCCATAGGGCACGTGAGGCGATCCGCATTGCCCACTAGGGGCACGAGATAGACTGGACGCGCTCGTGGTCATAACGCCTCATAGCGCCGGTTGACTTGTTTCGTCCGGCTGCGCCACCTATCATCAGGTCTCGTGATATCGAGTCCCACATTCAAGCCCGAGCGAACAGGAAGATCGAAGACAAGGAGACTCTCTCTTGTCGTTGTTATCGTGGCCGCTATCGTTTTCGGGTACTTCGCGCTCAGAACAATTCGAGGACTGATGATGCTGGGATTTGTCGATTCTGCGATTGGTCGAGTCAGAGTGATTTCCGCTGCGGAGACCCTGTTCGCAAAAGCACACCCAGACTTAGGCTATATCTGTACGCTTTCGCAGTTGCCTCGGAACGAGGAGATTACAAGGCTGCTGGAACGAAATCGAATCGATAATGGTTACGCTTTCGAAATCATCGGATGCCAAGCGGCAGTCCCTGAGAAGCCAAATACGACGTACTACGTGACCGCACGTCCCCTGCACGCGGGACAACCCGCGTTCTGTTCCGACCAGTCTGGAGTCTTAATGTCCGACGATGGCGGCTCCGTTGAAAAATGTATTGCGAAGCGGACGCCCTTTCCGTAGTTGTCGAAACATCCCAATGTGGCTGCCACGTTCTGAACGCAGGCGCGCTCACTTCGGCGGCAACGATTCCATCTTGTCGAGGATGCGCATGGATTCGAGCATCACGCTGCCTACGATTTCCAGGCTCTGAGGGCTGAGTTTGTCGACCGTGTCCTGCGGGGTGTGCCAGAAGACGTTGTTATAGCCGTAGGTGAAATCGATCAGGTCGGCGCAGGGCACGCCGCGTTTCATGAATGGAAGGTGATCATCGCTCACCTGGTTATTCCTCGCGAAAAAATGCGATTGATAGCCCAGGCGCTTCGCCGCTTCCCCGACAACATCTTCCAGCCAGGGCGTGGAATTCTCGTCGCGATCAATGTCGAGATCGGCGTCGCCAATCATGTCGGCCAGCAGGAATGCTTTCACTTTTTTCAGTGTGCCGTCGGCCTGCCATTTCTGCGCCACGTGTTCAATGCCGTACAGACTGTCGTCCATGAACGGCATTTCCGTGTCCGGCTTCATGGCTTCTTCGGCATCGTCCCACACCAGCCACACGCTGTAGCCGTCGCGCGTCTTGCCACGCAACTGGTTAGCCAATTCGAGCAGCAGCGCGCTCGACGAAGCGCCATCGTTCGCGCCAACATAGCGTGTCTTGCGCAGCGGGTAATTCGTATCGTAGTGGCTGGCGATGACGATGATGCCGTCTTTTGTCCCGGGATATTTCGCGATAATGTTGTGCACCGGGAACTTGCCTTCGGGCGTGTCGGCGGTGAAGATGTCGTCCTCGACCTGGTCGCCTTTCAGTCGAGCGTCGATGTAGTCCTCGACCTTCTTGTGATTGGCGCTGCCTAAAGGGCGCGGGCCGAACTTCACAATCTCTTTCACATACTGCATGGCACGATTGGCGTCGAATGCGGGCGGCGGGCCCGAGTCGGGCGGGAAACTCAGCGCCGGGCTGACCGCCGGAACCGATGCCGCCGCGGTCTGCACTTTCTCTTGAACTTTTTCTTGCGGCGGCGCGGCTTCCTTATCGCGGTCACACGCCACGACCGCCAACAGGCACGCCAGCAGAATCCACCGGAAAGATTTCGACCTGATCATTCTCACTGTCATTCTCACTGTCACTTCGCCCGCTTTGCTTTCTCCTGCCGCGCGTGGCGCTGCTTGGGATGCACCACATAGGCGATGCCGATGCTCAGAGCATACAAAGCGATCATCGGAGCGGCGAAAATGCACATGTTTACGATGTCCGGCGTGGGCGTAACGATGGCCGCGATAATGAAGATCACCAGAATCGAGTAACGGAAGTTCTTGATCATGAACCCCGGGCTCATGATTCCCATGAACGCCAGGAAGAAAACGAGAATCGGCATCTCGAAAATCAGCCCCATGCCGAGCACAATGCTGAAAAACAGTTGCGTGTATTCACCGATCGTGATCATCGGCTGAAACTGCCGGCCGAATCCGATCAGAAAATCGAGAGCGCGGGGATAGACGATCTTGAAGCCGAAATATCCGCCCGTGATGAACAACGCGATGGTCGAAACCATGAACGGCACGACGTAGCGTTTCTCTTTGCGATACAGGCCGGGCGAAATGAACATCCAGACCTGATACAGCACGAACGGCGAGGTAAGAAAGAGTCCGGCGAGCGCCGCCACTTTCAAGTAGAGATTGAACGGGTCGGTAGGGTTCAAGTAGCCGAGATGTTCCGGCATGTGGTTCTTGTGCAGCACTTCCATGATGGGGCGCTGCATGACGTCGTAGATTTTCTCCACCTTCCACCAGCACACGCCGAAGCCCACGCCAACGGCAATAATGGAGTACACGATCCGCTTGCGCAGTTCTTCGAGGTGATCGAGGAAGCCCATGGTGGGCATGGGTTCTTTTTCGCCGTTGCCGCTGGTCGCCGCGGCTTCGAAGTCAGACATGCGACTCCTGCGAGGTAGGAGCGGTTACTTCACCCGAGGGAGATGCCGGCTCGGCTGCGCTCGCGGACGGTGCAGTGGAGCCCGCACCAGCGCCGGCGGCAAACAGCGGCTCGTCATCGGCAGCGAACTGGGTCGTCGAAGTCTGGGTCGTCGAAGGTTGGGTCGTCGAAGTTCCAGTTGTGGCAGCTTCGGTTGTGGGGACTGCTGCGATCGGAGCTTCCGCCGGATGACCACTGGCCGCGGGTTCAACGGTGCCCGCATAGAGCTTGCGGCTGGTCGCGCCCTCCGGAGTTGGGCTGGGCGGCAGAATCGTCTGCCGGTTTTCAACCTCCAGGTGCGAAATCTCCTGCTCGATTTGCGCCTTGAATTCGTTCGAGGCGCGCTTGAATTCGTTCATGTACTTGCCAATCTGGCGTGCGATCTCCGGCAACTTCTTGGGCCCAAAGATGATGAGGGCCAGAAAGAACAGGAAGATCGTCTCGGAAAAGCTCATGCGCTTCATCATACTGCCGGAAAAGGAAAAGCGGCAATGCGTTGCGAGGCTGGGCACGATTTGCTGGTTCGCCCTGGGCATGTCTTGCCGGTGGCGTTCTCTGCGGAACCGCCGTTCCCACCATGTGCCCGCCAACTGTCGACAAATGAGCAGATTCGGTCTGGTTGGGCGTATCTGACGTTTGGCATGGATCGTGCCTGATCCAATCCGAATTGCCGGCGATGAACGAAGCCCGGGTTCCATTCGGCGTCGCGCCGCCAACCGACCAACGGTTCCGCCAGAAGAAAAGAGGAGATGCAAATGTCTATATCGGCGATTTCCAGTGTTTCCAGTAGCACCCTCACCGACTCCGTCAACCGGAGCGTGCAAAACAAACTGCAACAGTTTCAGCAGGAGTTCCAGCAACTCGGCTCCGATCTGCAAACCGGCAACTTGTCGGCCGCCCAGCAGGATTTGTCGGCCCTGCCCGGGCTGGCGTCAGCAGGCAGTTCGACCTCGACCTCATCCGCTGCCGGCAGCAATCCCATCGCGCAAGCCTTCAACCAGCTGACGCAGGATCTGCAGTCGGGAAATATTTCCGGCGCACAGCAAGACTACGGCACCCTGAAACAGGACTTTCAAAAGACCGACCCTGTCCACAACAATCTTCGCCACCCCGTGAACGGCTGGGATGGAGGCAGTCAACCGTCGAATCCCTGGGGCCAGGCGGCGCAGAACGGCAACGTCTCAGCCGCGCAGACGGCCTACAACTCGCTGCTGCAGGAGTTCCAGCAGATCGGTTCCGGCGGCGCGCTGACCCCGGCGCTGCCCG
This sequence comes from uncultured Acidobacteriota bacterium, assembly GCA_963800405.1. Taxonomy (GTDB): domain Bacteria; phylum Acidobacteriota; class Terriglobia; order Terriglobales; family Acidobacteriaceae; genus Sulfotelmatobacter. The sequence goes on from CAWDBW010000099.1 coordinate 13,163, forward strand.
CAACATCGAGTTCGGACAGCGTTTCGTTCAACGCTTAGAAGTCGGCGCACGGATAATATCGGCGACGCCTAACCGGCTCCCGGTAGTGGCTTAGTCTGAATCTTTGTCCTTGCGTCATCCCGAACCGCGGCGCAGTTCAGCCGCGGGAGGAATCTCCCCAGGCACCATTTTCAAGGAGATCCCTCGCTCCGCCTGAAGAACGGCTCCGCTCGGGATGACGCCACGCTGGGAAAATTCAAACTGAGCCACTACCTGCGCCGGAGCAACTCGACCAGCGGCGGCCGCGAGCTTATGATGTTGCCGCCATGCAATTCTGGTTTGCCCGCGGCAGCGAAGTCTCCATCCGCGAACAACTGGTGACGCAGGTCGTGCTCGGCATTCTGAGCGACGACTTGCCCCGGCCAGCGGCTGCCCTCGACACGAGAACTGGCGCGGCGCTTCCACCTGCATCCCAACACCATCAGCGCGGGATATCGCCAGCTGGAACGCGAGCGCTGGGTCGAGTTCCGGCGGGGCAGCGGGGTTTACGTTCGCGCCAGCAAGCCGGAAGTCGTGCCCACGCCGGCGCTGGCGCTCGAGCAAATGATCGCGCGCCTGTTCCGCTCCGCGCGCCAGCTGGGCGTGACCTTGCCAGTGCTGCGGACCCGTCTGCGGCAGTGGCTCGAGTTGCAGCCGCCCGATCACTTTCTGCTGATCGAGCCGGACGAAGAACTACGCCGAATCCTGGCGGCGGAGATCGCCCGCGCCGTCACTTTTCCCGTCGAATCCTGCGCGCCGGAAGATTGTCCGAAAGTCACCCGAAGGCGGCATACCGGTGGTATTGCCCAATCGCGTGGCCACGGCGCGCCAGTTATTGCCGCCCGACACCGAATTGATAACTCTGCAGATTCGTTCGGTGCCGGCTTCGCTTGCCGAATATTTGCCTGCTCCTTCGGGAGCTTTGGTAGGCGTGGCCTCGCGCTGGCCGGAGTTTCTGAAAGTGGCGCGAGCGCTGCTAACCGCGGTCGGATTCGATCCTGACAGCCTTGTCTTGCGCGACGCGCGCGAGCCCAACTGGCAGCGCGGCCTGAAACAGACGGCGGCGGTGGTCTGCGATTTTCTAACTGCGGCGGAACTGCCCGCGGGATGCCGCGCGATTCCCTTCCCTCTGCTCTCCGAATCGTCCATCGAAGAACTGCGGCATTACGAAGAGTTCATTCGCCAGCCGATTGAGTCGGTATAAAACCCGTCCAGTGGGCCCTCGCCGCAACTGATCGTCGGCTGTGACAGTTCAGAAACTGCCCTAAGCGCCCGAACGCAATCGACTCATCAGCGCTACTCTGCGCTCATGAGAAACCTGAGAACATTTTCCTGTCTGCTACTGCTGATAGCGGCGTTGCTGGCTGCGAGCGCTGTGGCGCAATCAGACCATCCGCAGGCCCCGAATGAACTCCCCAGTGCGGTCTCGGCAGCGCGCTGCCAGTACACGTCCAGTGACAATGCCTGCCCCGGGGTAAGCGCCTCTGCCCGCGATGCGAACCACGACACCATGGCCCAGCTTCCGCGCCGCGGTCCGGGTCCTCCCTTCCGGCTGCGAGGACCGATGGGCAGGCCCGGCTATGCCCGGGCATGTGGCAACCTCAGCCCAACCCCCGCCACGCTCTGATCGGCGCTGTGATTGGAGGCCTGCTGGGATGGGCGGTGGCCGCCAAGGGCAACGCAGGCGCGCGCGCCACACTCGGCATCGCAACAGTCGGAGCTGCGACTCGGAGCGGGCATAGGCGCGAGTGTGCCGTCTTTTCCATCCCGGAGCCCGTACTGGGGGCGCTGGCCAGATGACGATGACGACGAGGCCTCTGGTCGAAAATGGGCCAAACCAGGACAGATTACGCCGGATTCAGTCCAGCAGACTGCGTCGGCGGACGCCACCCTGTCCGGCGCCTTGCCCGAGACGGGAGACGCTCCTGCTCCAAAGACTGCCGCGCCCTAACCCGGCCTGTTATTTTGACTCACCGAGAACCCAATCGGGCGAACCCCGCATCTGACTAACAAAGCTGTATATGGGTGGTTACCATTGGTAACTATCCCGAGCCAGGGCAGTCTAAGCTGGTGATATACTTGCGGATTAGCGCGGTAGCTGGGGTGGAAGCAAGCCCTCAACGAAGGAAATCTCACGATGGCACGTAGTTCTCGCCGATCACTCTTCCTGGTAGTTTTTTTTCTGCTCGCCTGCGGCTTTCTGGGCATTATCTTTGCCCAGCGTTCCGGCCAGCAGTCGTCGATGACCGGCGACTCCGAGGTTAAGGACAGCCTGAAGCAGTTCACCGACGTTTACGCCCTGGTCGAGGACAACTACGCCGAGCCGGTGAACGCCGACAAGGCCATCTATAACGGAGCGATTCCGGGCATGCTGCACGCGCTCGATCCGCACTCGAATTTCTTCGATCCCAAGTCCTACGCGCTGATGCGCGAAGACCAGCGCGGCAAGTACTACGGCGTGGGCATGACGGTCGGTCCGCGCAACAATAAAGTGATCGTGATCTATCCCTTCACCGGCACGCCCGCCTACAAGGCCGGCATTCATCCCGGCGACGTCATCATCGCGGTCGATGGCAAGTCGACCGAGAACATGAGCACCGGCGACGTGGCCGACCTGCTCAAGGGCCCCAAGGGCACGACGGTTCACATCAGCATCGCGCGCGAAGGCGTCGAGAAGCCGCATGGAGTTCACGCTGGTGCGCGACGAGATTCCGCGCTACAGCGTCGACGTCCATTTCCTGATCAAGCCGGGCATCGGCTACATGCACGTCAACGGCTTCAACGAGACCACCGAGCACGAAGTTTCCGAAGCGCTCGATTAGTTCGGCGACCTCAAGGGACTGATCCTCGACCTGCGCGGTAATCCCGGCGGGCTGCTCAGCGAAGGCGTCGGCGTGGCTGACAAGTTCCTGAAGAAGGGACAGCTCATCGTCTCGCACCACGGACGCGCCTCGGCCGGAAAAACGTTACATGGCGCAGCATGGCAACGGCGGCAAAGATTATCCGCATCGTTGTGCTGGTGAACCGGCTGCACGGCGTCGGCGGCGGAAATTGTTTCCGGCGCCATTCAGGATCACGACCGCGGCCTGATTGCTGGCGAAGTCACGTTCGGCAAAGGGTCTGGTGCAGACCGTGTATCCGCTGTCGGAGAATACCGGCCTGGCGCTGACCACGGCGCACTATTACACCCCGAGCGGACGCCTGATCCAGCGCGACTACAGCAACATTTCGCTCTACGACTATTACTACAACCGCGACAGCGCCGAGAGTTCGAACACGGCCAATCGCGAAGTCAAGCTCACCGACAGCGGGCGCACGGTTTACGGCGGCGGCGGCATCACTCCTGACGTCAAGCCATTCCTCCGATCAAGAGCAATCACTTCCAGGACACGCTGTTGCAGCACTATGCGTTCTTCAATTTCGCCAAGCGTTACGTGGTGGACCACCATCCCACGAAGAGCTTTGAAGTCGATGACGCGACCCTGCAGGATTTCCGCAAGTCCCTCGACGAAGACAACGTCCCTTACACCCAGGCCGAGTTGCTGGATAACAACGACTGGATCAAGTCCAGCATCAAGTCGGAGATTTTCGTCGACGCCTTCGGGCAGGACGAGGGCATGAAGGTGCGCGCCGAGTCCGACCCGGAAGTGGTCAAGGGTCTGGAACTTCTGCCGCAGGCTAAGGCTCTGGCCGAGGGCGCCCGCAAGATTATCGCCGAGCACAACTCGGCTCCGGCGTTTAACCGGTAAAGGTGCAGCAGTTTTCCGAAAGGCCCGGACGCATTTCGGGCCTTTTGTTTTGATCGCGCAGGGGCACAAGTTGGCCGGACAGTCGGCATCCTCCAGTTCATTGACTTCGCCCTCCCCTCATGTCAGAATCCGCGCAAGAGGCGGCTTTTGCGGGGAACACGCGAGAAGATGCATGCGGCCAGCAGTCCCCGAAGCCGGCGATTTCCGACCATAAGCCAATGGATCTTTTTCAATATCATGGGAAAAACGCGGGACGGTGTGTCGGCTGCCGGCCCGGGCCGGGGCGCCCTTGAAACCAGTCATTCTGGCCGGTGCCGTGCTTCTGTCGCTGCTGGCGGCGGCGACCGACTTGCGCAGCCGACGCATCCCGAACTGGCTGACGGTACCCGGACTGCTGATCGGAGTCGCCGCGAACACCACCCTAGGCGGCTGGAGCGGGCTGGCAGCTTCTTTAAAGGGCGCGGCGGTTGGCTTGGCGCTGCTTCTGCCCTTTGTGTTGTTGCGCAGCCTCGGTGCGGGCGACTGGAAACTGGCGGCGGCTTTGGGGGCGTTTGCTGGTCCGAAAGTGCTGGTCGATCTGCTCTTGGGATCGGTATTAGTGGCTGGAGTCATGGCGGTGGCGCTGGTGATCTACAAAGGACGCACGCGGCAAACGATACGCAACATCGGCCACATCCTGGTCTCGCTGGTCACGTTTCGCCTGCCCGGAGAGCGAGTCTCGCTCGACAATCCGGACTCGCTGAAAGTCCCCTACGGAGTGGCGCTGGCTTTCACGGTGGTGATTTACGGAGTGGCTCACGTTTGGGGAGTTGCCTAGGGAGCAGAGCATAATGGACCTTTTTCGCATGCATCCGGTGCCTAGAACTCTTCGACGGCTGGCCCGCGAAACCCGGGCGGCCGAGATTGCCGAAGCCGCGGCCGTGCTGCCCCTGATGTTTATGATGCTGCTCGGCATCTTCTGGTTCGGGCAGGCGTTCAGCATCTATGGCGCGATCACGCGCGCCGCGCAGGACGGAGCGCGCGCCGGCGCCGCTCCCACCTGCTCAACCTGCAGCAGCGGTTCATCGCCGCAGCCAATGCGGTCGCTGCGGTCAACGCCGATCTGCTGGCCTCCAAACTCGATCCCACCCAGATACAAGTGCCGCCTTCCCCCCCAGCCTTCACCGCTTGCACTGGAGGTTCGAACACCTGCGCCAGCGGTCTCAACATATGTGTGCAGGGCCCGGTTCAGTTGGCGCCAACCAGCACGGGTGGCACCGGGGTGTGCGGCATTTCCGTTTCGTTTCAATATCCATTTCAGTTCTGGCTGCCCTTCACGTCCTTGAACAAGCAGAAGATCTGGCTGACCACGTCGGCACGCGTGCGGATGGAGACCCAGTGATTCGTTTGCCTCATCTCCGAACTTGGCTCGGTCTATGCCGACGCGGATGGCACGACGACCACGCCGCTCAGATTGTCGAGTTCGCCGTGTCGCTGCCCTTGCTGGTGGTGTTTGTGGTAGGAATCTTCGACTTCAGCAACGCTTTTACGCTCAAACAGAAACTCACCAACGCCGTGCGCGATGGCGCTCGCGTGGCCGCGGCGGATCCGGCCAGCGATTTGTCCTCGCCCATCCCAGTGCCAGTTTCAGTGATTGACGCGTTTCAGGTGGTTCACAACAACCTGCTGGCCAACAACATCAACGACTGCGGCATCCCCCTCGCCACCGCGCCCACCACTACGGTTGGGCTCACCTGGACCTACACGGGAACCACCAGCTGTCCTCCCGGAGGCCTGACCATCATCATCAACCGAGGCTACTATTTCCCACCCACCGGAGCCACTCTACCCGCGGTGACCTGCGTATCACAGAACCCTGGCGGAGCGACGGCAGTGATCGGAACCTGTGTCAGTATTCAATATGCGTACCCGTGGCGGTTTGGGAAAGTCGCCAGCCTGCTCGGCTCAGCCGCTTCCCTCCCGGTTCAGATCACGGCTGCGGACGTAGCGATGAATGAGAACTAGTGAGAATTACGAATTAGAAGACCAATCATGAGACCAGCTCTAATTCGCAGATCGCCGATTCGAAGTTCGCCGATTCGAAGTTCGCCGATTCGAAGCTCGCCAATTCGAAGCTCGTCGATTGTAAGTCCGCCGATGCGGAGATCGCGCGCGCTGCGCCAACCGGGTCACGGCGAACACGGCGTCACCATGATTTTGGTCGCGCTGGCCATGATCGCCATCATCGCCATGGCCGCGCTTTCGATTGATGTCATCACACTGTATCTGGCGCGCGAGGAAGCGCAACGATCCGCTGATCAAGCGGCGCTGGCAGCAGCCCGCGTGATTTCGCTTTCTGGCATGACCGGGGATCCCGCGAATGCCTCTGCCTCGTGGCAGGCGATCTGCGGCGGATCATCGAGTCCCGCCACGCAAGTCGCGATCGCCGTCGCCCAGCAAAGCGCCGTCGGAGGTTCCGCCGTGCCCACGCCCACCGTGACCTACTCAGCCGGAAGCGGAGGCAGTGCCGCGTCGAACGCGGATTGCTCCGGTCTGCCGGCAGCGTTCGCCGTCAATCCCATGGTCACGGTACAGTTCACGCGTCCCGGCTTGCCGACTTTCTTCTCGCGCATCTGGGGAAGCGGCGGGAGCACCGTAAGCGCCAGCGCCACGGCCGAAGCCTTTAATCCGTCCAACTCCGGAAACGTCAGCAATGGCCCCACCGGAACGATCACTCCAGTGCAGCCGCGATGCGTGAAACCGTGGCTGGTGCCCAACCTTGATCCGCTGAATCCAAGAACGGGATCCGGGCCCACCTGCAAGGACAAAGCCACCTGCCAGGGTCTTGTCGATCCATTCGATGCGCACATAGTAAATGGCGGAATCTCGCTTAGCGGCGGCAACCCGACGAGCGGCGTGATTGGCGAGACGTTCTGGTTGTCGCCCGATTGCGACCACACGGGCTCGGCCTGCACGCTGCGCCAGGCCCAGCCCGGGGCCAACTTCATCCGAGCCGGGTACGTGCAGGGTCCTCCGAATTTGCAATTCGTCCCCGGAGCAGACCCCCCGGCGAATCCCGTTGCGGTGCCTTCCTGGGCCACCGGCATGGACCTGTACCAACAGGCGATTGCAGGATGCGACCAGTCGACGGTCTACCAGTGTGCCGTGCAGAGCACAGTCGACTTAGGTGGGGGAAGGGGGAATATCGACTACGAGACCGCCGATGCCGTGCTGCCCCTCATTCGTGAAGCTGACTTGAACATGCTTAACGACGGCCAGGATTCGATTAACGATACTGCGTATCCCTTCCAGATTCTTGCCGGAAGCGGCAACCCGCTCTCTGGACTGGCCGGCAACCCGGGCAACGCCATAACCAGCAGTATTTCCGTCGTTTCCCTGCCCATCTACGACTCCGCAAATAACATTGCTGGCGGCGGAACCAGCCCAGTCACCATTGTAGGATTCCTGCAGGTGTTCATTAACCAGGTCGATCAGTATGGCAACGTCAGTGTGACGGTGCTGAATGTGGCCGGTTGTGGCAATGGCAACGGCACGCCCGTCGGCTCTACTCCCATCACCGGCTCTTCTCCGGTGCCGGTGCGGCTGATCACACCTCCGTAGCCGCGCGAAAGCCCTACCTCTACTGAGTCTTAACTCGGGTTCTTAATGTAAGAGTTTATTGGTCGGGCGTCATGTTTTCGTCGGCAGGAGCCTTGATTACAGGGCGCTCGGGAGCCTCCGCGGGTGTTGGAGCGCGGTTGGGCTGCGGGTTGGCCGCAGGCTCGGCTTCTGCCGGGTCGTCCCCTTGCATGGGAACTGGAGCCAGCTGCGGTATCGAGGCAACTTCAGGGCGAGGGGTGAGGATCACGCGATCCAGGCGCTGCGGATCGGTCGCGCCGCTCAAAATCAGAAAATTAAATCTGGAACCATTCAGCAGCCGCGCCAGAACTTCGGGTGCCGGCGCTGGCGCAATGTCCGCCGCGACTTGCTCCTGCTCCGCTCCGGCGGCAATGGCAACCTGGGCCCCGGTGCGTTGCTGCACCGCGAACAGGACCTCTGACAGCGTTACCTTGCTGGCTCGGATCCCGAGCAATCCATCGCGAAACGTGACGTCGAGCAAGGGCTGATTCGATTCTTCCACGCGGACGGGTTCCACTCGGGTGGTGTAATTGGCCACCACCAGGCTGGGCCGCTTTGCCGGCTTGAAAGCAGAGTCGTCGACTTGGGCTGCAATTTCTCCCACGCCCGCGCCTCCACCGCCCATGACCTTGATAATCACCGTGCGGCCGGAGGGAAAAATCTGGTACGACTGCGCGGTTTTCAAATCGAGCACCACCCGCGTTACTGGAGGCTTCGACTGAAACAGGCCAATGCGCAAATCCTTGACTTCTCCGCGATCGACCGACTGGCTGCGTAGCTGGCTGCTGGGAACGGCGTTGGGAAAGTCGACTACCAGGCGATCCGGGCCGGTCAGGACCTGCGTTTGAGGGACGATCTTGGCGCTGGCTTCCACTTCAATTTCGACCGCGTCCTTGCTGCCCAGTACCCTCACCGAGCGAACCGAGACCTGACTAGCTGAGGCCGGCGCAGGCGTTTGCGCCAGCAACCACGGCCCGGCCAGCGGCGCACAGAGCCCGGCCACGAGCAGCCGGCTCCCGATGATTCGCGAAAACCTGTGCATGAAATGCCTGCGCCTGAGCGGTCCTTGGACTTGGGACCTGTCCCTACGTTTGCTCTTTTCGATTGAAGCGGTTCTAGCGCGATTGTAGCAGCGATACCTACGGCAGGGACTTACTTTGGTATTAGAACTAATGAGTCATCTCGTCGTTTCATCGTTGAATGCGGCGCGGCAGCATCTTCAGTGTGTCAGCGGCTTCAGAATGTCCCCTAGAATATCCGGCTGGTCCGAAACCCGCTCCAGGTGTGGATTCTTTTCGCCGTCGTGATACGCGACCGAATAAGTCTTGAAAAACTGCGCATTCTCCACCAGCAACTCGATGGGCTGATCGCTTCCCTGCCCGGCCTTCAGGGCCGCGCGCAAGATTTCCGGCGTAAACTTCCGTCCGTTCACCGCGACCAGCTTCATGCCCGGGCCCATCCCCGACTGGTAGGCAGGCGACCCTACAATGACGTCGCCCAGCTTACCATCTTCGCCGGCCGAGAATCCCAGCGAGTACGAGAAGTCGGCGCGGTGCGCCAGTTGCTCTTCCGCGTGGGTGAAAGCGTTTGGCTTGTCGTTGTATACCAGCTTCCATCCTCCGCGCTCGATGCCGCCCAGCGGTGCGTGCGTGCTGGTCGCGTCGATCCGCTCGCGCAGGAGAGCCGCCCAGTCGTAAGCTGCAACCTCATTCAGCGTTCGCACCACGTCATCGAACGTATAGGGCACAACCTTCGGCGGACCACTCTCGCCGCCGTGGAATCGCCGGCAAAAATCGTTGAGCGAGCGCTGGCCATGCGTCTGCTGCCGGATGATCGCATCCACTTCCAGCCAGATCAGCTCGCTCTCGGGATAATAGTCGAGGCTGCGCCGCCAGCTTCGCCATTGCCCTCCCATCATGCGCAACATCTGCACCGAGCGCGCCGTGTCTTCCAGCGACCGCCAATTTCGGCCCGTCTCATGATCAAGTTCCGCCGCGGTGAGCGCCAGTGCTTCGCGATACTGTTCGTCCGTCCATAACCCGCTGCGTTCGGCCAGCAGCATGCCCAGATACTGCGTGAGTCCCTCGTATACCCAAAGCAGGTCGCCGATCATCGGCTCCTGATAATTCGGGGTGGCCAGCCCCGCGGGACGGCGATATTTTCCATTCCATGAATGGACAAACTCATGCGGCACGAGGTCGGCATCCAACATGTGCAGATCGGGGTCGAGCAGCGTGCGCTCCGAAGCTGCACTGTCGTTGGACTCGTGATGTTCGAGTCCATGGTGGCCGACCGAATCACTCAACGTCAGAAGAAAATCATAATGGCGGTAGTGCCTGGCCCCGAACAGCTCTCCCGTCTCCGCCACCAGCTTCTGGTAGGCGGCGAGATCCTGCGGGGTCATCGCCAGATCGGCGTCCGCGTCGGCAAACAGATCCATCACGTGGACGGGAGCTTCTCCTGGCTTGGTCAGTTCGATCTTCCGGTAGTGAACTCCGGCGATCAGTGGCGAATCGACAAGCGTGGTGAGTGAGACGGGCGCGAACTCCACGTCGTCGCCGGCGGTGTGCGTCGCGGTTAAGGCCGTGCCGAACTTCCATCCCGGCGGCAGCGTGATCGAAGGCGCGAAGTTCACGTCATCGGAGCGCGCGCCCTTGGGATAGAGCACGACCGCGTTCCAGTTCAAGTCGAGAAGATTGCTGGACGCCGCGGGCCCACCGGCACCTGCACTATCCTGCGTAGTGATCGCATCCAGCGCGACCTCGAGAGTATTTACGCCCGCAGGAACGTTGACGTGGAACTCGTAGCTCTCGACCGAATCGCGCTGCCAGGCCAGCGGGCGGCCCTCGGCTTCCATGCGAATGCCAGTCAGAGCGGCGATCGGGCCGCTGGGACGGTGATTCCCGGGAATAAATTTGGGAAAAACCAGCGCCATCTCCCCGGCATGGGCGGGGATCTGCAAATGCGCGTGGTAGATGTTTCGCGGTGCGTCGGTCAAATCAACATGCAACTGGATGGCTTGCGCGCTAAGACTCGGCGCAACCAGGAAGGTTGTAACCAGGAAGGTCGAGAAAAGCGGCAAGCTCCAGCGACACATCCAGCGCACGCCAACAAAACGCATCGGAACCCCTCCCATGGAAACGAAGGCAGAAGGCTAACGAAAGAGTGTGGGCGAGTGCAAGAGGTGAGGGATGTTGAACGGGCAAACAGCCGGGTTGGGCGGAGCTAGACTCGGGCGAAACGCTGGCGGGCTTTCCAGCCCATCAAGGCCAGCCCGGTGCCGACCAGCAGCCACGTGCCGGGCTCAGGAACTTCGCCGCCGGTGCCGTTGCCGCAGGGATTGCCCTTACCCTTTTTCCCGACGCTAACCGTGCCCTTCTTCCCGATTCCGCAGACGCCAGGGAGCGGTGGCGGAGCGATCGGAGTCCACGGTTCGCCGCCGATCGGATCATACACAGTCAGCGGCGGCGCGGGTCCCAGTCCCGGCACGCCCGGCCGGTTCAACAGCGCAGACTGGAACGGAGCGGGAGAATTGGCGACCGCTGTGCCAGTGGAGGGATGAACGGGTTCTTCAAACTTTGCCGCCGGCGGTTCCGACGAGGACGTCGCCTGTTGCGGAACTTCTTCCACGCGATTGGCGCAGCGCGATCGCGCCGTCATATTTCCGTCGGTGATCAAGGTCTCACCCTTGTGCAGGGTGACCCGATGCCGCGTCCAATAAACTTTATTGCCGATACGGTAGGAAACGAAAACCGTGCGGGCCAGCACCAGCCGTACCACCCGGGCGTGATCGTAATCGAATCCCCGGTAGTGGGCCGCGACCACAGGATCGTGCTCGGCTGCCCACTTCAGTTCGCGCGCATCTCGCACTCCACCCGGCACGACCGAATAGGGATACATCGGGCGCTTTTCCATTTGGCGCAAGGACTCTTGCTGCACGCGCAAGAGCAGGTCGCGGCTGGCCTCGACGGACTGGCGGTCGGGCTGAATGGATTTCGAAGCATGGAACAGAGATACAAACTGGGGCGCGACGAAGGCGAATCCGATGGCCAGCCCGATGCAGAAGACCATCAGCAGTACCCGTCGAATCTGGCGATTCCGACGATGGCGGCGGGTCGGGCGACGCCGCATCACCAACTGAACTTCTTCCGCTTCCGGTTGATTCTCCAACTTCTACCTACCTTTGGCGTCCGGTTCCTGGGCCCTGCATCGCGAAAGACACTTCGCTGCGCTCTTACGTGCAGGTCGAGGGCCATCGCCAGAATTCCCAACCCTCTCAATCCGCGGAGGATACGGGACTCTGATGACCAGCATGCTAACAGACCGTGCAGCCCTTTGCACAAAATATGTCCCCGAGTAGCGAATCGCTAACTGCTGGTGAATCGAGGTAGCGCAATTTCCGCAAGTCTCCCTGTCTCCCTCAGAACCAAGTTCTCAGCGGATTGGTTCGGTGTATAAGTGAAGATTCGAGTTCTTGCAGCGGGGGAGAGGTCATGACGCAAACAAGGATGCTGGGAATCCTCGGCGCTTCGCTTCTGCTGGGCGTTGCTATCTGGTCACAAGAAGGCCGGGCCAGGCACGAGCCCCTGACGTTCGCCCTGGACTGCGCCAACGGCGATTGCCCGCTCCTGACCGGAGCACCTCAGACCAGCGGCATGCGTGGCGGCTCCGTCAAACTCAAGCCGGGCGAGAGCGTGGGCTGGCATTCCACGGGCGCCAACGAAGAAGCTCTGGTCATTCTTCATGGTACGGGCGCGGCCAAGATCGAAGGTCGCCCCGATGTGCCGGTGCACGAAAAGATGCTGGTCTACATCCCGCCGGAGTCGAAACACAATGTGGCCAACACCGGCGCGGAGCTGCTCGAATATGTATGGGTCGTGGCCCCGGCTGCTCAGCAGTCACCGGCCCGCTGATTGCCTGTTTTAGGTTACGGACCACGCCGGGCGCGGGAATCGGCGGTCGCAGCCGGACGTTCGCTTCTTACCAGTTTGGTCCGACCTAGCGCTTCCATCATTGATCGGTCGCTCAGGGCGCGATAAGCTTGACCGACTCCTTACAGACTCCGAGGCTATTTCCCATGAAACTTCTGCGAAGTGGAGCGTTCTGCAGCGCGTGCTTGAGCTTACTTTTCTGCGTCGCTGCGGTGGGGCAGGATCCCCTCAAAGTTGAGCCCACGCACTACAAGCTGGCTTTTGAGAACGAGTACGTGCAGGTGGTAAACGTTCACTATGGGCCGCACGAAAAGTCGGCTCTGCACGCGCATATGGGCGGCGTGGTCGTCGTTCTCACCGCCGGGCATCTGCGGTTTACCGATGAAAACGGAAAGATCCAGGAAGTCCATGCCAAGCCGGGCGACCCGCGGTGGTTCCCACCTTTCAAGCACACCGTAGAAAACCTGGGAGATTCGGCCTACAACGCCGTCTATATCGGAATCAAAGACAAGCGGCTGGCCACTGAACTCAACGTGCGGGCGGCAGCTTCGAACGCCGGTTCGGATCTGGCCGGTTCGGAACTGGATGAGCCGACCAAGAAGCTCGTGGCCGACGCGCTTCTAGCCGCGGCGAAGTGAACTCCGCCGCTCGGCAAGTGACTTTCCGGCGTTTCAGGCGAGGGCTCAGCTTGCAGACCTAATCACAGTGGACGCACAGGTTCACAAAGGAAAGTCATACCAATCAGGGGCTTCGTGGGACTTTGAGGGCCGCTGCATGGACGTTCCCGGCCGCGCTCCCTATAATGAAAAGATTCAATCATTTGGAGACGCGAACCGAGTGCCGTTTGAACTGAAAGCCACCATCAACCTGCCGAAAACGGCCTTCCCCATGAAGGCCAACCTGCCTCAAAACGAACCCAAAATGCTGGAACGCTGGGAGCAGGTGGGCATTTACCAGCGCATCCGGCAGGCCCGCAAAGGCGCGCCCCGCTTCATTCTGCACGACGGGCCGCCCTATACCAGCGGGCCCATCCACATGGGTACGGCGATGAACAAGTGCCTGAAGGATTTCATCGTCAAGTCGAAGACCATGGCCGGATTTGACGCGCCCTACGTGCCCGGATGGGATTGCCACGGGCTGCCCATCGAGATCAAAGTCGACAAGGAACTGGGCGGCAAGAAATTGCAGATGCGGCCCACCGACGTGCGCGCGGAATGCCGCAAGTATGCCCAGAAATTTCTCGACTTGCAGCGGACCCAGTTCAAGCGCATTGGCGTATTCGGGAGGTTCGACCGCCCGTATGCCACGATGAATCCGCAGTACGAATCGACGGTGCTTTCGACGTTCTTTTCGTTTTACGAAAACGGATTCGTTTACAAGGGACTACGCGCCGTCTACTGGTGCATGCACGACGAGACCGCGCTGGCCGAGGCCGAAGTTGAGTATGAGAACCACACCAGCATCACGGTGTGGGTGAAGTATGGTTTGCTGGACGATCCAGCGAAGATTGATCCGGCGCTGGCCGGGAAAAAGGTTTCGACCATCATCTGGACCACGACTCCATGGACCCTGCCGGCGTCCATGGCGGTTGCGTTTCATCCCGATGAAGAATATGTGGCACTCGAATCGGGCGGCGAAGTCTACGTAGTCGCGTCCAGACTTGCGGCCGACGTGGCCGCGAAGTGCAAACTGGCCGACCCGAAGCCTTTGGCGCACTTCCCCGGGCGGAAGCTGGAGCGGCTGAACTTTCAACATCCGTTTCTGGATCGCAAAGTTCTGGGCGTGCTGGCCGACTACGTCACCATGGACACCGGAACCGGCGTGGTGCACACCGCTCCGTCGCACGGCGCCGAGGACTTTATCACCGGCATGAAATACGGGCTCGATGCCACCAGCAACGTCGACGAAAAAGGAATTCTGCGCAACGGACTGCCGGAGTACACCGGCAAACGCGTGTTGGAGGCGAACCAGCCGATCGTGGAATCTGGTGCGGAGCCGCGGGGCGTTGCTGCATACGGAGAAGACTGGAGCACTCGTATCCGCATTGCTGGCGCTGCCACAACCCGGTAATTTTTCGCGCCACCGAGCAGTGGTTCATTTCCATGGAAACGCCCATGCCGGGCGGGGCGGGCAAGAACGATACTTTGCGCACGCGCACTCTCGAAGAAATCAAAAAGGTGAAGTGGGATCCGGCGTGGGGCGAAGAGCGGCTGTCGAACATGATCCAGACGCGGCCCGACTGGTGCATCTCGCGGCAGCGGGTTTGGGGAGTGCCCATCGCCGTTTTCCTGTGCGAGAGTTGCGGCAAGCCGCTTAATGATCACGCGGTCAACAAGAAAGTCGTTGAGTTGTTTGCGAAGTCGGGAGCCGATGCCTGGTTCACCCCGGAATCGGACACGATTCTTCCCGCGGGGACGAAATGTCCGCACTGCGGCGGCGCCAAGTTTGAAAAAGAAACTGACATCTTCGACGTGTGGCTGGAGTCGGGCGCGAGTTATCTGGCGCTGGTGGCCGACGAGCCGGATTATCCCTGGCCTTCTGACCTATATCTCGAGGGCGGAGACCAGTACCGCGGTTGGTTTCAGTCTTCCCTGCTCTGTGCCATGGGCACCCATGCCACGCCTCCGTACAAAGGCGTAGTCACGCCCGGCTGGACGCTCGACGAGAAAGGCCAAGCCATGTCGAAGTCGCGCGGCAACGACGTGGACCCGGTAGACATCTCCAGCCGCCTGGGCGCAGAAGTAGTCCGGCTGTGGGTGGCGTCAGTGGATTTCCGCGAAGACGTGGTCGGCTCGGAAGCGCTCATGCTGCGCGTGGCGGAGAACTACCGCAAGATTCGCAACACCTTCCGCTACATCCTCGGCAACATCGGCGACGGCGACTTCAACCCCGACACCGACGCAGTCCCGTTTGAACAAATGGAGGCGCTCGATCAGTACATGCTGCGCCAGACCTGCGCGTTCGCGGCCGATGTGCGCGCTGCCTACGAGGAGTTCGCCTTCCATAAGATTTATCACCGCGTGAACCACTTCTGTATTGTCGACCTGAGCGCCTTTTACTTTGATGTGCTCAAGGACCGGCTTTATATCTCCGCTCCGAAATCGAAGGGCCGCCGCAGCGCGCAGACCGCGGTGTGGCGCATCGGCGAGGCCCTGGTGCGACTGCTGGCGCCGATCATGAGTTTCACCTGCGAAGAAATCTGGCCGTACCTGCCGAAGCTCGCTTCCCGGACGGAGAGCGTTCACCTGGCGCAGTTTCAAGCAGCTGCGGAAATTCTCGGAGGCGCCGCGATTCCCGGGTCCTCTGCAAAATCCGACGAGGAATGGGCGAGCCTGCGTTCGGTGCGCGATGAAGTGCTCAAGGCGCTGGAAGAAGCGCGCAACAACAAGCTGATTGGCACCGGCCTCGAGGCGCAGGTTGCCATCACGGCGTCTGATCCGGTGTACTCGCTACTGGCGCGGCACGCCGGTGAACTTCGCTACCTGTTCATTGTTTCGGCGGTCACGCTCGCGCAGGGCTCGGGCAACGGCACCAGCGCTGCACATATCGAGGTAAAGAAGGCCGACGGAGCCAAGTGCGACCGCTGCTGGAATTACTCCACGCACGTTGGCGAGGACAAGACCTATCCGACGGTTTGCGAGCGCTGCAGCGCGGTGCTGAAAGAACTGGGAGCGCAGGGTTAACAAAGCTGATTGATATTGATGAAGAACACACCCGCGCGCGCCGCACACTTCTCGCTGGCCCTGCTCGTCGTCTTACTTGACAGGTGGACGAAGCGGCTGGTCGCTGCCCGCATCCCGATGTACTCCCACATCCAGATCATTCCTGGATTCTTCCGGCTCACGCATACGGAAAATACCGGCGCGGCCTTCAGCCTGTTCGCCGACTCTCCGTCGCATTGGAAGACGGCGCTGCTGATCGGCTTCTCGATCGTCGCGATGATCATTGTCACAGTGCTGCTGTGGAAGCAGTCGCGCCCGCTTAGCATCCAAGGGATCGCGCTCTCGCTGATTCTGGGCGGCGCCATGGGAAATCTCTGGGACCGCGTGGCCAGCGGGCGCGTAGTGGATTTTCTGCTGTTCTACGTCAAGCACTATGAATGGCCGGTGTTCAATCTGGCCGACAGCTCGATTGTGATTGGGGCGTCGTTGCTGGTGATCGAGATTCTGTTTCATAAAGCGCCGAAGGATGAAGCGCCGGTTATTTGAAAGCCGAGGCCCTCAGGGGCTAAAGCCCGCAGAAAACATCTGCTCATCGCAGCGCTGAAGCGCCACCCAAAATCTGGCCTTCTTGATTTTTGTCCGCGTTGATCCGCGCAAATCCGCGGCGAAGAATTTACTACGGCGCCCCGTAGAGTTGCTTGTAGACGGCGGCGTTGCGCATGATGGCCTGGACGTATTCGCGAGTTTCGGTAAACGGAATCGACTCCACGAACTCCGGCGAATCTCGATACGGCCCTTGTCCCATCCATTCCTCGACGCGGTCGGAGCCGGCGTTGTAGGCGGCGAGGGCGTGCTCGAACGATCCGCCAAATTTGTTGACCATGCCACGAAAATAGCGCGTGCCCAGTTGCAGGTTCACCGCGGGAGTAAATAATTGGGTGGGGTTGTAGCGCTTCAGTTCCACCTCGTGGGCGACGGCCTTGCCGGTTTTCGGCAGCAACTGCATCAGGCCCACGGCATTGGCGCGCGAAACCGCCAGCGGATTAAACTCCGATTCCTGCCGGATCAGCGAGGCCACCAGATAGGGATCGAGCCCGTTGGCCACCGAGAATCTCTTCAGGTCCGCCCAGTAAGGCCGCGGAAACAGCGCCTCCCAGTAAACCCGCGGTAAAGTCGGAATGTCGACCGCAAAATAACTGGGAACGGAATGCTTCATGACCTCGATGGCGCGATCGTAATGACCAGTGTCAATGTAAAGCTGCGCGGTCTCGGCCGGACCCCAGTTGCCGCCGTCGGCGCTGGCAGCAGCTTGTAATTCGCGCACGGCAAAATCCACTAAGCCGCCGTTGCCCAGCAATTCCGCCTTTTGCAGATGCAGATCGTCAGCGGGAGGGTCGGAGAGCGTTACTTTTTCGCCATGATCGAGCGGCGGAATGCGATCGAGCAGCGGATACTTCCCTGGCGGAATCGCGATGGGGGGAATCTTCGCCAGGCGCTCCCGTCCCAGCTCGGCGTAGTAATAGTTCTTGAAGCGGTCTGACAACTTTTGATAATAGGCGCGAGCCATGCCGGGCTGGTTGTCTTCCTCCGCCAGGCGGCCCCGCCAGTACAGTGCTGCCGAGGTTTCATTCCCTCCGGGATAGAGCGCAATCTGTTCGTCGATTTGTTTCCGCGCGTCGTCGTTTCGACCCATGCGCAAAGCGAGCCACGCCGCCTTCCAGTGGGCGTAGGAAGCGCGCGAGCCCGCGGGAAAGCGCTGCTGCAACTCGCGGAACGCGTCGAGCGCCTGGTCATACTCGTGATGGACCAGATGCAAGTTGGCCACCGAGAGCAGCGCCTGTTCGAGCCAGGAACTGGTCGGAGCAGCTTGCCGCAACTCGTCGACCGTGCGATAAAACGCTTCGTTCTCGTCCGACGCGAATGCAACCTCGCCCAGAATATACAGGCGCTGGGCGTTTTGGTCGGCGGTCGCGCCTGCCAGGGTGGTTAATTCTGCCTTGGCTTCGCGGTTGCGACCGCTGCGGTGCAGCGCATCGGCCAGCGCGAGTTCCGCGGCTGGACGCGCTTCCGGACCCGCATGGATGGCGAGTTCGCGATATTCGTCAGTTGCATCGCTGTAGCGTTTCGCCTTCATCAGCAAATCGGCCCGGGTCTTGCGCTGCGCCGCAGTCGCGGGCGGCAGCGACGGAAGTTTTTTCAACTCTGCATACGCGGCATCGGCTTCCGCCGCGGTCGGCATGTTGTAGTAGACATTGGCCAGGGCTTCGGCGGCTTTCGCATTCTGGCCGAGAGCGGCATAGGCTCGGCCCAGGGCAAACTCAATGTCGGACCGCGCGGGCAGGCGATCTTTCTCCAGCAGTTCGGCGGCCTCGGCGGCTCGGCCTTCGGTGAGCAGTGCGCTGGCGTAGCTCAGATGAGCGTCGCGCCCCAGCAGCGAATCCGGATACGTGCTGTCAAAATTGGCCAGAGCCGCCAGACCCTCGGCTTGACGGCCGGTTTGCAGGTAGCTGGTTCCCAGCCAGTAGGCGACGTAGTCTCCCAGGTCGCCGGCCAGCGGCTTGGCGCGGTTCAGCGGCTCGATCGCCTTGGCATAGTCGTGATCGAGGACGTGCGCGTAGCCGACCACGAGCCAGGCCAGGGCTCCGGCATCTTCCTTAGCATGGGCGCGGGCGTATGCTTCCACTCCGGCGTACCCGGCCGCGGAACGATCCTGAATCAGCTGCTGCGCCATGGGCCGCAACGTGGTTGAGGCCACGAAAGCCTGCCGGATGCGGCGTACCCGCGGAGACATGGGGCGCTTTCTCTTCGCGGCCGTGGCATGAGTCTGCGCTGGTTTCTTCGCGGGAGCGGCGCCCGCGGTCTTGCCCGGAGCTGCGGGAGATTTCTTCGGTGCAGGCTTGTGCGTCGGAGGCTTCGCCGGAGCCGATTCATTCTGCGTCGGCTGCTCAGTTGCGGGCGCAGTCGTGCCTGATTGTTTGTCGGGAGTATCGGCAGAAGCCGGAGTTGAGGCCTGTTGCACAAGCGGCCACGCCATCGCGCCTGCGCCGCTCCCAGGCCCGCACACTGCGGCCAGCGCGACCACCCACCACCACTTGAGACCCAATCGAACCACCTTAAACATTTTTCGCGCGGAGACGCGAAGGCCAGAACCTGTTTGATATTTTAGAACTTTGTGAAGCAGTTTGGGCGAGCCCTCAGGGGCTAAAGCCCGTTTTTCTTCGCGAACTGAATGGCCCGGCTAAAAGCCGGGCCCTACCCGAAATCGTTTCCTGAAATCATTCCCTGGCGCTCTGCCCAAAATCATTTTCTAGCGCTCTGATTCCAGCGCGCTGCCTAAGCGCTCTTACTTGCGGAAGTTCACGCCCATCACCGAAAGATCATCTTCCGCCAGGCTGCGCACCACTTCTTTCTGAAAGTAGTCGCCACTGGCCGCGGCTGTACTGCCGTAGCGCTTTTGAAACGTGGAGCGGCTCTTTTCAATGTCTTCCTTCAGGCGATCGTAGAGGTCCTTGTTACGGCGGCCCTCGGCCACTTTCGCCTGGTTGTAAAGCTTGATCTCATCCACCAGCAGGCGGGCAAAACGCTGCGCCTTGCGGTGGGTGTCGGCGTCTTCGGCGGACATGCCGGCAAACGGGTCGGCGGCGGCAGCCGGCGCGGACGCTGCCGCACTCGCGGAGGCCGCATGGGCCGCTACCTCGACCACTTCGGCGGCCGGTTCCGGTTCGGGCTCGGGTTCAGGCGCGGGTTTCGGCGCATTATGTTTTGGCGTGTGGGCGGCGAACGGATCTGGAAACGAGCTTACCGCCTGTACCGGCGGTGCGACCGGAGGCCGTTCCATGGGAACTGCCTCGCTCACGTCCTTCTGCGCCTGCTTGCGCAGCGCGGCCACTTCCAGCCACGCGCTGGTCGACATCACCAGCACTTCGAGCGACGGGCCATCGAGTACGCCTTCGGCGCCGCCATCCGCATAGAGCAGCGCGGCCACTTTATCTTTCAGAACCAGGGGCAGCACGATGATCTGTTCGTTCTCGGGCCCGCCAAACTGTTTCACGAATCTGCGATCCATCTCGGCGATGTTGGCCGGGGCCGCGACGCGATTCTGATAGGCGTAGGCGGCGGGGCCGCTGGTCATGTCGAGGGGAAAGTCTTTAATGGCATCGTCGTCGCCCAGGCCGCGGCTTTGCCATCCGGTGGCCGCTCCGCCCTTCACTACGAAGAGGGCGACCCGCGAGCCATACGCATTGCCCGCTTCGAGCAGCGCGCGCAGAATTTCTTTTTGTGTGGATCCGGCATGAATGCTGGCGACGGCCTGCACCAGATTCGTGTTGGAAACCGGGCTTCCCGCGCCGGTTGTCGCGCTGGGGGGCAGCGCAGCCGGTAATTCCGCCAGAACTCGTTCGACCAACTCAGCCTGCAACTTGGGAAGTTGTCGCTCGAGAACTTGCGCTACCGCATGCTCGACGATTTGCTGAAGTTCCTTTTCCGCCATGCTCAGAGAACCGTTTCCCCTACCCGAGTTTTGCCCGCCACCTCGCGCGCCCGAAAAACACTGCCCTAAGTGCTGATTATACGGCACTTGTGGACCGGCCTTAGAGTACTTCGGTACCTAGTCGTCCGGGGCAAAAGGTAGCTCTTTGAACTCTATCGCAAACTTTTCTTGCCGCCTACGTCAAAGCCATTGGGCAAGAAGCGGGTTACCAAGTAGAATAACAGTTTCGATTGCGGGATTCGGTCACCGGGCGTGAGTGACTTTGGTTTGTAGACCGGAAAATACTGCATCGCCAAACGCATGGGAGCCATCCAAAGCAAAGTAGTGGGACCAGTTAGCGAAGAGTTGACACTCGTTCAAGCGGCCAAACGAGGCGACGACTCGGCGTTCGAAGAACTGGTTCGCCGCTACGATCGCAACGTTTTCCGGATCGCTCAGCACATCACGCAGAACCGCGAGGACGCGGAAGATGTGGTGCAGGAAGCCTTCCTGAAAGCTTACGGCAACCTGCAGCAGTTTCAGGAGCAGTCCAAGTTTTATACCTGGCTGGTGCGGATTGCGGTGAACGAAGCGCTGATGAAGTTGCGCCGGCGCAAGCCCGAGCGCACCGTATCGCTGGACGAAGACATTAAAACGGAAGACGACTCCCTGCCCCGCGAGATCGCGGACTGGAGCCCGAATCCGGAGCAGCAGTACACGCAGTCCGAGTTGCGTGAGATTTTAAGCAAGACCATCCAGGGCCTGCCTCCGGGCTTCCGGACGGTTTTTGTGCTGCGGGACGTGGAAGGACTTTCGACCGAAGAAACCGCGGCTGCGCTGGAGTTGAGCGTACCCGCGGTGAAGTCGCGGCTGCTGCGGGCGCGCTTGCAGTTGCGCGAGCGGCTGGGAAGGTACTTCCAGCGAAGAGAGAATGGTAATGGCAAGAGCGAGAAAAGTACCGATGTCAAAACGGGCGATGCTCCCAGCGGAGATGGCAACCAGTGAAATGTTCTGAATTTCTGACCGAGCTGACCAGTTATCTGGACGGCGTTCTCGACGAGAAAACGAAAGCTGATCTGGAGAACCATCTTTCCTGGTGCCACAACTGCTATGTCGTTTGCGACACAACCAAGAAGACCATCGAGATTTACCGCGACTCCCAACTCTACGAACTGCCCGAAGACCTCCGCAGTCGGCTGCGATCGGCCATCATGACCAAGTGCCAGCAGCACAAGAAGCGTGGCCCACAAAGCGTATGAAGAGGGTGTGAAGGCTTCGCAAATACTCTGTGGAACGTATTCCCTTCCCGCTGTAACTATATCCAGTAGAACGGTTTCGAGGCAGAGTTCTGTTTTGGGACGGACGGGGCTCGAAAACTCAGAAACCGATTGGTCTAATTCTGAATCTAAGGTATTAACTGATGTAGTGAAGCCGCGCGCCGCGAAACATTGAGAAGCACCCAGGGTTTTAATGGTAGGGGTTCGAGCCAACCAGCTCGACTGTGGAAGGTGGAAACATGATTGCCAAATTGCTCGATGCGTTTTTCGGCTGCCGGCACGCGCGCTATAGTTTTCCGGTATCGGTTCGAGGAAAAGCACGGCGCCCGCAGGCTGCGGCTTTGACCGGAACGTACGTCGCGTGTCTGGATTGCGGAAGAGAGTTTCCCTATGACTGGGAGGAAATGAAAGTGATTACTTCTCCAGAACGTCACCGGGAACGTCTCGCCGAACTAGCCAAGCACGCTGCGTAAGGCCAACGCAGCCACGGGGCTAAAGCCCCTGATTTGATGTGGCGACTTGACGCGGCGCTGAAGCGCCGCTCTTCCACAGTGGTGGACCCCGGGGTGATGGACCCGGCCTACTGCGGGTGATGGATCCGGCCGCATGGATTTTCACCGCCCTCTAACAGTCTCACAACAAAAAATGCCCCGCGGTTGAGCGGGGCATTTTCTTCTTCGATGCTCGAGTGTCAGTGGGCCGGATACTCCGCTGGAATCGGTACTGCGACACGCTTGTCGATGGGAGTGAACTCGCGCTCGCCGTGTCCGGTGTAGACCTGGCGCGGGCGCGCGATTTTCTGCTCGGGATCGGTGATCAGTTCCTGCCATTGCGCCAGCCATCCTGCCGTCCGCGGAATCGCGAACAGCACGGTAAACATCTCCGGCCGGAAGCCCATCGCCTGGTACATGATCCCGGAGTAGAAATCCACATTGGGATAGAGTTTGCGCTTCACGAAATAGTCGTCTTCGAGAGCGATGCGTTCCAGTTCCAGCGCGATGTCGAGCTTGGGACTGCGCCCGGTCACCTGGAAAACCTGCTCGGCGCTCCAGCGAATGATTTTCGCCCGCGGGTCGTAATTCTTGTAGATGCGGTGCCCGAAGCCCATCAGCTTGATCTCGCCCGCCTTGACCCGCTTGATGTAGGCCGGGACGTGATCTTTCGATCCGATCTCTTCCAGCATTTTCAGAACTTCTTCGTTCGCGCCGCCATGCAGCGGTCCCGCCAGGGCCGACGCCGCCGACGCGACCGACAGATACGGATCGGCCTGCGAACTGCTCACCGAGCGCATCGCGTTGGTGCTGCAGTTCTGCTCGTGGTCGGCATGCAGAATAAACAGAATATCCAGAGCCCGCGCAATCGCGGGATTGGCCACGTATTTCGGCTCGACCATCTTCCACAACATGTTCATGAAATTTTCGGTGTAGCTCAAATCGTTGTCCGGATAAACGTAGGGGAACCCGACGTTGTGCCGGTACGACATGGCCGCGATGGACGGCGCTTTCCCGATCAGCCGCGAGATCTGGTGCATGCGGTTGGCCGGATCGTGGACATACTTCGCGTCCGGATACACGCTCGATAGAGCCGCAATCGTACTCACGAACATCGCCATGGGATGCGCGGAATAGCGGAAACCCTCCATGAACTTCTTGGTGGTCTCGTGCAGCATGGTGTGATGGGTGATGTTGTAGACCCAGGCGCTCAGCTCTTTTTCGGTGGGCAGTTCACCGTGCAGCAGCAGGTAAGCGACTTCGAGGAAGGTGCAGCGCTCGGCGAGAACTTCAATGGGATATCCGCGATAGCGCAGGATTCCCTTGTCGCCGTCAATGTAGGTGATGGCGCTCTTGCACGACGCCGTGTTCATGAAGGCCGGGTCGTAGGTCATCAGCCCGAAGTCGTCCGCGCCAGTTTTGATCTGGCGCAAATCCATGGCCCGGATGGTGCCGTTGTCAACCGGGACGGTATAGGTTTTGTTAGTGCGATTATCGGTGATAGTGAGTGTGTTGTCTGGCATGAGAATATTCCGCCTTATCCGCGCGCCTTATCTGAGAGCTATGAAATCAAGCATAGCCGAGCCTAAGTCCGTTCCCGATTCCAATCTGTGATCGCAATCACAGCCGGCTGTGAGGGACGCTTAACCTGCGATTCTATGCCAAATCACGGCTTCGCCGCCGGTACAAACTTTCGCGAAAAACAAAACCGGCGGGCTAGGCCGCCGGTCTCACTCTTGCTGTCGGGCAATGCTTAGTTCGACGAATCGTCGCGCCGCTTCAGCGTCGGACGATCATCGTCGCTCTTGCCGTCGCTCGAAGTATCCGTGGTGTTCGAAGTCCGCCGCAGGCTGGGCTTGTTCGAATCCTTCTGGTCGATCACCTTGTGCTTGTTCTCGATGGCCGCCAGCCGCGCCTTGACTTCGTCGAACTCCGACGTGGTCACGACATATTGCTGCTTGGCGGGAAGAATCTTGCGAATCTCTTCCTGCGATTTCTCGATCCGGTCGGGAGTCTGCGGATGCGTGTCAAAGGCCTTCGACAACGTCCCGGGCTTCTTCTTGTCCATCGCCTGAATTTTTTCGAAGAAGGAGACTAACGCCGAGGGATCGTATCCGGCGCGATACATGTACTCGAATGCCCAGATAATCGGCCTCGCGCCTCGAACTCGCGCGAGAATTGAAGAAGGTCAAGCGGAATGCCGAGGCCCATGCCTTCATATACGCCGTATCCGATCGCCCCGCCCATGAAGATGGCGGGAATCGAGGCCATCTGCAAAGGTTGCAGGCGGGTCATTTCGCGGCCGTAGTGGCAGGCGGCCACGTGGGCGATCTCATGCGCCATCACGCCCGCCATCTCTGCTTCTTCGTCGGCCGCCAGGATCAGGCCGGAGTTCACGTAGAAGAATCCGCCGGGCAGCGCCATGGCGTTGACCACGTCGGAGTCGATCACTTTGATGGTGAACGGAACCTGCGCATCGGAATTGCGCACCAGGTTCTGGCCCACGCGGTTCACATATTCGGTGACCACCGGATCGTTCACCAGCTTGATCTGCGACTTCGATCTGCTGGGCGTACTGGCGTCCGCGCGCCACCTGGCCTTCGACGGTGTACCAGTTGCCCACACCGCGCCCGCAGCCCACGTTGCGATTCCCTACGGCATCCACGTCGGTCTTGCCGCCGTCATGCTTGATCTGGCTGTCATCCTGCGTCGGCAGCGCTGCCGGGCGGCTGCGCGGGCGCATTCTGCACGTCGCCGGATTTCGGCTGATCTTTGTCCTGATCGGAAACTTGTGCGAACGTCCAGGGTCCCACGCTGAACGCCGCTACCGCGGTCGCGATTGCCAGCCATCTGAGTTTCATAGGGTACTCCTTGCGGCGATTATACTCCCGGCCGGAAGACACCAAGTCCCAATCTTGGTCTGTACTATTAGACGCGGCAGCGGCTCCGGGGTTATCCGAATAGGGGGATACGGGAGGGAAAATCCGCACTGGATTTCAAGGCTTTCGGCAGGCTGTTGGTGGCTCGGTTGGAATTCATTCTCCTAGGAGGGCGTCATCCCGAAACGCGGCGCACTTCAGCCGCGTCAGGGATCTCCCATAGGACACCGCTAGCGGAGATTCCTTCGGCTTCGGTCGGGGCAGGCTCATCGTTCCACCTGAAAAGCGGCTGCACTCAGGATGACCCCGAACTGTACTGGGCCGGGTCTGACCTCCGGTCATGCGTCGCCTGGTCGTCGTTCGCGCCCGTTGAATTTTCTTTTCCGGAAAAGCAATTCCGCTGAATGCCCCGCCCCGCATGGTTTTCCCTTGACACCATAGAGGCTTGGGCTGAGAATGGACCGCGGTTTAAACGGCTGCCTCCCCCCTCTGATGCCGTTTTCGGTTCTGGCCAATCCTTCCTGATTTGTTGAAGGTGGGTGTCTGCAATAAATGGGGTCTGCCTGGGTTTCCCAATCGGTGTAGTACTGGGTTCAAGAAAAATGGAGAGCACGAAAATGAAGACCATGCTACGTGGTGTGTATGCTGCTGCAGCGCTGCTGGTGGTTATGCTGCTGGCGGCACAGGCAGTTTCGGCCCAGAACTTTGGTTTCCCGGCGAACACTGGCTTCACGACCAGTGACGTTTGCAACGAACAGCGCCGACGCCGGCATCCGGCTGCCAGGTCCTTACCGACGGCTCTCCCCTCCAGCCCACGGTAATCAGCGGCGGAGTCTTGCAGCCTGACAGCCTGCGAACGAACCAGCATGCCGCGGCCTGGTACAGCTGGCGGAACCGATGTCCGACGGGATTCACGACGGCGTTCCAGTTTCGATTTCGAACACGAATGCCTGTTAGTCTGTTCATTTCCGGCGGACGGATTGGCGCTGGTGATTCAGAATGATCCGGCGGGAACCGGCGCACTCGGCTATACGGGAGACGGGCAAAATATATCGTATGGCAACAACGATATCTCGACCGCCAGCGGCCCAGGAAACGCCATCCCGAACAGCTTGGCGATCGAACTCGATACCTACCAGAACACCAACTACGGCGACCCTAACGGCAACCACATCGCGGTGCAGAGCTGCGGACCGAACAATGCCAGCACGCTCACACCCAACAGTGCGGATCATGACTACATTTGCCCCGGCGGCGAACCGGCGAACCTGGCGCTGCGAACCCCTGCCCGGCGTGTCACTGTCCGACGGAAACGTGCACACCATTACGGTGAACTATCTGCCGCCGGGAAACTGCACCAGCGGGTGCAATAATCTTTCCGTATACCTGGACAGCACACTGGTTCTGCAGGCGACCGTGAACATTGCCACCCAGCTGAATCTGACCAGCAACGGCAGCGCCTATATCGGATTCACCGCCGCCACTGGAGCGTCAGTTGAAAACAACAATATCTCAGCTGGACCTTCAGTTCCCTGCCCCTGGCGCCCATCACCATCAACCAGCCGCTGCAGACCACGCAAACTGACTTCAACTACACGCCCGCGCTGAGCGCCATATCCGACTACTCGCAGAGCGGCCTGCCCAGCAGTGCGTTTAACGGCGTGGTCCAGCAAGGAACAGTGCAGACGATTACGGATAACGGGCCGGGATCGCAATTCTACAACCTGGTGCTGAACACTCCGTTTCAGGGAACTACCTGCCAGCATCAGGACACAGGATCGGGCAACTACGCCTGCGTGATCACCACCGATCTGTGCACCACCTCGACCAACAGCACGCCCAGCGGAGCCAACTGCCCGCAAACCGGCACTAATGCTCCCATCAACGTCTCGAACACCTACAACCTCGATCCCAGTCAGAAGCCTATCGTCGCCCCCGGCTACATCATGGGCACCGATAACGCCCTGACCTGCGAGAACCAGGACAACGTCTGCAAGAATCTGCAGAATATTTTCGTCAGCATCACAGGAGACGCGGCGACCAGCAACGGGCACACCAACAGCTTCAATTCCACGCCTGATTCCGATTCTCGGTGTGGTGCAGCCGACCACCCGCCCACCACCAGTCCGCAACTGAATCAGGGTTGGACCAATGCCCCTGTCACTCTGACCCTAAGCAGCACCGACGTAGTACCCAGCAACAATACCAATCCGCCTGCCACCCTGCCCACTGTTACTAGCATTAACTACTCCGTTACGGGAGCGAACCTGCCCAGCCCGGCGTCGGGGACGATCACCGGACAAACCGGATCGATCGTCATTCCCAACACAGCGCAAGGCGCGACGGTCGTGACTTTCTATGCCACCGATAACGCGGGCACGATTGAGAGCACCACGACGAATAACAGCGGCACCGTGAGCAGCGCCAGTCCCACGTTCACGATTCAGGTCGACACCATTCCGCCGACAGTGAGTTGCACGCCGCCGGCTCCCGCATGGTCACCCAGCGATGTCAGCGTGCCCTGCACCGCCAGCGACAACGCCGGAGGCTCAGGCCTGGTTGGCCCCGCTTCGTTCAGCGAATCGACCAACGTTCCGGTTGGAACCGAAACCAACGGCGCCACCATCGCGGCGGTCACAGTCCAGGACATTGCGGGAAACACTTCCGCTCCCCAGGGACCCTTCGGCCCCTTCGAAGTGGACAAAAAGCCGCCGGTGATTAACGGGCCAACGGTCTCGCCCTCGTCGCCCACCTACGGACAGACCATCACGGCCAGCTACAGCTGCACCGACGGAGGATCAGGCGTGGTGCTCTGCGGCCCCTCGGGTACGGCAAACATTCCTGCCACTGCGAATACCGGTACGCTCAGCTTCACCGCCCCCGGCGCGACAGGATCGCACACCATCATCATCAATGCCCAGGATGCCGTGGGCAACCAAAGCGCGCCGAGCAGCCTTACCTACACCGTAGGACAGGCGACGCCCACCATCACATGGACGGCCCCTGCCGCCATCATCTATGGAATCGCATTGGGAGCAGCTCAGCAGAACGCCACCGCGACCGTTCCGGGAGCATTTGCCTACGCCCCGGCCGCTGGAACCGTATTAGGAGCTGGTCCGCAAACTTTGTCGGTCACCTTCACGCCGACCGATACCACCGACTACACGACCGCAACATCGACCGTGCCTCTGGTCGTGAACCAAGCGACGCCCACCATCAATTGGGCAACACCTGCCGCAATTTCCTACGGAACGGCCCTGGGCGCAGCTCAGCTGAACGCCACGGCGAGCGTGCCTGGAACCTTCTCTTACAATCCGGCTGCAAGCACGGTACTGACTGCGGGATCGCACCCGCTCGCGGTGACCTTCACGCCCACCGACACCACCGATTACACCACCGCAACCGCAAACGTAACGCTCGTGGTAAATCAAGTGACGCCCACCATCACGTGGGGAACCCCAGCGGCAATCACCTACGGAACGGCCCTGGGCGCAGCGCAGCTTGATGCAACCGCCAGCGTTCCGGGAACATTCGTTTATACTCCGGCCGCCGGCACGGTATTAACCGCTGGCGCTCAAACCCTCTCGGTAAGCTTTACGCCAACCGACACCACAGACTACGCCAACGCCACCGCAAGCGTGATCCTGCCGGTCAGCAAAGCCCTGCCCACCATCACCTGGCCCACGCCCGCCGCCATTACCTACGGCACAGCTCTGGGCGCGGCGCAGCTGGATGCAACCGCCAGCGTTCCGGGAACGTTCGCCTATTCTCCGGCCGCAGGAACAGTTTTGACGGCCGGCAGCCAACCGCTATCGGTAAGCTTCACGCCGACTGATACCAACGATTACTCGACGGCAACCGCGAATGTGTCGTTGCAGGTGAACAAGGCCGCATCAACCCTCACCTGGACTACGCCCGCCGCGATCACCTACGGAACGGCTCTCAGTGCAGCGCAGCTGAACGCGACCGCCAGCGTTCCGGGAACGTTCGTTTATTCTCCGGCTGCAGGGACGGTATTAACGGCCGGCACGCAAACCTTGTCGGTAAGCTTTACGCCGACCGATACCAACGATTACTCGACGGCCACGGCGAATGTGTCGCTGCAGGTGAACAAGGGCGCATCGACTCTCACCTGGGCTACGCCCGCCGCGATCACCTACGGTACAGCTCTCAGTGCAGCGCAGCTGAACGCAACGGCCAGCGTTCCGGGAACCTTCGCTTATTCTCCGGCCGCCGGGGCGGTATTGAACGCAGGCAGCCAACCGCTCTCGGTGACCTTCACGCCCACCGACTCAACCGATTACTCGACGGCCACCGCGAGCGTATCGTTGCAGGTGAACCAGGCAACTCCGATCATCACCTGGCCGACCCCGGCGTCCATCCCCTACGGGACGGCGCTGAGTTCGACCCAGCTCGACGCCACTGCGAACGTGCCGGGAACCTTCG
The DNA here is from genome assembly GCA_963800405.1 of uncultured Acidobacteriota bacterium. Classification (GTDB taxonomy): domain Bacteria; phylum Acidobacteriota; class Terriglobia; order Terriglobales; family Acidobacteriaceae; genus Sulfotelmatobacter. Next base: position 42,702 of record CAWDBW010000099.1, read on the forward strand.
CCTACACGCCCGCAGCGGGCACGGTGCTGGCGGCGGGAACGCAAACCCTGTCGGTGAGCTTCACGCCGAGTTCGTCGAATTACAGGTCGGCGACGGCGCAGGTCTCTCTGGTGGTGACGCAGCCGACGGTGAGCGTCTCGCCGGGAAGCATTAATTTCGGGACCGTAGCTTGCGAAAAGACGAAGTCTGCGACTGTGACCGTCTCCAACGCTGGCAATGCGCCGGTGAAAATTACCGGCGTCTCCATCAAATGCGGGGCCTCGTGTGACGGCGATGACTTTTCCTTCAAGAATTCATGTCCTGCATCGCTGGCCGTGGGTGCGAGTTGCGGCATCGCGGTAACTTTCAACGCCGACGACGCCAACAGCACACGCAATGCAACGCTGTACATCACCGACAACGCGCTGGGCAGCCCACAGTCCGTGAGCTTGACCGGGACGGTGGGTAAGAAATGAAATAAGTCGGGTGCACGAATAAGTGTGAGGGCGAGATCGCTAAGATCTCGCCCTTTTTTGTTCCAGAAGGATTTTTCGCGAAAATCGCCCTTGTCATCCTGAGCGAAGCGAAGGACCTATGCAATCTGCCGGCAGCACCGGGCTGCCAACGACTCCATAGGTCCTTCGCTTCGCTCAGGATGACGGGCCTGGAGCTTGTGCGCTTATGCAGAGCTTGCCTTAAGGATGAGTACCGCAAGAACAATCCGCCGCTATTAGCCGAACTGTTTAGCTTCGGCGTACATGGGCTTCAGGTCGAAGCGCTCGATGACATGCTCCGCGCCCTGCTCTTTACTGATTTCGTCGAGCAGGCGAAGCGCCTCGCGGTATTGCGCTGTCGCTTCCGATGCGCTTCCCGAGAGCCGGAGGGCGGTTCCCATCAGGGCATGAATGCGGGCATTCTCCAGACGCAACCCCAGCTTCTCGCTGCGGCTGAGGGTGCGCTGCAACTCCTGCCGGGCATGAGCGTAATCCTTGCTCTTGATCAAGGCTTCGGCCAGCGCGACCGAGCAATCCACCGAGAGATACTTCGCGCCGAGCGCGTCGGCCTGCGGAACCAGATTGCGCAAATCCCCGGCAGCCGCCGCGGCGTGCCCTTCAGCGATGCCGGCCTTCGCCAGATTCAGCTTGGCAATCAGCAGCAACTCTTTTTCGGAACTGTGCGAGGCCAGGCGCTGCGCCTGCTGGTAAGAGTCCCTGGCCGCCTTCAGGTCACCCTGGTAGAAGCTGGCATCGCCCTGGTGGTTGAGGACGGACGCGCTGAGCGCATCACTCTTCAGACCACGGGCCAGCCCCTGCGCTTCTTCGAGAAGTTTGGGGGACTCGGCGCCCCGTCCGGCCTGGGCGAGCGCTCCGCCCAGATCGTTCAAGGTTTGCGCCATGCTGCTGCTGCGATCGCCGAGGTCGCGAAATGTCTTCACCGCGTCTTGCAGCGCGCCGATGGCTGGCCCCAGGCGTCCTTGATATTCAAAGTCCAATCCCAGGCTGTGAGAAATGATGGCCGCACCCTGGTTGTTGCCGCTCTTGCGGTACAGGTCCAGGCCGCGCATGAGCGCGGTCATGGCCTGATCGTACTGACCCAGGTTGGTGTAGGCCTCGCCCAGATTGTGCAGGGTCTCGGCAATATCGTCGGGCACGTTCAGTTTTTCACGCAGCTGCAACGCCTGTTGCAGGTAGGTGAGGGCGTCTTCATTCTCGCCTTTGTGCAGATAGGCGTTGCCGATATTGTTCAGGCAGAGGGCCTGGTAAGGTTCATCGCCGGCGTCGCGCTGAATCTGCAGCGATTCTTTGAACATCTGCAGCGCCTGGTCGGCCTGCCCTCGATCGGAATAAAAGTCGCCCAGTTCGATGAGCGTATCGCCGGCATCTTTTTTGGCGCCAATTTCCCGGCGGATTTTGAGGCACTCGTTATACGCCGCCAAGGCGGCGTCGGGCTTGCCCAGCGAAAGTTGCACCTGCGCGATTTCCGACAGGCTGGCCGCCACTCCCCGCTTCTGCCCCAGACGCTGGTTGATGGCCATCGAGTCTTCATAGTTGCGCAAAGCCTCGGCCGGCTTGTTCATCAACTTATAAGCAATGCCGGTAGCTTGGAGAATCAGCGCCTGCTGCTCTTGATTATCCAGATCGATGGCAATGTGCCGGGCCTGATCGAGCGGGTCGAGTCCCTTCTGCGGGTTGCCCGCCTTGATCTCGACGCGTCCGCTGGCCAGCAGAGCGTCCAGATTCTTGCCGTCGGCTTTGAGCACGTTGGCATAACAGGCGCGCGCCTTGTCCAAATCTCCGGCGTCTTCATAAAGACTGCCCAGCGCGAATTGCACGTCGAGATTGTCAGGGAAACTCTTGGCCAGATTCTCGTAGGCCGCGAGCGCCTTCTGGTTGTCCTTGGTAATGCGAGCCAGACTAGCCTCGATGAAATATCGTTGGGCCAAGGGAAGGTTCTGGCTCAGGTCGAGGGCGTGTCGCGAGCTCTGCTCAGCCTCGGCGTCGTACCCCAAGGCCGAATAAGCTTCGCCCAACCGGGAATAAGCCACGGCAAATTGCGGATCTTCCTTGGTCGCGGCCTCCAGCTGCTTTTTCGCTTCCAGATTGTTTCCCTGGCGCAGCAACTGCAGTCCCAGGTTGTAGTCGCGGAGGGCGTCGACCGAGGTCGAAGTCGGCTTGAAGGATTGCGCCTGTAGCTCTTTCACCAGATCGGGCGCCAGCGCCAGGTTCTGGCGGATCATGCCCGCCAACCGGTCCACCGCCGCCGACAGGTCCTGCTGATTCACCGCCTCGGCCTTCACCTGGATCGTGCGATTGTGTCTGCGATCCTGCAGCGTGGCGTCGATGCGAATCTGGTCGCCGAGCTTGGTGTACTGCCCCCAGACCAGAGTGTCGGCGTTGGTGAATTCCGCGACCCGGCCAACGGTGGTGGAATCGACGACGGAGTTGGGGGCGATTCGCAAATCATGAAAAACCTGCTGTACGCGGTCGGAGGAGACCGCGCGCAAGTGCGCGGATTGTCCAACATCCGTGCTCAACATGTCCGCCAGACTGGGCCCGAGCCAGTCCCAGGAGGCGTCGCCAGAGGTGTTTTGAAACGGAATGACAGCCAACGACACGGCCTGCACTGCGGACGCTTTTGGGCTGCGGGCGAGAACAGCGGGCCGCGGAACACATAGGCCACGATCGCCAGCACGAGCACGGTCACAATGCCGGCTACCAGGGGCCAGTGAGTGGTTCGTCCCCAGGGCTCGACCGCCGGCTGAAAACGCAGGTTGGCGGCCGCGCCCTTGCCCGAATATGCGTCCAGGTCATGCAGCAGTTCGGCAGCGCTCTGGTAGCGCAATTTCGGGTCGCGCTCCAGGCACTTGCTCACGATGTTGCTGAGCGGCTTGCGGAATCGTGCCATCGTGATCCGAGACCGGAATGGCGCGCTCCTGCGTGCGCTTGATCAGGCTGGCGACGGCGCTCTCGGCCGGTACGGCGTATTGCCGGTCAGCAATTCGTAAAGGATCAAGCCCAGGGTAAACAGGTCGGAGCGCTGGTCCAGATCCTTGGCCAGAGCCTGTTCCGGCGACATGTATTCCATGGTGCCGACCAGAGCTCCGGTCTGGGTCATGCCGTCGCCCTCGACCGTGCGCGCCAGGCCGAAATCCATCAACAGGATGCGGCCGGTTGCGTCGCGCATGATGTTCTGCGGCTTCAGGTCGCGATGAATCACGCCCACGTTGTGCGTGGCTTCGAGAGCGCGGCAAATCTGCTCGGTGATCTGGACGGCTTCTTCGGGAGGAAATTTCTTGGTCTCCTGGATCAGGGCGCGCAGGTCGTCGCCTTCGACAAATTCCATGCTGATGAACTTCACGCCATCGGCGTCGCCCGAGATCGTAGATGCGGATCGACGTTCTTGTGCGTGACCTGGTGAGCCAGCAGAAGTTCCTGTTTGAAGCGCGCCAGAATCGAAGGATTGGAGGCCAGTTCCGGCCGAATGAGCTTCAGAGCGACCGGGCGGTTGAGCTCCCGGTCCATGGCCTTATAGACCGCGCCCATCCCGCCCTCGCCCAGCAGTTGCAGGATTTCGTAGCGGCCGCCCAGCACGTCGCCCGCTTGCAGCACGGGAGTGCTCGCCCGGGGCTGAACCGGTCCGGCGCCGGTCGGATCGAACTGGGGGTGGGCCCGGCCTCACGTAGGAGGAGTGGCGTCCACCGATGGTCGCATCCGGATCGAGGTAAGGATTGGGGGAAATCAACCAGGGTCGCGTCGGAATCCAGTGGAGGGTTGGAACCAGCGCTATCGCCTTTCGCGGGAACACTCACTCCGGGCATGTCGGGAGCGTTCTTCCGATTTGAAGCATCCGTCCGCGAATTCGGATCTGGCATGATTTGCCTGGTTAGGGGCCCCCACACGAGACCCAAAAAATGCACCGCAAAGAGACAGCAGAAGTCGATAAAGTATATACCGCAGGAGCGCCAATGGACGAAGAACGCGGGGGCAATTCCAATCTGAAAAAGCACTTAGGGAGAGCCGTGGTCGAGGTGGCGTGCATCCTCTTCCTGTTTTATTCCAATCTCCTGATGGGAGAGTTTGAGCGCTCGGGCCTGGGCCGCAAGAACGGCCTCGCCTGGGCGATCGGAGATATATTGACCGCGGCCAATTTTGAAATTGCCATGGTCGCCGCCACGGTCGGTTATCTCTTCTTTGAATTCCTGCGGAGGAAGTTCTAAGGACGGGCTTAATATGCGAGAAGCTTGGTGACCATGCTATAATGACCATGTCGCTGGAGATCTGACCATGAAGACTATTCCCGCAGGGGAATTCAAAGCACGCTGCCTCACCCTGATGGAGGATGTGCGCTCCACCAAGCGCTCGTTGGTGATTACGAAGCGCGGGAAACCGGTGGCGAAACTGGTTCCCGTTGAGGAACGGGAAGATGACTTCATTGGCAGGCTGAAGGGCGTATTCGAGGTGGTCGGGGATCTCGATGCCGATCCGCCCGAGAAGTGGGAGTCTGCGTTTTGATTCTGCTGGACACGCATGCCCTGTTTTGGGCAGTGGACAATTCGAAATCTCTTTCGCGCCCGGCCGCTTCCGCCATCCGCCGCGCCCGGCGGGAAGGCGGGATTGCAATTTCTGCCATCAGCGTTTGGGAGCTCGCTTCCATGCTGGCGCGCGGACGTATTCGCCGGTACGGCACGCTCGAATCCTCCCTCAACCTGCTGATTGAAGGAGTCACCATTCTGCCGATCACGCCCGAGATCGCCACTTTGGCAGCCCAATTTCCGCGCGACTACTCCGGCGATCCCGCCGACCGCATCATCGGTGGCACCGCCCGTGCCGAAAGCCTCACCCTGGTCACACATGACGAGGAAATCCGCAAAAGCCCGCTGATTCGCACGGTTTGGTGAGCGCTGCAGCGATCGATATACTGATCTTAAGGAGGTGAACCAAATGGGGATCCTTCTGGTCGTCATGGTCGTGATCGTCCTGATCGCGATTGCAGTGCGCGCGCTGAAAAGCTACGAAGCTGAGCTTCGCCGAAACCCCAGCGCCCCCGCCGCGGGCGAGACCGCCGACACGTTTCTGTACGCAGAAGCAGGCGACCCTGGTTCGTCCGACCACACCAGCGGCCATTCACTTCATCATGTTGACCCGGGCTGCCCAGATTCCCATCACGAAATATGCGACGTTGGCGGGCACAGCGGTTTCGACATCGGGCACGGCGGCTTTGACGGCGGCGGGCACCAATAAAGCCCGCCGCCTGCCCTGAAAGAGTCGGGGCTCCTGAAAGGCGCAGGAGCACCGGCGTAGCACCTCAGTCGTAATACTCCAGCCCCAGGTGCGTGATCAGTTCTTCACCCTTTAAATGCCGCAAGGTGTTCTTCAGCTTCATTAACTGAATGAACAGATCATGCTCCGGGTACAATCCCGGCGCCGTCATCGGAGACTTGAAGTAGAAGCTCAGCCACTCCTGAATGCCCAGCCCGCGCAGATCGGAACAGCGCTTTGCTAGATCGAGGAACAGCACGAGGTCGAGCACGATGGGCGCCGCCAGAATCGAATCGCGGCACAGGAAGTCCACTTTAATCTGCATGGGATAGCCTAGCCATCCGAAGATGTCGATGTTATCCCAGCCTTCTTTGTTGTCACCGCGCGGCGGGTAATAATTGATCCGAACTTTGTGGAAAATATTGCCGTAGAGTTCGGGATACAACGCCGGCTGCAGGATATGCTCCAGCACGCCCAGCTTGGATTCTTCCTTGGTTTTAAACGACCCGGGATCGTCGAGCACTTCGCCGTCGCGGTTGCCCAGGATGTTGGTGGAATACCAGCCGCTCAGGCCGAGCAGGCGCGCCTTGAACGCGGGCGCGAGAACCGTCTTCATTAAGGTCTGCCCGGTCTTGAAGTCCTTGCCGCAGATGGGCGCTTCGTTCTTCCGCGACAGTTCGAGCATTACCGGCAGATCGACGGTGAGATTGGGCGCGCCATTGGCGAACGGAACCCCTTCCTTCAACGACGCGTAGGCATAAATCATCGAGGGCGCGATCATCTCGTCGTTGTCGCGCAGCGCCTTCTCAAACGCCTTGACCGTCTGATGCGCCTCCGTCGGTTCGATATACGATTCTGTCGACCCGCACCACATGGTAATCAGGCGGGTGGCTCCACTGGTCTTTTTGAAGTCGCGGATATCGTCGCGCAACTGTTCGGCCAAATCCATTTTCGACTTGCCCTTTTTCACGTTGGGCCCGTCGATCTTCTTCACGTAGTTGTGATCGAACACGGCCGCGCGGGGAGTGACCGTAGACAGGAACGGCTTCAACTGGTCGAGCAGCCGCTGATCGAGCACACCGGCGTTCGAAGCCGCTTCATACATGTTGTCTTCGAAAATGTCCCAGCCAGTGAAAACCAGGTCGTCGAGTCCGGCCAGGGGCACGAACTCCTTGATCTTGGGCGAGCGGCCGTCGGTGCGTTTGCCCAGCCGCACGGTGCCCATCTGGGTAAGCGATCCGATGGGCTTGGCCAGGCCTTTGCGAATGGCCTCGACGCCTGCGACGAATGTGGTCGCCACGGCGCCCATGCCCGGGATCATCACCCCAAGCTTGCCTTTAGCGGGTTCCATGGTGCCGTGAACCGTCTCCGTGCGGGCCTTTTTACTGCCACTCGCCTTGCCTCCACTCGTGCGGGCAGCCAGTTTCATTTCCCGGCTGGCTCGCTCGGCGTGCGCCAGAGCGGTCTCGCGATGCTCATGTTCACGTGCAGCCGCTGAAGTAGAGAATTGTTTGCGATGGCGCCGGCCGTCGGCATCCCACCAGTCGGCCATGAATACTCCCGGACGTTTCTGATACATAATGAGTCTCCCTTGGTGGCGGTGGCTTGCCACCAGAAATATGACTGAGAATAATCTCATCTTCGCCAGGGGTTTGGCAAATCTTCCTTGCCAAAACGCGAAAACAACGAGTTCAACGGCGTTGCTTGCTCATTGAGCGAACAATTGTTTTCGTCTTCGCCGCCTCGCTCCTGCTGCAGTCGCGCCGCTCCCGTGAATGACCTCCATCGGTTTTTTGCGTTGGACTCTTGCCCCGGTCCTATTGCATAGTGGAACCACTTGGCGGACCAGCTCAGTTCGCAGGTTCCCGCCGAGTTGCTGTTTGCGTGCCAGCCCTGCCGCGGCGTGCAATTCGATTTGACCCCGTTGATCTCCACCGAAAATCTGAGCCCACGCCATTCGGCCTCGCGCCGGTAGTGTGCTCTTCAGACCAGTTCTTCTCACGAGCTCAGCTCACGAGAAGACAAAGGAGATTTCATGAAAAACCTTCGCAACTATGTTTACGCCGCGATTCTGGCGGCTAGCGCGTTCAACCTTTCGCCCAGCCTGGCTTCAGCCCAGGAAGCGGCGCGCGGCAAGTTTACCCTCACGCACGAAGTTCACTGGGGCGACGCCAAACTTCCGGCGGGAGACTACGCGTTTTCCTTCGACCCCGACAGCGGTTCGAGCATGCTCAGCCTGACCAAGCTGAGCGGCAGCCGCGCCAGCTACATGATGTTGGTGCCGGATACGGAGAATGCTAAGCCCTCCAATCAGAACCTGCTGGTCCTCGAATCCACTCCTGTGGGCACCTACGTGAGCGCCCTGCAACTGCCGGAATTCGGCATGACACTGCACTTCACGGTGCCGTCGCACAGCACGGAGCGACAGATTGCCAAGGCCAGTACAACGGCCGGGGCGCCGGGACAGTAGTTTCCCTGGGTTGATAGAACCCGAGGGGCGGATAGCGAACCGGCTATCCGCCCTCGGTGTTTATTGCGTTCGATAGGTTCGGATTGGAGCCCTGCAAGGGCAAGGCTAAAAGTCCTCCGCTTCTCGCGCAAGACACACGCGAGAAATGGGGCAACCAAGGTGAGAAGGGACGTCACAGGCTGGTGCGCCCGACATGATTCTATGCCGGGTGCACTTGCGAATTTCCCCGCACGTCATCGCTCAACACGATGGCTTCCGCAATTTCCTTCATGGGCTTGCGTTTCTGGCGGCTCTGGCGTTGCAGCGCCAGATAGGCTTGTTCTTCGTTGAGCCCCAGATCGCGCTGTAGAATGCCTTTGGCGCGCTCGACCACTTTTCTGGTCTGCAATTGTTCAGCCAGCGTGGAGTTGGCTTCCTCCAGGCGCGCCAGTTCGAGCTCGGCGCCCACGAGGAATCCGACCGTCGAGATCATGCGAATTTCGCGCCGCCGGTAGACATGGTGCTGGCGATGCTGCAGGTTGATGACGCCCACCACCCGCCCCCGGCACATCAGGGGCACCGACAGAAATGCCTCGTAGCTGTCTTCCGGCAATTCGTGGAAAAACTGGAAGCGCGGATCCTGGGCAGCTTGTTGCGGAATCGCAACCGGCTCGCGATGTTCGGCTACCCATCCGGTAATGCCTTCCCCGACACGCAGTTTCAGGCGATCTACCGCTTCAGGATGCGGGTTTTTTGAAGCCCGCAGAACCAGCTCGTCACCTTCCATGATGTAGATAAGGCAGGAGTCGCACTTCACCAGCGCGGAAGCAAATTCGACTACGCGGTTCAGAACATCGTGAAATCCGTCCGCCGTACCCAGGCGTTCGCTGATTTCGTGGAGTACATCTACATGTGAGTCCTCAACTGATAATAAGGGGTCCATGCAATACATTATCGATCTTGTAGAGATTATGTCTAATTCCAAATTTTGATGGGCGCGATAAAGGATTTCCTTCGTGATTGTTACCAACGTTTAACATCGTCGAGCGCACTGTGTGCATCGCATTGCGGATGGAGTGGGCGGGGCAGGATTTCCCCTCGGCACGGGAGCTTGGAGCGCACTTCTATCTCGCCGGCACCACCAGAAACCAGGCCAGCAAACCAAACAGAATCAAGGCGCCGAGCAGGGAGAACAGCGTGTGCAACGGGTGGAAATGAAAATAGGGGTTGCGCGTGAGTCGATGCCTCATCGCCAGCATAGGACCCTCCTTTGCGCGTGCTACCCGGTGCGAACGGACGGCCTGTCCAACTCCATTTTCCCACGATTCACGATCGCGGGCTGCGGTTTTTTGCGGTCCTGTGTTACACCACTCTAATGCCTGAAAGGATTGCCCTGGTTACTGGCGCCTCCAGCGGATTTGGATTGCTGGCCTCAGTACGTCGAGTCGACCAAGGTCGCGGACCACGCCGTCGACGAAGCCGGGGATCGCGTCAAACTTCGTGACGTCGAGTTTATCTCTGTATTCCTCAGTGCCCTCTGTGGTGAAAGATCTCACGGCTTCGCGTCGAGATCGACCGTCTTCACCGGCAAATCCCAATGCGCGTCGAGGATTTCGAACCGCCGCTGCTCTTCGCGCTGAAACGTTTCCTGGTCGGGATACATCTGCTTCTGCAGCGCGGCCTCGTCGAAAGGCTCGTTGGCGACGGTGGCGTTCCGGAAGACGATGGTCACGCGGAAATCCCAGCGTCCGTCTTCGGTGGTGTGATAGCGCGGCTGGTCCATCCACACCTTGGCGATGCGTCCCATCTCGGCTTCTTTTTTCAGCACGGGATAGTGGTTCTTCTTGAACAGCTTCAGGAATTCGTCGGCGTGTCCCCACTTGGTTTTGTAGTAGTACTCCACGACGAAGGGACGGTCAGGAGCGGATTGGGTGAACGACGCGAACGGCAGGGCGACGGTAATGAATAGCAGGGCAGCGAAAACGCGGCGCATGGGATCCCTCCGGGGATTGAAATTGATAGCTTGTACACTACCACTTCGAATGACGAACGACGAACAGATCATCTTGCAGCTCTTTGCAGACGGCGACCGCGCCCTGATCGCCGGCGATGTTGCCGAACTGTCGCGCATCTTCGCCGACGATTACGTGCAGTACGACGAATCCGGCAATGCATCCACCAAGTCCGATGTGATCGCGAATCTCACTTCTGGAAAGATCCGTTTTATCTCGATGATCTCGACCGGCCGCCTTGTGCGGGTTCTGCGCGACGGCGTGGCCGTCGTTCATGGATCGGAGGACGACATCGTCGAGCAGGACGGGGAGCGCTTCCCTGTTCACTACGTGTACATGGATGTCGTGATGAAGCGCGACGGAAGGTGGCAGATCGTGGCCTCGCAGTTGGCGAAACCAGGCGGTCAGTCAGAGAGCGTTTACTGACGGCCAACCGCTGACGGCTGAGAGCTGATTCTATTTTGCCAGTGGCTCCAAACAAAATACGCGGCGCCCGCGAGTAGCACAACGCCAATCACGGCGTCGAACTTGTGAAAGTATTTTCCCAGCTCACGCCAGTTCTCGCCCAGCTTCATACCGAGCCAGGCCAGGCCGAAGCACCAGGGCCACGATCCGAGAAAAGTGTAGAGATGAAAACGTCCGCGGGGCATGCGTGCGATTCCGGCGGGCAGCGCGATGAAGGTGCGGATCACGGGCAGCAGGCGGCCAAGAAACACCGCGAGATATCCCCAGCGCAGGAAGAAGCGGTCGGCCCAGTCGAGTTCGCGATGTCCCATGAGAATCCAGCGTCCATATCGTTCGACCAGCGGACGCCCGCCGTAGCAGCCGATCTCATAGGCAACCAGCGATCCCAGATTGCAGCCGAGCGCACCGGCCGTCGCCACCCACAATAGTTTGAATGTCCCCTGGAACACGAGATATCCGGCAAACGGCATGATCAATTCCGACGGCAGCGGGATGCACGCCGACTCGATCGCCATGAGCAGAGCGATGCCGGCATAGCCCGTCACGGCGATGACCTTGCTGATGAAGAGGAACAGGATGGCGAGAATTTTTTCAGTCATGAGCACAGTGGTCAGTGGCTAGTAAACATGCTGCTTCACAGGAACTCTGCTGGCCACTATCTTCAGTGTAACGGAAATTTGCGGCGGAAATGCCGCGGTGAGTGCGAGTTTAGAACGACTCTTCCTGGGTAAACGCATAGCCGGGCAAGGTTGCGCCCAGCGGGCCCTTGGTGACCTTCACGCGGACGGTGGGGGCATCGGGAGCCGTAATGCCAGCGGGTCGCAGGATGGCGAACTGCGAAAACACTTCGTTATAAACCTTGGTGACCAGATAATCCTGGCCATCGGCTTCGCTGCGCCACACTTGCCCGAGTTGAATGGAGTTGACCGCCATTTTTTCCTGATTCTAGACTGGACTACCCTCAGACTACCGGGGGCGGCAGGAGGCGTCAATTCCCAGCGAGGTTACCGAGGGCCAAGGCCCGGGCCTTCCATCGGCCTGCTCTGTTAAGATGTTGGCCCCAAAGGAGTCGCGCATGCCTCGTGGTGTGGTTCCGCGCCAGCCCGCTCGCACCGGCCGTCAGGATAAAGTTCGTGCAGGGCGGACCCTCCTGTCCGCCAAGTCCGTCAAGAAGCAATCAGCCGGAGGCAAGAATGCTCGTGTGGGGACGGGTGACCCCGTCGGTCCGGGCCGAGGCAAAGCCTCGGCGGCAGCCCCGAAAGGGCGTAAGAGGCGGGTAGCAAATAATGTTTCCGCCGTTAACGTCAAGGGCTACGATCCGGTGGCGCCGGAGCGCGTGACGGAAATCCTGCGGCGACTCGACCAGCTCTATCCCGAAGTCACCTGCGCGCTCACCCATTCGAGCGCGTGGGAGTTGCTGGTGGCAACTATTCTCTCGGCGCAATCGACCGACGCAAATGTGAACCGGGTGACACCGGAACTGTTCCGCAAATATCCGACGGTTCAGGCGTTCGCCGCGCTCACACCGGAACAGCTCGAACCAGACGTGCGCTCCACTGGATTCTTCCGCAATAAATCGAAGTCAGTGGTGGGAGCGGCAAAAAAAATCGTCGCCGACTTCGGCGGCCAGGTTCCCGACGACATGGAAAACCTGCTGACTCTTCCCGGCGTCGCCCGCAAGACTGCGAACGTCGTGCTGGGATCGTGGTTCAAGAAGGCCGAGGGCGTGGTCGTCGACACGCACGTCCACCGCATTTCGCGACGCCTCGAACTCACCACCGAGAATGACCCGCAGAAAATCGAGCAGGATCTGATGAAGATCATCCCCCGCGAAAAGTGGATACTGTTTTCTCACCAGATCATCTGGCACGGCCGCAAACTTTGCATTGCCCGCAAGCCCAAGTGCGCCGACTGCGCCCTCGAAAACCTGTGCCACGCCGCCGACAAGACCTGGAGCACCGTAGACATGCACCCGAACGCGAAAGCATAGGAGATCCGTGCCTCCGGAAAGCCGGGTAGTTCCAATCAAGGCCACTGTTTTGTCATCCCGAACGAAGCGAAGGACCTGGGCAGTTTCTGTGTAGGCGGATCGAGGGCTGGGCGTGCAGCTGATTCGCGGTCCCCTCGCGGCACTTTCGATTTACAATCTCCATGCCATGAAAAACCTTGCTGTGTTTCTGATCCTCATCCTCGTGATTGGCGCGCTTTTCTTTTTGACGTCTCGCAAGCCCGCAGTTTCAACGTCGTCGCCAACGTCGTCCCCGATGACATCGCCGAGCGCGGCTTCCGCATCGCCGGCCTCGCCCGATGCCGTGCAACAGAAACTGCAGGAATATTCCGGCCCCGGCGCCACCGACTGCGGCCGTCTCAACGTGCAGGCCACGGCTGACCAGTCCAAAACAGCCGCCGACTGCGCCCTGCAGGCCAGCCAGAGCAAGCACGCGTTCTACGTCGCCTATGACATGCCGGGGATGTCGATTGGAGTCGCCGGCAGCGCCGCAGGCAAGCTCTACACCGTGCAGTCGCAAGGCACGGGCGCGGCGGCGGCGCTGAGCAGCGGCGACTGCCCTGCCCAGTTGCGCGTCGCCTCCAGCGGGCGCGTCACCTGCTTCGCCCCCGGCGATATGGGCGGCATGGGCGGCGGGCACGCAGCCATGCCCGAGGGCATGGCCAATCCGCATGCGACCGGCACGACGAATCCGCACGCGAAAACGAATTGACGACTCTCCGCCGACCGGGAAGGGCACGAGTTTCGCTCGTGCCGCAGAAAGTCGACGATGCGTCAGGCTTTAGTCTCTGAGGTTAGCTTTGCGACAAGACAGCCTGGGCCCTGGGCCATTCTCCCGTAGTCTGTGATCCTAATCACACCCTTAAGTGACCCGCTTTGTTTACCTTACCTTGCGCTCTAGAGAAAATAGACCTGGTTACGAGAGGGGTAGGGACCGGACCCGCGATTTGGGGTAAACTCATGGGATTCCGGAACTTATAAGGCCTATGTCTCTGCTTTGGCTGCGTGTCGCACTGGGGTGCTACTTCATCGGCTTGGTCTACGCCTTCGTGGCGCTCACGCGCACCAGTGACCTGTTCAGCCGCATCGCATTGCACGCCGCCAGCTTGGGGATGGTCTTCCACTTCGTCTCCCTCGCCGAGCTCTTTCTTTCCGGCCAGGTGGTCTGGGCCTCGGTGCACAACGGAGAGTCGCTGCTGGCGTTTCTGTCGATGACCTTCTTCATGGTCATCTATGCGATCTATCAAACTACGTCCCCCGGCGTCGTCGTGTTTCCCGTGGTGTTTTTCCTGACGTTCATTGCGGCCATTGGCGAGCAACCGGTGCTGCTGACCCAGTTTGTGTCGCACAAGGGATGGCTCATCGCCCACATCATCCTCATCTTTACGGGCTATGCGGCGCTCGTCCTCAGCTTCGGAGCGAGCTTGCTGTATCTTCTGCAGGAGCGCCGGCTGAAAGCCAAGAAATCCACCAGCTTGATTTCGTTTCTGCCCGCTCTCGAAGTAATTGACCAGATCGGCTACCGCTCGCTGCTGCTGGGCTTCCCTTTCATGACGCTGGGCCTGGTGACCGGCTCGATCGTCGCCCTCACCACCTACGGGCGCGTCGATTTTCTCGATCCTAAGATTCTGCTGTCGCTGCTGATGTGGGCCGTCTACATGCTCATGGTCTTCACCCGATGGAATTCAGGATGGCGCGGACGTCGCGCCGCCTTCCTCGCGACCTTTGCCTTCGTGGCCGCGCTGGCTGCGTGGGCCGCTAACTACTTCTCCACCATCCACAGGTTCGCCGCCTCATGAGATTTCAGCTCATTGGCGTGAATCACAAGAGCGCACCGCTCGAAGTGCGCGAGCGCCTCGCCATCCCGGAGTCGCGCCTGCCCGATTGTTGCCGCGATCTCACCGCCTATCCCGGCATCGAAGAGGGCATGGTCATCTCCACCTGCAATCGCGTCGAGATTGTGACCCACACCACCAACGGCCACGCCGACCTGCGCGGATTCCTGCACGATCATTTCCATCTGACCGCCGACGAACTCGACGCGCACCTGTACGAATTCCGCGAGAAAGATGCGGTGCGGCATTTGTTTCGCGTAGCTTCCAGCCTCGATTCCATGGTGGTTGGCGAAGCCCAGATTCTCGGCCAGGTCAAGGAAGCTTACGCCACGGCCCGCGCCGTCGGCGCGGTCCGCGGACAACTCGACCAACTCTTCAGCCGCGCTTTCGCCGTGGCCAAGCGCGTCCGCAGCGAGACCGCTGTCGGATCGTCTTCGGTCTCGATCGCCTCGGTGGCGGTCGAGCTCGCCAAGAAGATCTTCGGAACGCTGGAAGGCAAGACCGTCTTCATCGTCGGCGCCGGCAAGATGAGCGAACTCGCCGCCCGTCACCTGATGGCCCACGGTTGCGCTTCCATCTTCGTCGCCAACCGCACCTACGAGCGCGCCATCGGCTTGGCGCAGAGATTCAACGGGCAGGCCATCAAGTTCGACGACTTGTACAACACCTGCGACCGCGCCGACATCGTCATCACTTCGACGGGATCGCCGCACGCGATTTTCCGCCGCGAACACGGCGAGCAGTTCCTCACTCGTCGCAAGAACCGGCCCATGTTTTTCATCGACATCGCCGTGCCCCGCGACGTTTCGCCGGAAATGGGCAAGCTCGACGGCATCTTCACCTACGACATCGACGACCTGCAGCAGGCAGTCAGCAGCCACGTGGCCGACCGCCGCAAAGAAGCCGAACTTGCCGAAGCCATCATCACCAGCGAAGTCGAACGCTTCGAAGCTCGCCTGCACACCCTCGACGTTGTACCTACAATTGTGTCGTTACAGGATCATCTGGAAACAATTCGGCAGGCCGAAATTGATCGCGTCCGCGGGCGCATGGGCCACCTGACGCCGGAGCAGGAAATGGCCGTCGAAGCCCTGACCCGCGGCATCATCAATAAAGTCATGCATACGCCCATCACGACGCTGAAGACGGCGGCGAAAGAGTCCGAAGCCACCACGGTAGTCGACGTAGTCCGCCGCCTGTTCAACCTGCACGACAAGGCGCCAACGCCGGGGTCGGAAAAGAAAAACGAAGTGGGGACGCGGCAGTGATTCCGGGAGCGGTCAACTCATCCTCTCCATCCGAGTGTCATCCTGAGCGAAGTCTGGTGGAGAGCGAAGCGAATCGTCTGACGGAGTCGAAGGACCGCTATCATCTACGCGCAGCCTGCATCGATGCTGGGAATTTTCGCCGCGGCCCATCGAACTTATACGTTCTCAGTTTGATCGCAGCTCTTGCGATACCTGCGCTGTCGCAGGTATCAAGAAACTTTCCGGATAAGAAGTCAGAAATTGTCTCTCCAGATGGGCAATACTTAGTCGAAAATGTCGATCACCATGAAGAGTACACACATGTCTTGTTCTTGAAGAACAAGACGACAGGTGAGACGCGCCAAGTCTATGAGTACACAAGAGGCGCGAGTGTCGTATGGTCTCCTGACAGCCGCCATTTTGCTATTGATGACGGAGCTGGCAGCGATTACACGGAGACGAAGATTCTCTCAGTCGACGAAAGTGTTCCCGAAATTGATGTGCAGAAAGAAATCCGAGACAAGATGAACGTGAACGTGCCGAGCGGGCATCATGAATATTTCTACGTGGCATACTGGATCGACGCCCGCCGCGTGGTGGTTTACCACTGGGGATATGGCGGAGACGATCCCAACGGTTTCTGCGAATGTTACGTTTACCGGCTGAACGGTCGCGTATACAAATGCGCGCGTCAGCCTAAGGATTCAGATAGCGCCTGCGAACGGGCAATACCATAACTTAATGACTGACTCACCGATTGACGGCAAGCATTTCGGCTCTAAACTCCGCATCGGCTCTCGCGGTTCTCAACTTGCCCTCTGGCGGGCCAACCAGATCTGCAAGCTTCCGTGCGGCGATGATTGGACGCCGAACCCTAAGACCAAAATGGAACGGAATTCTAGACGGCTCGACCGAATTCGGACAATTCGCTCCCATGCACGTAGTGCGCTGGCCTTGCTCAAGTGGGGCTTCGGAGAGTACTACCAGTGTGGGTACTGGGCCGCGCTTGAGAACCGTGGGTCGCGGCTGTTCGCAGCCGCGAGGGGTTCGAATCCCTTACTCTCCGCCGCCGTACGCGACCCACGGGACCTTAGTACCCTCCTAGCTCGCAATTCGTTGTTGACTCCCCTCTGGTCAGAGGGTAACCTGAAATTGGTTCTCAAGCGCGGCCCATTGCCATTCTTAGGCGGCCTAACCAGCCGCCTTTCGCTTTTGTACGATATCCTGCCTCGAGTCTTCTACCATGCCTAAACTCCGCATCGGCTCCCGCGGTTCGCAACTCGCGCTCTGGCAGGCCAACCACATCTCCGCCCTGCTGCGCGCACGCGGCCACGAAGTCGAAATTGAAATCATCCACACCACCGGCGACAAGATCACCGACGTTGCTCTAGCCATGGTCGGCACCAAGGGAATGTTTACCAAGGAAATTGAGGAAGCCCTCGCCGCCGGCCGCGTCGATCTCGCCGTGCATTCGTTGAAAGATTTGCCCACCGAACTGCCTCCCGGGTTCGAAATCGCCGCCATCACCGAACGCCAGGACCCGCGCGACGCTTTCTGTTCGCGCCACTATGCCAGGTTTCAGGAATTGCCCCAGGGAGCGCGCGTCGGCACTTCCAGCCTGCGCCGTCAGGCGCAACTCAAGGCTGTCCGCCCCGATCTCGACATTCATCCGCTGCGCGGCAACGTCGATACCCGCCTGCGCAAGCTCGAGCAGGGAGAATACGACGCCATCATCCTCGCCTCGGCCGGGTTGAAGCGCTTGGGCAAGACCGAACTCGTGAAGCAAATTATTCCCGCTGAAGTTATGTGCCCGGCCGCAGGCCAGGGCGCGCTCGGCATCGAAATCCGCCTGGGCGATGCCGCGACCCGCGAACATCTGGCTTTCTTGAACGATCCCGCGGCGCGCGCTGCCACCACCTGCGAACGCGCGCTGCTCAACAGTCTCGGCGGAGGCTGCCAGGTCCCCATCGGCGCCTTCGCTGAAATGCGCAACGGCAAGCTGCATCTGGAATCCATCGTCGCGGACCCCGACGGATCGAAACTCCTCCGCGACTCGCGCGACGGACAAATTGACGATCCCGAAAAACTTGGCACCGCTGCCGGCGCAGCCCTGCTGGCCCGGGGCGGCGACCAGATCCTCGAAGCCGTCTACGGCCGCGGTCTGGCCGTGCCCCCGCAGCCGTAATCCGCTGGCACGCCCGCACTTCAACCAGCTAAGATTGAACCAGGTGCTCGGATGCAGCCGCGAAGCGGCGAAAGAATAAGGCCCACGGGGCAAGCCGTGGGAAAGGCCAGCAGGTATTCAACAAGCCCCGAAGGGGCGTAAGAAATATTCATGTATATCCCTGAACATTTCCGCGTGCACGACCACGCTGACGCGATCACATTCATGCAGGCGAATCCGTTTGCGATTCTGATCTCGTCCCCGCCCGCTTCCTCCCCGGCGGTTTCAAACAATAACGACGGCCCGTTCGCCACGCACCTGCCCGTATTCCTGCAGGCCGCCGGCGAAAGCCTTACCATCCGCGGCCACGTCGCCAAAGCGAACCCGCACTGGCGCTATCTCGAGCAAGATCCGCACTGCCTGACCATCTTTCACGGACCGCACGCCTACGTCTCCGCGTCGAACTACCTGACTCGCGAAAATGTTCCTACCTGGAATTACGGTGCGGTGCATGTCTACGGCAACGCCCGAACTTTCACCTCGCCAGATGCTTTGCAAGGCGTCCTTCACCAACTTATGGGCACGTTCGAGCCCGCGTATACCGAACAATGGGCCAGCCTCAGCGAGACTTACCGCGAGCGCATGCTCAGCCACATTGTCGGCATTGAAATCGCGGTTACCAAAATCGAGGCCAAATTCAAACTCAGCCAGAATCGCACCAGAGAAGAGCAGGCCAACGTGATCGCATCGCTGTCGACGGCCGAAGACACGGCAGTCTCGGGCGTATCGCGCCTGATGCGCGAGCAGGGCCTGGGCGTAAAGAAGGAAAGCGAATAGTCGGTGAGCGAATCCGCGAAGCGGCTAGGAGAAGATGAGCAATTGGATGAAGAGCTAATCATTGTGAATGCGCATTTTGTGTTGGACTACCTGGGCATCAGGCTTGTCTTCGTCATGGTGAGTGATGAGGTGTCAGAAAGTGAATCGCATTCAGATTCATTCCAATATTCGCAAACCCCGTTTCTTTCCGTTTGTTTTTATGGCGCTTGCAGTTCATGCTCACCACTTGTTATCTGATGAGCGCGACGTGTTCAGGCCATGTGGATGAACCGTAGAGTTTGCATTCCAACAACTCCCGTCACATTTCTTCTCCACATCGCCGCCATTGTCAGAGTCATGAGGAAAGCCAACATTCACATGCGTGGCGAATGTTGCGGTTGTTCCAAGTAGATCATCGTCAGTTTGTTGCAGTCAAACAGTCAGGCAAAGCGCGTCCGCGGTGTGTCAGGTTTGGGTGGACGCGATTCCGATACTTCAGGCCGCAGTGCATGTTCCAATGTGGTCCAGTGGATCAGATGGTTGTTGCAAATTTGTTGCATAATTGCACTCGCGTTGAAGACACCGCCAAGTGCTCAATGTCATCGACGAGTTTGTTTACTGCTAATTTTGCCGAGTTGTCGGCTGGCAGTGATAGCGCGCTTCGTCACTCGCGGCATTGATCTCCATTGTCAATGTCATGTTTGATGTTGCGCGAATCGGATTGCCCAGTGGATTTTGAAGGAGTTCACTATTTCCGGTTGTTGCATACATTGTCAGGGTGGAGGCCAGTCAACATCCACTTAATCGTAGTATCTTTTTGTGTTATGAGTTTGCATCATCATGCATAGCGCGTAGGAGCACATGATCATTCAATTACAGGCGCAGTCGCCGGTACCAGTGCTGCAAGTCAGACTGCTGAAATATTGGTCTTCATGAGCTGTTCGTTCTCATAACTTCCATTATCCGCGTCTGCGTTTTGTTATGAATCGATTACTGTTGGGTTTCCATTTTGGATAGTGCGGGGATTGAATTTTGGCTATATAGTGTGAAATTTTTGATCCGATTGATGAAATTGATGGACTATTCATAGTGCTTCATTTTTATGACATTGCCATGGAATTTGTGATTTTAATTGCTGATATCAAATTTCCATTCACATTTGGGTACGAATTCAATTAACGGCACGACGGAACATTACGCTGATATTTGTTTGCTATCGCCATCATGCTCAGGACTGTTGGAGCTTCATCACCGCAATTTTTTCATTGATATCTCGGTGTTTGTTGATTCGAGTTGATGCTGCTATATGTCTGCAAATCGCCGCCGCCCATATTCAGAATTGCTGTTTATCTGTGAAATTTGGTTCACCGGTATTGGTGATACGACGAGCTCGGATTGGTGTGGATGACACTTAAAGGTTTAATGAATCCACGCTTGGAAGACTTGCCGGTATGCAGACGCATGGCCCACTTGCCCGTTTGTGTGGCATGTTCAGGCAGGAGAATGATGTCCATTTCACATTGTGATTGGGACAGTGTATGAGCACGGTCACCATCGGAGTCACTGTGATGAAGAGTGGGAGTTTGCATCATCCGCCGGTGTTCAGTGATATCAGATATTGCCGGTGTGTGTCGTCGTTTGTGGTTCGGCATACGCGTCCGTATCTATTAGGAATGCTCCCACATTGTTCACTCGCTCTTCGGAATGGATGCAGCCGACTTCCTCGCGTAGGTTGCAGAGAACATCCGGATTGTTTTTCACATTGCGGTGAGCGACGGCATTGCTTTTTTTCACTCGTAGGAACAGCTTGTGATGAGCTGAATCTCCCATTTTTCATGCGTGATCCACCGAATCTTCCCGGGAAACAGGCCCACAAGCACAGGACTGTTTGTTTTCCAGCTGAAGTCGAGAATGCCGACGTTCTCATAGCCATTCGCGGCATTTGAGGTAATCAGTATTCTGCCGGCGTCAGGGACGATTACCGGGATCACGTCATTGGCGTAATAAAGTTGCTCGCCTTCGTGCGGCGTGAGCAGTTTGCTTTTTCCTGTCGCGACTTCGGCAACGAAGATATTCGAGTCCGTCCCCTTGGCTTGCTCCTGTGTGTAGACGATGTATTTGCCGTCGCTTGTCCAGATCGGATTCGAGTTGCTCTTGTCCTGCCCCGTGCCGCTGGTGAGGTGCTTCACCTCGCGCAGCACCGTGTCGTACACATCAATCTCATAGGCCGCGGACGTTTTCGGCTTCACTTCATACGCCAGGTAGCGGCCATCGGGCGACCAGGTCGGATTGAGTTCCGCAATCTCGCGCGTCTGCGTGAGATTCACCACTTTACCCGTCTTCGGCGATACCAGAAAAATGTCCCACTGCTCGTCGCCGTCATAATCCGACTGGTAGGCGATCCACTTGCCGTCCGGCGACCACGCGGGCGCCGCCTGCCGCTGGTCGCTGACCGTCAACTGCACCGGCCATCCGCCCTCGGCGGGAACGAGCCACAGATTATTCCTCCCGCTCATGTTAGAGACGAACGCGATGCTCTTGCCATCGGGTGACCACGCCGCACGGCCCACCTGGCGCGTCATCCACAGCTTCTCAATGGTCAAGCTGCGGGGCTCAACCTGCGCGTTGGGCTTGGAAGAAATCTGCTTCGGATCGGTCACCGCCTGCGGGACGGCCAGCGTTTGGGCGGAGCTTTCGGCAACGACAAGGCTCATAAGTATGACGATAGCAAAAGGGATGAGAACGCGCATGGAGGATAAGGGCCTCGGGGCGAGATGAAGAAAAAGTTTATCAGAGCGAGGGCGGTGAGCTTGCCCGGCGGGAAAGTGTACAAGTAAAGGCTTGTCATCCTGAGCGAAGCGAAGGACCTGTGCACGTCCCACAGGTTGTGCAGGTCCTTCGCTTCGCTCAGGATGACAATACACCGTTCCAGGCCGAATCCCTCTTCAGCGCTTCCCCGTCAACTGCCGGATCAAATCCACTTCGGCCTGGCGGTAGGGAGTTCCGTCAGAGCGCAACACCTCATGAAACCACACTGGCGGCTGATCGTGAACATAAGGATGCTGCCAGGATTCCCAGGGATAATAAGTCTGCGTCTTGCCGGCGACGAATCCCCAGTTGATGGCGCCCACGCGCTCCTGCTTGGCGATGGGCAGGATGGTGTCGAAAATGCTGCCGATCGAGCGCGCCATGTATTCGGTGCAGATCACAGGGCGATGGAATCGGCGCAGCCACGCGATTTCGCTCTTGAAAGACTCGGGCCAGTCGTAGTTGTGAAACGTAATGATATCGGACTCGCGCACCTGGATGCGCTCAATCTCTTCCAGCGCATTCTCATCGGCAGCGGTATCGACTTCATAGACTCCGCTGGTCAGCGGCTGCGTGGCATTCATCTCGCGGGCCCAGGCAAAGGCCTGCGGCAGTAACACGACGATGCGGGCGACCTTGTCTTTGTTGTTCAACTCCGTCTTCGGATAGTTGCCGGTTTGATCCGATCCGGGCTCGTTCCAGATGTCCCATCCGAGAATGCGGTCGTCTTTCGCGAACGCTCCCACCACGCCCTGCACGTACTCTTTGAGCCGCGGATATTGGCTGGGATCGACCAGCACGTTGGCGCCGGGACTCTGCACCCAGCCGGAGTTATGCACTCCGGGAACCGGGGCGTGTTGCGGGCCCAAACGCGGCAGCGGGTCCCAGCAGGAATCGAACAGCACAAATAGCGGGCGGATGTGATGGCGCGTGGCGATGGCGAGGAACTGGTCGATGCGGCGACGAAACCCGGCAGCGTCCTGCTGCCACAACAGATCGTGGAGAAACACGCGCATGGTGTTCATGCCCATGGCTTCGGCCCAGCCCAGCTCCCTGTCGATCTGCGCGGGATCGAAGGTGGCCTCCTGCCACATCTCCAGTTCGTTGATGGCCGACTTCGGAATGTAGTTGCTCCCCACCAGCCAGGGTTGCTGCGCGTACCAGTCATTGGCCTTCTGTTCGGACCAGCGCGCGCTTTGCGACGACGCCGAGCCCACGGCCATCGCCATCACAATCGAGAGCAGGAATGAGTGCTTGAGTTTTTTCACGAGTAAGACTCCGCCAGCATTCTATTCCACGCCCAGGCTGGCCAGCGATTCCTCGAGCAAATTGGCGGCGATGCTCAATCGCCGTCCGTGCTCTCTCACATCCTCAATCTCATCGAAAGCGCGGAACAGGCGAAGCTTGCCGGCGGCGTATTGTTCGGCATCGTTCAATGGACGGCCGTGGGACTGGCTCCACGCAGCACGCGCGGCATCAGGTAGAAACACGCTCACCGCGTAGGTGAGCTTGCGGTCCGAAGTCACGTCGAAGATGAACTCCGTGGCGGGCGCTTCTGGGTTGTCCGGCAGCGCGGCCCGTTTCCCGACGAAGTAGTACTGGTAAACGTATCCCTGGCCACCGGTATAGGTCTTCAGGCGGCGGATGGGCGGATTGGTGGCCACGGAGACATTATGCAACGACGGCCACCCAATGTCATGCCGCCGATTCAACCCTCCGCGGCCTTCTGCCGATAGATGTCCTCAGGAGACCTCTGCATGCTTCTGCAACTGCCATGGTACTGGGTTCCGCTGGGCGCGCTGGCGCTTCTGGTGATCTGCCAGCAGATTCGGATTTACCAGATCCATCGCGAGTCGAAGAAAAAAGAAGAGCTGTTCCAGATTGTGACCGAGAATGCCGCCGACATGATCGCGCTGGTGGACGTGAAAGGACGGCGCCTCTACAACAGCCCGGCCTACAAGAGAATCCTGGGGTATACGGCGGCGGAACTGGGCGAGACCTCGGCGTTCGAACAGATCCACGCCGACGACCGCTTCCGGGTTCTCGAGGCAGCGCGCCAAGCGCGAGAGACCGGAGTCGGAAAAAGGCTGGAGTACCGCATCAAGCACAAGGACGGCAGCTGGCGGGTGCTGGAGTCGGTGGCCAGCACCATCCGCGATGCCAAGGGCGCGGTCACGAAACTGGTGATTGTGAATCGCGACATCAGCGAGCGCAAACGCGCCGAGCTGAAATTGGAACACAACCTGTTTCACGATCCGCTGACCGGACTGCCCAACCGCCGTCTCTTTCTCGACCGGCTGCAAAGTTCGTTTGTGCGGTCGCGGCGCGATACCGGCCGGCCCTACACCTTGCTGCTGGCGAACCTGGATCACTTCAAGATCTTCAACGAAACCATAGGCACGGTCGCTGGCGATCATATCCTGATGGAGATCGGGCGCCGGCTCGCCAAACATTTGCGGCAGGACGACACCATCGCGCGCCGCGAGAGTGCGGGGACTTCGGCGGAAGTGTTGTTCCGGCTGGGCGGCGATGAATTCACCATTCTGCTCGATGCCGTGGGCGATCCCAGCGATGCCCTGCGCGTGGCCCGCAGCCTTCAGACCGCCGTGGCCGAGCCCTTTCAGGTGGAAAACCGCGAGGTGCGAGTTTCTCTGAGCATTGGCATTGCCTTGAGCACTCCGGCCCATGAGCGGCCCGAGGACGTTTTGAAAGATGCCGATGTGGCCATGCGCCGAGCGAGAGCGCTGGGCGGTTCGCGCTGCGAAGTATTCGATGAGGCCATGCACACCCGCGCGGTGGGGCGGCTGCGGCTGGAAGCGGATTTGCGGACGGCGATGAGCGAGCATCAGTTCCGCGTCTATTACCAGCCGGTGGTGCAGCTCGACACCCGGCGCGTGGTCAGCTTCGAGGCGCTGCTGCGCTGGAACCATCCAACGCAGGGACTCATTTCTCCTGACCGCTTCATCGAAGCCGCCGAGGACACCGGGATTCTGGTTTCCATCGGACACTGGCTGATCCTGCAGGCCTGCCGGCAATTGCGCGATGCCGTCGCCAACCACTCTTCCGGTCCGTCGATGAATATTACGGTGAACGTTTCGGCGCGGCAGTTTGCCGACGCACGCCTGGTGAACGACATTCAGGACGCGCTGCAGCAGACCGGCGTAGACCCTTCACGACTGCAATTGGAAATGACGGAAAGCGTGGCCGCCGCCGATCCTAAACCTACCGTCACCGTGCTTTCCCATCTGAAACACCTGGGAATTGGCATGGTCCTCGACGATTTCGGCACGGGAATGACCTCGCTGCGCGGGCTGCGGCAGTTCCCCGTGGACGCGCTCAAGATCGACCGCTCGCTGGTGCGCGAGATGCAGACCGATCGCGGCGCCGCCGACATTGTCGAACTGATCATTGCCCTGGCGCACAAAATGAACTTGAAGGCGATTGCCCAAGGCATTGAGACCCCCCGGCAAGTCGAGCGCCTGATGGAACTGGGATGCGAGTACGGGCAAGGCTACTATTTCTCTCAGCCGATGGAAGCGCAAGCCGCCCAGCAATTTCTCCGCCAGCAGAACGCACCTCCGAAGACGAGCGGGGCGGGGGCGCGCTAGCCTTGATGTATAGACACAACGTACCGACACTACCGCAGCTTCGAGTAGTGGGTTCGGAAGTCAAGACCGACTGCGGCTCGGTTTTCAGAACTACTTCGCCGCCATGTCATCCTGAGCCCGGCGACAGCCGGGCGAGGGACCTTACGCCGGCGGACGCCTGTTGATGCCGTAGATGGGAACTTCCGCACTTCGTGCGGCGCAGGCGCCCCTCGCCACAGTACAACCGGTGTTCTGGTTTCGCAGGGTCCCTCCGGAGCGCCGCGCGCCCCTACGGGATGACAGCAGGCGATGGTTAACGTGCGCCGTTTCCGCGGGAGACGACTCGTCCGTATTCGGTGGCGCGGCTGAGGCGATCGAACATGCGCCAGGCTGCCAACGAAACCTTGCTGATGGCCTCTTCGCCGTCGCGTTCGTTGCGCAGGAACGACGTCATGACGCAGATCACGTAGGGCCGGCCTTCCACGAAGACAACCCCGGAGTCGTTGCGCACCGCTTCGAGCGCGCCCGGCTTGTTGGCGACTTTGAGATCGGCGGGCAGCTCGCGGGGAATCCAGGAATCCTTGTTCGTGCTCAGCATCGCAAAGAAATCGGCAGTCGATTCCTTATTTAGAACCTTGCCGTGGTAGATGGCGTCGAGCAACGTCATCATCTCGCGCGGAGTCGAAATATTTTCGCGGCCTTCCTTGGCGGCCTGCAGGTCCATCATCTTACGGCGCAGGCGGGTGTGGGTCAGGCCGAGCGAATCGAGCATGGCGTTGACGTTGGCCATCCCGACGCGATCGATGAGCACATTGGTCGCGGAGTTATCGCTGACCGCGACCATCATGGTCGCCAGATCGCGCAGCGTCAGCCGCGTCACGCCCGGAGTGAGCCCGCCCATGATGTCACTGTCAGCCACCAGATCAGACGATTGCACCGTATAGAGGTCGGCGAGCTTGAGCTTGCCCTGCTGTGCCTGCAGATACAGATTGGCGAGAACCGTGATCTTGATGGAACTGGCCTGGGCGAACATTTCATCCTCGTGGAGCAGAAAGTGGTCGCCGCTGGAGAGGTCTTCAATGGCTACGCCCAGCACGCCGTCGAGATGCTGGTCGACATCCTGAATCTGGCCCTCGAGTTTCTGCCAGAGAACTTTCTGTTTGCCGGCAGACGGTGCGGTCGTCTGGCCCAGGCAGCTGGCGACGAGTAGTGTGCAACAGAGGAAGAGCTTCACGAGGCGGTGTCTCCTGACGGCAGCGATTGTAGCAGTCGGTGCGGTGAGGGTTGGTTGGGGTAATCCGCGACCAGGCAATGTCAATTTTGCTATCAGGCGTGCTGGTTGGCACTTGCGATGGAAAAGGTCGTTTTCCCAGCGGCCCCCCTCACTACGACGGCTTATAATACCCAAGAACGGGCAATTTCCCATGGATCTCATACCAATCGATGCGCGCGGTCAGCTCTTTATTTCCCCGTCGATCGATGATTGGCAGCCCATTGAAGATCATGGTATTACGGCAGTGATCGACCTGGATGGCGATGTTGACCTGGGTATTCCGAATATTCCCAATCACATGCTTTATGTCTATTTTCCCGTCTTCGACGAAGGTCTGCCGGATTTGAATAAACTGCACGCGCTGGCAAGGCTCGGCGCTCACTTAGTAGCGAGCGGCGAAAAGGTTCTGGCGCACTGCGGCATGGGCTTCAATCGATCGGCTCTGGTCGCGGGGCTGGTGCTGACCTACCTCGGAACCAACGGTGCGGATGCGGTGGCACTCCTGCGCGAAAAACGGCCCGGCGCGCTCTTCAATGAGAACTTTGCCAAGTATCTGGCAACGTTGCCACCTTACCCCTCAGCACCCGGTCCCGCCCAGGAAGCGGCAGTCGCCTCTCTCCCATTGACTGGATAGGAAAGCCGGCCCTGAGTCAAACAAAGTCCCACATCGGTTATCTTTCCGAGGCGATGGTCCGCGACCGGGAATTGATGGTGCGTCGCAGCGTGTTGAATTGCGGATTTCACCCATCGATTTTCGCTTCCCGCAACTGCTTTACTGCGGTCTCGGAACTGACAGGCGAATAATAGACTTCTTTAAACGTGTACGAGCGCGCCTTGGACTGCACCACCGGAAGAATCTCGATGTGCCAGTGGTAGTCTTCGTCGATGGTCTTCCAGTAGCCGAGATTTTTTGAGGGATGCAGGCTGCTGGGCGAGGTGTGCAGCACCAGATGAAAATCTTCGGTCACGGAACGTACGCGCTGTAAAGTGCGGCGCAGAAGGGCAGCCAGATTCGTGCGCAGGCCGGGGCGATTCAATCCCGCACGCTCGAACGACGAGTCGTGATAGCGCGGCAGAACCCAGGTTTCATACGGCACTCGAGGAGCAAAGGGACACACCGCAAGATAATCGCCGCGAACCTCGATCACACGCTCAGCCTGGCGCTCCTCCTGCTGAATGATGTCGCAGAAAACACAGCGCTCCTTGCTGACAAAGTAGTCGCGGCCAGCGCGCAACTCGTAGAGCACGCGCCGCGGAACAAACATGGTTGCCGTGATCTGCGACGTGGGATGGCTGAATTCCTGTCCAGCGTTCTTGCCGTAATCTTTGAACAGGCTAACGTACTTGATGCGCGGGTCGCGCTTGAGGTCGAGGATGCGCTCGGCCGCCACGCGCAGAAAGTGCGCGATCTCATCATCGCTGGCGTTCCACAAATGCCGGTCGTGGCGAGGGTTTTCGATCAGCACTTCATGCGCGCCCACCGAGTGCATGCAGTCATAAATCCCGTCGCCACGGCGGCCGGGTTCGCCTTCAATACGGTAGAGAGGCGTGGGATGCACCACCGAACGCGCGGACCACGGAACGCCGGGCGCGTTGGGAGACTTCGCGATCACTTGCAGAGATTCGGCGGCAGCAGAGCAAAAACGACAGGCAGACTCGGGGCGCAGTCCGCTTTCTGACGGATCATCCCCGGTGATGACCCAGGAGCGGGTGATGGGGTCCTTACGGAGTTCCATACGGCAAGGAGAACACCGGAACAGAACCGGAGTCAACCTCGATCGCTCACGGAAATTTCCCGGAGAGCTATGGGAAAAGACGAAGAGGATGAACTCCGCGCTTTGCTATAATCCGCCGAAGTCCCGCCCGACGAGCTGATGCAACGAGGAAGATGACCGAGCCGTCCACTCCGCTGATGCGGCAGTATGCCGCGGTCAAAAAAGAACATCCTACCGCGCTCTTGTTTTTTCGCCTGGGTGATTTCTACGAACTCTTTTTCGACGACGCCATCGTGGCGGCGAAAGAGTTGCAGATCACGCTAACCTCGCGGAATAAAGAAAAAGGAATCGCGGTGCCGATGTGCGGCGTGCCCTACCACGCGGCCGAGGGGTACATCGGAAAACTGATTCGCAAGGGCTTCAAGGTGGCCATCTGCGAGCAGATGGAAGATCCGCGGCAGGCCAAGAAACTGCTGGAAAGAAACTTGTCCGGCGCGAAGTGACGCGGGTCATGACCCCGGGAACAGCGGCAGATTCGTCGCTGGGGTCGGATGAAAACAATTTCCTGGCGGCGCTGGCGCAGGTCCGCGACCGCACGGGAGATCGCACTGGAAACGATCGCGTAGGATTTGCCGCGCTGGACTTGTCTACCGGAGAATTCCGGGCGACGGAATTTTCTGGCGAGAGCGCGATGCGCCGAGTGCAGGAGGAACTGGAGCAATTGCGGCCCAAGGAATTGCTGTATGGTTCGGCGGCGCCGCTGTTTGAGGGCCGTGGAGTTCGCGGAGAGAACCAGCCGACGTTCGCTCAGCCGGACACACGCGGGCGTCCGCCCCTCCATAATTCTCCGACGACTCGGTGGAGCGAACTGCACCGAGACTCCTCTGGAAGACTGGATCTTTGCGCCGGATCATGCGCTGCCCCTGCTGGAGAATCATTTTGGAGTGCTGTCGCTGGAAGGGTTTGGGCTGGCAGGACGGACGGCGGCCGCATCGGCGGCGGGCGCGATTCTGTACTACGTGCGGTCGACCCAACGCGGGTCGCTCGATCACGTGGACCGCATCGGCTGGTACGAGCGGCAGAGTTGCCTGGTGCTCGACGCGGTCACGGTTCGCAATCTGGAGCTGACCGAACCGCTGTTCGCGGGCACCGATGCAGGCGTTACGTTGTTTCGTTCGATCGATGCAGCGCTGACACCGATGGGTAAGCGCTTGTTGCGGGCATGGCTGTTGCGGCCGTCGCTCGATCTGAATCAGATCCACGGCCGGCTCGATGCGGTCGAAGCTGGCGTGAAGGACATCGTGTCGCGCGAGAGAATTGCGGCGCGCGCTCGACGGCGTGCTCGATCTGGAGAGGCTGCTGAGCCGCGTGACGCTTGAGACCGCGAATCCGCGGGACGTGCTTGCGCTGGCGGCGTCGCTGGCGAAGATTCCGGCAATCAAGGACTGCGCTCGGCAGGCTGCGCTGCGGAGCGCCTGAAAACGTTGCATGCATCGCTCGATGAACTTGGAGACCTGCGTGAACGCATTGAGCAAAACCATCGTGCCGGAGCCGCCGCTTGAGTTTTGCCGATGGCGGCGTCATCGCGACGGGAGTGGATCGCGATCTGGACGAACTGCAGGGAACTCTCCCGCAACAGCAAGCAGGTGCTGGCGCAGATCGAGCAGCGCGAGCGCGGGCGCACCGGAATCTCTTCGCTGAAAGTGAAGTTCAACTCGATTTTTGGCTACTACATTGAAGTTTCGAAACCCAACCTGCACCTGGTTCCGCAGGATTATGAACGCAAGCAGACGCTGGTGGGCGCGGAACGATTCACCACGCCTGAACTAAAAGAATACGAGGCCAGGATTCTTGACGCGCAGGAGAAGATTGTCGAGATCGAGCGGCGGTTGTTTACTGAGTTGCGCACGGCGATTGCCGGCGAGGCCGGGCGCATCCGGCAGTCGGCGCTGGCGCTGGCGGAAATCGACCTGCTGGCGTCGTTGGCCCACATTGCCGCGCTGCGCAATTATTGCCGGCCCAGTTTCGTAGAATCGCGACGGCGCCAACGAAATCGAGGTAATTGCCGGCCGGCATCCCGTGATTGAGCAGCAAGAACTGTCGGGCGGCAGCGAACGCTTCGTGCCCAACGACCTTTATTTGAACGGCACAACGCACAACATCATGCTGCTGACCGGGCCCAACATGGGCGGCAAATCAACGTACTTGCGGCAGACGGCGCTGATCGTGATTCTGGCGCAGATGGGATCGTTCGTGCCGGCGCGGTCGGCGCGGCTCAGCCTGGTGGACCGCGTGTTCACGCGCATTGGAGCCAGCGACAATCTGGCGCGTGGCCGTTCGACCTTCATGGTCGAAATGACGGAGACGGCGGCGATTCTGCATACAGCGACGGCGCGGTCGCTCATCCTCTTGGATGAGGTCGGCCGTGGCACTTCTACCTACGACGGGCTGGCGATCGCCTGGGCTGCGGTGGAATATTTGCACGCGCGAGTTCGGGCCAAAACTCTTTTCGCCACACACTATTTCGAACTCACGGAACTTGCCGAGCAACTTGCGGGGGTGAAGAATTACCACGTCTCGGTGAAAGAGACGGGCGGCGGGATTGTATTCTTGCGCAAGGTCGAACCGGGCGCGGCGGATCGCAGCTACGGCATCGAAGTGGCGAAGCTGGCTGGGCTGCCGAACGAGGTCGTATTGCGCGCGCGCGAGGTGCTGGCGGAACATGAGTTCGCCGAGCAGCAGGCGACGGCACATCTTTCACCGGGAGCGACTCCGCCGCCGACGCAGTTGACGATTTTCACACCGCTGTCGCAGCCCGTGCTGGAGAAGCTGCGGGAAGTGGATTTAAACCGGATCACGCCGCTGGAGGCGCTGAATTTGCTGGCGGAGTTGAAAAAAGAAATTTAACCACAAACGTGACGGGAATACAGAGGAAGGTCGTAGCTCAACGATTATGGCTTTACGGAAAGCTTACTTAGAGCAGATCGGGCAACTGCTGATCGTGGGCTTCGACGGTACAGAGATGACGCCGCGCGTCACTTCCCTGCTCACGCGGCTGCAGCCGGCAGGCGTCATCCTGTTCGCGCGGAATATTACGAGTCCAGAGCAAACTTGGCGGCTGCTGCGCGAGTGTCAAAAGTGCGTGACGACGCCGCTGTTTACCTGCGTCGATCTGGAGGGCGGCACCGTCGATCGTTTTCGCGATGCGCTCGGAGCGGCGCCGTCTCCCGCGGACGTGTTCGCGACCGGAGAGCGCGCCCTGTTTCACAGACACGGGGAAATCATCGGCGCGAACTGTCGCGCCCTCGGCTTCAATGTGGACTTCGCGCCCGTGCTCGATCTGGCGTTCGAGGCGTCGCGCAGCGTGCTGGGCTCGCGGGCGGTGTCGGCGAATCCGCACGAAACTGCAGCCTATGGGCGTGAGTTTCTGGCGGGGCTTCGCGACGCGAAGGTCATCGGATGCGGCAAGCACTTTCCCGGGCTCGGCGAGGGCAAGCTTGACAGCCATCACGAACTGCCGGTGATCGAAAAGCCGCTGCAGAAGATGTGGGTCGAAGATCTGCTTCCCTACCGCACGCTCCGTCGGCAACTGCCGATGGTCATGATTTCACACGCGGCATATCCGCAGATTACGGGCGATCGCACTCCCGCGTCGCTTTCCAAGCGCTGGATAGCGGACATATTGCGCAAGCGCATCGACTACCGGAATCTGATCGTCTCCGACGATCTGGAAATGGGCGGGGTGCTGTCGGCGGCTCCAATCGCCGACGCCGCGGTGGAGTTTGTGCGGGCGGGCGGTGATCTGTGCTTGATCTGCCATCGGGAAGATTTCATTCTGCAGGCATATGAAGCGCTGATCAAGACCGCTGAACGCGATGCGAAGTTGGCGCGGCGCTTGGCCGAGGCGTCGCGGCGCGTGGCGGCGTTCAAGAAGAAAAATGCCAAGGCGCTGCACGCAGGCAGCAGTGCCGGCACCGCAAAGGCTCCAACTGCGGCGATGGTCGAGAAGTTGTCGCGCCGGTTGTGGGAGTTTGCGGAGCAGGTGCGACTGGAACCTTTCAGCCGTGAGGCCGACAAGCGGCGGGCCCGCTCATGAGCAAGCAGGCGATGGTTGTTGCCGGAGTGATGAGCGGCACGTCGGCGGACGGGATTAATGTGGCGCTGGTGCGCATTGGCGAAGAGCGGGAGTCTGGTTCTCGGCAGAGGTTGGCTGGGGCTTTGAAATCCCGCGGGCGAATCGCCCGCGGCCACACCAGCGTTGCCCACACCATCAGACTGCTCGGGCACGCGGAATACTCGTATTCTGCGAAGGTCCGAACTGCCGTGCTGTCGGCCATGAATGCAGATCAGGCTCGCGTGGCCGATCTGGCGCGGCTCAATTTTTTGCTCGGCGAGTTGTATGCCGACGCGGTGCTGGCCACGGAGCGGCAATTCCGGGCGAAGGCTGATCTGGTCGGCTGCCACGGTCAGACGCTGTACCATCAAGGCGAGCCTCAGCTTTATCTGGGAAGAAAAGTATCTCCGACCTGGCAAACGGGGGAAGCCGCGGTGATCGCGGCGCGCGTTGGAGTGCCCGTGGTTTCGGATTTTCGTCCGGCCGATATGGCGGCAGGCGGCAAGGGCGCGCCGCTGGTTCCCTACCTCGATTACCTGCTTTTTCGGCACGCAGCGATCGGCCGCATCGTGCAGAACATTGGCGGCATCGCGAACCTGACCGCGATTCCTGCCGGGGCCGCCGCTGGCCGCATGTTTGCATTCGATACCGGGCCGGGAAATATGGTGATCGACGCCGTCACCGAAGCCTTGTTTGACCGGGCGTTTGATCGCGATGGAAAAATCGCAGCAACCGGCAAGGTGCTGGAACCAGTTCTCGCGCAGATGCTGCGGCGCAAGTTTTTTCGGGCAAAACCTCCAAAGACCGCCGGGCGCGAGGAATTCGGGCGCGAGTTTGTCCGCGAGTTCTTGCGGGCATGCGGGCGTGCCCGCAAGCAAGACGTAGTAGCGACGGCCACAGCGTTGACGGCACAGTCGATCACCGACGCACTGCGGGGATTCGTCACGGAGAAATCGGGCACGGCCGTGAAGCGTTCTTTTCACGAAATGATTCTCTCCGGAGGCGGGGTTCGAAATGCGACTCTGGTCCGCATGCTGGCGGAGAGACTTGCGCCGCTTGAAATAAAACTGCGATTCTCCGACGAGTTTGGATTGCCTTCGGAAGCAAAAGAAGCGGTTGCATTTGCCGTGCTGGCCTATGAAACGTGGCACCGCAGAGCTTCGAATGTTCCCTCCGCCACCGGTGCGACGCGGGCGGCGGTGCTGGGAAAGATCTCGTATGCGTGAGACCACGACCGCAGACCCCGGACCTCGGACCTCAGGCCTTGGCCGAGGTCTGAGGTCTGAGGTCCGACGTCGTTTCGTTCCTCAGACTTTTTGCACTGCTCTGCTGTGTCGTAATCGTTCCGCTTTTTTCCTGCTCAACCAAGCCCGATCCCAACACGCTGGTCATGATTATCGAATCGAGCCCGACGAATCTTGATCCTCGGGTGGGAATCGACGCGCAGTCGGAACGGATTGACAGCCTGATTTTCGACGATCTGCTGTCGCGCGGCGACGACCTGAATGTGGCTCCCGGGCTTGGCTGAGCGCTGGGAGATCCCCGATCCGCTCACTTACATTTTTCATCTTCATCGCGGGGTGAAGTTTCACGACGGGCGGGTGCTGACCGCGCGCGACGTGAAGTGGACGTTCGACTCGCTGCTGCAGGGCAAGATTCGCAGCACCAAGGCCGCGGTGTACAAGTTCGTGGATCACATCGACGCGCCGGACGATGGCACGGTCGTCTTCCACATGAAGGAGCAGGACGCGACGCTGCTGTGGAATCTGTCGGACGGAGCGATCGGAATCGTCCCCGAGGGCGCGGGCGAGGAAATGACGCGGCATCCGATCGGGTCCGGGCCGTTCAAGTTCGTCAGCGCCGAGACCGACCGGGAGGTGCTGGTCGAACGCAACGATGACTACTGGGGCGAGCGCGCCAAGCTGGCGCGCGTGCGTTTTGCGGTTGTGCCCGACGCAACCACCGCAGGCTCTCGAGTTGCGCAAGGGCAGCGGCGACATCGCCATCAATTCGCTCACGCCCGATACTGTGCTCACGCTTGGCCCGCGAACCAACTCTCGCCGTGGAACTCGCCGCGGGAACGGAAGTGCAGTACATGGGATTCAACCTGCGCGATCCCATCCTGAAAGATGTTCGCGTGCGGCAGGCCATTGCTTATGCCATCGACCGGCAGCCGATGATCCAGTACCTGTGGCGCGGGCAGGCACAACCGGCGCGCAGCGTTCTGCCGCCGCAGAGCTGGGCTTACAACGGAGACGTGCCAGCTTACGATCACGATCTCAATAAGGCCAACCAGTTGCTCGACGCGGCGGGCTATCCGGCGGTGAATGGAGTGCGTTTCCACATCACGATGAAAACCTCGACCAACGAAAATACGCGGCTTGATGGTAGCCGTCATGCAGCAACAGTTGCGCGGGGCGGGCATCGCACTCGATATTCGGAGCTACGAGCCCGCCACTTTCCAGGCCGATGTGCAGCATGGGGCGTTTCAGATGTATTCGCTGCGCTGGATCGGAGGCAACGAAGATCCAGACATTTTCGAATACGTGTTTCACTCGTCGAAATTTCCTCCGAACGGGGCGAACCGCGGTTATTACTCCAATCCTAGGGTGGACGCGCTAATCGACACAGCACGGCGCGAGGTCGATCCGATCGCGCGCAAGCCGCTGTATGCCGAAGTGCAGCGCATCCTGGCCGACGACTTGCCTTATATCAATCTGTGGTATCTGGACAACGTGCTGGTGCACACCCGGCGAGTGCGGAACTTGAAATTGAATCCGGCCGGCAACTACGACTTCCTGAGGACGGCGGAACTCGAGTCCCGAAACTGAAGTGGTAACGGCGCCGCTGAGATTTTTGCGTTGCGGGTCCTTTGATCGAGAGCATAATGAAGAGTAACAGCGCCCTCCGCGGAGGAGCCCCGTGGAAAATGTCAAGCACGGCCATTTCCCCTTCCTCCTGTTTGCTACCGTTTTATTTCTGGGCGGCCTTCCCGTAGCTGGCCAGCAGCCTGACGCTATTGACGTTCCCACCCAATTCAAGCTGGACATGGAAACCGCGGCGCGCTTGCGCCCGCAACTGATGGCAGCGAGCATCCCCGCATCCGGCTCCTACGCCATCGGCAGCCTGGTCTTCGACCGTCTGGTGCAACAGCTTCCCGCTGAGACCCGGGCCAGGTTCGCGTGGCAGGTTCGCCTGGTGGAGGACGACGAGGACGATCCGAACGCCTACGCATCGCCCGACGGGACCGTTTATGTGGGGATCGGCCTGGCGAAACTTGCGGGTGCGAGCGCGGGATTGTGGGCGGCAATTCTGTCGCACGAGATGGCTCACGTCGTGCACCGCGACTGGGCACGCCGCTACCTCTATCAAAAGAAACTGGAGAACGACGGCGCCGCTAACATCGTCTTGGGCGACCCCAATACGCGTTCCGCTTCCTGGGAAGACTCGCAGAAGGCCAGCGCGGATATGGGCCAATTCTGTCGCCAGATGGAAGTCGAAGCGGACCGCGAGGGCCTGATGATGATGGCGCGAGCGGGTTACCACCCCGATTTCGTTCCGGCGTTGCACCACTTATTGCACGCGGAAGGCATCGACACTAAACGGGCGTCACTTTATGCCATGCATCCTTGCTGGAAAGAGCGCGACCGAGAGTTGAGCAGTGCCTACATGGCTGCGAGTATTGAATTTGCACGGCGCTGGCCAGGATGGTATGCGTCGCCCGGTGGAAATCCGCCGGTGGTGGTGTTTGCCGAAGAGCCGACCGTGAAAAAGACACGCTCCCGGGAGTGGCAGATTCAGATTCCCCTGCGGTGCCAAAACCTGGCCGGCGCGGTGGAAGTGGTTCTGAGCTCTGGTTCGGCGCAAGCGGCGCATTCGCAGCGCCTGCCCGAAGCCCTCGACTCTGACCCCGACGCGCCGCAGGACTCGCGGCAACTGACGGGCTGTACCTCGCCCACCACCACCGTCACCTTCACGCTCGCTGATTCGTTGGTCCGCCAGAAACCAGGCGCCGTGTGGACCGAAGTCTACGTTCTCGATGCGTGGGGGACAGTGCTGGCGCGCGCTGACCTGCCTAAGTCACCGCACTGACCAAAACCGCAGAATCCAAGCCTCGCCCAAGCTCCTTCCGCGGACCGTGGTACCATCGAATTTCAGTCCACATCTCATGCGAATTCTCTTTATAGGCGATATTTTCGGGCGGCCGGGACGGAATATCGTCAAAGAGCGCCTGCCGGGAATCGTCCGCGATCACGCCATCAACCTGATCATCGCGAATGGAGAAAATTCCGCGGCGGGCTTCGGCATTACCCCCGCGCTGGCCGAGGAGTTATTTGAGCTGAACATCGACGTGATCACGACCGGAAACCACGTCTGGGACAAACGCGAGATCATCGACTACTTTCAAACGGTGGAGGGCAACGGTCACGGGCCGGCGCGGCGGGTGCTGCGCCCCGCGAATTATCCCGCGGACATGCCCGGGTCCGGCGTCTATGAAGGCGTTAAAGGAAAGATCCCATATGCGGTGATCAACCTGCAAGGGCGCGTCTTTATGGCCTCCAATGACGATCCCTTCCGCACCGCCGACCGGCTGCTCGACAAGATTCAGGCCAAAGTGATTCTGGTGGATATCCACGCCGAGGCGACCTCGGAAAAGATTTCCCTTGGCTGGTATCTGGACGGGCGGGTGACGGCAGTGGTGGGCACGCACACTCATGTGCCCACGGCGGACGAGCGGGTTCTGCCCAACGGAACCGCCTACGTGACCGATGTCGGCATGACCGGCCCCTACGACGGCGTAATCGGCGTAAAGAAAGAACTGGTGGTCGGCAAGTTTCTCAACGGCATGCCGGTGCGCTTTGAACCGGCGACGGGCGACGCGCGCCTGTGCGCCGTGGTGATCGATTGCGACGATCACACCGGCAAGGCACAGACCATCGAGCGCCTGATGCTGTCGTAGAGACGTTGCTGGCAACGTCTCTTCTCGCCACGCGCTGATTGCCGGCGGCGGAAGACGTTGCCAGCGACGTCTCTACGAAGAGTGCAAGGACGGGTTTGTCTGTCGTTCTAGTCTCGGGTGCCAGTAAACCCGAAGGTACCAGGTCCTGTAGGCCTGTGCCCTTCCTGACGAAACCACGTTAGAATCACCAGAGATGCGGCGGACAGCGTTCATTCTCGCAGCGGGACTTCTGACGGCGAACGTTCTGTCAGGGAACCTGGCTGTGCCCGCGTTTGCCGCCGCAGACGATTCCTCTTCTGCGTCTGCTTCCGCTCCTCCCGTTTCCTGCGGGAACGGAATTCCCGGCGGAGTCAACTGCATCGTTTCAAAGCAAGAGTTGAAAGAAGCGCGCTCCGCTTTCCGCGAGGGAATCAAGCTGGAGGAGCAGCGGCGTCTGCCGGAGGCGCTCGATCGGTTCGAGAAGGCATCGCGGCTGGCGCCGCAGGACATGCAGTTCCTGACCGCCCGCGAAGTGGTGAAGTCGGAACTGGGCTTCAACCATGTACAGCGGGGAAACGCGCTGCTGCTGGAAAATGCGCACGCTCAAGCCGCCGCGGAATTTCGTGCGGCCCTCGACCTCGATCCGGAAAACCAGTTCGCGCGCGAACGCCTGGAGGAAGCCAATCGCGAGATGGCTCCAGCGGCCCTGCACTGGGCTTTGCCCGCGAGTCTGGCCGATTCTGGGGCTAATTCCGGGGCTAGTTCTGAAGAAATCCACGTCGAGCCGGCAGAACTTCGCGCCACTTTCCGTTACACCGGGGACCTGCGCGGCCTGTTTGCTGAATTGTCCGCGGCGTATGGCATCACCGTGCAGTTTGACGATCCGCTCAAGCCGCGTGAGGTGCGCTTCAACGTCGATGACGTGGATTTTTTTACCGCGCTGCGGCTAGCGTGCCGGGTCAGCAAGGTCATGTGGGCAGCCCTGGGACCGCACCAGATCCTGATCGCGGAGGATACGGACCCTAACCACAAGCAATTCGACCGCATGTCTTTGCGCACGTTCACGCTGCCGCCGCATTCCACCCCGGCGGAGCTGACCGAGATGGTCAATTTGTTGAAAGGCGTGTTGGACCTGAAATTCGTAGCTGCGGGCCAAATCTCGGACACGGTGGAAGTGCGTGGCCCTACGCCCATGCTCGAGGTGTGCGGCAAATTGCTGGACCAGTTCCGCAACCAGCGCCCGCAGGTCATGCTCGACGTTCAGGTATTGCAGATCGACCACCAACTCACGCGCAACATCGGAGTGCACGTCCCCAACACCTTCAACCTGTACAACATTCCGGTGGCGGCGTTGTTGGCGGCGGCGGGCGGGCAGAATATTCAGCAGCTCATTAACCAGTTGATCTCCTCCGGCGGCATCAATCAGGCCGGTAGTTCAGCCATTTCAGGACTGTTGGCGCAACTGGGAGGACAAGCGAATTCCATTTTCAGCCAGCCCCTGGCCACGTTCGGCGGTGGCCTCACACTCAGCGGCCTGAGTCTTGATCATTTCACCGCCGCGCTTTCGGTGAACGAATCGTGGGTACGCAGTCTGTCAAACGTGGCCCTTCGCGCCGGCCAGGGAAATGATGCCACGCTTCATCTGGGAGAGCGCTATCCCATTCAGAATGCGAGTTACGCGCCTATTTATAACTCACCGCAGATTTCGGCAGTTCTGGGCAACCAGTCCTACGTTCCGCCCTTTCCTTCGGTCAGCTACGAAGATCTGGGGTTGAGCATGAAGGCTAAACCCACGGTGCAGGGCGACGGCTCGGTCAGCCTGCATATCGAACTGCAAGTGCGCTCGCTCACCGGGGAATCGAGCAACGGAGTTCCAGTGATCTCGAACCGCGAGTACCAGGGGACCATCAACCTGAAAGAGGGCGAGCCGGCGGTGGTGGCCGGAGAAGTATCGAAGACCGATACGCTGGCCATGACCGGAATCCCGGGGTTCGGGTTCCTGCCTGGCCTGAATCAGCTGATGGTCAACAACACGAAGGAATCAGAGAGCGACGAACTGATGATCGTCATCACCCCGCACGTGCTGGCCAACGATCATGCGGCCACGCAGGAAATCATGGTCAGCGCAAAGTAGCCGCCCATCCGCCCTGAATTGACCCGCCTGGATCGATGCCGGCTATTTTGTGTCTTTCGCCGCGAACTCGACCAAAGCCTTGTATATCTCCGCATTGCGCTGATCGAGGGTTCCGATCTTGCGTCCGTTGATAAAAAGAGTCGGCGTGCCGGTGACGTCCACCACCTTGCCCAGCGCGAGGGAGGCGTCGACGCGAGCTTTGGTCTCAGGCGTAGCGGCGCAGGCTGCAATGTCGGATCCCTTTACACCGGCACCGTCGGCGAGTGCGGTCAGCTTCTCATCGGCAGTGGCGGCAGTGATGTCGGACTGGGTCTCATAAGTCTTCGCCACAAATTTCCAGAAGGCATCATTCGATGCGCGGCCCACGCAGTCGGCGTAAGCGGCGCCCTTGGCCGCCCAGTTATGCATTTCCAGGGGAAAGTTCTGGAACACGAAACGGGCGGTGGGCTCGGCGGCTACCAGCGCCTCGATGGTGGACTGCGCCGCCTTGCAGGCGGGACACTGCAGGTCACCGAACTCGACAATGGTGACGGCTGCGTCCTTGGGGCCGCGCGCCGGGCCGGTGATTCCCTTCTCCAGCAATTTCTTCGCTCGATCAAACGGCCGCGCGCCGAACGGAATAATGTCGCCCACCAAGGCATGCACCCCGTCGGGAGCGACGTAGAAGCGGCTCCCCTGCTGGCCCTGTGGGGTGGCCAGAATCACATTGACCTCCGCCAGCCCTTCAATCGGGGAAGGCGAAATGCTGGAAATCTTCCAGGTCAAGTCCGGTTGATAGCCAAAGGTTTCATGCAGAAAGGCGTCGACGGTCGCTTCTGACGGAAGGTCGGGAGTGGCGTGGGTCCCGAGCTTCTCGGCCGGCTTGGCGGGGGCGGGCTTTGCCGTGGTCTTGGCCGGGGTCTGGGCCGCAGCCACAGTGGCCGCCAGCAGAAGAAGAATAAGAATCGAGTTTAGAAAACTGCGCATTGGGTCCTCTCGGTTTCAGGTTCTGATTTAAGGAAAGCGACGTATCAGAATACTTCAAATTCGCGATTCAAGCTTCGCTCTTGGCGGCAATCGGCAGCCGGCGACCATAACCGAAGGCCTTGGGAGAAATCTTGAGGCCGGGCGCCGCCTGTTGCCGCTTGTACTCGCTGCGATCGACCATGCGGATCACGCGCCGCACCACGTCAAGATCAAAGCCACGATCCGCGGCGATCTGCTCCGCAGGATGCGAGTCTTCGACGTAGTCATCGAGGATAGCATCGAGAACTTCATACGGCGGCAGCGAATCGCTGTCTTTCTGATTCGGGCGCAACTCGGCCGACGGCGGCTTTTCGAGCGTAGCCCGGGGTATGACAGGCCGGCGCGAGTTTACATATTCGCTGAGGCGATACACCAGCGTTTTCGGCACATCGGAAATCACCGCCAGGCCGCCAACCATGTCGCCATAGAGCGTGCAGTAGCCCACGCCCAGCTCGCTCTTGTTACCGGTGCGAGAGCACGATGGCGCCAAACTTGTTCGACAGCGCCATCAGCAACGTGCCGCGAGCCCGCGCCTGAATGTTTTCTTCCGTAACATCTGGCTTGCTGCCCGGCAAAAACCGGCTGCAGAGTGCTGCGATAGGCCTCGTAGGCGGAATTGATCGAGAAGTAATTCGAAACGGATGCCCAGATTCGCGGCCAGGGCGCGAGCATCATCGATTGAACCTTGCGACGAGTACAGGCCCCGGCATCCCGACGCCGATAACATTTTCCGGCCCGACCGCATCGGCGGCCACAACCGCGGTAAGCGCGGAGTCAATGCCGCCGCTTAGGCCGATGATCGCTTTGCGGAAGCCGCACTTCTGCATGTAGTCGCG
Source organism: uncultured Acidobacteriota bacterium (assembly GCA_963800405.1). Classification (GTDB taxonomy): domain Bacteria; phylum Acidobacteriota; class Terriglobia; order Terriglobales; family Acidobacteriaceae; genus Sulfotelmatobacter. Next base: position 83,847 of record CAWDBW010000099.1, read on the forward strand.
GGTGCCCAGCACCAGCGCGGAATACGCGCTGGCTTCGTCTCCGGCAATCTGCTCGTGCATTTCGCCGGTCAAGTTTTGCGAGTCAAAGTAGATGAGATCCTCTTCGAACGATCGCCCCTGCGCAATGATTTCTCCTTCCCGGTTGAGCACGAGGCTGGAACCGTCGAACACGAGACTGTCATTGCCGCCCACCTGGTTGACCAGCACGACCGGAACCTTGTGCTGGCGGGCGATGCTGGCCAGCATGTCGCGGCGCAGTTCGCGCTTGCCAATCCAGAACGGCGATGCGGAAATGTTCAGCACGAAGTTCCCGCCGGCATGAATCAGCCGATCCACGGGATCGACCTGGTAGAGCTGCCGGCGCCAAAAATGCTTGTCGTTCCAGGCATCTTCGCAGATGGTGAGCGCCATGCGGTTGCCGCAGAACGGGAACAGCTCCTGCTGCTTGGCGGGCGCAAAGTTGCGCATCTCATCAAAGACGTCGTAGGTGGGCAGCAGCATTTTTGACTGGATAAATGCGACTTTGCCGTCGACGAGCCAGGCGGCAGAGTTCATGACGGCCTTGCCCGTGTCGGAGTGGGCGGGCGTGACCAGCCCGCAGATCACGGCGATTCCCCGCGTTTCGGCGGCGATCCGCTCGACTGTTTCTCGATTGCGGGCAACGAACCAAGGGCGCTCGACCAGGTCGCGCGGCGGATAGCCGCACACCGACAGCTCCGGAAACAAAATCAGGCCGGCACCGGCGGCCTGGGCGCGCCGGGAAAAATCAACGATCTTGGACGCGTTGCCGGAGAAATCTCCGACGGTGGGATTGATTTGGCCCAGCGCGATCTTCACTCCTCTAGTGTAAAGGGCAAGGCTGGGTAGGCCAAGTACGAAGGCCAAGTGAAACCGTACGTTCGCCCTATGTTCGCTATACGAACGGCTAATAAACGGCGTGGTACTGTCCAAATTATCCGTCTGGAAGTTCGAAAAAGGCGTAACATAAACGATTTGGTAGCCAGATTCATTCGAGGAAAACAGTATGCCCCCGCAAGAATGTCCTCTACTAAATCGATTTCTCATCCTTTCTGCCACGATGCTGAGTCTTGCGCTCTCTTCACCGGCGCAGAATGCCAAGTCTCATCCCTGGTCCAATCCCAGCCTGTCTCCCGACGAGCGCGCGGCGATGGTGGTGAAAGAGATGACGCTCAACGAGAAGATCTCTCTGCTGCATGGCGACCGGCATGGCTGGACTGAGTCCGATGAGCCCGCTGGCCGTGGCACTCCAACGGTGGCGCCGGATATGTGCCCGGCATTCCACGCCTCGGTATTCCCGCGATTCAGATGTCGGACGCCGCTTATGGCGTGCGGGCCAGCGGCGAGAACGGCCGCTACTCGACCGCTCTGCCCGCCGACGTGGCGGGTGCGGCGAGTTGGGACCTCGAAGCGGGCTATGAATACGGAGCACTCATTGGCCGCGAACTCCGCGCCCAGGGCTACAACATGGAGTCTCGGCGGAGGCACCGACCTCACCCGCGAACCGCGCAACGGGCGCACCTTCGAATACCTCGGCGAAGATCCGGTGCTGGCGGGAAAGATGGTGGAGGAGCGGTGATGAAGGGACTGCAGGCCCAACACGTCATCGGCGACATCAAGCACTACGCCCTCAACGATCAGGAGAGCGGCCGCAATGCCGTCGACGTGGAACATCGACAAGCGCGCCGCGCGCGAGAGCGATCTGCTGGCGTTTGAGATTGCATTCCGCAGGAGTCCAACGCCGCGGCCGTGATGTGCTCCTACAACCGCGTCAATGGCGATTATGCCTGCGAAAACAAATATCTGCTCACCCATGTCCTCAAGAAAAACTGGAACTTCAAAGGTTTTGTTCTCTCGGATTGGGGAGGGACGCGCAGAGCGTGAGAAAGCCTCGGCCGCTGGGCTCGATCACGAGGAACCCGGTGAAACTTTTTCTCGGCGGCCGATTTCAAGAAGGCGTGTCCAGTCCGGCAGAATTCCAGCGGCAGACTAGATGATCACGTGCATCGCATCCTGCGGTCGATGTTCGCCACCGGCGTCGGTCGACGATCCCCGAGAAAAGTTGGTGGAGCGTTGTAGGCGGCCTCGAAGTCGCGCAGCGCATCGCCGAGCAAAGCACCGTGCTGCTGAAGAATGACGGATGCGCAGCTTGCCCCTCGACGCGTCGAAGATCCACAGGCATTCCAGTCATCGGGGCCGCACGCGGATGTGGGCATGATTTCCGGCGGCGGTTCGGCGCAGGTCGATCCTCCGGGCGGAAACGCCATGATGCCTCCGGGCAAGGGCAACACGACCTGGCAGGAACACATCTGGTTTCCCACTTCGCCGTTGAAGTCGATTCGCGCCAAAGTTCCGGCAGGCGAACGTGCAGTTTGCTTCCGGAGCCGAACCCGCGGCCGCAGCGGCTCTCGCCAAGAGCGGCCGATGTGGCCATTATCTTCGCCCACGAATGGGAGAGCGAAGGCATGGACCTACGACAGTCTGTCTCTTCCCGACAATCAGGATCGAACTGATCGCGAGGGTAGCGGCGGCGAATCCGCATACCGTGGTCGTCCTCGAAACCGGCACGGCCGTGACCATGCCTTGGGCTGGATCAGGTCAGGCGGAACTCTTTGAAGCCTGGTTTGCCGGCAGCCGCGGTGCCGAGGCGGTCGCGAACATTATTTTCGGAGACGTGAACCCCAGTGCCAAGCTGCCCATGACGTTTTCCCGGAGCGAAGCCGACTTGCCGCATCCCGACGATTGTGCAGCCGCCTCAGGCCACAGTCGATGCCGACCGGCGAGGCTGGAAGCGGTTGCCGCGGGCCTGCCCCGCTTTCAGGTCGCCTACGACGAAGGCGTGAAAGTCGGCTACAAGTGGTACGACGCGGAGAACAAGCCGGTGCTGTATCCCTTCGGCTACAGTATGTCCTATACGAGCTTATTCGTACTCGGATCTGAAAGTGAGCGCCGGGAAAGATTTCATGTGACTTCGCCGGGTACACCGACGCGGGCAGCCGCGGGGGAGCAGGAAGTCGCGGAGGTATCGCCTCCCTTCCCGCCGCCGCTGCCGAGCCTCCGAAGCGGCTCGGTCGGCTTCGGCGGAAGCGGCTTCGACGCCGGGAGACGAAGAAACTTGCCGTGGATGTGAGCGAAGTATCTCTGGAATCTCTCGACGTTGAGAGAAAACAGCTGGCACTGATTCCCGGAGACAACGGATTAACGATCAGCGGCTCCTCGCAGAGCCTGCCCCTCGAAGCGATGGGATAAACTTGAAGTAACCCGGGTCCCCATAGCTCGCAATGGATCAAGTCTGCGATCTCGAAAAACGGCACCCTGGTCCCGCCCTCCGCGATCACCCGATGCCTCGCCGCGGACCATCGGATGACGACCCCTTCTGATCCTGCCACAGACTTGATTCAGCCGCGCCGCGCCGGCCGCGTCGGGACGGAGAAGTCCATGCTTCGACAACACCTTCGCGCCGGGCGCTCGCGCCGGTTGGTTTCGTGATCAGCCCGTTCTTAAGATTGCTCTAGTCCGCCTTATAGGCCGGCTGATCGCCGGGCCGGAAAACAGGCGCCATCAGCGGAGCATACGCATCGTTCTGATTCATGGGCGGAAGACCGAGCAGCATCTCCATGGTGTGGACCATATTCGACTGTGGTCTAGAAGTGATGCTCCACATAGGGCTGGTGGCCGAGCTTCCCGATGCCGGGGAATATTTGCTGATGACGAACGCGATAGAGCGGTGCGCGTCCACGTGGTCCGCGCCGTCCTGCGCGTCGTCCTCGACGACGAAGATGGCGGTGTCGTCCCAATAAGGGCTGTGCGAACCGCATCGACCACGCGGCCAGCGCCAGGTCGTTATCGGCCACGAAGCTGCGGGCCGGGCAAGGTTAGGACGAGTGCCGCCGGTGTGATCGTCGGGCAGATAGAGCAGGACGAACGAGGGCAGCTCGCAAATGCGGACCCTCGTCTGCGTCCCTGGCGCGGGCGTAGGCGGCGAATTCATCAGGAATTCGTCAGCGCGCAGCTGATCGGGGTAGTCGGTGTTGAATCGGGAAAGAGCGGATCGAAGTGGTCGCGCAGCACAGCTTTGGGGGCTTGACTCTTGAAGAGCGGCACCGCCCACGGCCACGGGCTCGGCCCGGCATGCGGTCGCCGACATTGGGCTCCAGATCTTCGCCCTGATCGACCGTCCGCGGACAAAGCGGATTCTGCCCGAAGTGAGTTCCCTGCTTGGGCTGGCGGCGTTGCGGTTTCTCATTGCACCACTCGGCATTCACGGATTCGCCGTAGTCGCGAAAGCTGACGTGGTTGCGCGCGAGATTATCCCAGAGAAAGCGGTCGACGGATCGTCAATATCGGGCAGGTTGTGTTCCAGCGGATATTCGTCGGCGTTTTGTCCCTGAAAATCGTAGGTGCGTTCTTTGCCGCGGTAGGCGATCTGCCAGGTCTTCTCGTTGTAATCGCTGGTGATGGCCGCGGTGGACCAGAGGTGGCCGTCGCCGGAAACTTCGCCGCTGTCGTAGAAATTGTCGAGTACGCCGAACTGCAGCGCGAGCTTGTGCTCGTTGGGCGTGATGTCTGCGCCGTAAAGGTGAGCGAAGGGTCGCCGTCGCCAACTCGTTGATCGCCGACTTAAGATCGCCGAGAATCTGGTCGTAGGTTCGGTTCTCTTTGATCACGTAGATGACGTGCTTGATGGGATTCTGGCCGGAAGCGAAGGTGATCGTCCCGGGATCGCTTTGGAACAGGTTATCTCGTTCGACGGTCTGCGTGAGCTCGGGCAGTTTTTCGAGCGTCGACGGAATGTTCAGGCGTGCGACCGATCCCCTCAGCAGCGTCGCAATATATGGATGATCGCGATGCTTCATTTCATCCGACGTCTTGCCCATGTCTTTGTTCGGGCGCGAGCCTTCACCCTTGGCCGTTGCGATGAGGAGATCATCGCCGTGAACGGCGAGCGCGCTAGGGTACCAGTCGGTGGGGATGAAACCGAGAGGTTCGAGCGCGCTGTCACTGGGCATCACGGCCGTGGCACCTGCAGCATCGAAGACGGCCACCGCATTGATCGATGCGTCTCCGACAAAAAGGCGGGTACCATCTGACGACAGCGCCAAAGGCCCCGGCTGGCTGCCTGCGAATCGTTGGCCACGAGCCCATGTATGGAGCCAATGCGTCCATTGGACCGGAACCACGGTCACTGACGACGGCAACAGCGTCAAAATTGGAGAGCGCTATGAAGAGCGCTTCCTGATCCGGACTCAACAGCAGAGTTGTAGGATGGGAACCGGGAGCAAACGCATCCCCCGGTGCCTTCGTCACCGGCAGCGTGATCGTCTGCACAACCCCCCTAGTCAGATCTAACTCCGCCACCTGCGACGCATTCCACAAGCTGCACCAGGCGCGGCTGCCGTCGCGCGTTGCTACGCAAGTGTATGGGTACGAAGATGGGATGAGATCGCTGGTGCTGAGATCGAAAGTCTGCCGAACTTTTCCCGTCGTGGCATCGAGCACGATCGCATTGTCGGAAAGATTGTTGGCGACAAGGAGCTTGTCATGGCCGTGGTCGGAAATCACAGTCGAGCCCGGCGGGATACGGGATCGCCATGTGCGGAGGCGCCTTCAAACCCACTGCAAGCTTCTTTCCAGTCGGCAGCGGTTGCAGCGCGATAGGAATGAAGCGCTCGGGCGCAACCTTGCCTGCGGAAAAACTGTACACCGCGATGCCGTTTCCCGTGTCGCCAGGCTTCGCGCCGGTCGGATCGCTCAGCGACCCTACCGAGGCATACAGGTGCTTGCCATCGGAACTGAACGCCAGCCCGATGAAATAACTTTGATGGGCCGTGTCGCTCAAGCGCGCGTCAGGATACTCCACGATCTGATTCGTCTTCAGATCGAGCACGGAGATCGATTGGTGCGCCAGCGTTTCCTGCGTGCCATAGCCATCATTCAACAGCGCGGCGTAGTCGCCATCGGGACTGACGACCATCGTCGCCGGAAAGCTGTTGGTGCTCCCAATGCGGCCGGGGGATGGGGCTTCCAGCATCTTGCTGCTGGGCAGCATGATCGGCGGGCGATCGGCGGCGGGGGACTGGGCGAGAACTGGCCGCGCGCCAGCAACAACACGCACACGGAACGAAGAAGAAAGCGAGTCACGGTGCCTCCGCGAAGTAACGTTCAGAAATAAAAGAGGAGACGAGCGTAAAGCAAGGCGGGGCGAATGGTCAAAGGGCGAACCTTCGACTGACTGCGAGTTGCCATTTCGAACCCTTGTCATCCTGAGCGAAGCGAAGAGCCTGCCCTGAGCTTGTCGAAGGGACCTCTGACTTCGCCGACGCCGCCGCAGCTGTCGGCAACTCCACAGATCCTCCGACCCGCACAGAACGCGGGCCTCAGGATGACAAGACTTCGTGGGTTCAACTTGCGATGTTACGGCCCTGAGCATTCGAGGTGGGCTGATCTGATTCGCGGGTTCAGATTCCTCGGTACGAGCGTTGTGGCGCACGTCAGAACCCTGCACCCAGAAGATGACATCCTCAGCGATGTTGGTGGCGTGATCGGCGACGCGTTCCAGATTGCGGGCAACCAGCAGCGCATCCAGAGCCTGCCGCACGACCTCAGGACGATCGTTCATGGTTTTGACTAATTGGATGAAGGCATCGTCGCGCATGCGGTCGATAACGTTATCCATTTCGAGCACGGCCTGCGCCAGTTCGGCCTTGCCTTCAATGAACGACTCCAGCGCGCGCCGCACCATGGCGCTCACCGCTGCGCCCATGCGCGCGATATCGACGGGCAACTCAGCTGCGGGAAGTTCCACCATATCCATGACGCGCTCGGCAATGTTGACGGCCTGATCGCCCACGCGCTCGAGGTCGGAATTAATTTTGGTCACGGCCAGAATGAAGCGCAGATCGACCGCCATGGGCTGCTGCATGGCCAGCAGATCGAAGGCAGCCTCGTCGATTTCGCGCTCGGCCGTGTTGATCAGGCTCTCGCCTTCGAGCACCATCTGGCAGCGACGTAAGGTCGCGCTCCACATAAGCCTGGCGGGCGCGGTCCACCGCCTGCTCCGCCAGTCCTCCCATGCGAAGCAACCGTTGCCGCAGATCGTCAAGCCCTTGTTGAAAGCGCGTGCGCATTATCCCAACCTTCCTTATTCAAAACTGCTTAAGTCCTCAGGGCTAACCCTTACTGAGAGAAACCTTTAGCAGCGCTAGAAGTGCTGCGCCACCCGAAATCGAGCCACCCAAAAATCGCCCTGGCAGCCGGTCGAGAAGAAGCCTCAGCGATCTGTTAACCAAATTGCCGGTGATGTAATCTTCCGTCTTTTTGTCTGACGGCTTGGTGAAAATTTTCTCCGTCTGATCGAACTCAATCAACTTGCCCAGCAGGAAGAATCCGGTGAACTCGGCCACCCGAGCCGCCTGCTGCATGTTGTGAGTCACAATTACGATGGTATACCGTTCTTTGAGCTGGAAGATCAACTCTTCAATTTTTCCGGTCGAAATCGGATCGAGCGCCGAGCAGGGCTCGTCCATCAGCAGGACTTCGGGTTCCACCGCGAGCGCGCGCGCGATGCAGAGGCGCTGCTGCTGGCCGCCGGAGAGGCTGGCGCCGGATTTCTTGTGAACCTGATCTTTTACTTCGCTCCCACAGCGCGGCGACCTCCAGCGAGCGCTCGACGATTTCGTTCAGCTTGCGCCGGTCGCGGAATCCATTCAGCTTCAACCCGGAAGCCACGTTGTCATAAATCGACATGGTGGGAAACGGGTTCGGCCTTTTGAAAAACCATGCCTACGCGGCGGCGGAGTTGCGTGGCCGAAGTTCCGTTGTAGGCGTCGATCTCGCCGATGCGCACCCGGCCCTCGACCCGCGCCTCTGGAATGGTCTCGTGCATCCGATTGATGCAGCGGATAAATGTCGACTTCCCGCATCCCGAGGGACCAATCAGCGCGGTGGCATGGTTGGCCGCCACTTTCAGATTGATGTCGTACAACGCCTGGCCCTTGCCATACCAGGCATTCAGGTTGTCGACCTGGATTCCAACGCCCATAAATTATGCAGCTCCGAAAGTGCTGCGGCGAACCGCAAAGCGTACGGCCGTCACTGCGGTAATGATGAGAACGATGAGTACCAGCGCCCCTGCCCACGCCTGCCGGTGCAGGTCGTCATAGGGCGAAGTGGCGTATTTATAAATCTGCAGCGGCAGCGCCGCCGTGGGCTGATCTGCGCATGCAGATTCCAGAACTCATTGCCCAGTGCCGTGAACAGCAGCGGAGCCGTCTCTCCGGCAACCCGGGCAAAGGCCAGCATGACACCGGTAATCACGCCGGAAGTTGCCGTGCGCAGCGTGATCGAGAGCGTGGTTCGCCAGCGTGGGATGCCCAGCCCGTAAGCCGCTTCGCGCAAGGCCTGCGGCACCAGCAGCAGCATTTCTTCGGTGGTGCGGGTGATGGTGGGAACCATCATGATCGCCAACGCGACACCGCCGGCGAATCCTGAGAAATGCCCCTGCGCGAGCACGACGATGGAAAAGGCCACGATGCCGATCACGATCGAGGGCACGCCATTCAGCACGTCCGACGTAAATCGAATCGCATCGCCCAGCCGGTTGCGGCCATACTCGGCGAGATATACACCCGCGCCAATTCCTAACGGCACGCCGATCAGGCTGGCGACCGCCAGGATCGTCATCGAGCCTACGATTCCGTTGGCCATTCCGCCACCCGCCTCGCCTTCAGGTTTCGGAATCTGCGTCAGGAAATCCCAGTTCAGCGACTGGACGCCCTTATAGAGCAGGTAGCCAAAGATGGCGACCAGTGGCGCCAGCACCAGCACCACGGTCCCGACAGCCGCTGCCGTCATGACGTGATCGGTGACGCGGCGGCTCCAGCTGATGGGCGGCATCCCCTGTGGCACGGAAGCTGTGACCTCAGGCATGGCCCCTCGCAGGCTGGCCGCGGGTTACGGTCCACACCAGCAACTGCGCCAACGCGTTCACGATGATCGTGACAAAGAACAGCGCCAGTCCAATTTCAATGAGCGAGGAAAGATACAAATCGCCGGTCGCTTCGCTGAACTCATTGGCCAGCACGCTGGCCATGGTATATCCCGGGGCGAACAAAGATTTCACGATCTGGGGATTATTTCCGATGACCATGGTGACCGCCATGGTCTCGCCCAAGGCCCGTCCTAACCCCAGAATGATTCCGCCGACGATTCCGGCGCGGGCGTTGCGCAGCACGCCGACGCGGATCATCTCCCAGCGCGTCGCACCCAGGGCCAGCACGCCCTCGCGCTGATGCTGCGGCACGACCATCAGCACTTCCCGGGTAATGGAGGAAATGATGGGAATGATCATGATGGCCAGGATGATTCCCGCCGCCAGCATGCTGACTCCGTATATGGGTCCACTAAAGAGCCCGGTCCAGCCTAGTGTGCTCGTCAGAAACGGCTGAACGTATCCGCTCAACAGCGGCACCAGGACGAAGATGGCCCACACTCCGTAAATCACGCTCGGAATCGCGGCCAGCAATTCCACAAAAAACGAGAGCGGGCCGCGCAAAACTTTGGGGCACATTTCAGTCGTAAAAACCGCAACGCCGATCGACAGCGGGACGGCAATGATGAGGGCCACCAGCGATGAAACCAGCGTGCCGTAGATGAAGGGCAAAGCGCCGAACTGCTCGCTCACCGGGTTCCAGTCGCTGCCAGCAAAGAACTTGAAGCCAAAGGCGTGCCACGACAGGCTGGAGCGATGCACGAGCTCGTAAACGATGAGCGCCAAAATGCCGAGCACCGCCAGGCCGCAGGCGGTCATGGCAGACTGGAAAACGCGGTCAGAGATTTCGCCCCCGGAAGTGCGCAGCAAGGGCGCTTCCCGGCTCGCCGCTACGGATGTAACTTTCGTCGGTGCAACGGGTTGCGGTCCGGGCATATCAGGCCGTGGTAATGCTGGGTTGGCCATTCACCCTAAAAGGTAGCAGAGGGTTGTTACAAAGGTGTTAAAAATGCAAACTTCTTGGGCTGCACTCAAATTCGACGACGAACGCTGAATTCCAGAGTTGCTCATTCAGTCAGGTCATCGTCACCATACTCTCTCTTCACAGCACGAAACAGCCCCGCAACCCGAAATTCCTTCGTGAAACTTCCTGTCCTTCGTGGTTGACGTTTTCTCCAGCAGCGCTAATTGATCCAAACTCCTGTGACGATCTGGGCCGCAGGCATGTACACTGTGAAGCTTCCCCGTTTCCGCTGCCCTCATGCCCACATTTGCCGCAGTCGATATCGGCTCGAACTCAGTCCGTCTGAAAATTGCGCGCCTGCAAGCCGGCCGGTTGCGCGCGCTCCACGAAGATCGCGAAGTCACGCGCCTTGGCGATGGCGTGTTTGGCTCCGGATTCCTGACTCCCGAATCCATGGCGGAGACGGTAAAGGTGCTGCGCCGCTTTCATCGGGCCACGCAGCAAATCGTAACCGACAGCGTGCGCGTGATCGCAACCAGCGCGCTGCGCGATGCGCGCAACGCGCAGGCATTCCTGGAGTGGGTGCGGTCCGCGACCGGCTGGCGAGTCGAGATCGTCTCTGGAGTTGAAGAAGCGCGGCTCATTCATTTGGGACTGTACTCCAGCCCGCGCGTCGACCGCGCTCCAACGCTGATGATGGACCTGGGCGGCGGCAGTTGCGAGCTGACAGTTTCGCAGGGCGGACACATTCGTGACGCGGTAAGCCTTCCCCTGGGTGCGGTTCGCCTGACCAATGAATTTCTGCGCCACGATCCCACCCGCAAGGGCGAACTGAAGCGGCTGCGCGGTTTCGTCACGCGCGAAATCAATCGCATCACCGACCGAATCGCCAACGCCAAAGTGAAAAATGTGATCGCGACCTCCGGCACGGCGGCGGCGCTGGCCGCAGTTGCCAGCCACTTGCGCCGCGGCGTGGGCCGGCAGCGGCCGGTCGTGTCACGGGCCGAAATGAGCCGGATCGCGAAAAGACTCGCACGCCTGCCGGTGGCGGAACGGCGCAAGATCCAGGGCATTGGCCCGCGCCGGGCGGAGATTATTGTGGCCGGCGCGACCGTGTTTCAAGAACTGCTGGACCGCCTCCATCTCAAAAGTTTTCGCTATTCGCCCCTGGGCCTGCGCGACGGAATCCTCGCCCAGATGGCCGCGGACCACGATCGCAACACGCGTTCCGGCCGCCAGGTCGAATCCGAACGCTGGGAATCCATCATGAAAGCCGTCGACCATTACCGCGTCGACCGCAAACATGCTCAGGACGTGCGCGACGCCGCCACTGCGCTGTTCGCCGCGCTGCGTTCGGTCCATCGACTGCCCCCGGAATACCTCGAATGGCTCTCGGCCGCGGCCATGCTCTACGAAGTGGGCGACTACGTGAACCGCAACGGGCATCATCGCCACACGCACTACATCATTTCGAACTCTGAGATTCTAGGGTACACGCCGCAGCAGCGTCGGCTGATCGCGGCCATCGCACGCTATCTGGGAAAATCGCGCCCCGCGGTGGAGGATGGTCCCATGAAAGTGGTGGACCCGGCCGATCGCGCCAATGTGCAAAAGGCGATTCTGTTGCTCCGCCTGGCGCGCTCGCTGAACCTGGGCCGCAGCCGCGCCGTAGAAAAAGTGCGCGTCAGCGTGCGCTCGGCGGAAGTCAAGTTGACCCTGCTTCCCCGGCGGCGCATGGGAGTCGACCTGGAACAGTGGGCGATCGAGAAAGAGCGAGACTACTTCCGCGAAGTCTTCGGGCGCGAGCTTTCCACGGCTGTGTCGTAGAGGGTGCGCAGAACTTTTGGCGTGACGCACCACTGCAGCGTGCCGGAGGCACGGCGCATTTCCACCTTCGCCACCGCGCCCTTTTTCAGTTCCACCGAAGCTTCACAGCCCGAATCGCTGATGACCGAGCCCAGAAACTGGCTCAGATTCGGATTGTGTCCGACGACCAGAATCGCTTCTTGCCGGGCATATTTTTCCAGCAGCTTGCGGAAGTCAGCGAGTCCAGCCTCAGGGCGCAGCCCGGCGTCCATCTGCAATTTGCCTTCATAGCCCAGCTCGTTGCCGACTAGCGACGCAGTCTGCGTGCAGCGCTTCAGCGGACTGGAGACGATGGTGTCCACCTGAACGTCGAGCGCAGCCAGGGCGCGGCCGATATAACCACACTGCTCGATGCCCTCTTTGTCGAGAGCGCGCTTTTCGTCTTTCTTGGCATTGGCCAGGTGCTCGCCCGCACTCGCATGGCGCAAAAAATAGAGGATCATCGCAGCTTATCTTCCCTTTCCCGCTAAGACTTTTCGTTTGCGCGCCGGAACTGGCGCGGGGATCGTCAGGGGTGCCTTGCCCTCGGCCACGCTCATCAGGAAATCCTGCGCGCTGAAAGCCGCGGCGCCCACCGGCGGACGACGATTCCGCTTGCCCGGCGTCTGCCACGCCCGGATGTAAGTCGCATCATTCAGCAGGATGCGCGCCTTGCGGTTATCGGCCAGGTAGGCATCGAGAATTTCACTGTCGCACCCGCTGCGCGCAGCATTTCATCGCGCAGGGGCACCAGCACCTCGACGCGCTCGTAAAGATTGCGCGGCATCCAGTCGGCGCTGCCGATATAAATCTCCTCTTCGCCGTCGTTGCCGAAATAATAAATGCGGCTGTGCTCCAGAAAACGCCCCACAATGCTCCGCACGCGGATGTTGTCGCTGACTCCGCGCACGCCCGGACGCAGCGCGCAAATGCCGCGCACAATCAAATCGATTTCCACTCCCGCCTGTGATGCGCTGTACAGCGCCTTCACCACGTTCTTGTCGAGCAGCGCGTTCATCTTGGCGATGATGCGCGCCGGGCTTGCCCTGGCGCGCATGCTCGGCTTCGCGGTCGATCAGCGCAATGCATTTTTTCCGCCAGGTCGAGCGGGGCCACCAGCAGCGGCTCGTAGCTGGGATTCTCCGCATAGGCCGTGAGGAAGCTGAAAACATCGTGCACGGCGCGAGTGATTTCAGGATCTGCCGTGAACAAACTCAGGTCGGTATAAATTCGCGCCGTGGTCGCGTTGTAATTGCCCGTGCCAATGTGCGCGTAGCTGCGGATCACCCCATCCGGATCGCGCCGCACGATCAGCGACAGTTTGCAATGCGTCTTTAATCCCACCAGCCCGTGAAACACCTGCACTCCGGCGTCTTCCATCTCGCGCGCCCAGCGGATGTTATGGAGCCTCGTCGAAGCGCGCCTTCAACTCGACCACCGCCGTCACTTCCTTCTGCGACGCGGCTTCAATCAGCGACGGCACAATCAGCGAATGTTCGTTGGTGCGGTAGAGCGTCTGCTTGATGGAAAGAACATTGTCATCCTGCGTCGCCGACTCGATGAACGAAACCACCGCATCGTAGGAATCGTAGGGGTGGTGCAGCAGGATGTCATGAGTGCGCAACTCCTCGAACATGTCTTTCGACTTGGAGGTCAGCCGCAACTCCCGCGGCGAAAACGCGCGGTCCTTCAGATCAGGACGCTTCACCTGCTCGTACACATTGAACAGCCGCGAAAGATTCACCGGCCCGTTCACCGGAAATACCTGCCACGGATCGATCTCGAAGACGGTGCGCAGGCGGTCGATAATTTCCGGATCGGCGTCGGCTTCAATCTCCATGCGCACCGCGTCGCCTTTGCGCCGGTTATGCAATTCGGCGCGCACCGACTCCAGCAGGCTGCGAGCTTCTTCTTCCGCCAGATACAGATTGCTGTTCCGGGTCACGCGGAACGGCGCCGACGAAACAATGTCATAGCCGTGATACATGCGCACGGCATGATGCGCCACCAGATCGGCGAGAAAAATAAAGTCGTCGGTGCCCTCTGACGGCAGCCGCACCAGCCGCGGCAGCGCCCGCGGCACCGAGACCACGCCCGTATAAGTTAGCGCCGAGCGCCGCCGCCGGCGCAACAGCAGGCCCAGGCACAAAGCCTTGTTAATCACTCGCGGGAACGGATGCGACGGATCCACGGTGACCGGCGTTAGCAGCGGGTCCAGTTCCTTCTCGCAGTATTCGTCCACAAAGCGCAGGCGTCGGCATCGAGCTCATGCAGCCCAAGCACGCGAATTCCGTTATGCCGAAAGTGCCGGACGCAGACGCGCGTTCCAGCAGTCGTACTGATCGTCCACAAATTGGTGAGTAAGCTTGCTGAGAATGTCCCGCTTCGCGGTCAGGGTCAGGCCGTCGGGACTAGCCTCGTTGTAGCCGTCTTCAATCTGCTGCATCATGCCGGCCACGCGCACTTCGAAGAACTCGTCCAGATTGCTGGCCGAAATGGACAGAAACTTCACCCGCTCCAGCAGCGGATTCCCCTCGTCCTCGGCCTCTTCGAGCACCCGGCGGTTGAACGCCATCCAGGAAGTGTCGCGATTGAGGAAGTACCCCGAGTTGTCGAGTGAGATACGCGTCATAGCCGCCGCTCTTACTGCCTTATTCGTGGGATTTTGTTGCTCTCGATTGAAATCCGGCCCGGTGCACCCCCGACGATGCAGTGGGGATCAACAGTATAAAGCATCCCGGGAGCTGGCGCTGGGTCGGGGCTCGGGCCACCTAGCCTTTGGAGATCTTCCGCCCGCAAAAAGAAAACCGGCACCCGGACAGAGACTTTGTCCAGGTGCCGGTAGGTGTTTCTTCTGTTCCAGCCCGCCTACGGCAGGTAATAACGGAACGACGTGAAGATCATGTTGTCGATGCCGGAAGGAGCCAGACCGGGCTGTCCAGCGCCCGCAAAACCGATGCCAGACCAGGTTTGACGAGTGACATAGGAATACTGCGTGCCCAAACGGAATTTGCCCCGCGGCCCGTTGTAAACGCTGTACCAGAAGCCAGCCGTGCCCTCGAGGACGGCGCGCGTATCACCGGTGCAGTTGGCCAGAGAGCCAGGGTTGAAGCCCGCGGTGCCAGTGCTGACCGGAGTGCTTTCGGTGTAGCAGCCGAAGTTGTTGAAGGTGGGTGCACCGTAGCCAACCACCTTGCCCGAGATGGGATCGAAGCTCGCCGTGCGCGCGGCGTACTCGGTGCCGCCGTAGGTGTAGAGGTCGAGCTTCTTGCCGTGGTATTCGAGCGTGGCCAGGCCCTGGAGATCCTTCACGAGGTGGAGAGTTCCATCGCCGTTGACCGCGACATCAGGGAGCTGGGCTGCGCCATAACGGCCCATGCCGCTGCCGCCGAAGCCGTGCACGCCGAACACGAGGTGCTTGTTGGCGAAGGTCCAGCGGGCGTTGGCGCCGATACCGCCACCGCTCTTGGCGGCGTTATAGGCTCCAAAGGGGCTGGCAACCGGTGGAGTCGACGTGCCGCAAGTCGTGGTGGTAGCGGTGACCTCAGCGCAGGGGAAAACGCGATCGCGGAAACGGTCCACCAGTCCGAAGATCTCGTAGTGCCCGAAGCCGGGATCGAACGCGACCTTGGCCACGATGTCAGGGGAGGGGTTGAAGGAATAAGTGGAGGTTGTGTTGTAGCTGTTGCTGGCGCCGAGGTTGCCCAGCAGGAAGTTATCGTCATTTCCGTGCGTGCTGAGTGTGGCCTGAGCGTTTTCAATGGCGAAGGCGACAGCGACCTTCGGGCCGAAAGCCTTGGTTACACGCAGCCCATACTGGCGGGCGAAACTGAACCCGACGTTGTACGACGGGTCAATAGTTGAGGGCCGGGCGTCGTTGACGCGGCCAGCATCATCGCTGGGCGCGATCGAGTTCCTGCCCTCTGTGACCAAGCTCCACATCTGGCCGCCGAGGATGCTGAAGCCGTTATCCCACTTGGCCTGGGCCCACGCCTGGCGAAGACGAAGCGTATAGCTGTTGGTTTGCGTAGCGGAGGAGGTGACTCCGGCCGACAGGAAGTCCCCGGACACGTAGCTGGAGAACGCTACGTTTTCGAGACGCCCGCTGATGTACACGGTGGGGCGGGACTGGCGACCGGTGCCGAAGAACTCAGACAGAGTGCTTTGCGAGGCGCCGGGCAGGGTCAGGGAGTTGAGGGGCGTCGGAATATCTGCCCCCAGAGCGCGTGAGCGGCGTACAAATTCGGCAGCCACGAAGCCGCCAGGCGTGATGGTGATCCCCCTGAAGTGAATGGAAACCGGACCTTCCATCGGGTCGGAGCTGGGCTGGGCCGGCGCGTCTTGCACAGTAATGCCGGTGCTGGAGGTGCTGGTTTGCGGAACCGCACCCGGGCTGGCGAGAGCGGCGATTTGCTGCCCTGCGGCCGGCTGCGTGTCATTGGGTTTATTGGCAGCGGATTGCTGGGCCTCCAGGATGGCCTGCTGGCGCTGCAGTTGCAAGGTCAGTTGCTGAATCTGCAACTGCTGGGCGGCCAGAGCGTCTTTCAGGGCCTCGACATCAGCGGCGGTCACCACGGACGGAGCCGGAGCTGCCGCAGGCGCCGGATAACCTGCCGGTGAAGGTGTGTTGGATGCGGTCTGGGTTTGCCCCCAGGCGCCGGCCGTCAATGCCGCCAGCGTCAAGGAAGCAAGTAACAAGTGCTTGTTGAATTTCATAGAAATACAATCCTCTCCTTAATGTGAGCTGTGTTTGTGCTGCTGCAAGCGGGAGACAACAGGGGGCGTCCGCCGCTGGTTGGCGGCGGTGGATTCTCCTTTTTTCTGACTGACTTGTTCTGCTTCGCTGCGTCAGTCCCACTAATGAAATTATTACAATAAACGTACTAGACATACGAGCGAAAGCAAGCGCCCTCGTCACCTTCGCAGTCGCAGGCTATACCACAACGTCCATTACTATACTAGACTTTTGCCGGACTTCAGCGCCGTGATGGACCGTGCAATTGGGATTCCTTTCCTGGTGAGAACAAATATCCACTGACCCAAGGCTGTTCAACAGCTTACAGAACCTTTGTGTGGTCGGGACCCGGTATGGATGTGCAATTCATTACAGTTAGGGGGGAATTTTGCGGAAACCGAACCAGGCGTCCCGGAGGTCAGCTTCTGCTGCTGACCTCCGGGCCAGGGTTTTGTGGTCGTGCTTACTACGGCAGGTAGTAGCGGAACGACGTGAAGATCATGCTGTCGATTCCGTGGGGTTCGTTGGGTGACGATTCGCCGGACCACGCATTACGCGTCACGTAGGAGTACTGCACACCGAATTGCATTCTGCCCTTGTTCACTTTCTCTTTGGAGCCGTCGTAGAACTTGTACCAGAAGCCGGCGGTTCCTTCGATCAGAGCGCGCGTGTCGGCAGTGCAACCGCCCAGACTACCCGGCAGGAAACCGCCGGACGACGGGCCGGTCTCAGTGAAGCAGCCCGTATTGTTGAAGAAGGGCGATCCGTAGCCGACGTACTTGCCGGTAATCGAATCGAAGTCCGCCGTGCGCGCGGCGTATTCCGTGCCGGCATTGAAGTAGACATCCAGCTTCCGCGCGTGCAATTCGAGAGTGCCCAATCCCTGAATGCTCTTAATCAGGGCGAGGCTGCCATCGGCCTTTACCGAGACGTCTGACAGTCCACCGGTTCCGTAGCGGCCGATTCCGCTGCCGCCCAGGAAGTGCAGCCCGAAGTCCACGCGCTTGTCGGCGAATGACCAGCGGGCGTTGGCGCCGATGCCGCCACCATTCTTGGAACTATTAAACGCGTCGGAAGCGTTGGCTCCGGGGTTCGGGTCGGTGCCGCAGGGCGTGGTCGAGGAAGACGCAACATCTTCGCAAGGGAAAACCCGGTCGCGGAAGCGGCTGTAGATACCGTAGATTTCGTAGTGTCCAAAACCCGGTTCGAGAGCCAGCTTCGCGATGATGTCGGGCGATGGGTTGAAGGCGTAGTTGGCTGCGTTGGTGCAGGTGGTGGTAGCTGCAAGGGTGGTGGAGTTGACGGTTGTGGAGCATGCGGTGACCGCGCCATTGTAAAGTCCGCCGCCGGCCCCGGCCGAGCCGACCAGGTAGTTGGCGACGTTATTGTGCGTGGTGAGCGTGGCCTGCGGGTTTTCGATTGCTACCGCGAGCCAGGCCTTGTTGCCAAAGTTCTTGGCCACGCGCAACCCGTACTGGCGCGCCCAGCTGAAGCCGACGGAGTACTGCGGATCGATGGTCAAGGGCGTGGCTTCGGTACGGTTGTCGACGCCGTGCTTGGTTTCCGTCACCAGACTCCACATCTGTCCGCCGGTGACGCTCCATCCGTTGTCGAACGCGGCCTGGGCAAAGGCTTGCCGCTGGCGGAGCGTGTAGCTGTTGCTCTCGTTGTTGTTGGAAGTGATGCCGGCCGACAGGAAGTCAGCTTCCACGTAGCCGGACAGTTTCGCGTTGGCCAGACGGCCCTCCACTAACATGGACACTCGGGACTGGCGTCCGGAACCGAAGAACTCTGAAACGGCGCTCTGGGAAGCCCCGGGCATGGTCAGCGAGTTAAACGGCGTGTTGATGTCCGATGCCAGGGCGCGCGAGCGGCGCACAAATTCGGCCGCCAGGAAGCCACCCGGAGTGATGGTCACGCCCTTGTAATGCAGAGCCAGCGGGTCAACGTTTTCCTTGACCGTCTTCTGGGTCTCCTGCACGGCCACGACCGTGCTGGCCACGTTGGCCTTCAGGTCGGTCACATCGTTCGTCAATTGGCCGACCGCCTGCTGCTGCTGAGCGGCTTGGGCCTGCGCGGCATCGGCCTTGCTGGCCGCATCGGAGGCCGCGCTCTGCGCCTGCTGTACCGCCTGATCCTTATGGTGCAATTCCTCGCGCAGCGCCTGAATCTCCTGTTGTTGCTGGGCCAGCGCCGCCTGTTGCGCTGCGATTGCGTCTTTCAACGCCTGCACGTCCGCCGCGGTGATGGTCGCGGCCTTCGCCTTCTTGGGTTTGGGCTCGGGGCTGGTTTGCGCCACCAGTCCCGTCGCCAGACAAAGAATTGCACACAACTTCCACGCAAACTTCATGGTTCTCTCCTTTTGGTCCTGCAATGAATGAATGTCCTGAATATCCCGTGCTTGCGGTGCCCTATTTGACTTGCTTGATCGCTTCCTTCACCTTGGCCACCACGTTATCCGGCAAAGGTGCGTAAGACAGCGCGCTGGTCATTTTTTGGCCGTCGCTGACCATCCAGTTGAGAAAGTCAGCGAGAATCTTGCCTTTCGCCGCATCCTTGGACTGGGCCGGAATCAGCAGCCAGGTAAAGCTGGAAATCGGGTACGCATCTTTGCCGGGAGCATTGGTGATCGATACGCGGAAATCCGCCGGCATCTTCGGAGCCGAAGCGGCTGCGGCGGTCACGCCTTCCAGCGTAGCTTTCAGGAAAACGCCGGACGAGTTGCGCACGCTGCCGTAGGGAATGTTGTTCTGCACGGCGTAAATCAGTTCCACGTAGCCGATCGAACCCGGCAACTGGCGGATCAATCCGGCTACGCCTTCGTTGTGCAGCCCACCCATGCCGAGCGGCCATTTCACCGATGTGTCGCTGCCCACCTGGCCCTTCCACTCCGGGCTGACCTTGGAGAGAAAGTCGGTCCAGATGAAGCTGGTGCCGCTGCCATCGGAGCGGTGGACCACGATGATGTCTTTGTCGGGGAAATTCACCCCAGGGTTTGCCGAAGTGATCGCCTTGTCATTCCATTTCGTGATCTTTCCCAGGAAGATTCCCGCCAGCGCCTCCGGCGTGAACTTCACCTCGCCGCTGACTCCGGGAATGTTGTACGCCGGAACCACCGCGCCCAGCACCGTCGGAATATTCAGAATCTTCACCTTCGCATCCTTCAACTCCTGGTCTTTCATGGGCATGTCGCTGGCCCCGAAATCCACCGTCCCGGCGGTCACCTGGCGAATTCCGCCGCCGCTGCCAATGGGCTGATAATTGATCTGAACGTCGGGATGGAGCTTGTGGTACTCGCTGAACCACTTCGAATAAATGGGATTTGGAAAGGTCGCGCCCGCTCCGTTGAGCGTGGTCTGGCCCATCACCGGTAAAGCCACCGGCAAGGCCATCAGCACACACACCCACAGCATCATTCTGCGCATCACGATAAATCCCTCCTCGGTTATATAGCTCCTCTTTGTATCGGCGCAGTGTTACAGGACGGTTACAAAACAGTGAATTTCTGATGAATGCCCGCCTTGCCGGCTCAATTACCGGATGAAGCCACACGCCGTACCTGGCTGTATTCACGCGACTTATGCCTGCGAGCTAGCGGGTTGCCCGGAGATGGGCAATCTCCCGGGGAAACAGCGTGTTGGCCGGAAACTCGCGCCCCAGCCCGGTCAATAGCTGCAGCGCGCGCGGCTTGTCTTTCTCCCGCACATAGGCGATGGCCAGCAGGATTCTGGCGAACGGAGCGAGGTAGTGTCCGTGGGCAGCGGTGATTTCGAGGTCGGCGATTCCGCCTTGCTTGTCGGCCGAAAGCCCTCCCAGCCGAAGAATCCAGCGGATCGGGGCCGCCATGCTTCCGATAATGTACTTGCTGAACCCCGTCGCCAGCAGCGCATCGTAACAGTCGTGACAAACCGCCAGCAACTCCTGGGCTGAGGCCGAAGCTTCCTTGGTGAAATGCAGCGATGCCAGATTGCGTTTTTCAATCAGCGCCGCGTAGTCGGCCTGCAGTCCCGACGACAAAGTCAGAGCGAACAGGGCGTCCCGATCTTTGGCGTCTCTGGCCAGCCGGGCATGGGAGAGATTTTCGGCGCGCCCGATCGCGGCTAGAAATTGCGCTCGCACCTCGGGGTCGGGCGTCAGCTTCGCATGGTCGGAAAAGACTTCGTCATTTTCGTAGAACTGCGCCTCCAGCACTCCCAGCCGGTTGAACTCCGAGAACAAACAGCCGGCAGCTTCGCTGACCGGGCCAACCGGATCATCCGGATGCAGCTGTTGCCAGCTTTTGAAGTCTTTTTGAGCGCCGGCAAAGTCGAGATTGTAGAGTCCGGAAAATCCATGGTCGAGCGCAGAAACCGCGGCTGGTCCGGCGGCGGCGGCGTGGGCCACCGCGACCAGAGCGCAGCACGTCCACAACACTGATACTATTCTCCCCGCATGTGCATCGAATGTTTTGACCATGTTTCCGCGCTGGCAGCTTCTGTTCCGGTGCGGTCTATTATCTTTCATTTCTTCCGAGTTGCAATTTACTTCAGTGCAGTTCCCCTAAGTATCGGGCTGCTGATTGATTTGGATGACGCCTGCCGCACCCGCAAGCGTCCCGGGCGGTAAAAGGTTTGTCAATTCTGCCCGGGAACGATCCCCGGATCGAGGACTAGAGGCTTTATGACTGATTTCGCCGCACGCTATGCTCCGGGCTGGCCCGGCATTCCTCCGCGCTGGACCTCAAGCGCCAAGTCGGGCGTCGGTACGGCTCTCAACCGGCAAAGCAAAGTCTGGTTCACGGTGAGTCACGGCATCCTCAACGAAGTTTACTTTCCCCGCGTGGATCAGGCCTGCACCCGCGACATGGGATTCATAGTCACCAACGGCCGCGACTTCTTCTCCGAGGAAAAGCGCCACTGCTCGTTTGAAAACCGTCCCATCGAGCCCGGCATCCCCGTCTATCAGCTGACCAACAGCTGCAACAGCGGGCGCTACCGCATTCACAAGGAAGTCCTCACCGACCCTTACCGCAACGTGGTGCTGCAGAAAGTTCGCTTCGAGCCGCTGCAAGGTGAGCTTTCCGACTACCGTCTTTACGCTCTGCTCTCACCCCATCTGGCCAATTTCGGAACCGGAAACACCGGCTGGACCGGAGACTACAAAGGTTACCCCATGTTTTTTGCCGAACGCGACGGCTGCGCCCTCGCCCTGGCATCGTCCGCTCCGTGGAGGAAGACTTCAGTGGGATTCGTCGGCTACTCCGATGGCTGGCAGGATATTTCCCAGCATTTCCAGATGGAATGGGAGTACACCCGGGCGGAAAATGGCAACATCGCTCTCACCGGAGAAGTCGATCTCGCCGCCTGCCAGGGAGAGTTCGTGCTCGCTCTCGGGTTCGGGGGAATTTGGGCGGAGGCGGGACAGCATGCGCGCTCTTCCCTTTTCGAAGAGTATTCCGCGACCCGCGAACTCTACGTTTCGCAGTGGCGCACCTGGCAGACCGGCCTGCTCAAGCTCGATGATCCGCTGCGGCAGAACGATCTGTATCGTGCATCGACTGCCATCCTGCGCACCCACGAGTCCAAGGATTTCCTGGGCGGCATCATCGCCAGCCTCTCGATCCCCTGGGGATTCAACAAGGGCGACGAAGACCTGGGCGGGTACCACCTGGTCTGGCCCCGCGACTTGGTCGAAACCGCGGGCGCGCTGCTCGCCTCCGGAGCGGTTGGCGACGCGGTGCGGGTGCTGCGCTATCTGGAAGCCACGCAGGAAGCCGCGGGCAACTGGGCGCAGAATCTCTGGCTCGACGGCCGGCCTTACTGGAGCGGCATCCAGATGGACGAGACCGCGTTCCCCATCCTGCTGCTCGATCTGCTCCGCCGCGAAGCGCCGGAAGCCCTAGGCAAGCTCGACCGCTGGTGGCCCATGGTGCGCAACGCCGTCAGCTTTATTCTGCGCAACGGTCCGGTCACACAACAGGATCGCTGGGAAGAGGACGCAGGCTACTCTCCGTTCACGCTGGCGGCCGAAATTTCCGCGCTGCTGGCCGCAGCCGACATCGCCGAACTTACCGGCCACAGCGACATGGCCCCCACCATGCGCGACACCGCCGACGCCTGGAATGACAACATCGAGCGCTGGGTCTACACCTCTGGAGGCGACCTCTCGAAGCAACTGGGCATCGACGGCTACTACGTGCGCATCGCCCCGCCCGATACGGATATCGCCGGGGCCGCGTCGCCGACCCAAGGCTTCGTCCCCATCAAGAACCGTCCCCCGGGTCAGGACGGGGGGCAGGATGGCGACCGTGCCTACAACATCATCAGCCCCGACGCGCTCGCCCTGGTGCGCTTTGGCCTGCGCGCCCCCGACGATCCGCGCATTATGAATACGGTGCGCGCCATCGACGCGCTGCTGGTTGTCGAGTTGCCTCAAGGCCCGTGCTGGTATCGCTACAACGGCGACGGCTACGGCGAACACAAAGACGGCTCGGCCTTCGACGGAACCGGCATCGGCCGCCCGTGGCCGTTGCTGGCCGGCGAGCGCGGGCATTATTGTCTCGCAGGCGGACACCGCGATCAGGCGGAGGCGCTGCTGACCGTCATGGAAAACTCGACCGTCGGGCAGAGCCGCGCCCTTCCCGAACAAGTCTGGGACTCCGCCGATATTCCAGCGCTTGAGCTTTTCCGCGGCAAGCCCACCGGATCGGCCTGCCCGCTGGTGTGGGCGCACTCCGAGTACATCAAGCTGCGCCGCTCGATTCGCGACGGCAAGATTTTTGACCAGCCTCCGCAGACCGTGAAGCGCTACTTAGTCGATAAACATGTGCGGCAGATCTTCGGCTGGAGGTTCAACAACAAAACCCGCACCGTTCCACGCAACAAGACGCTGCGCATAGTCCTGCTCACACCCGGCCGGGTGCACTGGAGCCTGGACGCCTGGACGACGGCGCATGACACCGACGCCCGCGACACCGGCCTCGGCATCTATACGCTCGACCTGCCCACCGCCTCGTTGCCCCCCGGAGGCCAGGTGGTCTTCACCTTCTTCTGGCCCATGGAAAAGCGCTGGGAAGGCACGGACTTTACAGTCACGGTGGAGAAGGGCTGAGCGCGCGTAAAGTTGGTGAGCGTAATTTGTTTTTGACAACTGGAGGCCGCGAGGGCCCATGAATCGTCGAGACATGTTGAAAGGTGCCGGAGTCGTCGCCGGAGCGGCAGCGGTGAATGCGGTGGCGCAGAATTTCTTCCAGCGTGACGCCGCCTATCGACAAATGCAAAATCGTCATCACGGGAGGGCATCCGGGCGATCCCGAGTATGGCTGCGGAGGCACGATTGCGCGCTTCACGGCGCTGGGCCACGAGGTCGTGCTGCTCTACCTGAACGACGGGGCCTGGCAGCAGACGACTGCGGCGACTCGCATTGCCGAAGCCAAAAAGGCGTGTGAAATTTTGCAAGCCCGCCCGGCGTACGCCAATCAAGTCAATGGTCATGCCATCGTTGACAACCAGCACTACCAGGAGTTTCAGAGCATCGTCGAGAAGGAAAATCCCGATGCCGTCTTCACTCACTGGCCGATCGATAACCATCCCGACCATCGCGCGATTGCCAACCTCACCTTCGAATCGTGGAAGCAACTGAAGCATCGCTTCGCGCTGTACTGTTACGAAGTCTCGGACGGCGAAGATACGACCCAATTCCCCGCGCCCACGCATTACGTGGACATCAGCGCAACCGCCGATCGGAAAAAGGCTGCCTGCTATGCCCACGCCAGTCAGACGCCCGACTCCTACTACGCTCTGCAGGATACCGTGGCAATTTTCCGCGGGCTGCAAAGTGGCTCCGCGAAGGCAGAGGGTTTCATTCTGCAGATCGGGAGCCCGTACGACATCTTTCCCCGAGCCGGCATCTCACGATAGCCCGGCAGGACTAGTCGCTGAGGGGAGGCCGGCACAGATTTCGGTGACGGACGAGAGCACTGATTACTTGACCCTTGGCATGTCATTGACTGCATATAGTGATATCACTATAATGGAAATCCATGACCGATGACCCGCCGCTCAAGCCGATGGTCTGGGTGGGTACAAGCCTCAAAGATCTTCGGGAGTTCCCGCCGCCGGTACAGGATCACATGGGATACGCGCTATACGTCGCGCAACGTGGCGGCAAGCATCTGGACTCAAAGGTTCTGCGAGGGTTTGGCGGGGCAGGCGTTCTGGAAGTGATCAAGGACCACCGCGGCGACACTTTCCGGGCAGTGTACACCCTGAAATATGCCGGGAGAGTTTTTGTCCTCCACGCTTTTCAGAAGAAGTCGAAGAGCGGAGGACAAACACCGCGCCGGGACATCGAGTTGATCCAACAACGGCTGCGCGAGGCCGAACAACTGGCACGAGGGGGAAAGCAATGAGCCCAAAAAAACGATCCGAACCCCAAAGCGGAAACGTGTTCAAGGCCATCGGCGTACCCGGCGCCGAAGAGCATTTCGTCAAAGCGCAACTCGTATTCAAGATTGACACAATCCTGAAGAAACGCGGCCTCATGCAGGTGGAAGCGGCCGATTTGTTCGGAGTCCGCCAGCCCGATGTCTCGAAGATGCTGCGCGGCGACTTCCGCCAGTTCTCGGTGGAGCGCCTGCTGCGCTTCCTGGTGGCGCTGGATCATGATGTGGAGATCGTCGTGAAACCGCATCGGAATCGGAACGACGCGGCCGCCATGCAGGTAGTTTGAGACCTACGGGAAGCGTCTGAAAAGCGCTTCAGAGAGAGCCGGACCGGCCTTATCGCCCCCCCCGACTTATTTCCACCGGTCCCCGCGCTTCAGCACGTACTGCGCGAACACATAGCGCCAGGGGATCAGCGGGATGAAAATGACCACCATGACGACGGCCTTTATATCTTCCGCCGCCGCCGCAGTAATCTGGTGGGCGGACCACATCGGCAGCGCAAAAGCTATCAGATAGATCGCCTTCCAGACCAACTCGAACAACAATACCGGCAGCATCTGCACCGGATAGCGCAGCCCCAGCGCGGCCGTCGCACCCAGACCCGCCAGCAACGCGAATCGAATCCCTTGCGCCGCCGCGAACTCGTTCGAGTGGTGGAGCACGCTGGGCCAGAAATATACGGCGATGCCGGCGGCCATCACAAAGTAGGCCACACGCAAGGTGTACAGGCGCAACAGCGAGACCTCGGGTGGGGTGGCGCTTGACGTCACGATTCCGCTCCTCCTCCACGCTGCTGTAGCACAACTCGACCACCGTGCAGTCGTCGCTCAGCGGATTGCCGGCGCAGAATTCAGTGACAGAAGAGAAAATTCCTTCCAGCGTGGGAGACTTGGCCGCAGCCGCTTCCAGCCGGAAGTCTTCGTAGAAATCGCCCATGGCGTTTTCCGCTTCGGTCACTCCATCGGTCACCAGAATAAAACGATCGCCGGATTTCATCTGGCACGTCGCGCTTTCGAAAGTCGCGTCGGCCAGCAGGCCCACCGGAACATTGCCGTGCGGCGGACGGATAACTTCTCCCGCACACACCAGCAGCGGCGGTACATGCCCGCAATTCACGTATTCGAGTTCGCCGTCGCGCCGCAGCCGCACCAGCAGCACGGTCGCGTATTTTTCGCCCACCAGCTTCTCGGTGAAGAAGCGGTTGACGGCCGACACCACGTCGAGCAGCGGCATGCCGGCGCTCAAGTGCGAATAAATCATCCCCTGCAGTGTGGAAGCCAGCAGCGCAGCCGAAACTCCTTTGCCGCTGACGTCGGCCAGCACCACCGCCAGGCCTTCTTTCGTATTCACCGCGTCAAAGAAATCGCCGCCGATTTCTTTACACGACAGGTTCTTGCCGCGCAGCTTGGCAAAGGGAACTTCGGGAATCTTCACCTGCATCAGCCGCTGCTGAATGCTGGCCGCGATGCTCAATTCCTGCTGGTAACGCCGCGCCTCTTCTTCCGCCTGCACCAGCCGCGCGTTTTCGATGAGCGACGCCGCTTCGGTCGCGATCACGTGCAGAATGTCTTTGCTCACGCCGGCAATATCGCGCGAGGCGAAGCGCGAGTCGACATACAGAACTCCCATGGCCTCGGCGGACGCGGCGGCATGCACCGGAGTCTGCGCGTCCCGCGTCGACTGCACCACCATCTTCCGCAGCGGGATGCACACCACGGTTCGAAGATCGTAGGCCACTACGCTCTGCCGACCCGCCAAATCGAGCGACTGGCTGGTATCGGTCTCCAGGAATTCGGAATTCGACCGCAGCGATTCCTCCAGAATCGAGTGCGAAATGGTTTTATCGTCGAGCAGTGGCTCTTTCTTCGAGTTGCGCCCGGCCGGCCAGCCGGAGCTTGCCTTCGTCATCCTTGAGAAAAACATAGGCGCGTTCGGCCCGCGTCAGTTGCAGCGTGACGTCGAGCATGGTCATCAGAATTTCGTCCAGCACACCGGCCGTATTCAGTTTGCGCGCCGCTTCCAGAAACAGCGTCAGTTTTTCCAGGTCGGTCGCTTCCTGCTTGATCTGAATGCCGGAAATCTGGCTGAGGAATTCCCGCGCTGTGTTGGAAGTGTCGTTGCTCGGGTTGAACAGGATGTAGGCGGAATCGCGCGCCCCAAACTCCAGCCGGTCGCCGCGCTCCAGTTTCTGGCGCTGGATGCGCTCCCCGTTGACGAAGGTGCCGTGCTTGCTGCCCAGGTCGTCGAGGAAGAAATCCTGACCTTCCTGCATGATCTGGGCGTGATCGCGCGAAACGCGCGGGTCCGCAATGACCAGATCCTTATCGACTTTCCTCCCAACCGTGAACGGGGTGTGGTTCAGGACGATGTTCTTCTGCTCGCTCCCTTGCACAAACACAAGGGCGGGGAATACGCCGGAGCCAGCACTGTGATGACTGATTGCGTTCAGGGCCATGAATGACGGGTCGTCGACGGGTCGATCGTTTCTTAGCGATTTGCGCGCAGTTCGCCTTCGCGGGGGACGACAGGCGTCGCGCACGCAGCAATTCTGCTCGCTCGAACAGACTACTCTGCTAGCGCTCTCTCCCGCAAGGGACGAGCGTGGCACATCCACGTATTCAGCAGGGCTAGTCCGAAGACGAATATCGGTAGCATGAAGGTCGGATAAAAGGGCTTCGCGTAAAACGGCAGGAGATAGACCCGCTGTCGCAGTTCCGGAGTGAACCAGGAGTAACCGCCGCTCAGTGCCAGCGTGGCAATCCACGGCCACATCAGCAAGACCGCGCAGATCGCGCGCGCCAGTCTGATCGCTGGCAGCGGTGGATTCGAAGACCGGTCGCGCATCAGCAGAGCCAGAATCGCGGGCGCGAGCAGCACTTGATTGTAGGGCGCGAACATTGGAACAACGACCACCGTGAGCGCTAGAACCAGGGCGATGGACCCGCCAAACGCACGCAGCTCGCGGCCTCTCGCCGCATCGCCAAACGCAAGTCGCACAGGCAAGCACGCTCAGCACCTCCAGAATATGCCCGGATAACGAACCAAAAAGTCGCCTAACACCGACTGGTTCTGGGTGTACTGGTGATATTGCCTAATGGCCTCGACAAACATTCGCAGCCACCCCGGCAACAACAGCTGCGCTCCGCCCAGCAGAAGCAGCATGACGGATCCAAACCCGAATACGAAACGGCGCCGCGCGCGCCAGTCGTTACTGCTCCAAATCAACAACCATAAGACCAGCGGCCAGGCCAGTTGCGGTTTAATGGTGGCCAGCGCCAGGAGCGCTCCTGCACAGAAAAGCCATCCTGCCGCCAGGCATGCGCCGCACGCCGCCAGCAATCCGGCCACCAGCAAACTCAATTGCTGCAGTTTGATGCCCTGCACCATGGGCAGCCAGCCCACCAGGAGCACGATGAAAATCAGCGCGGTTCCAAACGACGGCCTCCAGCGCAGCACGCGCAGCCAGAGCAGAACGCTCGCCAGGGCCAACCCCACCAGCAGCCAGCGGAAGCCGGTCTGCGCGGCCTCAAACGAAAGGTTCACGATGGGCGCCAGCAGAAACACAATATAGACGGGATAGGCGAATCCCTGCTGGTCCTTAGGATCGCCGGGGCGCCGCGGGTCAAGCGGCCTCCCGTAATAGCCTTGCTGAATTTCGCGCGTGATCTCCGGGCTGTACGGGTTGCGGCCGTGGCGCAGCAGTTCGCGCGCTCCCAGCCAGCGCGGGTACAGGTCCGACAAATTGCCGCGGGGCGCGCCCTGCGCCGCGGCGTCGGCGATCTGCTGCGCCCGCAGAATCCGGTCCACATAAAACCACGTGCTGGCCGAGGCCACGACGGCCAGCACGAGGGCAAGGACGAATGGCAGACGCTTCGGCAAAGTCGAGTTCTCTTCCCTCAAACCGCTCCCCATCAATTCGCTTCATGTTACAACTGTGGGAGCAAAACTGTTCATGCGATGGCGCATCGCAGTCTCGGCCGCAATTGGGATGCTCAGTGGCGCATTCTGCTGGTTCCTGATGATGCGTCTCCATCAGGATGCGGCCGACTTCCGCTGGGCGATCCACCTGGCGCGGCGCCTGCTGGACGGGCAAAATCCTTACGACACTCCGCTCGAACAATATCCTCTGATCGCCGCATTCTTCGCGCTTCCTTTTCTGCGCCTGCCTCCCGAAGTTGCGGCTGGGATGTTCTGGGGAATCAGTTCATTCCTGTTGGCCTTCGGCCTGACCCGCCAAGGCTACAGCAAACTGCTGATCTTCTTCGCCTATCCGTACTGGGCCGGAATTATCACCGTACAATGGTCGCCCATTATCGCCGCCGCCGCGTTCTTCCCGCTGCTCCTGCCCGTGACCATGGCGAAACCACAGATTGGCCTGCCTGTATTTCTCACGCGGCTCAGCCTGCGCGGAGTCGTGGCCTGTGCAGTGCTGGCGGCGCTGAGCCTCGCCGTCATGCCGAACTGGCCCCGGCTCTGGTTGCGACAAATTGGCAACTACGAGCACTTCATTCCTTTTCTCGTTCTGCCCGGGCCGCTGCTTTCGCTCGCTCTGCTCCGCTACCGAGACCGCGATGCCCGGCTCTTGATGCTGGCCGCGCTGATGCCGCAGCGCTGGTTCTTCGACAGCTTCATCTTGTGGCTGATTCCCCAGTCGCGGCGTGAAATCATCTGGACCGTTTTCTTCAGTTGGGGAGCCGGCATCTGGCGCTGGTATCACATTCCCCATACCTTCACTGAAGTCGGCCGCTGGACCGTGATACTTCTCTATCTACCCATGTTGGTCGTGGTGCTGTTGCGAAAACCACGAAGCGACCGGGCGATCCCGGATTCTGTTGCTGGTCCGGCTAGCTTGTGATGGTTTTGGACTTCAGAACCTTTCTTCGTGAGAATCTCAACCAAGTGAACATTTCAACGCAGTGAATATCTCAACCAACAACCCGACGAGACCGCGGCACTGGCACGATTGGATAAGCCTGCTCCTGGGCCTGGCGCTCATCCCTGTTCTGCGCCGCCAGCACCTTCCGCTCCAATTCGATTGGATCGCTCTCGGCATTGCTTACTGGATTCTTCTGGCTGCGCAATCCATATTCGTGGCAGTCCTGCTGGGCGTGATCGGCCTGCCTCGTGAGCGGGTCTTGCAACCCTTCCTGGCTCGTTATCGCCAGAACCCGCTTCGCTTGGTTCTGCTGCTTCTCTACTTTGCGATTCTCGTGTGGGCCACCACTGAGGCGAAAGCGCTGGTCTTGACCGTCGACACGGCAGCGGTGCTCGAACTCCTCGACCGGCAAGGCACCCAAGGACTGCGCCGCGCCGCGGCCTCCGTTCTGCCGCCTTCGGCTTACCTTTTCTTCGGATTTCTGATGGTCCTCGCCTACAACTACGCCATCGTTTCAGCCCGCTTCAACTTCGCCACCGACCCGGCTCTCGCGGCCATCGACCGCTGGCTGCTGTTAGGCCACTCGGTTTCTGAACTCGCGCACTGGGCGGTGAGGGTCTTCCCGCTGTCCTTCTTTCGCGTTCTGGAATTCATCTACTTCGGCATGTTTCCCCAGATCGGAGCCGCTCTCATCTTGGTCGCTCTCTGCGACGGAAGAGCGCGGGCAATGCAGTTCGCCGGCACGCTCCTCATGTCCTACTATCTCGCCCTCGCGATTTTCTACCTCTGGCCCTCGCAAGGACCCTATTATCTCTGTCCCGCCCACTTCTCGCGTTTTCCGGCCAGCCTCCAGTGCTACCACCTGCAAAAGGCGCTGATCCAGCACGCGCTGGCGCTCTGGCAGCATCAACCCATCCGGCGGATTTCTACCGACTACTTCATAGCGTTGCCGTGCATGCACGTTGTACAGCCGCTCATCGTGCTGTGGTTCCTGCGGCGTTTTAAGCGTATGGCGGTCGCGTTAGCCGCATACGATTTGGCGCTTGTGGCCGCCATCCTCATGCTGGAACAGCATTATGTAATCGACATCCTCGTTGGCCTGCCCGTGGCCGCGCTGGCCATCGCCATCGCCGGCGGTCCCTTTCGCGGCCAGCCCGCCTCGCCCACAGCGCTCCCGCCCGGCCTTGCCGGACCTGCACGGCGGTAATCTCTTTTTACCGCAGGTATGCAATAAATTACGACCTTTCGGTCATAGAGCAAGGTATGATTAGCCTAGCCGAGTGGGCAAAATCTTGGGTAGTTCCAGTCGCAGTTCGGACGGGTGTGTTCCACTCGATCTCGAAGAGTGAAAAACGAGGTGTGCATATGGAGCTTGTACGCAGACTATGGTGCGAACAGGAAGGGCAAGATATCGCGGAATATGCGGTTATGCTGGCGGTAATCCTGGTCATTGTGGTGGGAACGGTGCAACTGATCGGCTCCAGCGCCAACACCGTTTTCTCCTCGGTTGCCAGCTCCATCCAGTAGCCGGCAGAACCGGGGCCGGGCACCAGGAACGCTGGCGATCGGCTTGGCCAGCGGAAGTTTGATTTCGTAAGGGAGCAGCATGAACCGCACACGCTTGTTGATGATCGGAGTTCTGGCTCTGGCGCTGGGCTTCTTTGCCAGCGTATATGTCTACAAGAACTTGCAAGCGAAGAACGGCGCGGGCGGCGATTCCTTCACCGAAGTGATCGTGGCCGCCGAAGATCTGCAGGTGGGGGCACGAGTGGAGGAACACGACATCAAAGTGATCAAGATTCCCGCCGCCGATCTGCCTCCGGGCGCGCCTCGCAAGCGTTCCGACGTGGTTGGGCCACGGTGTGATCGTTCCTATTTCGAAAGGCGAATTTATCCTGCCCAACCGCTTGGCCGGCGAGAATGCCGGATCCGGACTGCCTTCGCTGATCCCTCCCGGCATGCGGGCGGTTTCTGTCAGAGTCAATGAAGTCGTCTCCGTCGCCGGATTCGTCACCCCGGGCACTCGCGTCGACGTCCTGCTTACCGGAACACCGGGCGCGGCGGCGAGCAGGAGACCACCACCGTTCTGCAGAACGTCGCAGTGCTGGCCTCAGGCCACACTTTGGAACGAACCGCCACAGGCGAGGCGCAGACTACCGCCGTCATCACGCTGCTGGTCTCGCCCGACGATGCCCAGCGCCTTACCCTGGCCAGTTCCAAGGCCATATTCAGCTGGCGCTGCGCAATCCCCTCGACACCAAGCAGGACGAAGTGCCGGCCTCCAATTCCAGAGGACTCTATAAAGGCTCGGCCGCGGACCGTAACCCCCGTCGTCGCTCATCACACCGTGGTCAAGAAAGAAACGCCGACTCCTCCGTCGCGTCCACCGGCGTTACGGTTGAGGTCTACCATGGCGACAAGAAAGAGACCGTGAAATGCTCGGAGGAGAATTGCGGCACCAATTGAGGGCCATGAGTTCTATCTTCCACTCAGAGCAAAGCTTAGAGTCGTTTCCTCACAGGGAGAGGAATCTGAAAATGAAAGTTCGCCGGAGTTTGCTCGGGGCCTGCGCGCTCGGAATCTGGCTGTTTGCCGCCATGGCCGTGCCCGCGTTTTCAGAAATCATGCAACAGCAGGCGGAACCCGCGGCCCAGGCTCCCGCGTCCACCAGCACCCAGACCACGACCCTGCCTCCGCAGTCTCAACAAACCCAGGGATCGGCGCCGTTGCGAGTCATGGTGGGCAAGTCGTTGCTCATCAATACCACCGAGCGACTAAGGCGCATTTCCATTACCGATGACGCCATCGCTTACGCCAAGCCGTCACCCCCACGCAGATCCTGGTTCATGGCAGGTCTCCGGGAGAAGTTTCGCTGTTGATCTGGGATGAACTGGAACGCTCGCGCAGCTTCGATCTGCGCGTCGACGTGGACGTCAGCGCCTGCTCCGAAGAAGAACACCGCGTATTCCCCGATGAGCAGATCACGGTCACGCCTTCGCGCGCCGCGGTCGTGCTCTCCGGGCACGTTTCCACCGAAGACGTAGCCAAGCGCGCCGGAGAACTGGCCAGCGCTTATTCTCCGAAAGTAGTGAACGTGCTGACCTTCGGCCCGGTCGGCGCCCAGGAAGTTTTGCTGCAGGTCAAGTTCGCGGAAGTCGACCGCACCGCCCTGACTCAGATGGGAGTGAACTTCGTTTCCACGGGCGCGCGCGAACTCGATCGGCACCCTGACCACCGGCCAGTTCGGCGGCTTCGGCACGCAAACCCTGACCACCGGCGCGGCGAGATCGGGCGGCAGGACCACCTCCACCGGAGCCACCATCAACAACGTTCTGAATCTGTTTCTGTTCCGCCCGGATATCAATTTCGGCGCCGTCATCGAAGCTCTGCAGACCAAGAATCTTCTGCAGATTCTGGCCGAGCCCAATCTGATTGCGGTCAATGGCAAGGAAGCCAGCTTCCTCGCCGGAGGCCAGTTCCCCTTTCCCGATCGTGCAGCCCGGCCAGGGCTTCACCGCGGTCACGATTTCATTCAAGGAATTCGGCGTGCGGCTGGCAGTTCACGCCGGAGATCAAGCCGAACGGAAATATTCATCTGCAAGGTCGCCCCCGAAGTGAGCACGCTCGACTACGCCAATGCCCTGACCATCTCCGGATTCACCATCCCCGCTCTGAGCACGCGCAAAGCCGAAACTGAATTCGAATTGCAGGATGGCCAGAGCTTTGTGATCGCCGGCCTGATGGATAATCGGGTGACCGACATTTACAACAAGATTCCCGGGCTGGGCGACATCCCGATCCTGGGAAATTTTTTCCGCAGCAAGAGTTTGCAGAAAAGCAATTCGGAACTGATGGTGTTGTGCACGGTGCACCGTATCTCTCCCACCGCGGAGCCGCCGGCTCTGCCCAAGACATCCGAAGCCGTATATCGAGAACGATAAGTTCGACAAGAGCAAGTAGACAAGAGCAAGTAGACGGCGGGATAGCAGTTTCGCGGTAATCGGGGCACTCAAGGTCGTTATGCCAGAACTGTCAGTCGTTATTGTCGCTACCGACAACGAGCAGCGCGCCGTGCTGCAAGTGCTCGTCGACGGCACCAGTGTGGCGCGCACCGTTCACACCTGCGCCAGTTTTCCGGTCGCCGCCTCCGATCCGGTTACCCGCCGCGTGCGCGCCGCCAATCCCGATGTGACCCTGGTCGA
The DNA here is from genome assembly GCA_963800405.1 of uncultured Acidobacteriota bacterium. GTDB lineage: Bacteria > Acidobacteriota > Terriglobia > Terriglobales > Acidobacteriaceae > Sulfotelmatobacter. Next base: position 117,901 of record CAWDBW010000099.1, read on the forward strand.
TATTCCCGCCGACAATCCTCCGCTGGGCCTGCGCGCCATCGAACTGCTGCATCAGGAAATGCCCGACGCCGCCATCTTTGCCATCGGCAACCTCAACCAGCCGCAGGTCATCGTCAACGCCATGCGCGCCGGAGCGCGCGAATTCATCGAACGCCCCACCAACACGGCGGATCTGCTCGAAGCCTTTGTGCGCCTGCACGACCGCGCAACGCCGCGGCCGGCAGGAAGGCATTCGCGGCAAAGTTTTTTCCGTCATCAACGCCAAGGGTGGAAACGGCGCGACCACGGTGGCCGTCAATCTGGCGCTGGCTTTGCAGTCGGCCTACGGGCAGACTGCGCTGGTTGATCTGGCTCCGCTCGGCCATGCTGCGCTGCACATGAATTTGAAGCCCGTTTTCAATCGTGGCCGACGCGACGCGCAATCTTCACCGCATGGACGCTTCCCTGCTCGAGAGTTTCATGACGCGTCATAGCGGCGGCCTGCAGTTGCTGGCCGGAACCAACGTGCCGGCCAGCCGTCGATCCTTCCACCGCCGAGTTTGTAAGCCTGTTCGACATGCTGGTGACCCATTACCGTTATGTCGTGGTCGACGTGTCCTCGCGCTTCGACGCCGCCAGCCGCCTGATCGCCAGCCTTTCGGAAACCGTTCTGCTGGTGGCCTGCAGCGATGTGGCGTCGCTGTGGAGCGCCGCCCGCGTGCAGCAATATCTGGGCGAGACCGGAAGCCGCGAACGCGTCCGGCTGGTGCTGAATCGTTTTCGCAAGGTGCCCGGCTTCAGCGAAGCGGACGCCGAAGCCGCGGTGGGCGCGAAACTGCTGTGGCGCGTCCCCAACCAGTATTTCGCAGTCTCCAGCGGCAATCGACCGTGGCACGCCGGTGATGGATCAGCGGAATTCCGAGATCGCCCGCTGTTTTGCCGGGCTGGCGCAGGAGTTCACGCGCAATGATGCCGACGTGAAGCGCCGGCGTGGTCGTTGTTCAAGTCGGTTTAGGTCAATCGGTCGAAATTTAGAGTTCGGAAGTCGGAATCAGGACTTCAGAAGCGAAGGACTATGGCAAATCTTCAATCGTTCGAGCGCACCGACTACCAGCAGGTAAAGGCCGACCTGCATCGCAAGATTCTCGACCGGCTCGACCTCGAAAAACTGGGCAAGACTTCGGGCGATTCGGCGCGCGACGAAGTGCTGATCGTCATCCGCAACGCGGTCAACGGCGAAGTCGTGCCCCTCAGCTTTGCCGAGCGCGAGCGCCTTTCGCGCGAAATTCTCGACGAAATCTTCGGCCTTGGCCCGCTCGAGCCGCTTACTCAAGGATCCCAACGTCTCCGATATCCTGGTCAATCGCTTCGACCGCGTCTACATTGAGCGCGCCGGCAAACTCGAACTCACCGGCTTGTCTTTCAAAGACAACACGCACCTGATGCAGATCATCGAGCGCATCGTTTCGCGCGTGGGCCGCCGCGTGGACGAATCTTCGCCGATGGTCGATGCCCGCCTGGCCGACGGATCGCGCGTCAACGCCATCATTCCGCCGCTGGCCATCGACGGCCCCTGCCTGTCGATCCGCCGCTTCGGACGCGAGCCCGTCACCGCCCGCCAGATGATCGAGAACCAGACGCTCACCGAATCCATGCTCGAACTGCTTTCTGCCATGGTCAAGGGACGGCTCGAACATCCTGGTATCCGGCGGAACCGGCGCGGGCAAAACCACTCTGCTGAATGTGCTCTCCGGCTACATTCCCAACTCCGACCGCATCGTCACCATCGAAGATGCTGCCGAACTGCAGCTCAAGCAGGAACACGTCGTGCGCCTGGAAACGCGCCCGCCCAACATTGAAGGCAAGGGCGCGGTGCGCCAGCGGCAACTGGTCATCAACAGCCTGCGTATGCGCCCCGACCGCATCGTAGTCGGCGAGGTGCGCGGCGAAGAAGCCTTCGACATGTTGCAGGCCATGAACACCGGCCACGAAGGATCGCTGACCACCGTGCACGCCAATTCCCCGCGCGACGCCATGGCCCGCGTCGAGAACATGGTTTCCATGGCGAATCTCAACATTCCCGAGCGCGCCGTGCGCCACCAGATCGCCTCCGCCGTTCATGCCGTGGTGCAGATCGCGCGCCTGTCGGACGGCACCCGCAAAGTCATCACCATCTCCGAGATTACCGGGCATGGACGGGGACCTCATCGGCATGCAGGACATTTTCAGCTTTGACCGCACCGGCACCGATGAGAACGGCAAGGTGCGCGGCGTCTTCCGGGCGACTGGCGTGCGTCCACAATTCGCCGAACGCCTGGCGACCTCGGGAGCCCGCTTGCGTCCGGCGCTGTTTGAATCGAAAACCGAGGTCTGAGGTCTGAGTAGGTCTGAGTGAGCAAACCACATGCCCGCAGCTCTGATTGCGCTTCTCGTGTTCGTCGTGGTCGCCGTCGCGGCGTTTGCCCTGGGCTCGCTGCTCGACCAGCGCAACGCCCAGGCTCGGCTCATCAAGGAACGGCTGGCCGGCGAGCGCAAGGCTCCCGAACTCGCCGCCGAGGAAGAACTCGCACTCCTGCGCGATGAGCAACTCAGCGAAATCCCCGCCGCTGGACGCCCTGCTGCGCCGTTCGGCGCGGGTGGCCGACATCCAGAAAATGCTGGCGCAGGCGGGCATGTCGATCCGCGCCGGAAACTTTCTTGGAATGTCGGCGCTGACCGGAATCGCCGCCACATTTCTGGCCTACGCCTTCACCAAGCGTCTCGAGGCCGCATGGATCGGCATGCTGCTCGGCTTCGTACTCCCGTATTCCTACGCTTCTTACCGGCGCAACAAGCGCTTCGAGAAATTCGAAGAACTCTTTCCCGAGGCGATTGATACGCTGGCCCGCGCGGTGCGCGCCGGACACGCCTTCACCACGGCGCTCGAAATGATTACCGACGAAGTCGCCGAACCGGTTTCGGGCGAGTTCCGGCAACTCTACGAAGAACAGAAGTTCGGCATGCCGGTGCGCGATGCCCTGATTAATCTCACTGAGCGCGTGCCCCTGGTCGACATTAAATTTTTTGTTACCGCCGTCATGCTGCAACGCGAGACCGGCGGCAACCTGGCAGAGATTCTGGATAACTTGTCCTACGTGATCCGCGAGCGTTTCAAAATCCAGCGCCAGGTGCGGGTTTACACCGCTCAAGGTCGGCTCACCATGGCATTGCTGATGGGGATGCCGCCCATCATCGTTACGGTCATGATGGTGCTCAACCCCAGCTTCATTAAACCGCTGTTTTCCGATCCGATTGGGCACACGCTGCTGGTCGCTGGCATCACGCTGCAAACCATTGGATACTTCGTGATCCGGAAGATCATCCGGATCCAGGTTTAAGTAAGCAGGTTCAAAAGCAGGTTTAGATATGAAGTCTAGAACTCGTCTTCTAATGGTTTTGGGTAGCGGCTCAAGCCGTGCCGTTCAGGAATGGTTTTGGCTAGGGCACGGCTTCAGCCGTGCCGCTCAGGGCCAATAAAAATACGGGCTTTAGGCCCTGAGGGGCCATGCGCTCACAGAGCCATTTATGAGATCAGTTCTTGAATAGGTTTCCGATATGCTGCCTTTAATTCTGGTCATCGTCGTGTTCGTCACCGTGGTGCTGGTGGTCTTCGCCTTTGGAGCGGCGGTGGTGACTCCCAGTTCCGTGCTGGGCGCCCGTCTGCGCGCCCTGGGCGGCGGACAGCAACCGCAGGCCGAGAACAAGGCGCCGCTCAAGGAACGCATCGAGCAGGCGATGGACCCCTCAGCCGGGCCATCCCGCTCTCCCCGGCGGATGTTTCGCGCACCCGCGCCTGGCTGATTCAGGCCGGCCTCCGCGATGCCATGGACGTGAACTATTATTTCGGCGCGCGCATTCTATTGGCAGCCGCCGGATTTGCCGGAGTCGTATTGTTTGCCGGCTTCGACAATCTGTTCCTGCATGGTCGGTATTCCCGGTCTCGGTTTTTTCCTGCCTCGCATGATCCTGAAGCGCATGATCCGGGACCGGCAACAGCGCATTCGCCTGGGCCTGCCCGACGCCCTCGACCTCACCGTAATCTGCGTCGAGGCAGGCCTCGCCCTCGATCAGGCACTGATGCGCGTCGGCCAGGATCTGCATCACGCCCATCCCGACCTCAGCGATGAATTCCATCTGGTCAACCTCGAGATGCGCGCCGGCAAGCCCCGCGCCGAAGCCCTGCGCAACCTGGTCGACCGCACCGGAGTTGACGACATCCGCTCCCTGGTGGGCACACTCATTCAAACCGACCGCTTCGGCACCAGCGTCGCCCAGGCCCTGCGCGTGCATTCCGACTCCCTCCGCACCGAGCGCCGGCAACGGGCGGAAGAACAAGCCGCAAAAACCACCATCAAGATGGTCCCTCCACTGGTCATATTTGTTCTGCCTTCAATTATTTTTGTCACGATCGGCCCAGCCGTGATCGAACTGATCCGGCAGCTGGGGCCAGTTACAGGCGGCAAGTAAGAGAGCCGCTCCAGTGTTTAGAGAGCGGCTAGAGCGGCTGCGGCGTTGGCTGGAAATTTGTTTTTGAGGGCGCGTTTTTGGGTGGCGCAGCGCTTCCAGCGCTGCGATAAGGCCAGTTTCTTAACTCAGGGCTTTAGCCCCTGCGGGCACGAGCCGATTTTTCTCAACAAACTGTCGAACCACTGCACGGTACTGGGGAGCATCTGCATTATGGCGTTTTTTTCCTCGCGGGGGCGAGCCTTCAACCAGACCCGCCAGGCGTATCTCGCCACGGCGCTGGCGGTAGCCGACACGCACTGGACGCGGCTGCGCGGCCTGCTCGGCCTCCGCTCGAGTGACTTCCGTAACGGCTCCGGCCTCTGGATTGTTCCTAGTCATGGCGTTCATACTCTGGGCATGGGGTTCCCCATCGACGTGATTTATCTGGATCGCGCGCTGACCGTCATCCATATCCAGCGCGAGTTGCGGCCCTGGCGCTTCGCCCCGGTGCGCACCGAAGCCGCGACCGTACTGGAACTACCGTGCCGCACGGCGGCGGAGACGGGGACCGAGGTGGGCGATAAAATTGTGATCATGATTGAAGAAGTAAAAAAGTAAGGTTTGAAGAAGTAAAGATCTGAAGAGTAAGCATCGAAGAAACAAAGCTCGAAAAAGGACAGCGGAGTACCGCCCGCGTGAGTGAAACCCTCCAACTCGAAGAAGCCGTCGAGGTCCACGACACCCCAAAGCTTCTGGTCGAATGGTCGTCGCCCTGGCGCGAATTCTTGGGGGCGATCGGGCCCGCCTTGGCGCGTTCCGAGCGCCGCCTGGCCGGCGAAGCTCCCTTCGGATTGGTTCCCCTGCGCATCATGGTGCCGGCCTATTTTCTGGAGGCATTCGTCATCTTTGCCGCGATCGCAGTGCAGATCAAGATTGCGGAGTTGCGGCCTTTCGTGGCTCCCAGATTTTCCCGCCACGACGTGGTCTACTACAGCGGCGACGAACTTCCCCGTACCGAGGATTTGGGCGGCGCTGCCGCCGGAACCACCGGGCGCTCCGGCGGCGAGGAAGCCCACCACAACACGCAGACCATCAAGATTGCGCGCGGCGGCTCTCTGGTTCCAAAAGTCGTCGACGCTCCGAACCTCAAACTTCCTTCCACCTCCGATGCGGTCGCCAACCTTCTGGCCATCCGGCCCGACGCGGGGCCTCCGCCGGTCGAAGGAATGCGCTCGACGCGCACGGTGCCGAATCTGGCTTCGGCGTTAGTCGCACCGGCTCCGAATGTGATCCGCGACTATACTCGCAACGGAGTTCAACTCGATTCCGTAATCGCTCCCGCACCCTCGGTAACTCGGGACCGGCCGCTCACCGCGCCCAATCTCAACCCGACGCTGATCGCACCGGCTCCCACAATTTCCAGCAGTCATACTCTGGTCGCTCCGGCTCTGGCGCCGGCCGTGATTCCTCCTGCACCCAGCGTGGCGCGGGAGCGCACCTTTGTCGTCCCATCTCTGAGTTCATCGGTGGTCGCTCCGGCGCCCAACGTTAACCGCGATCAGGCCCGCTCGAATCCCGCGCTGGCCGCCAACGTCATTCCGCCCGCGCCCGGCGGAGTGAGCCGGGAGATTTCCAGCCCGCCGGTCCAGATGACCAGCCCGGCCGTAATCCCGCCGCCGGTGTCAGCCCCGGAACGTGCGCCCACGCGCAATTCAAAACTGAATTTGCCCGCGCCGTCCGTGATCGCGCCTCCGCCGTCGAGCGAGATCTCGCAAGACATGCGCCGCCCCGCCAGCGGCAGCATTCCAGATTCGTCGAAGACGGTTGTGCCCCCACCGCCCACCCAATCGGCCAGTGGATCGTTCATGAGCAGCCTGATCGGCAAGATCCTGGGCGCCAGCAACGTCGTGCCCCCTCCGCCAGCGGTTCCTGCCAGCCAACCCAGGGACGCTGCCGGAACTTCGCTTGCCCCCAACGTGGTCGCGCCGCCTCCGGCGGTCAGCGCGAGCGGAACTCGCAACGGAATGTCCGCAGCTCCTGCTCCAACCGTGGTCGCTCCGCCGCCTTCGACGGCACTCGCAGGAAACGCAGGTGCTCGCTCTCGAACGTCTGCCCCGGCACTCGGCGCGTCCAGCGTCGTTCCACCTCCGCCTTCGCTATCCGGAGCCGGAGGCGGTACGGGTAACACTGCAGGTGGCGCCGGAACTCCCGCCGGCACGTTGCTGGCAAACAACGTCGTCCCGCCGCCACCGAGTCTTGCAGGAGGCACTGCAGCCTCCGGCTCCGGGCTAGGCCGCAAAGCAACTGGCCTGGGCGCGCCCCTGGACGCTGGCGCCAGCCTCGCCCCGCCCAGCAGCGGAGGCAGCGGCGTCAATGCCGGTGCCGTAATTTCCAGCCAGCCCGGCCCCAAAGTGGGCTTGCCCAACAGCGGAGGAACCGGTTCGCTCGCCATGTCTCCTTCCGGTGGAGAGAAACCCGGCCTAGGCGGCGCGGGTGGCGCCGCCAGCATTGGCCGCGGCAACGGCCCCGGCAGCGGCGTGAACGGTGCAGGCCCGGGCGCCGGAAGAACTGACTCCGGACACGGTTCCGATCCCGGCTCGCGCGGCGGCATCTCGCCCACGGCCGGCCCGGGCGGGGCCGGAAACACGCCCTCCGGCACACCAGCGGTTCGCGGCGTCGACATCAGTGGCGGCAATACCATTGTGAATCTGCCCAGCTTCGGCTCTGATCCCTCCGGCGGTGAAGTCGCCCCACCGGGTCGCACTCCCATCCGACAACACAGCAAAACCCTGGACGTTACCATCGTCGCGACCGCGACCTCCGGCGGCGCTTTCGAGCCCTACAAAAACCTGCTGCACGGCCAAACCTACACCACCTATATCGATACTTCTCTGGGTCAGGTCGTCATGCAGTTCAGCGAGGCCGTCCCCAGCAGTCAGCCGGGCGGGATTACCGCACCGCAGAGCGTCCGCACCGAACTGCCAGCCGGCTTGCCGCGCGCCCGCATGGTGCTCACCTGCACGCTCGATACGGCCGGCAACCTGAAAACCTTCAAGGTCCGCGAGCCCGGTCCCGCCGGGATGGACGCGAAAGTCCTGGCAGCCCTGCGCGGTTGGAAGTTCCTACCCGCCATGCGCGGTGACCAAGCAGTGGAAGTCACCGCCATCCTGGGTTTCGGCATCGATACCAACGATCGAAACTAAACTAGATCGAAACTAAATTCGTTTTGAAACTGGATTCCTCCGAAACTAAATTCGCCCTAATCTTTTCGTCACACCCGGCTCGATCCCCGGCTTATCCTTCCTGTCCCTCCAGCCGATAGCAAAGAACGGGGAACGCCCTTCCCCGCAGGTGTTGCGTATGGATTTTGACGAGGCGATCAATCTCCACAGCACGTGGAAGCGTAGGCTGCGCCGAGCGTTGGCCAACCACGACCTCAGTTTGAAACCCTCAGAGATCAGTCTTGACCACAAATGTGTGCTGGGCCACTGGATCTACGGAACGGGCGCACGTCACTCGCATCTTCCCGAGTTTAAGAAGCTGAAGTATGAACACGCCCGCTTTCACCTGGCTGCGGCAGAGCTGGTGAAGAAGGTATATGCCGGAGAATCCGTCGCCACGGAGATCGCACCCTGCGCCGGCAGCGAATTCTCACTAGCGTCCGCGGCCGTGGTGATTGCACTCAGGACCATGAAGAAGCGATTGTCGGAGCCGCAAGCCGTCCACTCTTGATCGCACCTTATTTCACACTCACTTCGAACTTCGCTGGCGACTGCGCCGCACAGGCGGGATCACACCCTTCTCCGGCCGCTCCTGCTCGATCGTGTCTGACAAGTTGTGCAGCGGTTTGTCCCCGGCCGACGACAACTGCCGTCCCGCCGCGGTCACGGTCAGCCCCTGCCCCGTGTAGGTCGCCTCGCTGTAAGTGGTTCCCGAAATTGCCGATGCCACCGCGAACACGCCGTGAGGCACGCCGTTGGTAAATACTGTTGCGACGTAATCTCCCACCATCAACCCGTTCTGCGAATTCGGCAGCCAGCTCAACTGCATCGGCCCGCTGAGCGCAGCCGGGGCGTTCCAGGTTGAGCCTCCATTCGCCGAAGAAATGTAGCCGACCAGAAGCTGGCAGGTCGAAAGCGTGCAATCGCTTTGCGGATAGTAGTAATAATGCAGTGCCACGTGCGCCCCGGCACCCGACGTCGCCGGATCGATCCCAATCCCCGGGATGAAGTGATCCACCGTGCTCGAAGTCGCGTCGATGGGGATGCGGGTGACCGCGGTCCAAGTCACGCCGTCGGCAGACGTGCTGTATACCAGGTCGTTGGTCGAGCAACTCGCGCGGAACCGGCAATCCTCCCACACCACCCAGACCGTGCCCGCGCCATCTACCGCCGCCGACGGCAAGGGCCCGCTGCGAATTCCCCCCGCATCGCTGTGGACCTGTATGTTCGAAACTGTTCCCGGAGCCGTCCAACTCAGCCCGCCATTGCTCGAAACGAAGGCCGACATCGACGCGGTCGTACCTGTGCCCACCGTGACAAACAGCTCAATCGGTACCACCACCGTCCCGTTGGGCAACACCAGGGGCTGGCCTCCAATGCCCTGGGCAAGGTTCGCGGTCGCCGTCGGCGTTCCCCAGGTCAGCCCGCCATCGCTGGAAGTGCTCATCAAAATCACGTCGCTCGGAGGCTCGTCCCACTCCAGATAACAATTCCCGTAATAGGGACTGCTCGCCCAGCTATCGCACACAATCCAGTTCTTGTCGGAGCTGGAAGACGTTGGGTCGGCGCTGACCGGATTCTGCCACGTCATTCCGTCGGTCGAACGGCTCACGGCAACCGCCGGAGTCTGCGAGGTGTTGGAGAGCGGCAGCGACGCAATCATCCACACGCCATGCTTGGCGTCATAGGCCACGGCAGGATCGCTGGCCGCGCTGTACGGCCCGGATCCTTCCCCGGTCGTAAGTCCCGGCAGAAATCCATGGGTCCAGGTCGTTCCCCCGTTGGTCGAGGTCGCCCAGCCGATGTCGGTCGAGCCCCCCGGAGCGATGCGTCCCGTCTGAAACGCCGCCACCAGCGTGTTGCCGTTGGCCAGCATATGCGGCTCAACCTCCGTCGCATGCTGGCCCGGACCCACCGTAAAAGGATCGGAACTCACCCGAGTCAGGTTCGCACCCACGGGATTCTCCGGCGGCGGCGGAGAAGAAGATTGAGGCGAGGAAGAACCCGAACAGCCTGCCAGCGCGAGCGTAAGCGCAAACGTGGCACACTCGGCCCATCGCAGCCAACCAAGTCTGAATTCTCTACTCATGAGTCAAGCGGCCGGATCAAGCCATGCGGCAGAAACCTTTGGACCATGTTCATCATCTTCGGAATCGGCCGCATGCGCAACCGAAATTCATCGGCTCGGAGCACGATCTGAGTCTTCCTGGTTCAAATCGGTACGCATGAACAGGATCGCCACGTCATCGGAATAAATCGCTTTCCATTCCGGCCTTGCGCTGATGACCGTCGTGAGCCCCGCGCTTCTCGGCAGCAACAGGTATCCGACCAGGTGCACTTTGAAGAACTCATCCCAGTCCGGCTCGCCATGAATCATCTTCAAGTAAAGCTGCAGGAATTGTTCGCCGTAGAAGTCATGCCGGTCGTCGATCACCACCCGGTTGTGAGGAGTGGGCCCGTGGAGCCGGTAAATCAAATAGCCGCCCCAATAATCCGGACTGAGAATCGGAGCCGTTACCCCACTGCGCTCAACAAAGTTCACGGCCTCGACCGGCATTCTCCCAGGGTCGAAATGCGCATCCATCCACTGGCGTGAGCCGACCCGCCCGCCGTGGGCGGCGATCATAAGAACCGCAGCCGTCGCCAAGATTGGCCAGAGGTGACGGTGCAGGCGGGAATCGACTGCGCTCATTCTCTGTACGAACCCCCAGGTTTTGAGCGCAGGCAGCAACGGGCCAACAATCAGCACCAGCAGAATCGAAGAGACGGGAATATTCCGTGAGGCATACAGCCCGGCATACACCGCGAACAGCAGCAACAAAATCTCGCTCAGTTTCAGCCTGCGGCCACCAGCAGCCAGAGCCGCAACCGCGATCAGCAGAAGCCCGAGAAAACATTTCTGCGCGATACCGTGAAAATTGGGCGACTGAAATTCATCGATATGATCCATCAGGAAACGGTTGGAGAGATAAGAATAAATGTGCGCGTGCAGTTTCCATCCATATGGATTGATGAAGGTCGCTGCGATCGAGAGCAGCCCCACGCCAGTTAACTGGCGCACCCGCTGGCCTGACCAGATTTTTTCGAGCGAGTCCTCCAGGCGATTCTCGTGCGTAGTAAGCCACGTCCAGAGCGACCCCAGCCAGTAACTTCCCAGCAACACAAACCCCAACAGAAATCCGCCATGCACATTCACCCACAACAGCATCGACAGCGGCAGTGCCCATAACCATCGAACTCGTACTCTCTTCCGATCGGTGGAATCGAGAATCCAGAACCACGCGAGTGCGAACAGCCAACTGAACACATGCGGGCGAGCCAGAAAGTGAATCATCGACGCCGCGATCGCCAGCAGCGTCAGCATCAGCGCCAGCAACCAGTTCGTCCCGCGCGCCACCGCCAACCGAAACATCCCGGCAAACACCGTCGCAATTACCACCGCGGTGAGCCACACCACGCCATTCAACCCGCACCACGTCTCCAGCTTCCCGACCGCAACGTCATACAGCCACTCCCAGGCAAACCAGGGTTGCCAGAGCATGAAAGAGAACGAATCGAAGCGCGGGATCGCGTGCGTGGCCAGAATCTGCTGGCCGTTTCGGATGTGCCAGCCAATGCCCGCGTCATTCAGCAGCTTCACAGAAAGTGGCGTAAACACCAGGGCGCCCAGCAGCCCGAGAAAGATCAGGTCAGCCACCGAAGGCATTACCCAGCGAAGCCACACCGGATAAGAGTCGACCCGAGGAACCCGCAACGAAGAACTTCTGGAACCGTCTGCCATCGCGCTGAATCTTATAGGTGTAGGGGACGAACAGCAAGATGACCAGCCAGTCGAACCCGCGAGTTGTGATCGTTGGCGCCGGCTTCGGCGGCCTGAATGCCGCGCAGGCGCTAGCCAGTCTGCCGGTGCAGATCACGGTTATCGACCGCAAGAATTACCACACCTTCCAGCCGCTTCTGTACCAGGTGGCCACCGCCGGACTTTCGCCGGGAGAAATCGCAGCGCCCATCCGCTCCATTCTTCGCTCGCATAAAAACATCGCGGTCCTGATGGCGGAAGTCACCGGATTCGATCTCGCCCGCCGCGTCGTGAAAACCCCTGACTCTGAAATCCCCTACGACTACCTGATCGTCGCCGCCGGCGCAACCCACAGCTACTTCGGCCACGATGAATGGGAACCCTACGCTCCCGGCCTCAAGACCATTGAAGACGCGCTCGAAATCCGCCGCCGCGTGCTGCTGGCCTTCGAACTGGCGGAGCGGCAGGCATCGTCGGGCGAAACCGCGACTCCGCTCAACTTCGTAGTCGTCGGCGCCGGACCCACCGGAGTCGAACTGGCCGGAACTCTGGCCGAAATCTCCCGTCACGCTCTGGCCCACGAATTCCGCTCCATCGACCCCGCCCGCACGCATATTCTGCTGCTCGAAGGCGGTCCGCGCGTTCTCCCCGCCTACCCGGAGGATCTTTCCCGCAGCGCCGAGGAACAACTTCATCGCCTGGGAGTCGAAGTCCGCACCTCGACCATCGTCACTCAAATTGAACCGGGAGCAGTCGACGTTGGCAACACTCGGCTCCCCGCAACCGTAATCCTGTGGGCGGCAGGCGTGGCCGCTTCCCCGCTGGGCAAGAGCCTCGGCATCCCCATCGATCGCGCCGGACGCGTGCTGGTCGAGCCCGACCTCAGCGTCCCCGGCCATCCAGAGGTCTTCGTTATCGGCGACCTCGCCGCCTTGAAAGACGAACACGGCAAAATGCTCCCCGGCGTCGCCCCGGTAGCAATCCAGCAAGGCCGCTTCGTAGCCAAACTAATTCGCCAGGAACTCAAGTCCCAGGGTGCCCCACCCTTCTCGCGCAATTCGCGAAAGGGTGGGGATTTTGATCTTCATTCCGATGTGCATGCTGATGTGCATCCTGATGTGCATCCTGATGTACAGTCTGAGCATTCTGCCGTTCGCCCCGCTTTCCACTACTGGGACAAAGGCAGCCTGGCCACCATCGGCCGCGCCGCCGCGGTCGCCGACTTCGGCCGCATTCACATCTCCGGATTCCTGGCGTGGTTATCCTGGCTGTTCGTCCACATTCTCTTTCTCATCGGCTTCCGCAACCGCCTGCTGGTCTTTATTCAGTGGGCGTGGTCCTATGTCACATACGAACGCGCCGCGCGCCTCATCACCGGCAGCACCTATCTGCCAGGATGGGCCGCCGCCGAACATCGCGCCGACGAGCACCCTGCCGAGTCCGACGCTGTGCACCCTCGGTGACCGCGGATTGCTATCGAATAACTGCGCCCGGCTGGACGATGGAATGGGAGCGGTCAAACTGCACGCAGAGTAGCAAGAATAAAATCAGGACGCCCCAAGTTACCAAGTACAACCACGGAAGGTAGCTCTCGGAGAAGAACTGCCGGTGCAGTCGCCAGATTCTGATCTGGTTAATCGGCGCGCGCACTGTCCTCGGCGAAACGGCCCACAGCGAAGTCGGAAATTGTTCGCCGTCTGGGAGGTATTGGTTAACCTCCCTGGTCATTCGTTTCAAAACCATCCACTGGACCAGACAAGCCACATAGAATATTCCGAAATAAAAGAGAATCTGCATCATGAACGCAGCCGCGACCGCGATTGTTCCCATGCAAGCCTAGAGCGCCGTTTCAGGCCCGTCTACGTTACTTTGGACTGCAAATCCTGGCTCGCTCATGAGCCGTATTTCTGAGATTGTAAGCAGATTACCCTCAAGGGCCCAGCACAAGGCCATGATGAGTGTAATCGGGATTTAACGCCAACCGTGAGCCAGAGTAGACTATTTTCATGGCTGCGAACTCAACCCAGAAATTCGGCATGAAGATCACAGCCGCTCAACGCGAATACTATCGGTACACAGGAGTGTCGGAGGACGTGGAGCGGCGCGGACGCGGGTCCAATTCTCACGACTTCACGCGCCTTCCAACGAACGAGCAGCAACAGACCACACGAGGGAATGACGAGCACAAAGGTCAATGAGTGCTATAGAGATTTTTCGCCAGCTACTCCCGTTCTAGCAATGGGCGGAAGAACATCGCCGCCTCAGGACGTGATCCTGTATCAATTCGTTGGCCTCCAAGATCCGACCGTTGGTTTGTTGGTTCTGCTGAGAGTTGAAAGCCCTCACTGCAGCTGCCAGTAGCTAATAGCGTCTCCCTCCACGCCGTCGCTGCCCATGACCTCGATCGTCCCCGCATTAATCACGTAGAAGACTATGTCAGTGCTGCCAAACACCGGCAGGTTCACAGCTCCCGTTCCCCTGCCTGTGGGATCTAGACTATACGAGCCGGTCAGCCCGCCGGTAATGTTTCCGCCATTCATTAAGACCTGCGCCACACCGTCCGGCGACGTCGGGACGGACGGCAGGAAAGTGCCCGCAGCAAACGGCGAATCGTTGAAGGATACCGACGATTGCAATTCAAACCGCCCAAACCCAACCGCGCTCCCGCTGGTCTCCTGCATGAATCCGTCGTTGTCCTGGTCCAGGTAAAAGACGTAAGTGTTCGTGTTCCCGCCTGAAGTCACGGAAGCATCCACACGCCCGTTACTGGCTACACTATATGTGGCGCCGGTGACGGACGTGTCCAGAACGGCCGTCCCGCCGCTGACCCGGTCGAAAACCAGATCAAATGTTCCGGTGCCACTGTTGAAGTTGGAGGCTCGGCCAATGGTCGTGTCAGAGGTCAGCCCACCGGAATCCACTCCCCACGTACCAAACACAATGGGAGCATTCAACTGGAAATTCGAATTGAGCCCGGTGAGAAGCCCTTGGAGAGTGAGGTTCCCTCCAAGAATCGGTCCACCGGTATCCACGTCCATGACAAAAACCTGGAGCTTGACGCCCCCCCCAACCCCAGCACTAGGCTCTGTGAAGCCCCCAACATAGAATGCGATCTGCAGCGTGTCGCTGCCCACGGTTAGCGTCCCGGTCGAACGGTTGAATGCATCCACCGGATTCGTCGAAACGCTACCCGTGATCGCTGCCTTGGACGTGATCGTGCCCGCATCGTTGATGTTTCCCTCCCCCCCGCTCACTTGCCCGTTAGTGACGGTCAATCTGCCCACCACGCTCATGCGCCCGCCCGTCGCGTCGCTTCCCACCAGCGCCACAACCTGGTCTCCGGTCAGGGTTGCCGCCGGCGTTTCCTGTATGAATTCTCCAGACCCAGAGATTCCGTTCGTATCATCCGACTCCGAGAGCCTGCCGACATTCGGCGGGAACTGGTCGACCCACGTATAAGTCGCGGTTCCTGCCGCCGTCGTCAACGTCAATGTTCCTTCTCCAGGGGTGGCGCTGTTGGTGCAGGTCCCAGTGACCACCTGCGCTGTCAGGGTCGTCGTCGAATCCTTGTAATCCTCCTCGCCGGCAACGCTTCCGGTGGCATCCACCCCGAAATTGCCTACGATAGTCACGGGGACGCTAGCCGCGCCCTTGATGGCAAATCCTGTGAACAGTAAATTGAATTCGCCGTAGAGTCCGCACGCTCCTACGCCTGTAGCACCACCGACGGTAAAGGTCAGTGGGTTGGAGAAATCGGAAATACCACCACCAGTTGAAGTGGGAATCGTCGCCTGCACGCTCACCGGGCCACCAAAAACATTAAGCAGTTGCTCAGAAATCGGAATGGTCACTTGTGTTGAAGAAATAAAGGTATATGCGCCGATGAGTTCTCGATTCCAATAGATCGCGCCTCCGGGAACAAATCCCGTCCCGTTGACAGTTAAGTAAAACGACGGGTCAGTGGCAAGCTTGCTTGCTGGTGAAAGCGAAGTCAGCGTTGGCCCTGGAACTCCGCCGTTTCCGCCACCCCCGCCCCCGCTAGCCCCACTGCCGCAACCGCTCGCAAACACCAGGAGGAGGCTCACCGCCAGATAAATAGCGACGCTTTGCGCGCGTTTCTCCATAGCTACTCCATCCAGCCGGATTTGCGGCAGGGCAGTACGGGTGATCAGTTCTATCATCATTTGCGTACTTTATCCTGTCGACGCTAGAGCGTCCATAGCTCCTGTTATCAGGCCATTACACGTTTTGACTGGTCTCCACCAGTCAAGACAACGCTTCGAACGCATCCCGCCGCGCACTCGGCGAGCTGAAAGATTCCCCCGACCGCCCCGATTGCAGGTGTATCGTGTTGGATGTTCCGTTCCTCCACCAGGGGTAAGCTTCAATGCGACGACTGTCCACTTTCCTGTCGCCAATCCTACTGATGTTGATATCGATGTTGCCCTCCCTTGCCCGTGCCCAGAACAAACCCGACCCCATCCGACTCTGCGTCTCCACTCTCCAGAACAGCTCGCACAACCTCATCAACACGGCATGGCAGCGCAGCCAACTCATTAAAGCACTCGAACGAACTAATAAAGCCAAGGATGTAGCCAACGGCAAAACCGCCCGCATAGAAACCGTTCTACTCGATTCAAATTCAGAGACCGATCCAACCGTACGCGATCAGAACTGCCAGTTCATTCTGCACACTGATGTAATCGAAGTAATCGACGCCGGCACTTCCGAGATGGGCAATCCCCGATCCCGGTCGACCCAGGTTGGCAGTGCTCCTGTCGACCCTCGCACCGGCGCTCCCGAAGAGAACCGCGCCACCCTTTCCTACCGCGTCATGCGCGCGGGAGAACTCGAAGAGTGGGCCTCTGGCATCGTGAAAGCTCACGATCAAGCACCCGACGAAATCCTGGTCTCCCAACTGATGGACCAGACCGCCAGTCAAGTCGCCGACGAGTTGCGCCATCCCCACTAGCCCTCAACAGAGGAACGAATGCTGTTCCCCTTTCTTTGCCCTATTCAACCCGCAGAGCCTGCACTGGGTTAAAGGATGCGGCACGGCGAGCCGGGATCATCACGGTGAAGCCCGGCGTTTTGCGCAACTAGCGAAATGCGTAGGTAACGTCCTGGATCAAAAGGTTCATGCACCACCCGTAGGCAATCTGGTTACACAATTTCAGATATGCCTAAGAACGGCAGTAGGGTCATCCTGAGCGGAGCCGTTCTTCAGGCGAAGCGAAGAGCCTGCCCTGAGCGAAGTCGAAGTGATCTCCCGCTGAACCGGCCCAATGCGTTAGCCAAACCTGCGCCAGCCCCCCAACCGACTCAAAATCCCGACGCTGTCAAGCAAATTCTTGCTCCACGCCCTTAACCCATTCTCCGCAAAGCGAATTCTCCGCCGCTGCGTTCGCAAACAATCCCACTCAACCTGCTAAACTAGGTATGTCTGAGTTTTACGAATCTGTGTTTGGCCGCAGACCATCTCGCGTTGCCTCAATCAGAAATCTCCCGGCTAACTCCTTATTCCGCAATATTTTACCTCCAAGCCCTTTACTCTCAATATTTTACCGTTCGACCAGGGCACCATCCCCCGGTAACTCAAACAAACCAAGGATTTTAGCGGAAGTGCAAAAAAAAATAGTTGCACCTACATTCCTCTCCCTCATCGCCTTCGTCCTTCTCGCGCTCTCATCGCCTGCCTCCGCGCAAGTTCTGAAGGTCGTGGTCAACGACACCATTCAGCCCATTAGCGCGGAGTACATTTCCCGCGCCATCGATGAAGCACAGCGCCGCAACGATAAGGCCATATTGATCGAGATCAATACACCTGGCGGCCTCGTCAGCTCTACACGAGACATCATCGAGAAGATCACGGCGTCCTCCGTGCCGGTCATCGTCTACGTGACGCCCATAGGCGGTCATGCAGGTTCCGCGGGAATATTCATTCTTGAATCGGCGGACGTCGCCGCCATGTCCCCGGGAACGGCGGCGGGCGCGGCGCATCCGGTCACGCTGATTGGTCCCGTTCAAGTCAAGCCCGACGAAGAGATGAACCGGAAAATCGAGAACGACACCGCGGCCCTGATGCGTTCCGTCACCTCCAAGCGCGGCCGCAACGTGGAAGCCGCCGAGAGCGCCGTCCGCGAATCCAAATCGTTTACCGAGCAAGAAGCTCTCAGCGCACATCTGATCGACTACGTCGCCTCAACTCCCGAAGACTTGTTCCGCCAGATGCAGGGCAAGAGTTTCAAACGCTTCGGCGGACAATCCGCCACACTAGATCTCACCGGGCAGCAGTTTGTCGCGTTCGATATGACGCTCAAGGAACGCATCCTCGACGAGCTCATGGACCCGAACGTAGCGTTCCTGCTGCTGGCCATCGGAGCGTTCGCGCTCTACGTCGAATTCAATCATCCCGGCGCGGTCGTTCCCGGCACGGTGGGCGTCGTCTTTATCCTGGTAGCGGCCTTTGCCCTGAATCTTCTGCCCACCCGCTTTGCCGCGCTGGTGCTGATTCTGGCCAGCTTCGCCCTGTTCGCCGCCGAAGCCAAGTTCGCCACCCACGGAGTCCTCACCATCGGAGGCATCACGCTGCTCACGCTGGGCGGACTGCTGCTGGTCGACTCGCCCATTCCCGAATTGCGTGTCCACCTGCTGACCGCGCTGGCCGTGAGCGTACCTCTCGGATTGATCACCGCCTTTCTGATGACCATCGCTCTGAAGGCACGGCGCAACAAAGTCGTGACGGGCGCGCAAGGGTTGGTCGGCGAAACTGGCGTGGCGCAGACCGCGCTCACGCCGCTAGGCAAAGTTTTCGTCCACGGGGAACTGTGGGACGCGCTGGCTTCGGCGGAATTGCCGGTGGGGCAACTCGTCGTCGTACGCAAAATCGATGGTCTGACGCTTCAGGTCGAGCCGCTCGGAGCCACTCCACCGCCCGGCTTCCCGGCGCCGGGCAACGTCCTAGGGACGCTCTGATTCAGCCCCAACCCAAAGGCTGAACCACAGAGGACCCAAAGGCGCACAGAGGAATCTGGAGACTTAAATCATAGTTCCCGAGCTGCGACCAGAGAATCAACCCCGGGCGGGGCCGGGCACGGCCAGCACATCAACCTGCAGGACAGCGGAGTGCAACCCCTCAACCGTGGTGGCAGGAACTTTTCCGGTGGCCGGCAATATTCCGACGGCCCGGTTCTTGCCTGACTGTTTAGCCTGGCGCAGGCCGCGGTCGGCAAGGGTGAGAACTTCATCGTAGGTGATAGCCCGCGGATTATCTGGAAACCACGGAAATGCCGCCCAGCCCAGCGAGCAGGTACGGTACATGGTTTCTGGCGACGTTTCTGGCGAGGTTTTTCCCGATGCGCCCAGGCTGATGGGCGTGTCGCCGACCGCCGAGAGAACCCGTTGAGCCAGCCATTCGGCGTCGGCGCGATCGGTGTAGCGCGACACGATCAGGAATTCTTCTCCGCCCCAGCGCACCAGGACATCGGAGCCGCGAATGGAAGAACTGAGACGGCGAGCCATCTCCACCAGCACCTTATCGCCGACGTCGTGGCCATAGCGGTCATTCACTTCCTTGAAATTGTCGGCATCGATCAGGTAGAAGACCAGATCGCGAGTGTGCAGGTCGCGGCCATCGGTGTGGGAGCGCAAGGCCTGGTTCACATCCGATTCGATGGTCGCCGAGAAATAGCGGCGGTTGCGCAGTCCGGTCAGCGGATCGGTAAGCGAAGCCTCCTGCAGCACGAGGTTGGTGCTGCGTAATTCCCGGTTCAGACGGCGATGCTGGATGAACAAGACCAAAGCCATCAGAAACATGGTCGCCAGCGTCACCAGCACGCGGAAGTTTGCCACCGATTGGGGCAGGCGGCGATCGAGCATGGCGTAGAGCGCGATCATCGGCAACGTGAGCACAGCCATCATCGCCAGATTTGCCATCCAGGAACTGTAGGATTCATCGGCCTTGCCCTCCGCCGCTGGAGTCAGGTCCGGTCCCAGCACGCCCACCGCGGTAAACAATGCGAAGGAAGCGGAGTAGGGGATGTCGTACCAACTGCCGGTGAAATAGACATCGCGCTCAATGGCATGGTTGAGTGCGTAGAAGGACACGCCATTGAACACGACCGCGGCGCAAAGACAGGCGTAGAGGGTCTTCCACCGTCCCGAGCTTTCCCGCCAGAAGATCAGCAGCACAGCCGCGAGAAGGACCGCTTCCGCCGCGGAGAGCATGTCGAAGTTGCGGTTGTAGGCGTCCAGATTTGGCGAGATGTACTGCCAGCACACCACGAACGATACATAGAGATAGAGCCACCAGAGCAAGAGCAGAAGGAAGTCGAGTACGCCGAGCCGCGCACTGCGTTCCGAGGTCTGGCGATGGGGCCGGAGCAGCACACCCGCCACCATGGGCGCGCCGGCCAGAAACAGCAACGCGTCCGCAGGATGCATCCCGGGCATTGGCTTCCGCAGAATCAGATCAAAATAGATCCACACCGTCTGGTCGCCCAACCACAGGGCCCATCCCCCGGATTGCAGCAACCAGAACCAGCGGATGCGGCCCTGGCTGGTCACGCCCAGCCAGGCGAACGTGAGCAGCGCAGAGAGCATCAGCAACGCGCCCACAATGTCGCTGAACGCGGCCAGGACGAGGCCGCGCGGCAGCAATGCGCAAGCCATCGTCAGCACGGCCATGAGCAACACGGCAGCCGCCAACAGCAATTTCGATGGGCTATGGCTGTTCAAATGGTTGCGCCCTCGCGCGAACTCGAGCCCTGACCGCAGACGGAATACCCTACGGGCGGTAGATCTGGTTGTGGATTTCGTTGCGCAGATCGTCCCAGATATTGTCTGGCATTTTGAGAAAACTCTCGACCACTTCAGGATCGAACTGGCGTCCGGCCCACCTTGCGATCTCCTCGCGCGCCGCCTGCAGAGTCTGCGCCGGCCGGTAGACCCGTTCGGAGGTGATGGCGTCCAGCGTGTCGGCGACGGAGAAGATTCGTGCCCCGAGGGGAATCTGTTCGCCCTTCAGTCCGCGGGGATAGCCAGTGCCGTCGAAACGCTCCTGGTGCGAGTACACAATCTCGGCCGCTTCCGTCAGGAACGGGATCTTCTTCACGATCTGGTAGCCGTGATAGGCATGTTCCTTCATGACCGTCATTTCGTCGGGCTCAAGTTTCCCCGGCTTTTGAAGTATCCTGTCAGGAATCGCAATCTTCCCAATGTCGTGGAGAAAAGCGCCGCGGGCAATCGTATTAATCTGGTCGCGCGGCAAGCCCATAGCGCGGGCAATGGCGATCGTGAAGGCGGTTACACGTTTGGAGTGGCCTTCGGTCTCACGGTCCTTCAAGTCCAGCGCGTCGCCCAGCGTTTCGAGCGTGATGTCGTAGGAGCGCTCCAGGTTCGCCATGGCGTTCTGCAGCTGGTCGGTACGGGCTTTGACCAGAGATTCCAGGTTGGTCTGGTAGGTTCGGTTCTCCACCTTGAGGCGGCGGTTTTCCAAGGCGCGGCTGACCGTGTTGAGCAATTGCTCGCGCTCGAAAGGCTTCAACAGGTAGTCGTACGCCCCGTTGCGGATGGCCGCCAGCGCGACCGAAATGTCGTGCACGGCGGTCACCATCACCACCGGCATATCCGGATACCGTTCCTTGGTGCGTTCCAGCAGGCCAATGCCGTCGAGGTCCGCCATCATCAGGTCGGAGAGCATCAACTCAAACTCTTCTCCTGAAGTGAGCACGGCGAGGGCCTCCATGCCGGAAGCCGCCTGTTTCGAGGCGTATCCAGCAGTACCGAGCATGGAGCAGACGATTTCCCGAATCGGTTCTTCGTCGTCAACTACAAGTATGCGATCTGGCATGAGAACACACGAAAGTCTATCGGCGATTGTAACCCACCGGCGAGATGCCGAAAGTAATCACTACGGTCCCGAAACTCGACCAGGAAAGCACCGGGCCGTGATATTCAAGAACAAGGAAGACGTACGTCCGCACTGTGATGAGCGCATCCCTCTGGTCCATCTGGAACTCGGCGGCAAGTCTTGGACTGACGCAGTTTGGTCTGGCCCGGCCTACGGCAGCGGAATTAACTCTGCTGATCCTGCTGGGCGCTTCGCTGCTCGCCTTGCGCGCCTTCCGTGAGAATTATCTTAAAGTTTGGGTTTTAGGCTGGACCGCCCTGGTGGCGTCGCGTCTGGCCGAGCATTGCTTGGCGCCGAGAATCCCAGCACCCTTCGACCTGGTGGCAGTGCAGGCGACGTTTGTACTCGCCGTGGGATTGCTGGCGGGCGCCGTGCTGCTCTACACCCGCAGCCGGGATCTGATTCTTCCCCTGATGGTGATCACGCCCGTCCTGGTGGGCTTTGCCGGAGCCCGCGTTCTATTGTGGCCCGATTCCCTGCCCTTGCGCGTGGCGGTGGAAGTCGGCTACCGGATCATTCTGCTGACGGCGGCGATTGCGCTGCTGCGCGCCCGCCGCGGACGGTTCGAACTCCCGGCGTGGCTGCTCGCGCTCGGTCTGCTGTCGCTGCATCTTTCCTGGGCACCGTTCACTGACCGTGTTCCCGCGGAGGCATCACTGGCCGCCCAGGTTGTGCTGGGTGTGAGCATGTTGCTGGTCGCCATGGATGAGGCCCGGGTACGCACGCGAAGGCTGCGGGCAGTGCAGGCCATCACCAGCAGCATGGCCACCGCCCAGCAATATGGGAGCGTGGTGCAAGCGGCGGTTGAGGAATTGCAATCCCTGACCGGCGTCCGAGCGGCGTGGTTCCGTCTGCTCGAAGGTGGACATCTGGTAGCGACTCACGCCGCCGGGCTGTCTTCGGATTTCCTCCGCGATGCCGGTATGGCGGAGATCACTGACGAAATCACCAAGCTGCTGAATCATCCCGGCCCGGTCGTGACCACACGCGAATCTGCCGGTCCTGAGCCTGAGTTATGTCTGGAGAACGAGAAGATTCGCCATCTGGTGATGGTTCCGGTCGTGGGCAACAAGTCGCCCATCGGCCTGTTGTTGCTGGGCAGTTCGGGGAACCGGCTGTGGACTGCGGAGGAGTTGGAGTTCCTCCAGGGCTGCGCCAAGCAACTGGCGGTTGCCGTGGAAAACTTCCGCCTGCTGGAACAGGTGCTGCGTTCGCAGCGGCAGTGGATCAACACCTTCGACTCGATTCACGACATCATTCTGGCTCATGACGCCGACTTCCGCATCATCAAGGCCAATCAGGTTCTGCTCGAACATCTCGGCCAGGCCGCGGCGGACGTCGTCGGCAGTTCCTGCGAATCGACTTTGCCCCACACCTACGGCGAGTGGACGGGATGCCCCTACTGCGCCATGGGCGGGGATGAAGAATTCACCGAGGGCGCCGACCCCTGTTTCGGCGGCTTCTCGGTGGTCTCGACTTCCATCTATACCGAGCAAGGCAGCCCGCAAAAAGGCACCATTCACGTGGTCCGCGACATTACGGACCGCCGTTCCGCGGAAGAAAAATATCGTTTACTGTTCGAGCAGGTGCAGGAAGGGGTTTACGTCGCCAACCCTGAAGGCCAGCTCATCGACTGCAACGACGCTTTCGTGCACATGCTGGGCTATAAACAGCGCGAGGAATTGCTGGTCCTGAACCTGAATTCGGAAATCTGCGTCGATCCCAAACAGCGGGAAGCTTTCCGCCGTGAAATTGAAGATCACAACTACGTGCGGAATTTCGATGTAACCCTGCGCCGCAAGGACGGCTCGCTGCTGCTGGCGGTGGAGAGCAGCTTCGCCACCCGCGATGCCACCGGCAACATCGAACGCTATCAGGGATTTGTTCTCGACATGACGGAGAAGCGCCGCGCCGAAGACGAAATGCGGCGCCGCAACCGTGAATTGAACGCCCTAAATGCTATGGCCGTGGTCGCGGCGCAGTCCTTCGATCTTGACGAAATTCTGAACCTGACCCTGCGCCAGGTGGTCACCCTGTTTGGCGCGGATAGCGGAACCGTTTATTTGTCCGATAGCGACACCACCACATATCGCCGGCGCGCCGCCTGGGGCCCGCGCAGCCGGGACAAGACGCGCACCGCGGAAGTCTGCTTTACCGAGGGCTTTGGCGACCTGATCATGCGCTCGCGCACCGAGGTGGTCACCGCGGAATATCTGCCGCACCTGCCGCCCAAGGTTGCCGAGTTCATGCGCTCCGATTCGGACCGCGCCTGGATCTGGGTGCTGTTCTGGGGCAAGGACGCCCCCGTAGGCATCATGGGCCTGTGCAGCGACCTGGGATACTCCTACTCCAGCAATGACGAAAATCTGCTGGTCGCTATCAGCCGGCAGCTCGCCACCACCATCGAAAAAGTCAGTCTCTACGAAGAAACCTGCCGGGCCTACGAAGACCTGCGCAAAACGCAAGAACAGCTGCTGCAGAGCGAAAAGATGTCAGCCGTCGGGCAATTGATTGCCGGCGTTGCCCACGAGCTCAATAATCCGCTGACCGCGATCCTCGGCTACGCCCAGCTTCTCGAAAGCGAAGGCCTGAACACTCGCGCCCAGGATTACGTCAGCAAGTTGTTCAAGCAGGCGCAGCGCACTCATCGCGTGGTGCAGAATCTTTTATCCTTCGCCCGCCAGCGCAAGCCGCAGCGCGACGAAGTCGACATGCGCAAGATACTGGAAGAAACTCTGGCGCTGCGCGACTACGACCTCAAGATCAACAACATTAAGGTCGAGCGCGACGTTCCTTCCGAACCTGCGCTGGTCGTGGCCGACCCGCATCAGATCGAGCAAGTCTTTCTGAACATCATCAATAATGCAGTCGACGCCATTCTGGAGACCGGCCGCAGCGGCAAGCTCAAGATTCAGATTTTGAACGTGGGCGGGCACGTCTGCACGCAGTTCACCGACGATGGCGCCGGCATTAAAGACCCCAAGCGCATCTTCGATCCCTTCTACACCACCAAGAGCGTGGGCAAAGGCACTGGACTCGGGCTCAGCATCTGCTACGGCATCGTGAAAGAACACGGCGGCGACATAACCGCCAACAACGCTCCCGACGGCGGCGCAGTCATCGAGGTGCGCTTGCCCGCGGCCGTATCGGCCCAGCCTGAACTCGAAGCGGTCAAGCCTGTGGCTCGTCCGCACGAGGGCGCCATCCATGGCCGCGTGCTTCTGGTCGAGGAAGAAGAAGCGGTGCTCGAATTTGAACGCGATGTGCTGACCGGCTCCGGCGCCTCCGTCGTGACCGCCAAAACCAGCCAGGATGTGAAGACGCGGCTGCTCTCCGAGCCCTTCGACGCCCTCATCATCAACGGCAGCATTGCCGGCCAGTGGGGCGCCAAAGAATCCTTCCAGTGGCTCCAGCAAAATTGCTCGGCCATGGAAGGCCACGTCCTGTATACGTTCTCGAACTCCGTCGAACAGGGTGACGAACGCACGTTCCTTCAGGACAGCGGCGTACCCTACCTGGTAAAGCCCTTCGAAGTGGCGGACTTGATCAGCCAGGCCCGCAGGCTGCTGCAGAAGGCGCAGGCTGCCGCGGCCAGCGCGAGCTAGAGACTCCCCGCCTGTCGCGTTATCTCAGGGAATCGGCTTTCCCTCTCGGACTCCCGGGTTTTGAGCAATGGCCTGATAGCGTCAACCATCACGGCTTTTGGATTAAACTATCTCCTAGATGGGAAGACTACGAATGCTACGCCCTGCGTTTGTGCTCCTTCTTTTTATCGGCATGCTAGTGCCGATTCGAGGGCAAGAGCTGCACCTTTGGGGACAGTTGCATCCTTGGGGACAGGAACTGAAGCCTATTTTCGAAGTTCTTCAGAAGGCCGACCTAGCGGGTTCGGTTGAGCTCGCCGGGCGATGCGGTTCCGCCCTTCCGGGTTTTCCGCAATTTGGTAGTGCCCCAACGAACGGGTCGTCTCCTCTTGCGGCTCTGCGCGCCATTGCCGCGAACGATCAGGCTATGCAGGTAAAACAGGACCGAGACGGAACGATTCGAATGCGTGAAAAGGGAGTTCCGACAGACATCCTAAGCATCAGGATCAGCCACATCTTGTTCGAGGACTTTGCTCACCATGAAATTTACAGCGCAAGCTTTGCAGCGGGAGTCATTTTGTCAGCACCCGAAGTTGTTGCTTACGCGAAGGTCCACAACATTGCCTTACACCCGTGGTCGGAGGGAATCGCAGCAGGAGTAGGCGCCGGGTACAGTCAGCGCCCGCCCGGGGCCCCGCACATATCAGGCTCGCTCGACAACGTAACGGTTTTGGAAGCGCTGAATCACGTGTTGGGAGCATTTCCGGGGCAGGTCCTTGTTTATTGGGACTGTCTAGAAAGACAAGAAAAGAACGAACCGAAACAAACAACAAATTCCGGCAAACAACCAGTACAGGCTGATCCACCCTCGGATTGCGCAGCATCGTCTGATGCCCAATCCGCCGTTTTACCAGCAGGGGTGCCAAACCCGTTTTGCATCCCACGATCGGCACTATCAAGCTTACCTCAGTGGCTCCGAGCTCCGACGGAACCTCGCCAGCGAAGGATTCTCCTCCGGTTCTTCATGATGAACAAGGTCGGCGGGAATCTGTTGGTTGGGACCGGTTGATCTGGGAAGTCGGCCACGGCTGCTAATAAATCCCGATTTCACTCATCTGGTAGCCGTTTCGCTTGTTGCTGAACACGAAAACCACAGAAACGAACAGTTTTCCTCTGTCCCGGTTGCGGTAGACTAGCGCTACCGAACCCATGTCTCAATTCGTCCACCTGCACCTGCACACCGACTACTCCCTGCTCGACGGCGCCTGTGATGTCGAAAAACTTTGCCAGCGGGTGAAAGAACTTGGGATGCCCGCCGTGGCCATGACCGACCACGGCAACATTTTTGGCGCAGTCCACTTCGTCAACGCGGCCAAGCATGCGGGCGTGAAGCCGATCGTCGGCTGCGAACTCTACATCTGCAAAAAAGACGATCACCGCGCCGCGCCCGAAGGCGACACCTACAATCACCTGCTCGTCCTCGCCGAAAATGAAGAAGGCTACCGCAATCTGGTCAAGATCACGTCGGAGGCCTCGCTCCACGGCTTCTACTACAAGCCGCGCGTCAGCAAGAAGTTTCTTGCCGAACATTCCCGCGGCCTGATCGGCCTCTCCGGATGCCTGAAAGGCGAAGTCGCCGAGCGCCTGATGGAGAACAATTACGACGCCGCGCGCGCCGCGGCCGGAACGTTCGCCGACATTTTCGGCAAAGAGAATTTCTATCTCGAAATTCAGGATCAGGGCTTGGAGCAGGAGCACCGCATTCATCCCGGCCTGTTCCAGCTCGAAAAAGATCTCGGCCTGCCGCTGGTCGCCACCAACGACAGCCACTATCTCTGCGAAGACGATGCCCACGCGCAAGACGTGATGCTGTGCATCCAGACGGGAAAGTCGATCCACGACACGGCCCGCATGAAGTTTGACGGCAACCAGTTCTTCGTGAAGAGTCACGACGAAATGTCGCGCGTGTTCAAGGACTCTCCGCAGGTGCTCACGCGCACCCTCGACATTGCCGAGCGCTGCAGTCTTCGTCTGGAAAAAGTAGCGAATCCGTTCCCGCAGTTCGAAGTCCCGCCCGGCTACACCATCGACAGCTATTTCGTGCACGTAACCCGCGAAGGATTCGCCCGCCGCCTGGAGGCCCTTCGTCCCTTACATGACCAAGGCAAGCTGAAGCATTCCATCACCGACTACGAGCAACGCCTGGAGCGCGAACTCGCGATCATCCAGCAGATGCAGTTCCCCGGCTACTTCCTGATTGTCTGGGATTTCATCCGCTACGCTCGCGAGCACGACATCCCCGTCGGCCCCGGCCGCGGATCGGCCGCCGGCTCGCTCGTTTCCTATGCGCTTCGCATCACCGACATCGATCCGCTGCAGCATGAACTTCTTTTCGAGCGCTTCCTGAATCCCGAGCGCGTGTCCATGCCCGACATCGACATCGATTTCTGCATGAACCGCCGCGGCGAGGTCATCCAGTACGTCACGCAGAAATACGGACGCGACAACGTCGCCCAGATCATTACGTTCGGCACAATGGCCGCGAAGGCCGCGATCAAAGACGTGGGCCGCGCCATGGACATTCCCTACGCCGACGTCGACCGCATCGCCAAGATGGTTCCGACCCAGCTGAACATCACGCTGGAGCAGGCCATCGAAGATTCCGCGCAACTTCGCGAAGCGATCGAAAAAGACGGACAGATCCGCGAGTTGTTCGAGACCGCAAAAAAGCTGGAAGGCATGGTGCGCAATTCCGGCGTCCACGCCGCTGGAGTTGTGATTTCACCGCGCCCGCTTACCGACCTGGTTCCGCTGCACCGCACCAAGAACGACGAAATCGTGACCGCCTTCGACATGGTCGCCATCGACAAGTTGGGCCTGCTGAAGATGGACTTCCTCGGCCTGACCACGCTGACCATTCTCACCGACGCATTGAAACTCATTGAGCAGACGCGCGGCACGGCCATCACGCTCGAACAGATTCCGCTCGAAGATCACGAAACCTACGAAAAGGTTTTCTACAAAGGACTGACTTCCGGTGTCTTCCAGTTTGAATCGCACGGCATGCGTGACGTACTGCGCAAGTATCAGCCGAATTCCATCGAGGACCTCACCGCTCTGAACGCGCTCTACCGGCCCGGCCCGATCCAGGGCGGCATGATCGACGACTTCATCGACCGCAAACACGGCCGCAAGAAAGTCGAATACGAATTGCCCGAACTGCAGGAGATTCTGCGGGAAACTTTGGGTGTGATCGTTTATCAGGAACAGGTGATGCAGATCGCGAACCGCCTGGCGGGCTACTCGCTGGGTGAAGCCGACCTGCTGCGCCGCGCCATGGGCAAAAAGAAGGCCGAGGAAATGGCGCAGCAGCGCGAGCGTTTTGTCGAAGGCGCGGCGCGACAGAAGTTTCCGCCGAAAAAGATCGAGAAGATTTTCGATCTCATGGCGCAGTTCGCCGGATACGGCTTCAACAAGTCCCACTCGGCGGCTTACGCTTTGCTCGCTTACCACACGGCTTATCTGAAGACGCACTATCCGGTGGAGTTCATGGCGGCGCTGCTGACGTCGGTCACTGGCTCGACCGACGACGTGGTCAAGTACATCAACGAATGCCGCGAGATGGGCATCGCCGTGGAAGCGCCCGACATCAACGTTTCCGATGCCAACTTTACGCCACACGGCGAGTCGATCCGCTTCGGCCTGGCCGCGGTGAAGAATGTCGGCGGCAATGCCATCGAGTCGATTGTCGCCGCCCGCAAGAAACTCGAACGGTTCAAATCGATTTTCGAGTTCTGCGAAAACGTCGACCTGCGCCTGCTGAACAAGCGCGTTCTGGAATCTCTGATCAAAAGCGGCGCGATGGATTCCATGGGCCGCCGCGCGCAACTCATGGCTGTTCTAGACAAGGCGATGGAGCAGGCGCAGAAGGCTCAGCGCGACGCCGAATCCGGCCAGCACGGCCTGTTCGGAGTATTTCAGCAGGACGATGCAGAGGCGAACAACGACAAACTCCCCAACGCTCCTGACTGGGACGAGCACACCCGCCTCACCGCGGAAAAGGAAATTCTTGGCTTCTTCATCAGCGGCCATCCCCTGCAAAAATACAAAGACAAACTCGCCGACCTGCAAGCGCTGAGCGTCGAAGAAATCGCGGCCATGACGAAATCGACCGGCAAAGATGAAACCATTGTGACGGCGGGCATCATCGGCAACGTGCGCGTGCTCAAGTCGAAGCGCGGCGATTACTATGCCCAGGCCACGCTCGAAGATATGTCGGGGTCGATCGACATGATCGTCTTCCCCGAGGCCTACAAGAAAATCGGCGAGAAAGTGAAACTCGAAGTGCCCGTGCTGGTGAAGGCCGGCGTGCGCATCGAGGAAGGCGCCAATCCTAAGATCACCGCGGCGGAGATCCAACCGCTCGAAGAAGCCAAGGTTCCGCTGCCGCGCGCCATTCGCATTCGCGTGCCGATTGAGACTTCTCAGGAAGCCACCGTCGACGATCTGCACGCCCTCTTTCTGGAGCGCAAAGGCGAGGCCAAAGTGTTGTTTGACGTGGAACGCCAGGGCGATTTCATGGTGGTGATGGAAGCCGAAGGCTATAATGTGATGCCGGATCGCAATTTCATCGCCCGCGTCGAACAGTTGTGCGGGCGCGGCAGCGTCCGCATTATTGCGTGATTCACTAAAGACATGGCCGCCACTGAAAAAACGCAGCAGGAGTTGCAGCAGATCGAGCGCCAAGTCGCCGCACTACAGGCACCTGGCGCCGATGATGCCACCCGCCGCGAAATCGCGAAACTGCAGGACCGCCTCGAAACTCTGAGGGTCGAAATGAATACGCCCCCAACCGCCTGGCAGAAAACCGAGTTGGCGCGGCATCCGCAGCGGCCGCAGTCGCTCGACTACATCGAGCGCGTATTCACCGACTTCAGCGAAATTCACGGCGATCGCAGCTTTGGCGACGACGCCGCCATCATCTGCGGCATGGCCCGCTTCCACGGCGACGAAGTATTGATCGTCGCCACCCAAAAGGGCCGCGACATGAAGCAGCGCGTGCACCGCAATTTCGGTACACCGCATCCCGAGGGCTATCGCAAGTCGATTCGCATCATGCAACTCGCCGAGAAATTCCGGCGCCCCATTTTCACGCTGGTCGACACCGACGGCGCCTACCCTGGCATCCACGCGGAAGAACGCGGGCAGGCCGAAGCCATTGCCTACAACCTGCGCGAAATGGCGCGGCTGGAAGTTCCCATTATTGCCACCGTGATTGGCGTCGGCGGCAGCGGCGGCGCCCTGGCGATTGCCGTCGCCGACCGCGTGCTGATGATGGAGAACTCGATTTATTCCGTCATCTCTCCCGAGGGTTGCGCGGCCATCATGTGGCGAGACGCCACCAAGAAAGAGCTCGCCGCCGAGGCCATGCGCATTACCGCGACCGACCTCAGCGAACTGGGCTGCATCGACGACATTGTTCCCGAACCGGAAGGCGGAGCCCATCGCGACCACGAAGCCGCGGCGCATCTGCTCGATGCCAGCCTGCAGAAGCACTACGCGGAACTGAAGAAGCTTCCTACCGCTGAATTACTCGTGTCCCGATATAACAAATTCCGCAACATGGCCCAGTTCTACAAGACGGAAGGATGAATTCCCGGTTTTCCCCCGTTTCCCAAACAGGTTCCTCCGGGCTACGGACGGGCGATTGGCCGCGACGCAACGCCTCCGCCGCCGCTATAATGAAATGTTTCCGCCTCTGCAATCCACAAATCACGGGCGACTGGGTTCAGCCCGCTAATTGAAGGAAGGTATTGGAATGGCCACTACGGATGTCGCGCCCCGGGAATCCGCCGGAGGCGTGGGACAGAAACGCATCGTCAACGACATGAGCATTCAGGTCGCGACGGTCAATGGTTCCGGCTCGCAGAGTTCGAACACGGTCCTGCTGCGCAGCATTTTCCAGATGGGCGTACCCGTCTCCGGCAAGAACATGTTCCCCTCCAATATTGCCGGCCTGCCGACCTGGTACACGATTCGCGCCAACAAGCATGGTTATATCGGCCGCAAGAAGGAAATCGATTTCCTGGTCGCCATGAATTCCGAGACGGCCGTCGAAGATACGATGTCGCTGGCCCCCGGCGCTTCCGTGCTCTACGACGAACCTTTGGCACTGCATAAGCTGCGCAATGATGTGCTTTTCTACGCCGTCCCTTACGACAAGCTGGTCGCCGCAGTCTGCCCGGAAGCCAAACTGCGCAAGCTGGTCAAGAACATGGTTTATGTCGGCGTGGTCGCGAACCTGCTCGAAATCGATATGGGCGAGGTGGAAAAGGCGATCCGCAAACAGTTTGCGAAAAAAGTGAAGGCCGCGAATTTGAATCTGGCCGCGGCCCAGGCAGGATTCGATTACGCGAAGTCCAGCCTGAAGAAGGGCGACGTCTTCTACATCGAGCGCATGAACGAGACCGCGGGCAAGATCATCATCGACGGCAACTCCGCTGCGGCCCTCGGCTGCATGTTCGCGGGATGCACCGTGGTTACGTGGTACCCGATCACGCCGTCGTCATCGCTGGTCGAGACCATGATCGAGTACATGAAGGAATACCGCATCGGCCCCGACGGCAAAGCGACTTTCGCCATCGTGCAGGCCGAGGACGAACTGGCCGCGATCGGCATGGTCATCGGCGCAGGCTGGGCGGGCGCGCGCAGCATGACGGCCACTGCTGGCCCCGGCGTGTCGCTGATGTCGGAGTTCGCCGGACTCGCCTACTACGTCGAAGTCCCCGGCGTCATCTGGGACATTCAGCGCGTAGGCCCCTCCACCGGCCTGCCCACGCGCACTTCCCAGGGTGATATTCTCTCGACCGCGTTCTTATCGCACGGCGACACCAAGAACATCATGCTGTTCCCATGCTCCGTTGCCGAGTGTTTCAGCATGGCGTCCGAAGCGTTCAACCTGGCCGAGCAGTTTCAGACGCTGATCTTCGTCATGTCCGATCTTGATCTGGGCATGAACAACTGGATGTCTGACCCGTTCGAATATCCGGCCACGCCGATCAATCGCGGCAAGGTGCTGAGCAAAGAAGATCTCGACCGGCTCGGCGGATTCGCCCGTTACAAAGACGTGGACGGAGACGGCATCGGCTACCGCACGCTGCCGGGAACCATCCATCCCGCGGCGGCCTACTTCGCACGCGGCAGCGGCCACAACGAAAAAGCCCAATACAGCGAGCGCGCCGACGATTTCGAAAACAACATGGAACGCCTGAACCGCAAGTTCGAAACTGCGCGCTCGTTCGTTCCGCGGCCGGAGATCACCAAGGGCAAGAACGCGAAAATTGGAATCATTGGCTACGGAACTTCGCACTGGGGCATCACCGAGAGCCGCGATCAGCTGCGCGACGAGTATGCCATCGAAACTGACTACCTGCGGCTCAAGGCTTATCCGTTCAGTCGCGAAGTGCACGAGTTCGTCGAGCAGCACGACCGCATTTATCTGGTCGAGCAGAATCGCGACGCGCAAATGCTCGCCCTGCTCAAACTCGACCTCAAGCCCGAACTGACCACGCGCCTGCGCAGCATCGCCCACATTACCGGACTGCCGCTCGACGCGCGGTCCATCACCGACGAACTGACCAGCATGGAAGGCAAATAAGCCGTGTAAGAGCGGCCCTTCAGGGCCGCGTACAGGTGACAAAAAAAGGGCTTTAGCCCCTGAGGAGCAAGCAATGGGCACCACGACCGTCGAACCCGGAACCGCTGCACCAGGACCGAAAACCAACCGCATCGGCCTCACCGTCATGGATTACAAAGGCGGCAAGACCACGCTGTGCGCCGGCTGCGGTCACAACGCGATCTCCGAACGCATCATCGAGTCGATGTACGAGATGGGCGTGCAGCCCGAATTGCTGATCAAGCCGAGCGGCATCGGCTGCTCGTCAAAGACGCCCGGCCTACTTCATGACCCGCTCGCACAGCTTCAACGCCGTGCACGGCCGCATGCCTTCGGTGGCCACCGGAGCCCTGCTGGCGAACCACAAGCTGATCTGCATCGGCGTCAGCGGCGACGGCGACACCGCTTCCATCGGCATCGGACAGTTCATCCACTTGATGCGGCGAAATCTTCCGATCATCTACATCATCGAAGACAACGGCGTCTACGGCCTGACCAAGGGCCAGTTTTCAGCCACGGCCGATCTGGGATCGAAACTGAAAACTGGAGTGGTCAACGATCTCCCGCCCATCGACACTTGCGCCCTGGCCATTCAACTCGGCGCAACGCTTGGTCGGGCGCTCGTTCTCCGGCGACAAGCGCCAACTCAGCGCCATGCTCAAGGCTGCGATCGCGCACAAGGGCACGGTCATGCTCGACGTGGTCTCGCCCTGCGTCACCTTCAACGATCACGAGGGCTCGACCAAGTCGTACAAATACGTGAAGGAACACGAAGAGACCCTGCAGGACGTCAGCTTCGTTCCCCACTTCGAAGACATCAACGTCGAATACGATCCCGGCACAACCGTCGAAGTCACCATGCACGACGGATCGCGCCTGCATCTGCGCAAGCTGGAAGAAGACTACGATCCGACCGACAAGATTCGCGCCATCACCCGCCTCACCGAAGCTCATGACAAGGGCGAAGTGCTGACCGGCGTCTTCTACGTGAATCCAGAAGCCCCCAACTTCATCGATATGCTGAATGTTGTCGAACAACCGCTGGCCACGCTGCCCGATTCGATGACGCGTCCGGGAAAAGAAGTGCTTGACGCGGTGATGGAAGAACTCCGCTAGTTTCGCGTCAGTGGCACTGAGGAACTAGCTTCGCGCCGACAATCTTCTTGTCATTCCGAACCGGGCGGAAAGCCCGGTGAGGAACCTGCTTTTGCGCGAGTTAGAAAATTGCATTACGCGGTTTTCCGTTCCGGTTCGCCGCTGTGTTCCGGATTCTGTCCAGGCTCGGGAAAATCCGAGTCCGCATCTTTCAGCATCGGGTCCTGATCGCGATGCCCCAACTGTTCCTGCAAGCCGATATTCCCCGGGATCTTGTGATCCTCAGCTTCCGTAGCGCCTTTCTTCGTATCCTGATCGGGTGCGTTATGTGACATGGATGAAGCCTCCGCTATAAATCGGAGGGCGTGCTGTGGTGTGACAGATTAGAGCCGCCCTGGCGCTTACTTTAGCACTCGGCCGGACCGGAAAACAGCTCTAAAATGGCGTCGTTCTGAGAACCGATGAGCAAAGAATCTGCTCCTGACGAACAAGCCCCGTCGATACGCGAAGGCGTGCGATCGGCATGGCTCGTCATCTTCATGGCGGTGGCCGCATCGTCGTTACGGATCGCGATCTGGGCATCCAATGTCATCACTCTTTGGTACCTCTACGGGCGGGCAAACGTAGAACGCGATCACCTGCGCATCGTCCGAGTAAAGCCTCTAGTAGTCTCGAATGGCGATGTGCTGCGGGGAATCGGCGGTTACCACTACTTTGTTGGTGTCGTAATCTGGCTTCCGCTGGCGTTCGCTCTGATGTCGCTGATCGGCTACACGCTACTGCCAAAGCGGCATCGGGAAGCTTTGCAGGCAAAGGAGCAATCTCAAGGCGGCAGCGCGGTCGCGGTGATCTGGGCGCTGGTTCTGCCCATCCTGGTTACAGCCGTGCTGCCCATGTGGGCGACACTGACCCTCGCGGCGGGCTCAGTGGCGGCTGCCCTGATCTGGGCGCGAAGAGTCTAGTGCGATCCCAATCGGGCAGCGCAAGCCAATCTGTAGTTATTTTCCTGTGGTCGAAACTCCCAGCTTGCGCAACCGATCCCGCGCCTGCAGCGCCTCCGGGGAGTGCGGATAGCGCTGGATCAAGCGCCGCAACTCGCTGACTCCATCATCCTGCTTCCCCAGTTCGATCAGAGCGAATCCCTTTTTCAGCTGCGCCGAGGCAGTCTTGTTTCCGCTGGGAAAGTTCTGCAACACCTGGTCATAACTCTGCGCCGCCGCCTGGTAGTTGCCCTGACGGAACTGAATCTCGCCGAGATAGAAATAGCTGTTCCCGGCCAGATCGGTGTTGGGATAGAACTTGATGTAGTCGGAAAACTCCTGCAGAGACAGGTCGTTGTTGCCGCCGTTGTAGTCGCGCAGGCCGTTGTTGTAGAGCACGTCGGGAGGCGGCGCGGCCGCTGCCGCCTGCTGCTGCGCCTGCTGCGTCGCTTGCTGCGCAGCCTGACTCTGCTGCGCCGCCTGCATGTCTTCCAGTTGTTTGCTGACCTTGGCCAGGCGGACCTTCAGTTCGTCCAGCGTATCGTTGAGCGATTGAATCTGCCCCGAAAGCTGGTCGACCTTCGAGCCCGCGTCTCCCTGCTGTTTGTTTAGCGTGGTTTGCAGACCATTGAGCGCCACCACCACTTTGTTCACCGCGTCGGTGTCGGTCTCAACCAGGTTCTTCATCACGCCCATGCGCTCGTCAAAGCTGCGCTGCATGGCGGTCATCTGTTCCTGCAACTGCTGCACCTGCGTCTGCAACTGCACCATGTCTTTATTCGCGCCGGAAGCGGGACCGAGTCCCAGCGAGAGCACCAACAACAACAGGAGAAACACGGAAATACGATGTGGTTTCATAAGGATTCCCTGCACCGCCAATTTCTTAGATGTCTTGATTGTCCCACAGGCTGAAAGGATTCCACACAGAAAGGGCTGCCTGGGAACCGGAATACGCAATGGGGGATATCACCGGTCTTCAGCGGACCGCTTTTTCGGCGCACACCAATGCGATTTGCCAAGCAAGATGAAACGGGGGACGCTGTCAGCATCCCCCGGTCAGGCTTCACTTCTACTTCTGATAGACGAGATGGCCACGGCGGTTCTGCTGCCAGCAAGCTTCGTTGCTTTCTGTGCAGAAGGGTTTTTCCTTGCCGTAGCTGATGGTCTTGATCCGGCTGGCGCTGATGCCCGCCGACGTCAATGCATCTTTCACCGCACTGGCGCGCTTGTCGCCCAGGGCCAGGTTGTAGTCGGTCGAGCCGCGCTCGTCGCAGTGCCCCTCAATCGTGAAGCTGATATTGGCATGCTGATTGAGGAAGGCCACGTCAGCCTGGATCGAGGACTGCTGGTCGGCGCGAATGTCAGACTTGTCGTAGTCGAAGTAGACATCCTTGATGTTCTGGCCGAACAAGTCTTCGTCCGTGACCGTCGGAGGCGGAGGCGGCGGAGGTGGCGGTTGCGTGACCGTGAGCCGCGCGGTTGCTTCCTGCGAGCCGCCCGTTCCCTTGGCCGTCAGATGATAAGTCGTCGAATCGGTCGGAGAAACGCTCTGCGAACCGTTCGGCTGAACGGCTCCAATGCCGTCAATCGACACGTCGGTCGCATTGCTGGTCTGCCAGGTCAGAGTCGCCGACTGTCCGGCCTGGATCGAGTTCGGACTCACCGAAATGGAAGCGGTTGGGGCCGGGGGTGCCGGCGGGGGTGGGGGCGGAGGCGGAGCTGCTTTCTTTCCGCAAGCGCCAAGCGTCAGTAATGCGCCGAGTACAGCAATCAGAAGAGACCACTTTATGCTTTGTTGCTTCACTTTATTTCCTCCTGCGACCCCAGAAGCTTACCTCCAGGATCAGACGAAGCGTATTTACTATTTCCAACTCCAATTGGGTTGGGTGTTGCGTCCGGTAAAAGTCAGTTGCTGAACTTTGGTGCCGTCAGCCAGCATGGTCCAGATTTCTTCCTTGCCCGACCGGCTGGATTGAAACACGATATGCCGTCCATCCGGCGACCAGGAAGGAAAATCGTTGCGCCCGCCATCATGCGTGAGTTGCACCCACTGCTTGCTGGCGATATCCATCAGGTAAAGATCCGACGCTCCCGGCTCCCCGGGGCCGTACTTCCGCACCCAGGCGAACGAAAGAAACTGCCCGTTGGGTGCCCAGTTCGGCGACACCGCATAGCCCTGATCGGTCATCCGCTGCTGGTTGGTGCCGTCGGCTTCCATCGTGTAAATCTGCGGCAATCCCGTGCGCCCGCTGACAAAGGCGATCTGCGCATTAGTCTTCCGGTTCCATACCGGGGAAACATCGGGACCCCTCGCCGTCGTCATACGATGTAGATTCCCGCCAGAAGCATCGGAAACATAAATTTCTGGCGTACCCGCGCGCGAAGACGAAAACGCCAGCTTGGTTCCGTCCCCCGACCACGCCGGCGACAGATTCGTCCCCCCATATGCGGGAAACTCACCGTGCGGTTAAGGTCGAGCGAATACATCATGATCTCCCAGCCGGTTTTGGTCAAACTGCTGAAGGCGACGCGCGATCCATCCGGCGAAACCCGCGGCGCCAGTGAAATCGAGCCCAGATGGGTGAGCTGGCGCTGGTTCGAGCCATCATAGTCCATCGCCCAGATCTCTTTGTGCCCGGTCCGGTCGCTCACAAAATAAATCTGCGTCTCGGCAATCCCGGTAATGCCCCCACCCAGCCGGAAGATAATTTCATCGGCGAACTTATGGGCCATCAGTCGCGCCACTGCATCGCTGGCCACGTCCTGGTATTGCTTGCCGAGAACCTGCGGTGACTGCGTATTCTTCACGTCGTACAACCAGCCCTGCACCGTCAGTTTTCCCGCGGCCACGCCCAGGTTCCCGAACGCCAGCATGGCGGCATTGGGCGGAGGCACATTCCACAGCAGGAAATTGACCTCCGGCGGCTGCCCCGGAACCTGCAGCGGATAAAAGCTCTTCGACACCAGTTCCACTACCCCGGAGACGTCGAGGTCATTCCACAGCGTGTTATTGAACGTGGTGAGCAGAGCGTCGTTTTGGGGGTCGTTGGTCGAAGGCTTGAAGTCGGGAACGGCCAGCCGCACCTTCTCCACGCCAAGGCTGGTGCCGGTCTTGACCCAATCCTGAGCGGACAGCACTGGAGAGAGAAGGCAGGAAGCGACAACCACGAGAATCAGCGCGATCACTGGGCCGCGAAAACTGCCGGGCCATCGCCGGGGAACTGGTCTAGCGCTATCGTCCATCCGTGTGGGGGAAAACATACTCCGTACGATAATATCGTATCCCGATAGGAATTACTTTGCAAGGCTTCTTCCCTCTTCGCCAGCGTTCACTTCTTGTAATCGAACCAGTACTCCACCGTAATCTTGCCGCCCGAATAATCGGCGGGCAACGGACCAAAAGTATCAATGCGCTGCAGCGCCCGTACCGCGGAGATGTCGAGCGAAGGTACGCCGCTGGACTGCTCTACCTGCACGTTGGCCGGATGCCCGTCGCGCGCCACATCGAACGTAATGTACACGCGCTGCGCAGCCGTGATTCTCGGATCGACCTCGTACTTCAGCCAGTTTTCCGCCACCTTCTGCTGAATCACGTGCACATACCAGGCGTACTTCGTGCCAAAATCACCGCCGCCTCCGGTGATGCCAAACCCACCCTTGGCGCCCCCCGCGCTGAACGTTCCGTAAGGCCCGCTGACCGGGCCGCCTTCTCCAAAAGCAACCTGATTATTCTCTTCTTCCGGCGCCGGCTGCGGCTTTTCCTGAGAAACCGTCTCCTGCTTCTTTTTCGGCTTTATCTTCGCGTTCTTGCCCTGAATCTCAATCGCGTCCGGCGACTTCTCTTCGATCTTGGGTTGCGACTGAGTGATTCCCTTCGATTCGTTGGCCAGCACATTCTTGGTCTGCGAGGGCGCCACGGGCAGCGGAACCGTGCTCACCAGCGTGGCGCCGATAGCGTCTCCGCCGCCGCCCGCGCCCCAGGTACCGCCGGTTCGGGCGGCAAGAACCATGGACAGAATCAGGACAAACGCGGTGATTCCCACATGCAATCCCGCCGACCACGCCAGCGCGCGGCCCCAGCGGTCATGCTCGAAATAGATATCAGCGTTTGCTGCCATTTTGCACGAGAGGTTGCGTCACAATGCTTACGTTGGTTATGCCTGCCCCTTTCACGGCGTCCATCACGGTGGCGAAGGCGCCAAAGGGAACATTTTCGTCGGCGCGCACAAAAATAGACTGGTTGCGCGGGTCCCGAATCTTCTGCCGCAACTTGCTTCCAATCTCATTAATGTTGATAGCGTCGTTGCCCAGAAAGACGCGCTGATCCTTATTGATAGTGATCACCAGCCGTTCCTGCGTGATCTCCCGCACCGTTTTGGTCTTCGGCACGCTGACGTCGATGCCCGACTGCAGCACCGGCGCCGTCACCATGAAGATAATCAGCAGCACCAGCACCACATCCACCAGCGGCGTGATGTTGATATCGGCCAGCGCCGTCTGCGTGCGTCCGTTGGAAGCGGTGAACGCCATTCAGCGCCTCACCTCTGAAACCTGAGCAGCCGCTTGCCCGTGCTCACCGCGTTGAGCACTTCGAGCGCAAAATCGTCGCTGCGCGCCGCAAACTCGCGGATCGACGCGCCAATCAGGTTATAGGCAATCACCGCCGGAATCGCCGCCGCCAATCCGGCAGCCGTGGTAATCAGAGCTTCTGAAATGCCGGGAGCAACCGCCCGCAGCGTAGCCGCACCAGCCGTGCCCAATCCCTGAAAGGCATCAATGATGCCCCAGACTGTGCCAAACAGCCCGACAAACGGCGTACACCGCGGCCGTGATCGCCAGCCACGGCATATTCCGCTCCAGCCGCGTGATCTCCTCCGAAGCCCCGATCTGCATCCCACGCTGGATCGACAGCAGATTCCGAATCGTCCCTGAGGTCACGGCCTGGCGCTTGTATTCTTCATACCCGCCTTCAAACACGCCCACCAGCGGGCTGGGCTTGAATTGCTCGGCCACGGCGGCGATATCCTGCAAGCGCTGCGCCTTGCGAAACGCGCGCACAAAGCGCCCGCTCTGCGCCCGCGCCCGCCGCAGCAGGCTCCATTTTGTCAGGATGATCGACCACGAGACCAGACTGAACGCCAGCAGCGCCACCAGAACCAGCTTGGCGACCGCGCCAGTGTTCAGTAGCATGTCGACGACTTCGCCGCCGACGAACACTACCAGCAAGGGGAAGAGATGCATCGTGTATAGGAGAATGCCTGCATTGATTATAGATGAACCCGCCCGCGCCCTTTTCCGCACGTACCTGATCTGCCAACGAAATATTTGCGCCGCTTCATCTTCGCGGCTTTGCCTCGTGGAAGAGCGGCGCGCATTTGCCTGGCGGAAGATCGTCGCGCTTTTGTGGAAGAGCGGCGCTTCAGCGCCGCGTTAGAGCATCCAATCTCAACTGGGCTTTAGCCCCTGAAGAGCGGTCGCACGCTCGAAAGGGCCGCGGCCTTGAACCTCCCGCCCCCCCTGCCGCTCTCACTTGCTGGGGCTTACTGACTCGATCGCGGATCGCGATTGGAGAACGCAAACTGCACCGTCATCGAATCCAGATAGGGTGAATCCAGCGGCGTGAAGTGCAGATCCTTCACC